>CAZYPN010000002.1:137776-252343 GCA_964649085.1 uncultured Burkholderiales bacterium | reverse complement strand
GGTTTCTTTCCACGCGTACCCAGAGGGACCCGACCCGGCGAGTTTTCAGGCTAGGGCAAGGTCATGATGTAGGTGCGGATGGCGTCGAGGTCTTGTTGGGGCATATGCAGGATGTTGGGCTGGGCCGACATATCGGGGTTGTAGGTGGCAACCACATAGCGTTCGGGTTCGCGAATCGACTGCTCGATGTATTCGCCTACACTTATGCTGGTGCCATAGAGCGCGTTCTGAGCGTCGCGACTGGCCGTGAGTTGAGCCATGCCCAGCGGCGGGGCCAGACCGCCCAGGTGACAGGTTTGGCAATCGTACTCGTCGAGCAGCAGGGCCCCGGGCGAGGGGGTGAAGGCCCCTTTGAGCACGCTGGCGGTGGTTTCCGGAGCCGGCCCGGTCACCGTGACTTCCACGATGGAAGACCCGCTATCGAAGGCGGCCGGCGAGTGCACCGCCACCATGGCCGTGTATCCAGGGTTGTTGGGCAGGGGGTAAGGTCCCGCGGTGGGAGTGTTTTGCAGGACCTGCGTCAGCACCGAGCGAGCGATAAGGTCGCGTTGAGTGGCCTGGTGGATCTTGCGGGGCCAGGAGGCGCCGGCAACCAGGGTAGACATGACGCCCCCAGCACCCAGCGTCAGCACGGCGATGGCAAAGACCATTTCGAGAAAAGATAAGGCGCGACGCCCCCGCTTCAAAGTCACCCCAAAAGGATAGCAAAGGGATTCCTGGTCGACAATGGTCAACTTTTCACGGTGGGCTGGTCCAGCGCGATTTGACGAAGTTGATCAGATCCCAGGTCTGTTGCTCCGAAAGGCTCTTTTCGTAGCTGCCCATGGCCGTGCGTGGAATTCCAAAGCGAATGGTGCGAAACAGGGCCTGATCAGTGGCACCATATTTGTAGAACCCAGGCTGGCGCAGGTCGCGCAGCGGCAGGCTGCGATGCTTGGGGTCGCGGTTCTGACCGCTCAGGTCTTCCATGTGACAGGTGGCGCACAGCGAGCGATAGAGCTTGAAACCCGAAGGCACGGTGGCGGTATGGCCCCGACGCGTATTGACCACTCGCAGCGAGGTTTGATAGCCGGGCATGCGGGCCAGGCCCTTGCGAATGGGCTGCTGGGGCGTCTCCCAGCGCTTGCGCGGCGGCGGTTTGTCGGAAACCGGCGGGGCCGAGCCTGCGGAACCGGGCGCCGAGCCCGTTGCCGCGGCTGTGCCACCGGGAGAAGTGGGCGGGGGAGTGGCCGAGGAGACGGAGCCGGGTTCCTGGCTGCGCGCAGGCGTGGCCGAGGGCCCGGGGGCAGAGCCGCCACACCCCATCAGCCACAGAGCCAGGGCGAACCAGATTCTCGCCATCTTGGGGGAATTCGTCGCTGTGCCAGGAGAACCTGGAACAGAACGGAACCTTCTACCGATGGGGGATCGCCGTGGTGCTGCCTTGATGACGGCCTTGATGGTGACGATGTTCCTCTTCGTCCTGTCGCTGGCCGTGCTGTCTTACCTCGAGCGCGATTCTCGCGCCTCTTTGCAGCTTCGTCGTACCCAGCAGGCCCTGGCCAATGCTCAGGCCGGTCTATTCTATGTGCGGGCTCAAATGATAGAAGGCGGTTCTGTGGGCGTCCTGGTCGACGGCACCCACCGCATGTACGACCTCGACTCTACCGGTCTGGATGCCTTCGAGGTGTGGCTCGAAAGCGACTCGGGGCAAACCGTACACTCGCTGGGTCTGGTGCGCAGCGCCTCGGGCAATGTGCTGGCCCGTCGAGAACTGGCCAGTCCCAGCCATACCGGTTCCTGGTATGGCTTCAGTCCCACAACCCTGATTATGACCGCCCGGGACGTCGACCTGTGAGGCGGGCCGTAACTCTGGTGGAGGTTCTGGTGGTGGGCGGCGTACTGGGCCTGGTGCTGGCCATGGTTGGCAAGGCGCTGGTCATGGGCTATCGCGTCCACAAGAAAAGCATTGATGGCACCGCCCACTACCGCGAGGCCACTCTGGCGCTCTCGCGCATGCTGCGCGAAATCTCTACCTGTGTGCTGTGGGTCGAGCCTCCTACCGGCACCGGCCCCTTCACTCCCGACGTCACCAATCGAATGCGGTTTTTTCGCGCCGATGAAACCACGGGGGTGGCCCTGTTCAGCGGTCCCGGGCCGGTGGGCAAAGAGGTCGCTTACTGGGTGGACCACACCAATCACGAATTGCGCCGACTGGATCCGGATCACCCCTGGGGCTATCGGGTGGTGGTTCGCGACCTGGACAGCTTTACGGTCGACGTGGTAGACCCCAATGTAACCCTGGTCCTCAAGGTGCGGGGCAACCACCAGTCGCTGCAGATCACGGCTCGCGCCGCGCGGATGTAAGCCTCAGGCGATGGGGCCGATGTCGCGCATGACGGCGCCACCGTCTTCCTTGACGTTTTTCAATTCACCGATGCGTCGCCCCAGGGTTTCGCGAGCGTCGCGCAGGCGGGCCCCGGCCACATGGCCGATCAGGGCTCGCATTCTCACCAGCGGCACATCGGGTCCGAAGCGGGCGTGAAAACGGGCCGGCCAGTCGGCCTTGAGCTGTTGCAGCACCGGCATCAGCGGCTCGCGCAGGGGAGCACCGATCAGCAGAAATTCGTCGCCGCCGTCGCGCACCACACACAGCCCGGGGAGTTGGGCCAGGGCGGCCGCGATCTCTTCCAGGGCCTGGTCTCCGGCGTCCTGGCCGCACTGGTTGTTGAAGGCGCGAAAGCCGACCAGGTCAATGAAGGCAAAGGGCAGCCGGGCTCCGGCCAGGCAACTGCAGCTTTTCATCAGCTCGCACAGTTCCAGGAAATAGGTAAAGCCCGGAATGTTGGTCTTGCGATCGGTGTTGGCCTCGTTGCTGCTCGGCCAGCGAAAGCGTTCGGGAAAAGGCTTTTGAGCCGACCAGATCCAGCGTAATACCAGAGCCGATAGCCAGGGCACTTCGGGCCCTAAGGCCCGCCAGAAGCCACGCTCGTGCTGGCAGCGCAAAAAATACTCCAGGGTGGGTCCGGGGTCGAACTGGGGATCGAGTCCCGCCAGTAGTTGGGCCGCCACCAGAGTGGTCAGGACATCTTCGGGTTCCTGGGCATCGGCAAAGCCTCCAGACGGCTTACGAGCACGACGCAGCGAAGTAATCATGCGCCCCAAGAGCTCAAATTCGCTGCCCAGCGCCAGCAAACCGGCGGCCAGTTGGGCCGTGGCCGAAACCAGGGGCACCTCGTGAAAGGGGAAGCGCGAGCCGCGCACGATGCCCGACTGGGCTCCCGGAGCATAGCTGGCGGCCATGGCCAGAGCCAGCGGACGATGGCGGGCCACCGCCCGAGGCCTTTGGGAGAGGCAAAACAGAGCGAAGGTGTCACCCCAGGAATTCATCATTTGTAGATGAGAGGCCAGGTCGCGCCGGAATACAGGGTCGGCCTCGCTCAACATACGCGTCGCCATGGCGGGGGTGCTTTCGCCTACCACCAGGCTGACTCCAGCTCCCGACACGGGGGCCTGGGAAAGTTCCTCGAGCAGGTGGCTGGCCTCGGCCACCAGGATGGGAACCGTCAGTCGCTCCTCAAAAGCGATGGGGTCTTGTTCCAAAACCGGCTGCTCGCGCGGGCGCCAGGCCTTCCAACTGGCTACCGAGCCCGCATAATCGGGGGGATCGACGCGGCGATGGCTGACTTCCCAGCGATAACGAATGCTGCTGGTGGCGGCTCCCATTTCGCGGGTGCTCAGCTGGCTCAACAGTCGACCCACGTCGGGCTTAAGCCCCACGCTGCGCAGCGCCACTACGTTGGCGATGCGCATGGGTTCGTCGGAGCGAACGGCCAGATGTTGTAGAAAATCGAGGGCTTTGTCCGAAGCGGCCTGAGTGGGCACTCGCCTCAGCCGCCCTCGATGTTCTGGTCCAGGGCCCGCATCACCAAATATTGCGCCGGCAGCAGGCTGGCCAGAACGGCTGTGCTCACCCAGCAAGGAATGCCGGCAAAGGCCTGAAGGTTGAGAAAATCGTGCCCGGGGCTGGAGGCCAACGTTTTGCCGATGCCGCTGCCCGCATACAGGGTTAAGTTGGCCATATTGGCAGCGGCGTAGCCCATCATCGTTTGAGCCACTACGGGATGGCGGTGGCGCATCTTGTAGCCCGCCCCGAAGGCGGCCATCGAGGTGACCACATCGACCATGGGGCCGGCAGCGGCCACGGCCGCCCGGCTGCCCTCGTAGCCGAGTCGCTGCCCCAATTCCGACAGCCCCTGGGGTCTCCACCTCAGGCTGCCGCCCTGAAGGGGTTTGACAGTGATGGTCGACTGCACGCCGTCGAACAACGTATGGGCTGCCACCTTGTGGCCCAGCTCGTGCAGGTAGATGGTGGGGTACAGGCTGCCCACGGTGTGGGCAATTCCGCCATAGAAAGCCGTTTTAAAGGCGAAGTCGAGTTTGTTCTGGGGCTCCTGGGGCTCCTGGGGGGGCGGCGGGTCGGGTTTCTTGAGGGTCGGCAGCTTGCGTGGCGCTGTGTTGGGGTGGTGGGTTTGAAGCTTCATCGTTCTATGCTGACGGACGACCCTGAAAAAAGCATGACCCAGAGGTTCCCAACCGAGTCCTGGAGAAATCTTTCCGCCGGAGGATCCGGATGATCAACAGTAACCTTCCCCTGCATCAACGTGCCCAGCTTACCGAGAAACTGCTTGCGCGTTCCACCGCCAGCGGTTCCCCCAAGGAGGCCGCCGAGGCTTACAGCGCAGCTCTGGATGAGCTGGTTCCTCGGCACGGTACTTCGCCTGAGCGCGCATTGATCAATGGTGTGAAGCAGAGCGTGGCCTTTACCGAGGGCAACTGGCGGTGTGCCAGCCCGCAGATCAGCAACCCGGGTATTCGCGCCGCAGCCTTCCGACAAACGCTGCAGCGTCTGGCGGAGGGTCCGGTCCAGTCGCTACCCGGGGCCCTGGCGGCGGTGCTTATGGGCACGGTAGACCAGTTGCCCGGCGTCGTGGGTAAGGAAGCACCGTATATCCAGGGGCATCTTCTCGACGACGGAGCCAGGGCGTTGAAAAACACTGGCGACGAGAACGCCAGGTTTTTGATGGAGATGGCCGACACAACGGCGGCTTCCGGCCGCTTTTCGGGAAGCGACGAGCAGGCCCGCAAGAACCAGCTGCGGATGGACGCTCTGGGTGTGATCGCCAGCTTTGAGGAGCCGCCCCAGGTCTAGATAGCAGCGGTCAGCCTCCCAGGTTGTGCAGCATGCCATAGACGGGCATGAACAGCCCGACGAAGAAAAAGGCCGTGATCATGCCCATCAGGCAAATCATACAGGGCTCGACCAGGGTGACGATGGAGCCGATGGTCATGTCGACTTCTTGCTCGAGAATTTCTTTCAGCGAGTTGACGAGCACATCCAGGCTTCCCGATTCCTGACCCACCATGGCCACGGTGGTCAGCATGGGGGGGAAGTATTCTACGGTCTGGATGCTGGTGGCGAAATCGCCCTCTTCCACCAGCCGGCGGTGGACTTCACGCAGACGCTGACGATGCAGTTCGAAGGGAGACGTTTCCCCCAGCATTTTGACCGCCCGCACCAGCGGAACTCCCTCGCCCAGCAACGAGGCCAGAACGTCGCAAAACTGGGCTCCCAACAGAATGCCTACCCAGCGCGAGAGCACCGGGGTGCGCACAGCCCGGACAAAAGCCCACTGCATCAGGCGATGGCGCTGCCAGTGCAGAACCAAGAAAAGAGCTCCAAGCGAAACAAAGAAGGCGGGGTGGTTGACCAGGGACACGATGGCCATGACGATCTTGGTGATGGCGGGAAGTTCCAGCTTCATGCCGTCATACATATCGATAAACCTTGGCATGACGAACTTCACCGCCAGCAGCAACACGGTGCAGGCCACGGAAAGGGTCACCGCGGGTCCGGTGAGGGCCGATTTGACCTGATTGCGAAGATCTAATTCGCGCTCCATGACTTCGCCGGCTCGTTTGAGTCGGCTGAAGACGCTGCCACCCATTTCGCCAGCGTGAACGAACATCACCGTGTAGGGAGGGAAAACCTGGGGGTGTTCGTTCATGGCCAACGACAGTTTCCAGCCCATCCGGGTTACCTTGTAGTCGACGTCGCTGAGAATGAGCCTTAGAGCTTCGTCTTCTACCTGCTGTTCCAGGGCCCCGAAAACCTGAGAGAGGGGCACCCCCGACTCCAGCATGACGCCCATCAACTGTAGCGCGACGGCCACGGCTTTGGGTTTGGGAAGGCGCTTCCCCCAGCCCAGTCCTCGAAGCAGCTGCGCCCCCCGCGACCGCACCGTTTCCACCCCAGGGGTTTCTGCAGCAGCCAGGGATTGCCTTCACAAACGGGATTCCAGCGGCAGATTCCGAAATACCCCGCATGAGGTTGCGGGCCTGGCTGATGGCACTGGCGTGTTCAGCTCTGGCGGCGGGGCAGGCTCCGTTACGCCGAGATTTGGCCATCAAGGTGGTGCCACCTCAGGCCCAGTTGCAGCTCGGTTCTTCGGCGCCGCTGCCGCTGCGCGACGGTCGTTACGCTGTCGAGCGTTCCATGCTGCCGCCCAGTGGCAGTATTGACCCCCATCTGGTGGCCCCGGGCTACGCCGACGGCGTGCTGCCTCCGCTGTCGCGAGAAAACTTTGCCGACTATCGGATCGATGGCACAATTCGTCTCAGGCCGGTCAGTTGGAGGGCCTATGCCGAGGTCTATCGGGGGTGGTTACTGGCTCTGGGCCTGGCCCTTGTGGCGGTATGGGTGCTGCGGCCACGGGCCGCCCCCGACTTACCCCTGCCTCCTCGAGTTGACCCCCCGTTGACGACCGACCCGGAGGATCCCCTGGTGGGTCAGTGCCTGGGCGATTACCGCCTGCTGCAGAAGCTGGGCAGTGGGGGCATGGCCACGGTGTATCGGGCCGAGGGTCCTGGGGGTCAGGTGGCGGTGAAGGTGATGCGACCCGACCTTTGCCAGGAGTTCACCCAACGGTTCGAGCGCGAAATCGAGGTGAGCCGCAAGCTCGACCATCCCAACGTGGTGCGTGTGCTGGGCTGGGGCTCGCAAGATCCCTACGCCTACATGGTGATGGAACTGGTCCACGGGCTGCCACTTTCCCTGCAGATCCCTCAGGATGGCCTGCCCACGCCCAATGCGGTTGCCTGGATTCCCGGCATCCTGGAAGCCCTGGCCCACGCCCACAGCCTGGGCATTGTGCACCGCGATCTCAAGCCCGAAAACGTGATGATTACCAGCCAGGGTCAGGTCAAGCTGCTGGACTTTGGACTGGCCCGCAATCAAGAGGTGCGCACGGTGACCGTCATGGGCAGCGCTGTGGGCACCCCGGCTTATATGGCCCCCGAGCAGGTGACGCGAGCCCCTTCGCGCGGGGGGCTTACCGACCGTTCCGATCAGTATGCCCTGGGAGTGCTGATCTTCGAAATGTTTACGGGGCGACGCCCCTTCGAATGGGACGATCCGGTCAAGCTCATCACCATGCATCTGGCCGAAGACCCTCCCTCGGTGCGCGACTTCCGTCCCGATTTGCCCGAGGGAGTCGAGCGGGTGCTGCTGCGCATGCTTGCCAAAGAGCCTGAGGCCCGTTTCCCTTCGGTGAAAGCAGCCGGCACGGCTCTCTTGCAAGCCCTGGAGCCGGTTGCCTCGGGATGCAACCGGCATCTGGCCTCGTTGCAGGCCATTCCCGACCCCCTATCCCTTCAGTAGAAAATGCTCGAGGGCTGCGGCTACGCCATCCTCGGCGAAGCTTGGGGCCACCCAGTGGGCCGCCTGTCGCACCGCCTCCGGGGCCTGGCCCATGGCCACACTGCAGCCTGCAAGCCTGAACATGGGCAGGTCGTTGAAGTTGTCTCCGATCGCCAGAACTCGCTCGGCGGCGATTCCCAGGTGTTGTAGCAGTCGTTCCAGTCCGCTGCCTTTGTTGACCCCGGGGGCGGTGCCCTCGACCAACAGGTGATGCGTTCGCAACACACTGGCCTCGGGACCGGCCCAGTCTTGCCAGCGCTGTGGCCCCTGGGGGTGCTCGTCAAAGACCACAAACTTCAGCACCTCATAGTGCTCTTGATAGTTCAGAAGCGAGTCCAGCCGCTGCACCTGGGGGCCCAAAAGGTGGGCGTAGACTTCCCAGGGGCGGCTGATGCGATTTAACGTGATGGCCAGTTCGTGGCTGTGGCGATGGCGCAGATAGAGGGAAAACTCTGGCTGCATTCGGCTCCACTCATCGAACAGGAAGGAGCCCAGCGCTGCGGGCAGGCGACTTTCCCAGAGAATCCGACCGTCGGCCGCTGCCAGGGTGGCTCCCTGGCCGGCAACCACCGGCAGGTTCAGGCCCAGTTCGGCGATGCGATGACGCGAATATTCCCAGGTGCGTCCGCTGGCCAGGGTAACGCCCACCCCCAGCTGCAACACGCGGGCGATGGCCTGGCGAACGGCGGGCCGGATAGGAGCCTCGCGATCGGGGTCGAGCAGGGTGCCATCCAGGTCGAGCACCACCAGGTCAAAGGGCCTCACGGATTGCCCTGCACCAGGGAAACTTCCGAGACCACCACCCGAAAACCCACGTCGATCGGTGCCTGATTGGGGGCCTCGTGGGCCCGTGCCGAACTGCGACAGCGAGCGGCCGGCGACTTGAATCCGCCGCCGCGTACAACACGGTCGACACCGCGGGCAGGACCGCCTGGATTGACCTGGGGTTGGCTGCTATAGGGCGCGTAAAAGTCTGAGCACCATTCTTTGACATTGCCGTGCATTTGCAGCAACCCGAAGTGGCTGGCGCAGGGATAGGTGGTGACGGCCACGGCCTCGCCCCGATTCAAGCCAGGCGGAATACTTTCCGTGAGGGTGGGAATGGGAGCAAAGTTGGCGACCTGATCGGTCAAAACTTCGCCAAAATGGAACAGACTTTCAACGGGTCCCCCCCGGCAGGCGTATTCCCATTCGGCCTCGGTGGGTAGGCGGTACTCTCGCCCCAGGTTCTGCGACAGGCGCAGGCAAAACTCGTGGGCATCTTCCCAACTGACGCCCTGCACCGGAAGCAGCGCCTCGGCGCTGCGCCAGGGCGTGCGCGGCAGAGGCCGTTGCACCGCGGGCCATCCCGAGACCACCGTCCACATCTGTTGGGTGACTTCGGTGCGGCTCATATAGAAGGTGTCGATACGAACCCGTCGTCGCGGTGACTCGTCTGGCTCTTGATGAGGATCGTCGGGGCGGGCTCCCTGGTCGAAGTGACCCTGGGGAATCTCGACCAGTTCCAGCGATAGGCCGTTGCCAAGGTCTTCCACCAGCATAGGGGCTCGAGCCGATTCGGTCGACAGTCGTCCTCGCTCGTCGAGGGTGCCTACCTGATAGTCCACGCTGGTGCGCTCGGCGGGCAGCACTTGTTGAACCCGACGCGGGGGAGGGGGTAGCAGAAACTTGCCGATGAACAGGCCGATCAGCACCAAACCCACTCCGAGCAGAAGAAACACAGGACTGGCACCGGGCTGAGATGGCGGGGGGGCGATTATGGGCAGGTCGGCAGCCACCTCGGGGTCGGGCGGGATCGCGCCCGCCACCGAGGGAATGGAAATTGAGATCTGCTCGGGAACCGGCTTGCCCAACAGGCAGCTCAGGGCCTGCTCGGCATTCCAGCGCAGCTGGGGGTCGCGAATCAGGGTGTGTCTCAGCAGCCGATCGAAGGGTTCGTTCAGCTCATCATAGACCGGATCCTGATGGAGAATGCGCCAGAGCAGGTCAGAGCGGTCGCGCGCCTCCTCTTCGTCAAAAGGCAGACCCCCGGTGAGCGCCGCGTGGGCTACGACGCTCAACGACCACAGGTCCGCCGAACTGTGGTCGGCACTCTTTTCCTGGGCTTCGGGGGCGCGAAACACGAAATGATTCTGCGTATATCCCACTTCTTCCAGGCGTCGTCCAATATTGCCACGGTGCTCCAGGCCGCTCAGGCGCCAGCCGCTTTGAGTGTAGAGCAGGTTGGCAGGCCGGATCTCGCCGTGCACGATGCCCTGGGCGTGCAGGTAGCGCAGGGCTTCGAGGGTATGCACCAGCAGTTCGCGCACCTGGGTGGGGGTCAACGTCTGGCCTTTGGTCAGCAGGTCCTGGAGAGAGTACTCGGCACTTTCCCACACCAGGAAGATCCAGTCGCGGGCCGGACCTTCGCGCACCAGCCCCGAATGCTGCAAAGCCATCAGGTGCGGGTGAACGAAGCGCGCCTGTTCGCGAATGTCCTGGATCAGGGTTTCGGCCGAGCACATGGGGCGCGGGTGCATCAGCTTGACCGCGCAGCTGGCTACCGGCCGCCCCAACGACAGCACCTCGCCCAGAAAGACGTAGCCCAGGCCGCCGATGGCCTTGAGTCGAGAGATGCGAATACGCTCGGAAAGGTCCAGCCCTTCCAGACTTTGCGGGTCTAATCCAGCCACCGAGTCATCCTTCGGTGCAGAATGCCGCAGTCCTCAAAGACCTCGCCTTCGGCCCGGTAGCCCAGGCCGGCATAGAAATCGAGCACCGCCAGTTGGGCGTCGAGGTGCAAACTGCGCAGGCCGTTCTCGGCTGCGAATTGGTGGATAGACTCCATCAGTTGTCGGCCCGAACCACGGCCCCGCCAGGCCGGCAGCACCGCCACCCTGCCCACCTTGCCCGCCTGGGGGGCAATGCGCACCAGGCGCGCGGTGGCCACGGCCTGGTTGCCGTCCCACAGCAGCCAGTGATGGGCTTGCTCATCATATTCGTCGCGTTCGAGATGCTGGGGGACCTTCTGCTCCTCGACGAAGACCTGATGTCGGATGGCGTACACTCGCTCCATTTCTGCAGGCGAATGAACGGTCCCAACCATGCGGCTCCCCTTCGCAAGAGGACAAGACTTCCCTCGCCAGGAACCGGATGGGATGTTCCTGGAGAAAATCCTGGCGGCGCGCCACGAGCGTCCCTCGACAACCGAGCAGCAGCATTACTGGGCTCAAGCCCGTTCCATGCCGGCCACGCGCGGCTTTGCTCGGGCGCTGGCGGGGGCCGAGCGCCCCCGCATCATCGCCGAATTCAAGCGTGCCTCGCCCTCGAAAGGGGTGCTGGCGGCCGGGCTCGATCCCGCTCGACAGGCGGCACTCTACGAAACCGGTGGGGCCGTGGCCCTCTCGGTGTTGACCGAGCCCCATTTTTTTCAGGGCTCCGCCGACGACCTCAGGGCTGCCTCAGCGGCCTGCAGCCTGCCCGTGTTGCGCAAAGATTTTCTGCTCGAAGAGTGGGAAGTGGCCCAGGCCCGCTGTTGGGGGGCCGATGCGGTGCTGCTGATCGCGGCGATTTTGCCCCCTCCACGCCTGGCCTGCATGCTGGATGCCTGTCGCCAGTTGAATATCGATGCGCTGGTCGAAGTGCATAGCCTGGAAGAGGCCCTGGCGGTGGCCCCCCTGGAGCCTACGATGGTGGGCATCAACAATCGCGATCTGGTCAGTTTTCGCGTCGATCTGCAGACGACCGAGCGGCTGTTACCTTTGTTGCCCGCTGCTTCTCTCAAGGTGGCCGAGTCGGGCTTTGAAACCTCGGAGCAGTTGAGCCGGTTCGAAAAGGTTGACGCCTTCCTGATTGGGGAAACACTGGTTCGGACCGAAGATCCGGTAGCTTGCCTTCGAGGGCTTCGAAATCTCCATACCTCCGCAAAGGAACAATAGAGTGGTCAAAGCACAATCGTTTCGAACTCTGCTCTCCGGGCTCATCTTCACCGGCTTGGTGGGGGGAGCGCTGTGGGCTCAGCCCGCGCCCGGTGCTCCTCAGGGTTCCGGCAGCACAGGTGCTCCGACTACGACCGCCAAGAAGAAGCTGCCGCCTCTGAAACTGCCGGATATTCCGGCCGGATCGATGGACGAAGAGGACGAGCCGGAGGAGGAGCCCGAACAGGCCCCCTGGGACCGTCCCGAGGCTCCCCCGCCCGCCGTGCCTCCTCCGCCGTTGCCGATGCCCGAGGGGCCGGCGGTGGTCAACCCTGCTTTGCAAGCCGGACAGCGTTACTGGTTCCGGCTGGAGTACGACGGCAAACTGGCGGGGTTCTCGGCCTTTGAAGTTACCGGGCGCATGAGCCTGGCCGATGAAAGCAGCTGGATTTTGAAGTCGCGCTCGCGCTTGAAACTGGGTGTGGGCAGCAAGGACGACGCCACCTTCGAAAGCAAACTCATGGTGGACACCAAAACCTTGAGTCCAACCTTTTTCGTGGCCAGCCAGCAGGCCAAAGGCAGCAACTTCGAGGTGACCTGCATCTATTCCAAAACGATGGTGGTGCAGACCAACAAAGCCGGCAATCAGTCCCAGCAGCACTATCACAGCTACGACGAAGGGGTTCCCAAGCTGCTCTTCAACAATCTGTGGGGCCACCTGGATACTTTCCCCGAGCACTACTGGTTGTTGGTGCGCAGCGCCGTGAAGGGTGGCATTATCAAGGCCTACGATCCCATTTTGCGCGGGGGCGGTCAGATCGTCGTCTATGCCCCGCTTGCGCAAAAATGGAAGCTGGACGGTAAGGAACTCAATACCCTGGTCTATCCCGTCAGCGATATGGGAGGCACTTTGCTGGCGCGGGTGCGGGTTGAGGCCAAAACCCTGGATTTGCTCGAAGTCGATGAGGTCGGCAGCGGCGTGGTGCTGCGCCGCACTTCACCGGCCGTAATGGCCGAAGTCGACAAAATTCAACCGCTCGACCTGATGCCTCGTCGGGTGGCTTCCTCGAACGTGCTGTTTCCAGAGCCCGAGAAGCTCACCGGTCTGGAGGCCGAGGTCGAATTGCACCTGCGCGGGGGCAACCTGGTGGACCACCAGATCGCCGGCTATCGGCAGTATTTCACCGGCGAGATCGGCGAAGGCAAGATGAAGGGCCGGGTGGTGGTGCGCAGCGTGCCCAGCGAGGCCAAGTACAAGACCAAGTTTCCCTTTCGCACCGAGGACAAGCCGCCGGCCGACGTGGCCGAATACCTCAAATCCAGCCCCGGAGTCGAATCCGAGTGGCCAGGCATTCAGAACAAGGCTCTGGAGCTGACCTGGAAATCCTCGAGCACCTTTGTCGCGGCCCGCAAGCTGCTCAATTTCTGCACTCAGATCGAGGAAGGCGTGTCCTTGCCTTCGGCTCGCTATGCGGTGGAGTCGGGCGTGGGCAACCCGGAAAGCAAGGCGCTGTTGCTGGTGGCGCTGGCGCGGGGGGCCGGGCTGCCGGCGCGTCCCGTCGGAGGATTGCTCTATCGCGACGGTTCGTTCGTGCCCCATCACTGGGCTGAAGTCTGGCTTGGCCCCGACGAGGGTTGGTCTGCGTTTGACCCCACCACCGCCGAGGCCGGTCGCATTGGGGCTGGCCATATTGCGCTGTGGACCTCGGGCGACATTCAGAGCATGGACCTGAAAGTGGTCAACTATTCCCCCCGCGCTCCGCGCAAAGTGGCCTTCTTCAACCGAGAGCTCACCTGGAGCGTGGGCGAAGAGCGCACCTACGAGATCAAGCGTAAGGGCCAGACCATCGGAGAAGAAGTGGCTGCGGTACGCGAGCTGGTCGTAGAGGGCGACGACGACCTCTATCGGTTTGAGTCGGTGACCCACCTGCAGGAAGGCGGCTCGGCACTCGACAGCACCTCGGTATTGATGGTGAACCCCCAGGGGTTGCCTTCCAGGTTTTCGATGAAGGGCCTCAAGGGCAAGCTCAAAAACGAGACCTTCACCTTTAAGAAAGATACCGCCCGTCTGGACAGTGAGAGCGGCGATGGCAAGACGACCTCACGCGAGATTCCGTTCTCGTTTGGCACCTACTTTACCGACACACGATTCCTGACCCAGTGGGCCCTGGTAGTGGGTCAGGCGCTCGACGAGTCTCCCGAGAAACAACCCAAAGTGGGGGACAAGCTGACCTTCTACACCTTTGTGCCCGACACGATGAAGAGCCAGGAAATCGTCTTGGAGATGGCCCAGCCGGAAACCATGGATATCGACGCCGAGAACAAAATCGAGGTCAAGCGGCTGGAGGCAGAGAGCGGAATGGCTTTCTTGCTGAACGACAAGAACCAGGTGGTCAAAATCGAGATTCCCGAGCAAGAGCTGGAACTGCATCTGAAGTCTACCAAGTTCGTCACTCCCTAGGCCTTGGAGGAGGTTGACCCTGCTGGACAAAGGCATCGGCGTGAAACTACCAGCTGACGTTGCCGCCCTGTATCCCTTTCAATCTCAGGTTCATCGCATTGGCGAGGTGGATATGCACTACCTCGACGAGGGCTCGGGCAAGCCCCTGCTGGCGGTGCATGGCAATCCCACCTGGTCGTTTTATTTTCGCCAACTGGTTCAGGCCTTCCGGCCCAGACGCCGAGTGGTCGTGCCCGACCACATCGGCTGTGGCCTGTCGAGCAAGCCCCAGCAATATCGCTATTCGCTGGCCCGGCACGTGGCCAATCTCGAGGATCTGGTGCTGCAGCTGGACCTGCGCGATATCGATCTGGTGGTCCACGATTGGGGAGGCCCCATCGGCCTCAGCGTAGCGGCTCGCCATCCCCATCGTTTTCACCGGATCTGTATCACCAACACAGCCGCCTTTCGCTGCCCCGAATTGCCCCGGCTGCTGACGCTGGCGCGCACCCCCTGGCTGGGCGAGTTGTTGATTCGCGGCTTCAACGCCTTTGTGCAAACCTTTCTGCTCACGGCCACGACCCATCCGCATCGGCTGCGGGGGGCCAGGCGCAGGGGCTATACCTTCCCTTACAACTCGTGGAACAACCGCATCGCCACGGCCCGCTTTGTGCAGGACATTCCGATGTCGTCCAATCACCCCAGCTGGCCCGACCTGGTTCAGCTCGAGAGCAACCTGCCGCGCCTCAGTGAAAAGCCCATGCTGTTGCTGTGGGGCGAGCGCGACTGGTGCTTTACCCCGCGCATGCGCGATCGCTTCCTGGACATCTTTCCCCACGCCCGCTCGATCGGGCTGAAGTCGGCTCACCATATGCTGTTTGAGGACGAACCTGAGGCCTGCCTTTCGGCCCTCGAGGAGTTCCTCGGTGAATAACGGCAACATTGCCTGTTTGCTTTCGGCTCGGGTGCAACAGAACCCCGACGGTCGAGCACTGGTGTATCAAGATGATGGAATCGACCGGGTGATGAGCCTGGGTCAGCTCGAGCAACGTTGCGACAGCTATGCCCAGGGTCTGCGCATTCTGGGCCTGCGCCCCGGCGATAAGGTGCTGCTCATGGAGCCTCCGGGGCCTCGCTTTGTGGCACTCTCTTTCGCCCTGTTCAAGCTCGGGTGCGTGCCCGTGCTGATCGACCCCGGTATGGGAGTAGGCTCGCTGCTGCGCTGTGTCGAGAAACTTCGGCCCGACATTCTGGTGGGCGTGGGGCGCATTCATATGCTGCGCAGCTTTCAGCCCGGCCATTTCGCTTCCGTACGCAGGGCCGTGTGCACCGACGGACATTGGCCCGGGGCTCGCTCGCTCGAGGCCAGTTGCGACCCCAAGGCCGGGGCCGTGAGCCCCCACTCCTGCACCAGCGACCAGCTGGCGGCCATTCTTTTCACCTCGGGCAGCACCGGCCCGGCCAAGGGTGTGGAGTATCGTCACGGGGTGTTTGCCGCTCAGGTTCAGGCTCTGCAACAGATGTTTCAGTTTGAACCCGGTCAGGTCGATATGCCGGGCTTTCCGTTATTCGCACTGTTTTCGGTGGCTCTTGGCCTGACCTGCGTGCTGCCCGACCTGCAGCCCAGTCGTCCGGCCTCGGCCGAGCCCACCCGGCTGATCCGTTCGATTCTCGATTGGCAGGTCAACAATCTTCAGGGCTCGCCGGCCATCTGGGAGAAGCTCGGGCGCTATTGCCTCGACTATGGTATTGAGTTGCCCTCGGTACGCCGAGTCATCACCTTTGGCGCGCCGATTTCGCTGAAGTTTCTGGAAACCTGGAACAAGCTGCTGGCCGGGCGTGGCGAGGTCTATACCCCCTATGGGGCGACCGAGGTTTTGCCCATCAGTCTGATCTCTGGCCAGGAGGTGCTTGGGGACACGGCAGAGGGCACGCGCGCCGGCAAGGGAACCTGTGTCGGTCGGGCCGTACCTGGGGTGCAGGTGCGCATCCTGAAAGTCTACGACCGTCCCCTGCCCGAGTGGCAGGAAGACGAGTTTCTGCCACCTGGCGAGGTAGGAGAGATTGTGGTCAGCGCCGAGCAGGTCACCTGGGCCTACCACCAGGACGCGGCCGCCACCGAAGCCAGCAAGATTCGTCAGGGCGATCGCATCTGGCACCGGATGGGCGATCTGGGCTATCTGGATGAAAAAGGCCGGCTGTGGATTGTGGGGCGCAAGAACCATCGGGTCGAAGGTGCCGAGCAGACCTACTATCCGGCCTGCGCCGAGGGCATCGCCGACGAGCATCCCGATGTTCGGCGCAGCGCACTGGTGGCAGTGCCCGATCCCGAGCGAGCTGAGGGGCGAATTCCAGCGCTGGTAGTGGAGTTGCTTCGCTCTCGCCACTACAAAGACAGCGGCGAGCGCAATCGCATCAGCCGCGAACTGCGCGAACGGTTGGCTCAGCACCCTCCCTACGGTGACGTGCAGCAGGTGTTTTTTCACAAGGATTTTCCGGTCGACCCCCGTCACAATGTGAAGATCGACCGAGAAGCCCTGGGGCTATGGGCCCGCTCCCAGACCCGCTCGAGGAAGACTCCGTGAAGGTCCTGGTTACCGGTCTGGGCGGCTTTCTCGGCGGAGCCATTGGAGAACGCCTGTTGCAGCAGGGACACAGCCTGCGCACCCTTTCGCGCCGGCCCCTGCCGGCCTGGGAACAGCGTGGGGCTGAACTGGTGCTGGGCCCGCTAGAAAGCCGGGAGGCCGTCATCGAAGCCTGCCGGGGGGTCGACCTGGTCTATCATGTGGCTGCCAAGGCGGGCATCTGGGGTAGTTATCTGGATTACTACCGCAGCAATGTCGAGGGAACCCGCAACGTGGTGGAAGCCTGTCTGGCCTGCGGTGTGTCCCGGCTGGTCTACACCAGTTCTCCCAGCGTTGTCTTCGATGGAAAAGATCACCAGCAGGTGGATGAAAGCCAGCCCTACGCCCGCTCCCACCTGAATCATTATTCCGAGACCAAAGCCCTGGCCGAGCAGCTCGTGTTGGCGGCTCACGGCAGGGGGGGTCTGGCCACCGTGAGCTTGCGTCCCCATCTGATCTGGGGTCCCGGCGACCCCCACATCTTGCCGCGGGTTCTACAGCGGGCCGATGCGGGACGACTGATGCGCATCGGCGATGGGCGAAATCTGGTCGATATGACCTATGTCGACAATGCCGCCGAGGCCCATATCCGGGCGGCCGAGAGCCTGAGCCCCCAGGCGCCGCAGGCGGGCAAGGCCTATTTCATTACCAACGGAACCCCCGTGCGGCTGTGGGAATGGATCGACGAAATTTTGCAATCGCTGGGGCGAAAACCCATCCGTCGCCGCATCGGTCTGGCCCAGGCGCGCTGGATCGGGGGCGCCCTGGAGTGGCTTTACCGCACCTGGCGACTACCCGGAGAGCCCCCGATGACGCGCTTCGCCGCCTGTCAGTTGGGAACCAGCCATACTTACGATATCAGCGCCGCCCGCCGAGACTTCGGTTACGAGCCGCTGGTGGATTACGCCGAAGGGATGCGGCGGATGCTGGACTACTTTCGTCGCTGATTATTCGAAGGCCATGGTCTGCGACAGCGGATCGGGATCGGAGTTCGGCGTCAGTCCCAGACTGACGGCCAGCACCTGTTCCAGTTCTTTGAGGTTGGCAAATCGCTGGTGGGGTTCTTTGTTCAGCAGTTTAAGGATGGCCAGTTCCAGTTCTGCCGGGCAATCGGACCTGAACTCGCCGGGTCGAGGCGGGCGGGAATGCAGATGGTGATGCAGCATGGCGATGGGGTCGCTGGCCTGAAAGGGAAGTCTGCCGGTGACCGCCTCGAAAAGGCTGACCCCCAGTGCATACTGGTCCGAGAAGGGTTCGACCTCGGGGGCGTGGGGTGAGGAACGCTCGGGCGCAAAGTAGTTGGGGGTGCCCAGATACTCGCCGGTCTGACTCAAGCGTTGCTGGGCTTCTTGCAGGGCCAGCCCGAAGTCGATGAGCTTGACCACCCCCAGATGACTACGAAGAATGTTGGCGGGCTTCAAGTCGCGATGGCAAATTCGCTGGCCGTGGGCGTGATGCAGCGCCGAGAGCACGGGCAGGAACCAATCGCCGACTTCTGGCCAGCTCAGGGGGCCCCGTTTCAGGCGTTGTTCCAGGGTTTCGCCCTGCAATAACTCCATCACCAGGAAGTCGCTGCCGGCCGCCTGACCGTATTCATAGACCTCGACGATGTTGGGGTGGCGCAGGCGGCTCAGCAGCTGACCCTCACGTTGAAAACGCTGGCGCATTTTTTCGTCGTCGCGAAATTGGGCTCCTAAGGTCTTGATGGCCACGATTCGTTGCGACTGACTGCACTGGGCCCGAAAGATGCTGCCCATGCCCCCCCTGGCCAGTTCTTGTTGCAACACATAGGTGCCCAGGGTTCCCTGAGGGTCGAGTTGAGCCGAAACCTCCTGTTGAAAGTCACGGATGCGGTGGGTCAGCAACTGAGAGAGCCGCATGGCCAGCCGGGGCTTGCGCGCCAGCAAATCTTCGAAGGCACTTCGCTCCAGGCTCAGCAGCAGGCTGGGTCCGGTGGCGCGGGCGCTGGCCGAACGCTGACCGGCATCGAGCAGGGCCATCTCGCCGATGACTTCTCCTTTGCCCCTCAAGGCGATGCGGCGCAGGCTGGTCTGACCCGAGAGAATTTCGATCTGGCCCCGACGGATCAGATACAGGCATTCGCCTGCTTCGGCTTCGCGAAACAGGAACTCGCCCGCGTCCACGCTGACGGGCCGGGCGCGCAGTCGCAGTTCGCGCAGCTCGGCCCGATTGAAATCCGACATCGCCAGACCTTCTCTCAGCGGAACAAATGTCATTGTTGGCGAAGGGGTCTTGCGCCATGCTGTTGTCGACTTTGAAACGCTTGTTGCCCTTCTTGATGTTGATCGCCAGCCTGTCGTCTCCACTGCTGGCCAGGCCGGCCGCCATGGTCACCGAAGTGGTTGGCTCGGCCACCGCTTCGGGACAGGCCCTGCAACTATTCGACACGTTGGAAGAAGGGCAGGTGCTGGTGTTGCCCGCGGGCGCTTCACTGACCCTCAGCTACCTCGAGGGTGGGCTGCGCGGGCTCTGTCAGGGGCCAGCCCGCTATCAGGTGCAGGCGAACGGCTTGAAGTGTCTGCAGGGGAAAGATCGTTCCCAGATGGCTCGCCCGGCGCCGGGGCGTCGGGCCGGCGTTTCGGGCGATTTCAATTGGGACCGCATGGCTGGCCTGCGTCGCGAAGACCTGGGCTGGACGGGCGATCGCGCTTTCGTCGCCGGCCCGGTTGTGCTGCGCTGGCAGGCGCCTGACGACCTCGACGAAGTGGAGATCGTGGTGGAGCAGCTGCCCGATTTTCAGCGCGTCTTCAAGGGCACGCTGCCGGCCCGGCCCGCAGAGCTGAGCCTGCAGTTGCAGCCCGGGCAACGATATCAATGCCATTTGCGAGGATTTTCCCCCCGTCGCACGGCCGAGGCCGCCGAGTGGTCGATTCGCACGCTGAACGATAGCGAGCGGGCCGAGTTGAGCGAACGTGAGCAGGCCTCGCAGGGCAGCCTGTCCGAGCGGGTGGAGCACTGCGGGTGGTTGCTGCAGCAGGGTCTGCAGAGCAGGGCCCAAAAGCTGGCAGCGGAACTGCTGGAGAAATATCCCGGCCAGGAGCGACTTCGCCAACTGGCCCGGCCTGAGTAATCGATGGACTCGACCATTTCCTTTTTTGAAGACGCCTCGGGGGCGCGAAATCCTGTGAACACGGGGGTCGATCTGATCGCCTTCGATGCCTGGGGGCGGCCCGAGCGATTTCCGCTGCACTACGACCGCTTTCACATCGGCACCCGACGAGAGGATTTCGACCCCGACATCGAGCTTGAGGATCGACTCGATCCGGCCGTGCGGGTGGTGCTCAAGTATGTCGACCGGCAGCTCTTTCTGAGTAACGAATGTGCCCATTTGCGGGTGCAGGTCAACGGTCAACCGGCCACCTATCGCGAGCTCTTCGACGGTGATTCGTTTCAGGTTAGCTCGCGCCGCTTTCAGGTGCTGGGCCTCAAACCTCCGCTGGCCACGTTAGAGGGCTATACGCCGCCCCACCGCGACCAGAAGTGGGTGCTGGAGTTGGGACGCAACCCGCTGGGACGTAAGGGTCAACGGGCCAATCTGGTAGAACTGGACGACCCCACCGTGTCGCGGGCCCATGCCAGTCTGGTGGTTAGCGAATACGGGGTCACCCTCGAAGCCGAAAGCGGTTCGAGCCAGTCGAAGGTCAACGGCCGCCGGGTGGAGGTGGGTCAGCCCGTAGATGTTGCCGATGCCGACCTGATCCAGCTGGGCAGGCAGCTCTTTCGCCTGCGTTTCCACGGCAATCCTCAAGGTCGAGGTCGACTGCCCACCCAGGCGGTGGTCTTGTTGGCCAGGCTTCGCTGCAGTGCGCCCCTGCCCGAGCGGGCGCGCCTCTATCTGGAGGCCAGCCGGCTGGTGCTGTCACCGCGCTGCCCGGGTTTTCTGATGCCCTACGACGGCGACGCCTTCACCTTCGCCAGTTTTGCCCAACCTTCTCAGCTCGGAGCTGAAATGGAAGAGTTCGTTGCCTTTGGCGACGCGCTGCGCCAGGCCTGGGAAGAGTCCGGACTGGAGCGGCGCCAACTGACGCTAACCCTGGCCCTGCATGTCGATAGTGCTGATGTGCAGCCTCCCACCCCCTGCTTTGCCAGCTTGCGGCGCGTGCTGGCGGGGGCCGAGCACCTGCTGGGGCTGGCTGCGGGCCCGTCGAGCCGTTGGGTGCTGTCGCGGGCTGCCTGGGCTCTATCGAAGAAGGTCACCACCACCCAGCGCATCGGCCTGGCCCAGGTTCAGGGTCAGACCGCCCCCCTGGAAGCCTACTTTGTAGAACAGATTGAGCGAGGTTAAGATGGATACCGGCCTGACCGAGGATTACCAGCAGCAGATTCAGTATTGGGAAGAGCGAGCCCACAAGGCCGAGCAGCGGTTGCAGCAACACAGCGAACACCATCAGCGCCGCCAGGAAGCCCTGACCAATCAATTGGCCCAGGCCGAGAGCCGCTGCAACATTCTGCAAGCCGAGGTGGAGCGTCTGCACATGCTGCTCGAAGGCGCCTCGACCTTTCCACAAGCGGCCCCCTGCCCGCCGGGCGAAGTGGAAGAGCGCCTTCGTGTGGCCGAAGAGCGGGCCCGGCTGTTCGAGAGTGAATTGAAAGAGGTTCACTATAAGGTGGCCGACCGAATGCTCAAAGAGCCGGCCGAACATTTCTCTCGTGGCTTTGAGTTTCACTTCGAGCAGGCACTGCCCGTGCCCCGGGTGGAGCAGTTGCTCGATCAGTACTATCGCACCGTGGCCTATGCCGAGGCCCTGCGTCAGGGAGTTCAACAACTGAGCGAACGAGAGGAGCGGCTCAGCCAGGAAGTGCTGGACCTGCAGCGCAGCCTGAAAACCGGCCCGTCCGAGCCGCCCCCCGAGTCGGCCGATGCCGAGTTACAGCGATTGGCATTTGAAGATCGCCTCACGGGTCTGCCCAATCTGGCCCTGGCCACGCGTTTTCTGGAGCAGGAACTGGCCCGTGTCCAGCAGACCGAAGGCACGCTGATTTTGGGCGTGTTCGACCCCGACGGGCTGCGCAGCATCAACCTGACCTTGGGGTCGGAAACCGGCGACGAAATTCTCAAAGGACTGGCCGGACGCCTGAAAGGTCGGCTGCGTTCTGAGGAAGTGCTGGCCCGCGGTCGGGATGACGAGTTTTTGGTGGTGACCACCTTGCCCGTGGGGGGCGCCGACGGGCTGTTGGCGGCCCAGCAGGCCGGGCTGGGTCTGGCTCAACGCTTGCTGGGCGAGTTGCAGACGCCGCTAGTGGGGAAATCCCATCAGCTGCAGATCAGCGGGGCCTGTGGTCTGGTGATCAGCCAGGGCAAAGAAGACTTGCGTCTGCTGATGGACCGCGCGTTGCTCAGCCTGAAGAAGGCCAAACGCGAGGGTCGCAACCGGGTGCAGCTCTATGCGCCTTCACTGGAGGAGGGCGGGCGACGGCGCGTGCAGCTGGCCCAACAACTGCAGCAGGCCCTCGAACTGGAGCAGATCGGGCTGCAGTTTCAGCCCGTGGTGGAACTGGCCAGCGGCAAAGTGTGGGGCGTAGAGGCCTTGCTGCGCTGGAATCACCCCCAGCTGGGTACGCTGGAGCCCGCCCAGTTCATCGACATCGCGCTGGAGTCGGGGCTGATCGTTCCGCTGGGCGAATGGGTGGTGCAGGAGTCGACCAAGATGGCGGCTCAGCTGGAACAACTGCATCTGTCGTTGAATCTCTCGGCCCAGGAGTTGATGCAGGCCGATTTTGTGAGACGTTTCACCAAGCTGCTCGAATTGTCTCATGTCACCCGCCCCGACCGACTGATTCTCGAAGTTCCCGAGAAAGAGTTTGGGCCCGAGGCCGACCGCATCGCCAGTTCGCTGAAGGAGCTTCGGCGTTGGGGAATTCAGGTGGCCATCGACGATTTCACTTTCGACTCGCTGTCTCTACGCCGTGTGCAGCAACTCGAAGTGGGCCATATCAAGCTCGACCAGGTCATCGTTCACCACCTCGACAATCCGCTCTGCGAGGGGTTGGCGCGGGCGGCGGTTCAGGTGGGCACCAACCTGAAGTGCCGAATCTGGGCCGAGGGCATCGAAACCGCTGCCCAACTTCAGCAGCTGAAGGCGATGGGGGTTCAGTTGGGGCAGGGCAATGCCCTGTGCCCCCCCCTTCCCGTGGGGGCCCTGCGCGAGCGACTGCGAGCCGGCAAATAGGATAAAAAGGGAGGTTTCTCTCGAAACCGAACGCCCTGGCCCAATGATCAGTCGATTGCGAGAACCCACGCGTCCGCTACGAGTTGCCCTGGCCCGGCCGCTGGTGTGGGCCGGGGTCCATCCCAACTGGGTAACGCTGGCCGCCATTCCTTTGAGCACGGCCGCGGCCTGGTGCATCTGGCATCATCGCAGCGGTTGGGGCTTGCTGCTGGCGCTGCTGGCCTCGGCCATGGACTTTCTCGACGGTGAGGTGGCTCGACTTCAGGGCCGCGAAACCGCTTTTGGCAACTATCTCGAGGCGGTGGTCGATCGCTGGGTCGACGGCGTTCTGCTGCTGGGATTTTTCCCCCATCATCCGGTGGTGGCCGGTGTGGCCCTGACGCTGGCCAATCTGGTCAGCTACAGCAAGGCCCGTTTGGGGCTGGTGATGCCCACCGACAATCGCGACTGGCCCGGAGTGGGCGACCGGAGCGACAGGCTGTTGCTGCTGCTGGCCGCCATCGGCTTCGGTCCTACCTCGTTCTGGGGCGGCCTGTTGCTGTGGGGCGTGCTGCTGATTTCTTTGTTGGGAACCCTGCAGCGAATCCAACACGCCCGCCGCCAGATCGAACGCGCCGGCCTGTAGTGAGTCCCCCGGTGCGCTGGGCCGAGGGGTGGATGGCCGCCTATTGGGTCTTCACCGCGCTGCTGCTGGCTCTGGGGCCGGCCGCCAATGCCAGCAGCCGAGGGCTGGCCCTGCTCCAGGTGCTGGCAGCCGTGGCTCTGGTGGCATATCTGCATGGCTGCCGCAACTGGCGTTGGGGGCGCTGGCTCTACTACCTGCCCTGGATGCCGCTGGTGCTGTGGACTTACAAGAACACCGCTCGGGTTCAGCAGGCCCTGGCCCTGCCGATGCAAGACGACTTGCTGCAGCGGATCGAGATTTCCCAATGGGGGTTCCTGCCGGCGCTGGAGTGGAGCCAGCGCATGCCCGTTTTCTGGTTTTCCGAATGTCTCCACCTGTGCTACTTCAGCTATTTTCTCATGGTGTTTCCCTTGCTGTTTCACCTGGAACGCTCCGGTCAGAGCCGTCGCTGTCATTGGGTTCTGGGTGGAGGTTTGCTGAGTTTGCTGGCCACCTACACCGTCAACAACCTGTTGCCGGCTCTCGGTCCGCGGCCTTTGCTTCCTCCGCTCGAGCCTTCGTTGCAAGGGCCCTGCTGGCAACTGGTTCAGGGAATGGTGCGCGAAGGGGCGGCGGCGGCTGCCGCCTTCCCCAGCGGGCATACTTCGTATTCGGTGGCCCTGCTGGTCCTGGGGCTGGCCTGGCATCGCCGTGCCTGGCCCCTGTATCTGGTGTGGGCCACAGGCACGATTCTGGCCACGGTCTACGGGCGATTTCACTATGTCCTCGACGTGGGCGCCGGGCTGACGCTGGGCCTGCTCAGCGCCAGCCTGACTTTGTGGCAGGCCCGGCGAGCTTCCAGTGACTGAAAAGCTGCGGCGATTTCCCTGGATGGGGTTGCTGGGTCTGGCGTTGCTGGTCTGGCTCTGGAAGGGCCTGTCCTGGAGCAACCTGGAGCACGCCCTTCAGCTGGTGGGGGCTGCCGTAGTGCCGCTCAGCCTGCTGGGCTTGCTGTGGTTGCCCTGGGATGCGCTGTGTATGGCCACTCTGCTGGCACGACCCCGCCCCTGGCTGCGCCTCTTTTTGCTGGAGTGGGCCAGCGAAGCCCTGAGTCGTTTGATTCCCTCGGCCGGGCTGGGGGGCGAACCTTTTCGCTACCGACACCTGAAACGCTGGGGTCCGGAGCCGGGCCGGGGCGTGGTGGTCTATCGCGTGCATCATGCCGTGTCGGGGCTGTTTTCCGTTTCCCTGCCCGCGCTGGTGTGCTGGTGGCAGGGTTGGTCGCCCAGAGTGCCCTGGTTGATGCTGGCCCTGGGCACCTGGCTGGCCGGAATGGTGGGGCTGGTCTTGCTGCTGCGCTGGATGCCCCAGCGCCCCGGGGCATTGCTGCGCGGGCTGGGCTGCAAGCTGATCAGCCGCTTTTTTCAGGTGGCGGAACTGGCTTTCTTGCTGATGCTGATGGGCCAGCCGCTCACGGTCTACACGCTGTTGGTGTGCCAGGCCTATCTGGCCGCCAGCACCTGCCTTTTTGCTTTCGTGCCCGGTGGCTACGGAGTACAGGAGGGGGCTTTGATCGGCGCCTGTGAAGATCTGGGGCTGGGACGTTCGGTGGGCCTGGAGTTGGGGTTTTTGCGTCGTTGTCGCCAGATGGGCTTTGCGGCTCTGGGTTTGATGGCGCTTACCTGGCTCGAGGCCGACGCAAAATCCAGTCCAGCGCCCAGGGAGCCCAACGCGCCAGTTGATGCGCCAGGCGACCGTCCAGACTGGGAATGATCCAGCGCGGATTGGAAGGTAGACGAGCCAGCGTATAGCGGGCGACGTCAGCCGGCTCAAGCACGGCCACTTTTTCTTCCTGAGCCAGCACTTCGGGGGGCTTGCGAAGATTTTCTTGCTCCAGACCCGGGGTGCGGGTGTTGGGGGGGCACAGACAGGATACGCCCACGCCGCTGCCCTGAAGCTCTCGGCGCAGGGCCTCGCAGAACCCCACCACGGCGAACTTGCTGGCGCAGTATCCGGTGTAGCCATAGAGCCCGAAAAGGCCGGCCAGCGACGAGGTGTTGAGAATTTGCCCGCGGCCCTGACGCACCATGGCCGGCGCGACCAGTCGGCAACAGTAGGCCGTTCCCAAATAGTTCACCCGATTCATCAGTTCCAGGTCGGCCAGGCTGAGGTCTTCCAGGTAGCCCGGCAGAGCCAGGCCGGCGGTGTTGCAAAACAGCCGGGGCGGGCCCTGCTGGGCCAGCAAGTCGCCGAGCACCGCTTCCACCTGGCCGCCGTCGCCCACGTCCAGGCTTCGTTGCTGGCAGCCCAGTCGGGCGGCTTCCTGGGCCAGACGCTCGCGATTTCGGGCCAGCAGAGTCAGTTGTGCTCCCTGATGGGAAAGTTGCTCGGCCAGGGCCAATCCGATGCCCTGGGTGCCCCCAACGATCCAGACCGGCACACTTGCATAGGGGGTCACTGCGGTGGGCGCTCGAGAATGCGATAGACCTTGCCGCATTGCCCCCCCAGGGCCAGCGCCAGCGCGTTCATCGGGCGGTTGTTTTCCACCACCCAGCTTACCTCGACTTCGTCCCAGCCATATTGTCGGCCCAGTCGCGAAAGATGCTCGACCAGGGCCGGGGCGACTTCGTCGGCTCGGTAGGCCGGGCGCACCCCCAGGGCGTAGCCACGAAAGCTGCGGATCCATTTCTTGCGCGTCCAGTAGCGATAGAGAGCTTGCCAGGGATAGCGAGATTCGAGCACCGGGTTGAGGTTGGGCAGCATGATCAGGCAGCCGATGGGCTCCCCATCCTTTCGGGCCAGCAGCACCCCCTCGCGCAGCAGCACCAGGCGCGCAAGCAGCAAAAACATCTGGAACTGAGCCCCTTCGATGGGCTCAAAGCCCCAATTCTCCGCCAGCGATTCGTTGAAGATGTCGGCGATCAGGCGCACTTTGTCGACCAGTTTGCCACCCTGGAGGTCTTCGGTGGTAATGCCTTTCTCGCGCGCCCGGCGAGCCCGGCCCTCCATCAGCTGGGGGCGGGCGGTTTGGGGAGTGTATTGATAGCTGTTCAAGTCCATAATCTTCGAGAGCCCCGCCGCCTCGAGCAGAGATTCGTAGTATGGGGGGTTGTAGCTCATGAAGAAAGTGGGCTTGAGCTCGAAGCCCTTGACGAGCAGGCCGGTGAACGGGTCTTCCTGCAAAAAGTGGTAGGGCCCGCGCATGGGAAGATGGGGCGCCAGCTGGTGGCCCCGCTCGATCAGGGCCATCACCTCGGGCTGCGAGTCGGGCAGGGCCTCAAAGAAGCCGAAGTGCAGGTATTCCTGATCCTTGACCCGGTGCACCTTGAATCCGGCCCGGGCGCGGGGCTGTCCATCTCGGTACACCACGTAGAAGGCCTTGCCGGGTTCGTCCAGCCTTCCCATGGAGAACCAGGTCCACAACCTGGGCACGGGCACCCAGCAGGGGTTGCCTCGGTAGATTCGGCCTGGCAAGGCCAGAAAATCGTTCAACTGCCACCAGTGCCGTAGCTTGCGGATCTCCATGGGGCGCCCTTCTTCTTGAATCTTGCAGCCTCCCCCCAATTCTGGAGGGGCCTGATCCACACCGTCGAAGCGCCCCGGCGTGGAACCTATAGCTATTATCGGGATTGGGTGTCGTTTTCCCGACGCCAGCAGTCCCCACGAGTTCTGGTTGAACCAGCGCAATGGTCATCAGAGCTTCGGACCGGTAGACCCGCGACGCTGGGATCACAGCCGGTTTTTCACCCTGGGGCGCGACCCCGACGGCACCCCTTGCGACCGGGTGTCGCACCTGAGCAACATCGAATACTTTGCCGCCAATCATTTCCAGATTGCCGCACGCCGGGCCGAGGTCATGGATCCTCAGCAGCGTTTGTTGCTGGAAACGACCTGGGAGGCTCTGCAAGACGCAGGTCTTGGGCCCGACGACTACGACCGTCAACGCAGTGCCATCTACGTCGGCGTGAGCAGCTCGGAGTATAACCACCTGGTCAGCGCTCGCTTGCGAGAGCGGCAAATGGTTGCCGGTCAGTTCGGTAAGTCTCACGATCAGGTGTCGCGTACCCAGCGGGTGGCTCCCATTCGGGCCTACACGCTGCCGGGCTGCATGCACTGCATGACGGCCTCGGTGGTCACCCAGTTTTTCAACTGGGGTGGGCCGGCCTACTCGGTCGACGGAGCCTGCGCCAGTTCACTTTTGGCCGTGGATCAGGCCTGCCATTATTTGCAGCGTCAGGCGCCCGATCAGGCCGCTCCCATCGCCGTGGCTGCGGGCGTGTTTCTCAACCTGGTGCCCGACATGCTGGTGGGCTTTTCTCGCATCGGGGCGCTGGCTACCCGGCCCAGTTCGGCTTTCGACGTGTCGGCCAATGGCTTCACCCTGGGCGAGGGTCTGGGAGTGGTGGTGCTCAAGCGCCTGGATCAGGCCGTGCGCGATGGCGACCGCATTTACTCGGTCATTCGCCACACCGTGTGCAATAGCGACGGCGAGACCCCCAACCCCATGACTCCCAACCTGGAAAGTCAGAAACGTCTGCTGCACGAAGGTTTGGCCGCCTGCGGGCTGGGCCCGCAGGACCTGGGCTACCTGGAGTGTCACGGCACCGGCACGCCCGTGGGCGACCGCACCGAACTTCAGGCCTGGCACGACACGCTGGGGGCTAGCGGGCATCGTCCCTGGATCGGCTCGGTCAAGTCGAATTTGGGACACACTCTTCCGGCCGCGGGCGTGGCCGGGGTGATCCGCGCCGCTCTGGCGCTGTATCACAAGACCATTCCGGTGCATGCCGGATGGACCCGCTGGCCCGACTATCTCGAGCCGCTGGCGGCTGGATTCCGCGTGCCTCAGGAGCCCCAACCCTGGGAACACGAGCCCCGGCGAGCCAGTGTCACCGCTTTTGCTTTTGGCGGCATCAACTGCATGGCCGTGCTGGAGGAGGCGCCGGCGCCGCCCACGCCACCCGAGCCCCGCCCGCTGGCCTTTGTGGTGTCGGCTCCCAACCGAACGCTGCTCGGGCAGTTCAGTCGCCGCCTGGCGGAAACGCTGCGCTCGCACCCTCAGCCTCTGGCCTGGGTGGCTCACACCCTGAACGGCGTGCGCAACTGGGGCGAGGCGCGGCGGTCCTTCCAGGCAGCCAGCCACGAGGAGCTGCTGCAGGGGTTGGAGTCGGAAGTCGATCTGGGGCTGGAAGAACTGCCCCAACTGGCAACGCACGAGCGACGTCAGGCCGATTTGCCGCCCACTCCGCTGGAGCGCACCCCGTTCTGGGTGATTTCGGCGCTGTCGCCCCAGCCCAAGGACTCGCAGCGCGAAGGACAGGTGCGCGAGTGGCTGGTTCGCACCTGCGGCTGTTCTCCGGCCGACCTGAAGCCCGAGTTGCATTTGATTCGCGATCTGGGCCTCGATTCGCTGGCCATGCGCGAGTTGCTGAGCCTGCTGCCACCGGGCTCGGAAGAACTGCTGGCCTGCACCGAGTGGACGGTGGGCGAGCTGTTGGGCCAGTGTCGCAAACAAGAGCAGGCCTATCGCGGCGGTCGCCTGTCTGCTCGCACCCATCCGTTCTTGTTGGATCATTCGCTGGAGCGAACCATGCTGCTGCCACTGGCCAGTGGCCTGGATTTCATGGCCTGGAGCCAGAATTTGCAGGCTCCCTGGACGCTGGCCGGGCTGGAGGTGCAGCGTGGCGTGCTGTTTCGACAGGAAACCGAAATCGCACTGGAGCGCGAGGGTGAAGAGATTCGCCTGCTCGAGTTGCGAGGCAGCCGCCGGGTGGTGGCGCTCAAAGCCACCCTGCGCGAGCTGGAGCCCTCGCCGATCGCCTTCGATATCGAGCCCGAATGGCAGCTCGAGGAAGGCGAACTGGCCCGCTTCTACTCCGAGGTCACCTTTCACGGCAGCCGCCTGGAGGGCATCCATTCCGTCTTGCGAGTTGGGCCCCAGGGTATCGTAGGACGCGTGCGTACCTCGATTCCTCGCGATTGGATTCCGGGCGATCCGCGCAGCCAGTGGCATCTGGACCCCCTGGTCATCGACGGTTGCCTGCAGCTGGCCCTGCTGGGCATTCATCGCGTTCACGGGCGGGGGGCGCTGCCCTCGCGCATCGAGGAAGTCACCTTGCTCAGCCAGTTCACCACGGGCCTGTTGGAGGCCCGCGTGCGCTCGCTTGGGGTGAACGACGAGGGCCCTCGAGCCGACATTCAGCTCTATCAGAACGGACGTCTGGTGGCCTGGATGCGAGGGTTGCAGTCGCGCTGGGTGCAGCACCTGCCGGCCCGCAGCTGGGAGTCGATCCCGGAGGATTGGAAGCGGGTCGATCAGTTGCCCGAGGTGGTGGCCCATCAGCAGGCGCTGGGGCAACTGAGCGATCGCAATCCCTACTTCCAGGTTTCTCCCCCCGAGGTGCTCAATTTCTGCCACTACAACTATGTGGGCCTGGGACGGCATCCGCGGGTGCTCGAATCGGCCCAGAAAGCCCTGTTCGATCACGGCTGCTCGGCGCGGGCTTCCCGTCTGGTGGGTGGCGAGGTCGGGCTGCACGGCCAGCTGGAACAATCGCTGGCCCAGTTCCTGGGCCACGAAGCCGGGCTGTTGATGGTGGGAGGACACGCCACCAACGTTTCGCTGCTGAGCTTCTGGATGCAGGGTCCCGACCTGATTTTGCACGACTCGCTGAGCCACAACAGCATTCTGGAAGGGGCCCAGGCCAGTCAGGCCCGGCGTCTGTCCTTCCCCCACAACGACACCGTGGCATTGGAACGTCTGCTGATCAAGATCCGCAATCGTTTTCGCCGGGTGCTCATCGTGGTCGAAGGCATTTACAGCATGGACGGCGACATTGCGCCCCTGCCCGAACTGGTTCGCATCAAGGAAAAGTATGGTTGCATGCTGATGGTCGACGAAGCACACTCGTTGGGCGTGTTGGGGGCCACCGGACGAGGCATCTGCGAGCATTTCGGCGTCGATCCCAAGAGGGTCGAGGTGTTGATGGGAACCCTTTCCAAAACCCTGGGCAGCTGCGGAGGCTATCTGGTGGGCTGCCGCGCGCTGGTGGACTATCTGCGCTACAGCCTGCCTGGCTTCATTTACAGCGTGGGACTTTCGCCGCCGCTAACGGGCGCGGCCCTGACGGCTCTGGAAGTGCTGCGGGAAGAGCCTCAAAGGGTTGACCATCTGCGCCGGCTCTCGCGCCACTTCTGGGAGGGGTGTCGCAAGCTGGGGCTGCCGCTGGGCAACAGCCAGGCCACGCCCGTGGTGCCTCTGATTTTGGGCAACAGTATGGCCTGTTTTCAGCTGTGTGCGGCTCTCGAGCGCTTTTCCATTGTGGTCAAGCCCATCGTCTATCCCGCCGTAGAGGAAGAGGCCGCTCGAGTGCGCTTCTTTATCAACCACGATCATCGCCTGGAAGATCTGGATCGAACCCTGAAGGCCATCGAACAGATCACGGCGGGCGCCGAGGTCAACGCTTGAGAGCGGGCCAGGCCCTGTTGGTCCTGGCCCTTCTGTTGCTGGGGTGCGCCGCCCCTCACAAGCCCTCCAGGGAAGCTCTGCGCATTCCCCGCGGGGCCCGGGCGGTGTTGCTCTTTGACCTGCGTGGTCAACCCTGGCAGGCCGTCGAACGCGCCTTTTCACGGTCTCCACTCTGGCAGGAAGTGGAGCCCCTGTTGGAGGCCGCCGAACCCCGCGGGGCGCTGGCGCTGCTGTCGGAATCTCCTCGGCGCTGGTGGCTGGCCCTGGCCTGTTCCAGGCCTGAACCGGGGCAAACTGCGGCCCGCCACTTGCTGTCTGCTTTGGGACTGGGGCAGGTGGAATGCAGCTGGCAACAGGGTTTCCTGATCTTGGGAGGGACTTTCGGGTCGGCTGAGGCTGCCCCCAAGATTCCCGAGCAGGCCGTGCGGCTACTGCTGAAAGAACCGGTTACGGGTGATGTTCTCTTACGATTTCAAGGGCAGGAGTTCACTTTGGAAGGCACGGCTTCGCTGCTCAAGCCTGACCCTCGGTGGCCAGCCTGGGCAGGCGTTGTTACCCACCCCGATGTAGCCGAGAGCCCCAACTGTTGCTACTTTCGCTGGAGTAAGGCCCAGGCTGCCCTGGGGGCCTGGGAGCAGTTTAGCGACCAGCCCATCCTCTCGGTGGCCCCGCTGGTTCCCTGGATGTGGTCGCGACTTCCGGCCTGCCCGCTGAACGCTCGGCCCTATGAATTTGATGCCCGCCAGCGGGAATTTCGCAAGTGTCGACACGGCACGGCCTGGGGGCGGTTTCCCAAGGGGCCGTTGCTCACCGCCCGGCCAGAGGCGCCAGGTAGCTTTCGTGGATCAACCTGGGCGGCTCGGCGATTGCAGGCCAGTCAGGACCCCGCCCTGAGGGGCATGTTGTCGGCTCTGTCTCAGGTCGAGTATTCCCATCGCTGGAAGCGTTCTGGCCAGAGTTGGACCTACCAGGGTCGGGGACAGGGCACGGGCTTGCTGCTGTGGGCACTGTATTCGGGCTTTTCCGAGTTGGAATGGCGGCGCGATGAGCACCTTCGAGAGCAGCAAGAGCGCTGTTTGGAGCATATGCAGCAACTGGCCGAAAAGCCTTTGGCAAGGGCCGGATTTCCTGCCGACGGGTCGCGCTGGAAACGACCCGCCGAGTTTGCTTGCCCTTATGGCGGGGCCTATGGCTACTGGCTGAAAGCCGATGGCAAAGAAATCTGGCTGTATTGCCGTTCAAGCGGGCACGAATTGCCCTGTTATCGCCGCTTTAACCTCAGTGAGAACTGATCAACATCAGCGATTTCTTGAGATGGCGAGCCGCCCGCTCGATCTCCACCAGACTTTCGATGGCCGTCAGCAATTCATTGCTGATGCCCAGCAAGCGAGCCACTCGGTGAATGGCCGAGCGTTCCTGCGAGCCGTAGACCCCATCGGCATAGGCCAGTTCAATAGCATCGCGGATCAGGAAACGGGCAGCCCGCCCGCCCAATTGCATGTTGGGCAGTACTTCCAGCAGCTTACCCTGGCGGGGGTCAAATTCGTCGACCTCGCGGCGCATTTCGGGACTGACCCCCATCACCCGCATCCCGGCCTGAAAGGCCTGGTGCTCGTGGGGGGTGATGTGGTCGGCGGCGATGATGATTTTCAGAGCCTTGAGATAGCCCAAGAGGTGATCGGCCTGGATGTAACCTGAATAGCGAAGGGCGACGCGAGGGGGTACTGCACTCATGAACGGAGGATTTCGTTGAGGGAGCGCTGACCCCTACTGGTTGAGCAATACGGGGCTCTGGTAGCTGGCCATTTGGCGCATCAGTTCCACCGAAAGCTGGATGCCCTTGTGGTAGTTGCCCAGGTCGAAATGCTCGTCGGGGGCGTGCAGGTTTTCGCTGTTCAGGCCAAAGCCCACCAGAATTCCAGGCAGGCCCAAGATGGTCTGAAAATCCACCACGATGGGAATCGAGCCCCCTTCACGAACGAACAGAGCCGGCTTGCCAAAGACTTGCTGTACCGCCCGATTGGCGCAGTCGAGGGCCGGATGTTGGCGCGGGGTCAGCCAGGGCTTGCCGCCGTGCAGCGATTCGATATGACATTCCACCGTGGGGGGGCAGAGTCTGCGAATGTGCTCGCTCAGCAGGCGGGCGATGTCTTCGGGGTCCTGGTCGGGCACCAATCGGCAGGAAATTTTGGCCATAGCCTTATTGGGCAGCACCGTTTTGGCTCCCGGACCCGTCCAGCCACACAACATTCCGTTGATTTCCAAAGTGGGCCGACCGCTGCGTTGCTCGAGCGGGGTCCAGCCTTCTTCGCCGGAAAGGCCCGGGACGTTCAGTTCCTTGCGAAAGGCCTCGGCGTCGAAGGGAAGGCGCGCATAGTCCTGACGTTCCTGAGGAGTGAGGTCCTGCACCTTGTCGTAAAAGCCGGGCACGGTAATGCGGCCCTGCTCGTCCTTCAGCTGGGAGATGATGCGGCACAGTTCAAAGCCCGGATTGGGCACAGCCCCGCCAAATACGCCCGAATGCAGGTCGCTATCGGCACCCTTCAGCTCCACCTGCACGTAGGCCAGACCCCGCAGCCCGTATACGATGCTGGGTTCGTCGGGGGCAAACATGGCGCTGTCGCTGACGACGAGCACGTCGGCGGCCAACAGCTCACGGTGGCTCTCCAGGAAGGGCGCCAGGTTGCGGCTGCCGATTTCTTCTTCGCCTTCGATGACAAACTTGACGTTCACCGGCAGCCTGCCTTCGGTTTTCATCAGGGCCTCGACGGCCTTGACGTGAGCGATGAACTGGCCTTTGTCATCGGTGGCTCCGCGGGCGTACACCTTGCCCTCACGCACCGTGGGCTGGAACGGGGGGCTGGTCCACAGCTCTACCGGATCTTCGGGCTGCACGTCGTAGTGGCCGTAGACCAGCACGGTGGGCGCATTGGGCGCATGCAGCCACTGGCCAAACACCAAAGGGTGCCCGCCGGTTTCCATCACGGCCACGTCCTCCAGACCGGCCTGACGCAGCTGAGCGGCAACCTCGTGGGCACAGCGCACAACCTCGGACTTGCGCGCCGGATCGGTGCTGACGCTGGGGATTTCCAGCAGGCGGAAAAGGTCGGACTCAAACTGTTGACGGTGGCTGTTCAGATACTCGGAAAGCGACAAGGGATCCTCCAGATAGGGCTTAACCAGCAGGAGTTCGCAGAGCCCTTTGGGCCTCCTTCAAGCGGGACAGGGGATAGAACTGGCCTCGCCAGTAAATTCCGCCTCGGTACTGTGCCAGGAAGATGGAACGCAGGAAGATGAAGCTGAACAAAGCTCCCGCCAGCGGAAAGCAGGCTCCTGCCCAGCGGGGGGTTCCCGTACCAGGACTGACGGCGATGGCGCTGATAGCGATGCCGGCCCAGCACACCAGGCGCAGCCACGGATCGGCCTGGGGAGCGAGCAGCAGCAGCGGAACCAGGCTGGCCAGCAGCGATGCCAACGAGCCCGAAAGGCCCAGCAGCAGCGAATAGTTGACCCCGGCGAAGGCGTTTTTTTCCAGGCCCATCACCAGCCCGCGCAGCCCCACCGCCCAGCGCACCTGGACGCTGGCTCCGCCACCGGCAAAATGCTGACGGTAGCCGTGAAGCTTGAAGAGGCGCCCCAGTTCCATGTCGTCGAGCACCTGCAGGGCCAGGGTCGAGTGGCCTCCCAGTTGCAGGTACGGCTCTCGCTGCACCAGGTTGAAGGCGCCTATGCCGGCAAAATAGCGCCCCCTGTGGCCCACCCGGTCGGGGCGAAAACGGAAACAGAAGGCCGTGCCAAAATAGCTCAGGAACACCTTCTCCCAAAACGTTCCTGCAATGACACGGGGCGACAGCACCAGGTGTTCGACCCCTCGGTCCTCGGCCAGGCTGACGGCCCGGGCCAGCGTGTCGGGCTGGAAAACGACGTCGGCGTCGCTGAACAATATCCAGCGCCCGCTGGCCCGCCGCGCGCCCTGGTGCATGGCGTGGTTCTTGCCCAGCCAACCCGGCGGCAGGCTGTGCAGGTGAACGACCTGCACCCGTGGGTCGTGGGCCGCCATGGCCTCCATCAGGTCTCCGGTTGCGTCGCTGGAGCGGTCGTTGACCAGCACGATTTCCAGGTCGGGATAGTCGCTGGCCAGCAATGAAGCCAGCGCGGGAGCCAGCGTGTCGGCTTCGTTGCAGGCCGGAATGACCACTGAAAGGCGGGGCAAATGGGCGCGTCGGCCCGCGGGCAGCAGGCCCGTCCGCCAGCTGACCAGAGCCACGATCAATCCCACGTACAGCCAGGCCCAGGCTACCAGGGCGATCATGGCTTGAGGGTCAGGATAATGGGCTCTCGTTGGGTGATCAGCAGGCTGTGCTCGAAGTGGGCTGAAACCGAACCGTCGCGGGTGCGCAAGGTCCAGCCGTCGGGGTCGGTAACGATTTCCTCGGTGCTCAGGGCTAGAATGGGCTCGATGGTGATCACCTGCCCGGCGCGCAGCCTGTCCTTGTAGCGCCGATCGTAGAAATTGGGCACCACGGGGCTCTCGTGTATGCTGCGCCCCACGCCGTGCCCACAGAGTTGGCGCAACACGCGAAAACCCGCCCGCTTGACCACGCTTTCAACGGCCAGGCCGATTTCCCAAAGAGCCCTGCCCTCGCGCGCCAGGCTCAGGGCCTTCAATAGAGCGGTTTCGGAGCAGCGCGCCAGCTGTTCGGCCTGAGGATCGCTGGGACCCACCACCACGGTTCGGGCGGCATCGGTGATCCATCCCTGGTATTCCACCGTGACGTCTACCTTGACGAGGTCGCCAGCCTGTACCTTGCGCTCTCCGGGAATGCCGTGAACCGCTTCGTCATTAAGGCTGATGCAAATGCTGCCAGGAAAGTTATACACCTTGCGCGGCGCCGAAATGGCCCCGGCGGCTTCGATCATGGAGGCTGCCATCTGGTCGAGCTCGCCCGTAGAGATCCCGGGGGCTACCGCCGCCGAAACGGTGTCCAGGATATCGGCCACGAGCAAACCACACTGTCGGAGGATCTGCAGGTCTTGCTTGTCGGTGACGAGATTCACGGGCCAGGGGTTCGGGATGGCGCCGACGAAAGCCTGGTTAACACTTTTGAAACAAACTTGTTGCAAATGTTCAACATTTAAGCCCTTGTCGGCTCCCCGGTACCGGGGGATACACTGGGCAAGAGAAGTTTCGACAACGAAAATCTGGAGGGACAAGAACATGGGTGGTGTAGTACGCGGAGTAGTTGACGTCGCACGAGGCGTCTGGCGTGGAGCCAAATCGGTCGTCGGCGGTGTGGTCGACGGCGCAGTCAAACTGGTCAGTGGTGACCCCCTTGGCGCCCTCGGCTCGGTTGGTAAAGGACTTTTTAAAGGCGTAGGTCACGTTCTCCACGGCGGTCTGTCGGCTGCCAAGAACGTGCTGGGCGACCCGATTGTCGGCGGCATCGCCGGCTTCGCCATCGGCGGTATGTTCGGAATGCCCTTCCTGGGCTCGATGGCCGGCCCGTTCGTCGGTCAGGCCGCTGCCGGAGCAATCGGTTGGCTCGACGGTGGTGTGCAGAAGCTCTTCGGTGTGGGCCCGCTGGGCGAGGCCGGTCAGGCTCAGAACTGCGCCAGCTTCGGCCCCTGCAATGGTTCGTTCGGCAACGGTTGCGGTGGCATTCAGCCCCCCCCGATGCCCCCCTATCACGGCGGCGGCTGCGGCTACGGTGGTGGCTATGCTCCTCCCTATGGTGGTGGCTACGGTGGGCCCCAGTGTGGACCCTATCCCGGACAGGGCTATGGCCAGGATCCGATGATGCAGCAGATGATGATGATGGGCATGATGTCGCAGATGATGTCCACGATGATGATGATGCAGGTGATGATGATGGGCCAGGGTGGCGGCGGCTATATGGGCTGCGGCGGCGGCAACTTTATGATGCAGCCTCAGTTCCCGCCCTTCGGTCGTCCTCCGTTCTGCGGCTGCGCCCCCGGTGGCGTTGGCTTCTTCTAAATCCAGAGCAACCTGAAATGAAAAGAGGCCCGCGGGTTCCGCGGGTCTCTTTTTCTTGGTAAGGGGAGCCCGAACCGCCACAGAGGACCTGCCAGGCAGAGTCCTGAACTGTGGCCCATGGGACCGCTTCGTATGATGGAGGACCATCGGGATGCCTATTTCCTGTGGAAGGAAATGGGTATTCGAGGGGCTGCCTGCCTGCACATCGACGCCCATCTGGACATGGCCGAGTTTCAGGCGCCCCTCGACCTGCAGGTGGAGCATCCCGAGGTCAACTGCGCCAACTATCTGCTGAAGGCCGTTCAGGAAGGCATCGTCAGCGAAGTCTGGTGGGTGGTGCCTCCCCATCTCTGCCAGGGCCACTCTGACCTGCTGCAGTGGTGTTTTCACGAGCTTCCCACCTGGGTTCCCCTGCAACTGCCCGAGTTCAATTCGCTCAAGCTCGAAGACCATCGGGTGGTAGGCCAGCTCCGCGGAGCCCGATTGGTGGTGTGCACCAGCGAGGTTCTGCCGCGAGCCGATGAGCGCAGCTGGCTGCTGGACATCGATGTGGACTATTTCCTGGACGCCAGCGACGGGGTTTGGGAAGATCCTTTGCAGCTCTTCGAGCGACTGCGGGGCCTGCAGTTTCAGGCCACCACCGTGGCCTACTCGGTGATCGGAGGCTACACGCCGCTGTGCCGTCGCTACTTGGGCGACCTCTGCGAAATGCTGGGCAAGGGGCAGCGTTCTGAGGTCGAAGCCTGGATGGCGGCCTTCCACAGCCTGAAGGACCTCAGCCAGGAGGTGGCCGGTCTGCGGGCTGCAGCTCTGGTGTGCCGGGCCTGGGGCAGCGGTCAGGACCATCAGGGCCCGGGGTTCGAGCAGGCTGCGACTCTGGTGCCTGAATATCAGGTCGACGCCTTCGATGTGGCCGCCTTCTACTGGCTGCGCAAGAACTATATCAAGGCCGAGCACTGGCTGGGGCAGGTCACGCCCGGCAAGGCCGACTATCTGAGGGGCTTCATCGATTTTGAGCAAAAGCGTTATCGGGCTGCCGCGGAGCGTTGGCAGAAGTTGCTCGCCGACTGGGGTGAGAGCGCCGATCCCTTATCGCGAAGGCATTTGTTGGGTTTGCTGGCACGGGCCTGGAGCCTGGGACGTCGCCCGACCGAGGCCGAGGCCTGCCTGCAGGAGGCCCTCAAGCTACAGCTGTCCGACCCGGGTTCGCGGGTCGAGTTGCTGCGCGAGTTGGCGCGGGCACAGCGACAGTCAGGACAGCCTCAGGCCGCCATGAAGAGCTATCGACGTGCTCTGCAGCTGTTGCCCCAGGATATGGCCAATCTTGAGGCTCAGCTCGAGCTGGCCGAGCTTTTCTTGGAGGCCGACCAGCCCCTACGGGCTCAGGGAGAGTTGCGAGCTTTGGAGCAGTTGCCACTACCGGGAGATCTGCAACTGCGGATCGAAAGGCTGAAGGTGAAAGTGGCCTTGAAAGGTTCGCCCTTGCGTCTGAAGCAGGGCCCGTCGTGACACCAGGCATTGAGGTTCGCCGCGCGCGATTGTCGGACATGGATTTCATCCGCCGCCTCTCGCTGGAGCTGGTGGGGCAGGGCATTCCCGAGAGCCGCGACATTCCCACGGCTCAGGTGCTGGAGCGGGCCCAGGCCTCGCTGCACGAGCTGGACCAGTGGATTTTGCGCAAGCGCGATTTCGCCGTGCTGGTGGCCGTCGACGCCCACAAAGAACATCTGCCGGCGGGTTTTCTCATCCTCGAGTTCCACCATATCGAGGAGTCTACCGGCGAGAGTCAGAGTTTTCTTTTCAACATGGGCGTTGAGGAAGCGTATTGGGGCCGCTATGTGGGGCACGCGTTGGTGCGCGAGGCTGCCCGCATTACCCATCAGCGAGGGTATCGCTATATGACCGCGAAAGTCTCTGCCAGCAACGAGCGAGCCCTGCTCAGCGCTATCCAGGTAGGATTCGATATCGAGCGATATCAGCTCACGATGGCCTGCGGAGCCGAAGGTCCGGTGCGAATGCCGGGGCGTCCGCTGGCCGAACGAAGCCATTCGGTCAGCCGTCTGCTGCGCACCCGCAAGCGGCGCGAAGGGCAACAAACTACATCCGGGGAGACACCATGAGCCAAGCAACCAAGCCCGTCAGCCAATCCGCCGAGACCCAGGCGCTGATCGACAAATGTCTGGAGGTCGCCGCCGGCGACACCAGGGCCTACCCTGAGCTGGAGCACATGGCCCAGGCCCGACAGGACGCGCTGACTCAGGCTTCGGACAATTTTTTCGCCGGTACTGAAAAGCAGGGGGCCGAGTTTCAGGCCAAGTTCAAGAACGAAATTGAGCTGATTGCCAAGTATTTCGAAGGCTACGACGCGGCACTCGAGCAGATCCTCAGTTTTAAGGCGGATCCTCGCCCCGAGTTGCTCGACGAGTCAGCCCACGTGCTGGCCTTCTGTTCGGCCGGGTTGCAGTCGGCGATGGCGGCCTATGAGCAACGGTTCCTTTCCGAGGGGCCGAGCAAGTATCCGCTGATCAACCTGTTTGCCAATCTCGGCAAGCTGGTTCGCGAGGGCAAGGCGCCCATCGAGGGCTGGCAGGGCACCTGCAACCAGTATGAGGTGTTCTATGCGGAGGCCATTCGCGAGATCGACAACAGTAAGGAGAAGAACGGTCCGGGCGTGCCGGCCCGGCGGGCTGCCCTGGAGAGCATCGTGGCTGCTCTGCAGGCGCTCAAGGCTCTGACCCCCGGGTCGTCGGCCGCCAAGTTCGAGGAACTGACCCGCGACCTGGAACAGGGTCACTCCAACCTGGATGCCGCAGTCGACGAATTCAACGAATCGATCACTTCCAGCCCAACCCCGTCGGCGGCCATCAACATTATCTTGAAAACCGCCGACAGCGTGCTGGAGAAGAAGATCCAGCCGGGTGTTTTGCGCAATCTGTGCGTGCCCCAGGTGGAGCGGCTGCAGAAAAGCATTGGCGACCTGCAGCTGGTGGTCAAGGCCAGCAACGACTCTACGGTCATTCAGGAAGAGACCCCCAAGATGCTCGAGGCCATGGAGCTCATGGAGGAGGCCCTGACGGTTCTGATCGCTTACTGCGACGGTACGGCTTCGGCCGACGACGCCGTTCAGGCTCTGGAAGACCTCGAGAGCGGTACGCAAACGGTGCACGGCGCCCGCGTGAACGTTGAGGCCCACAGTGAGAGCTATGGAAAAGTGATTTGTCCGGCCTGTTCCACACCCAATGCGCCGGCCAAGTTTTGCGCCAAGTGCGGCGCCAGCCTGCCCCAGATGGCCGGTTCCGACGTCTACAGCAGCTGGAGTTCGACCAGCAGCTTCCAGGTGCTCGAGGGCGATGCCAGCGATAGTTCTCGCGACATGGTCGTCACCGACGTCATGAAGGACCTCTTTGAGAGCTGCGACAAGTTTTTGCGCGGTAAGTTGCCTATCGATGAGCTGATGGCCAAGCTGGATGTAAGCCAGGCCAACATCGACAGCGCCAAAGCCGAATTGAGCAAGCTGCACCCACCCCCCATTCCCGACGAAGTGGAAGAGGAAGAGCGGGCCAAGCTCCAGGAGGTGATCGACCTCTGTGCCGACTCGCTCGAGTTGCTCAATCAGGGCGTGGAAGAGTGCGAGTACGGCATTCGTCAGATTCGCCAGGGGGCTCAGGAAGAGAACCAGGCGATGATCAACGAGGGGCAGCAGTTCTACTTCCAGGGCTGCCAAAAGATCTGGCAGGTGAAGCGCGTCGACGACACGCTGCAGGCCTATATCAAGGAAGACGAAGCGGCCAACCCCGAGGATGCCATCGGCGAAAGTTACGACCCGGCCTGAGGCTCAAACGCGAACCAGCCCCTGACGCAGGCCGCGAGAGACGGCCTCGCTGCGGTTGCTGGCGTTGAGCTTCTGGAAAATGGAGTTCAGGTGAAACTTGACGGTGTGCTCGCTGATATTCAGATCGACGGCGATATCCCGGTTACTGCGCCCCAGAGCCAGGCACTCGAGAACCTCCTGTTCGCGTTGCGAAAGCGGGGTGGCCTGGGGTCGCGACTGGTGTTCGGGATGAGAAACCACCAACCCCTGGGCTACCGCCGTCAGGGCCGCCTCGATTTCGCTTTCAGAACTGCGCCGAGGCAACACTCCCCGCAGGTTCCGGCCCAACGAGCGTTGCACCCAGCTGGCCTGGGGGTCGTCGAGCAGGGCCAGCCAGTAGGGCGGGCCTTCGCTAAGCGCCGCAGGAGCTTCTCCGGGCAGCACTTCGGCCAGCACCACGTCAGCCTGACGCGGAGCCGGGCGGTTGAGGTTGCCGCTGCCGAGGTTGCTTAACCCCGGAGCCGCTCCCACCAGCCTTTCCAGAGCGCGACGCTGAGGTTCGCTGGAAGCCACGGCATAGACCCGAACAGGTTGGTTCACGTGGCCCTCCTTTCTGCCAGTTCGACGATCCATCGGATCGAAGTTCCCGCCCGAACCCCCTCAACCTCCACCTGGAGTCCGGGGGACAGCTGCTTCAACAGGGCCAGCACAGGGGCGGTTCCGGGGGTGTCTACGCCGTCGATTCGCAGCAGGATGTCGCCCAGCAACATGCCTGCCCGGGCGGCCGGAGAGTCGGGATCGAGGTTGACGACCATGGCACCGACGAGTTCGGCACTCAGTTCCACGCCGTGCAACCCCAATCCCAGGTAGGCGGTGGCCCGTGGGCCGCTTTGTAGTCGTTGAAGCACGTCCTGGACGTCCGCCAGACTCAGGGTGATCGGTTGGTAACGCGACAGGCCCCGGGTATTGAGGCCGATCCAGTGGCCCTGGGCGTCGATCAGCGGCCCTCCGCTGAAGCCGGGGTAGAGGTTCAGGTCGGGCTGGATAAAGTGCTGGGCCTGGCCTCCCCTACAACTGGTCCAGGGGCCTGAAGCACAGGAGAGGACCCCGGCAGCCACCCCGAGGCCGTCGCTGGCCGAGCGGGCTACGGCCATGACCCACTCGCCGGGCAGCAAGCTCTCGGCAGGTCTCCCGACGATGGGCTCGGGCAGGGCCACTTCCTCTTCGAGAACCAGTAAAGCCAGGTCGAGCCCTTCGTCTACTGCCAAGGTCTGAGCGGCCAGGCTGCGGCCATCGGGCAGGAACACCTGGTGGGGGCTGTCTCGAACCAGGATGTGCTCTACGCTGACCACCTGAGTGGGGCTGTAGAGCCAGCCGCTGGCTTGGTTCTTGCCAGACTGGATGGCCACCACCTTTTCGGCGGTCTGAGCTGCCAGCTGCGCCCCTCGGCGACTCCACTCGGGAATGTTCATGGAAACCTGCCCTTCCTCATCAGGCTAGCGGAACGCAGGGGGTAGGGGAACTGGCCGATTGGTCAGGGTTTACATTTCCGCAATCTTCCGCCCGGCAGCCCTCTGATAGTCTCATCAAGCACTTGGGAGGGCTTATGCAGATCACGTCTCAAACACCACCGGTTCAGTTGACCACGGGCCGACGCCTGGCTCAGCAGGGCTTGCGCGATATGGATTCCGACAATGTGGCTTCGGTCCAGGACCAGTGCTCGATAGGGATTTCCGCCACTCGCAGCATCGTCCAGCAGGCCGATGTGGCGGAAGAGGTTGCCGTTGCGGCGGCTACTTACGACGCCTACTCTCGGGTGCAAAACGCCTATTCGGCGGTTTCGGCTCTGCACGCCGGACTGAGCACCATCGCTCAGGGAATTCAGGGCCCCGTAGGTGCGGTGCTGGCCCAGGTGGCCCAGCAGGCGATGTTCGACCGCGACGTGGCCAGCGCCACCGACCAGTGCCACATCGGGCTGGCCTTTGCCCACGCCGAAAAGGCCCACGGCACCCCGCGCGAGCGTTTGATTGCCGAGACCAGCCTCAAGGCCTACCAGTCGGTCGAAGAGTGCCGTTCGGCGGTGGCCACGCTCAGTTCTGCTTTCAACATTCTCAGTGGTACCTTGCCCGACGAATTGGGCGGCCGTCTGGCCAAGCTGGGAGCCGAGTCGATGTATCACCGTGAGGTCGTTTCGGTGCAGGATCAGTGCCGCATCGGTCTGGTGTACACCCGAAGCGTGCGCGACAACCCCGACAACGAGGACCAGCGCATTCAGGCTCAGGCGGCTTTAGACGCCTACGGCGAGGTGACCGACGCTTATTCGGGTGCCGACGTTTTGGGCAACTTCCTGCGCAGCCAGTCACGCTAGCCCGGTGCCCCCGGCAGGAAAGCCAGGGGCACAGGAAAATGACTATTAATATGACCAGGGTGTATTCGAAAACCCACCTCAAAGCTCATATGTTGGAGATTATGAGGGAGTTGGAGGATACTGGCGAGGAAGCCGTGGTTACAGACCATGGTCGACCGGTTCTCAAAATTGTCCCCCTGGCCAGGGTTCGTCCCGTAGAAGAGGTCTTTGCTCCCTATCGAGGTGGTGGTCTGCGGTTTCTAGAGGATCCTGACGAGCCCACCCTGAGCCAGTGGCCTGACCCGTGAAGGCCATTCTGGACACTTCCGCTCTGCTGTACTGGTGTTTCTCCCCAGAATTGCTGGGGGCTGCCGCAGTGCGCTGCACGCAGACAGCTGAGGAGTTGATCGTCAGCACCATCTCGCTGTGGGAGGTGGCCCTCAAGGTGGATCGAGGTCGACTGGAGCTACCGCTTGGTCCGCGCGAGTTTGCTCAAAAGCTGGAAATGACGCAGCGAGTTCGCATCGTTCCGGTCGATTGGCCAACCTGGTTGGCCAGTGTGGAGCTGCGTTGGGAACATCGTGACCCCGCCGACCGAGTACTGGTGGCGCTGGCGGAGCGTTTGCACCTCCCTCTGGTCACTTCGGACCGAGAGATTTTGGGATTCTTTCCCCGTGCCATCTGGTGAATTGCCCATGAAAAAGGCCGCCCTCATGGGAGAGCGGCCTCTTCACGGGTCGGGCTAAGTCTAGCTGCCCAGAGCGTAGCGCGTGAAGCGCTTGACCCGAATGTTTTCCCCCGTTTTGGCGATGGTCTCTTTGACCAGGTCTTCGACCTTTTTGGAGTCATCGCGGATGTAGGGCATTTCCATCAGGCAGATATTGGCGAAATACTTGTCCACCTTGCCAAGAGCGATTTTCTCAGCAATGTTGGCGGGCTTGCCTTCTTCGATAGCGGCCTGCTTGTAGCCCTCGATTTCGGCCGCCAGTTTGTCCTGGGGCACCTCTTCGCGGCTGACATAGTCGGGTTTCATGGCGGCCACCTGAAGGGCCAGCTCGTTCACCAGAGTTTTGAAGTCGTCCGTTTTGGCCACGAAATCGGTTTCGCAGTTGACTTCAATCAACACGCCCACCTTGCCACCCAGGTGGATGTAGGAGCCAACGGCGCCCTCGGTGGTGATGCGGTCGGCCTTTTTCTCGGCTCGAGAGATGCCCTTCTGGCGCAGCCAGTCGGCGGCTTTTTCCACCTGACCCGAGTTCTGCTCGAGAGCTTCCTGACAGTCTTTGATGCCGGCTCCGGTCTTCTCGCGAAGTTCCTTTACCAGCGCAGCACTGATTTTTGACATGCTTGCCTTCCTTCTCTACGAATCCGCGCGCCAGACGCCGACGCGAACTTCCTCGGTTTCTCCCTCATCGGTGGTGTAGACCACGGTCTCGGTCTCCACGGTGGGGAGGAAATAGGATTCAACCGAGCCACCTTCGCCGTCGCCACCCTCGCCGTCGCCTTCGGCGCCGGGCAGGTTGGCTTCGATTTCGGCCTTGGCCTCGATGATGGCGTCGGCGATTTTGCCGGTGATCAGTCGCACCGCGCGAATGGCGTCGTCATTGCCGGGAATGGGATAATCAATCTCATCGGGGTCGCAGTTGGTGTCGACGATGGCCACCACAGGAATACCGAGCCGGCGAGCTTCCTGCACCGCGATGTATTCCTTGCGGGGATCGACCACGTAGATGGCACCGGGCAGGCTGGGCATGTCTTTGATGCCACCGAGGAACTTTTCCAGCTTGAGGCGCTCGTCCTCGAGACGCTTGACTTCCTTCTTCGGCAGCCGGTCGAATACGCCCACCTGCTTCATTTCTTCCAGGTTCTTCAGCCGCTCCACTCGCTTTTGAATGGTTTTGTAGTTGGTGAGCATGCCGCCCAACCAACGCTGGGTCACGAAGAACTCGCCGCAGCGAACGGCATCTTCTTTGATGGTGTCCTGGGCCTGCTTCTTGGTGCCCACAAACAGAATGGGGCGGGGGTTGCCGACCTGCTCTTCGCGGATCTTGTACTCGTCGTAGTCGAAGTAACCCTTGGCGACGGCCTTGACGAAGCTAAAGGCTTCTTTGAGTTTGACCACCGTCTTCTGCAGGTCGATGATGTAGATGCCGTTGCGCTCGGTAAAAATGTAGCGCGACATCTTGGGGTTCCAGCGCCGAGTTTGGTGGCCGAAGTGCACACCCGCCTCGAGCAACTGCTTCATGCTGATAATAGCCAAAGGACAGTCCTCCCGGTTTTTGCTTACCTTCGACCATCCGCCTTGTTCAGGCCAACCGGAACGGTCGAGGGAAAAAATGGCTTGCCTTGGCAAGCGGGCAACAGGTTAACACACTGTGAACGAGGCGTCAATCGCTAGAACGACTGGCTGATCCAGAAACAGAGTAAGGCCGTAACCGCTCCAGCATAGACATCCATGGTCCAGTGGGCGCGCAGGGCCAACACCGTGAACACCTCGTAGAGGCCCACCGCCAGAGCCACCCAGGCCAACTGGGGAATGCCCATCGAGGCAACCGTCAGGGCCCCGAAAACTGCCAGCGCCGTGTGGCCCGAAAAAAACAGGTCGTTGGCCACGCCGTAGGTGACGAACAGCGAGGGCACGCCCGGGTCGCGCCAGATCATGCCAGGGGGTGGGGGCAGGGCCGTCAGGTATTGGGCCGATTGACGCAAGGCCAGCAGCAGAGCCAGCCCTACGATAGGGCCGATGGTGGGGCCGAAGATGCCGTGATACAGCACCGCCAGTCCCAGCAGATCGATGCCCAGCGAACTGGAGATCAGCAGCAGTCGGACGGCCAACGGGCTGCTTTCGAGAAAGCGGTGCAGCGGCGTCATCCAGTCGTGAATTTTGTCGCCAATGCCTTCGCTGTTCAGGCCGCGCTTGCCGATCAGTCCCTGGCTCCAGTGCCAGATGGCCACCATGGCGGCCACGGCCAGCAGCCGCGTCAAGATCACGAGACTCATTCCTGCTCGCCCTCCTGACTGCTCAGATCGACCTTGCGGGCGGGGATGCCCCCCCAGGTTTCCCCGGCCGGAATGGTGGTTTTGGGCAGCACAAAGGAGCCCGCCATCACCTTGGCCTTCTCGCCGATGGTGACTCCGCCCATCACGATGGCGCGCAAGCCGATGGTGGCCTTGCGTCCAATTTTGACCGGTGCCAGCACCAGAAAGCCGCCCTGAGCATAGTGGCCCATGATGCTGCACGAGCCCCCCAGCGTGACTCCCTCGCCCAGCTCGATCAGCGATGGATCGGCGATGGCGGTGGTGTTGATGGTGACGCCGTCGGCGATTTTCATGCCCATCAGCCGATAGTAGAAGTTCAAGTAGGCCGTCGGGCAGATGAACTCGAGAAAGGAGAGCCGAGGCAGCAACGTGAGGGTGGCGTGCACATACCAGGGCAGGGCACCCCAGCTAACTTGGGGGCCCCGGTAAGGCTTGAGGCGCCCGCCCAGCAGCAAATTGAGCAGCGGGGCGATGAAAATCAGCGCAAAGCCGTAGACGAAGTAGCTGAGCACCATCGACACTCCCAGCCAGGGAAAGTGCCAGGGATGAGAGGAAGGAGGTGCCCAGGCCGCCAGTTGCTGGTAACTGGCCAGGGCCGGGCCCAGGGCCAGGCCGGCGGTGAGGGCTGCCAGCAGCAGAAAAGGGAGAACGCCAATCGCCTGTACGAGACTTTTCATGCCCCGGCTGTTCCTCGCGGCCCTGGCCCTCCCTGTCTGGCTGCTAACCGGTTGTGTGTCCAGCCCGGCCCGGAAATCGCCGCCCTTGCGGGTGTCTACCGGCGACAGCGGGGCCGCTCTGGAACCCCACCATCGGATATGCGCCGCCTTTGAGGCCGAGCATCCCGGACTGCGAGTGCAGGTAGAGCCCGTCTCGGGTGGCGACTATTACACTCGGCTGCTGACCCAGCTGGCCTCGGGTCAACCCCCCGATGTGGTTCATCTGGGCGATGACTCCCTGGGGTCGTTCGTGGGTCGGGGCTGTCTCATGCCGCTCGAGCCCAAGAACCAGAGCGAGTTCTTGCCGGCCGTACTGGCTCCGGGCGTGGCCCCGGCCGATGGACGCACCTATCTGTGGCCCAAAGACTTCACTCCGCTGGCCTGCTATCTCAATGCTCGACTGTTTCGCGAAGCCGGCATTGCCTTGCCGACCCCCGACTGGAGCTGGGAAGATCTGGTTCAGCTGGGTCGCCGATTTCGAGACGCCGGCCACGTGGGCGTGCTGGTTCCGGGCCCGCGCAGCAGTTTCTTGGAATACCTGGCGGCCATCGAAGGCGGAGGGTTTCTCGAATTTCGTGGAGCGGCTCCAGAGCTGGCCGTGGCCAGATTGCAGCAACTCTATCGCGAGGGCATCACGCCGCTGCCCAACGAATTGGGCACGTTCGATGCCGGCAATCAGGATTTTCAGCAAGGTCGGGCCGCCATCCGAATTTCCGGGCGCTGGCCTCTGCCTCAGCTGCGAAGAAATTCGCGGGTCGAGCTGGTCGTGTGGCCGCCTCCTCGAGGCTCGCGTCGGGCCAACATGGTCTACTGGGCAGGTTTGGGCATTCCCCGCCAGTGCCGCAGGCCGGCCGAGGCCCTCTCGTATCTGCAGCTGGCCACTTCCCAACGGGGCTACCGCGAGTGGGGACAATGGGGGCTTCCCGCTTTGCGAGAGGTGGCTGCGCTGCAGGCCCAGGACCCTTTCGAGAAGGTCTTCTTGGACGAGATGACTCGGGTGGTCCCGCGAGCTTTTCAAAGCGATAGCAGCTGGGGCGAGTTGGGCGGTCCGGCACTGCAGCGCCTGCATGAGGCGGCTGTGCTGTTTCCCGAGAAGCCGGCGGCGGAGTTGCTCGAACAGCAGCGACGGCGCCTGGAACACGAGAAGCGGCTGCGACGATGAGCTGGATGCTGGCTCCCTGGGCTCTTTACCTGGCGCTGTTCCTGCTGTTTCCTCTGGCCATCACCCTGGGACTGAGCTTTTGCGACTGGGACTTCATCAATACCCCGCATTGGAATGCCGGGCGCAACTGGGTCATCCTGGGACAGGACCCTATGGTGCTGAAATCGCTGGTGAACACTTGCGCTTTCGCCATGCTTTTTGGGCTTAGCGAAACCATAGGAGGTCTGGTCCTGGGGCTGCTGATGCATCAACGCAGCCCCTGGATCGGCAGCTTTCGAACCCTGTGCTATCTTCCCACCGTGCTTTCCGGAGTGGCCTCCACGCTGATTGGCATGTGGCTGTTTCAACCCCAGGCCGGTTTGCTCAATCGAGGTCTGGCCCAGCTGGGTATCCAGGGGCCGCGCTGGTTGTTAGACCCGGGCTGGGCCTTGCTGGCCCTCTGGGCCATGACGTTTTGGGGCCTGGGTCGGGCCGCCATGCTGTTCCTGGCATCGCGCCAGGCCCTGCCCGATTCCCTCTACGAGGCTGCCCGGCTTGAGGGGGCCAGTTCCTGGCAAATGTTCACCACCATCACCCTGCCGCTGCTGCGCCCCACCCTGCAGTTCAACCTGGTGGTCAGCCTGGGCACTGCGCTGCAGAGTTTCACGGCCGCCTACGTGGCCACGGGAGGTGGCCCTCAAGAGTCGACCACCTTCCTGGTGCTCTACCTCTATCAGGTGGCCTTTCAACAGATGCGCATGGGCTATGCCGCGGCTTTGGGGCTGCTGCTGTTCGTACTGGCCTTCGCGTTGAGCTGGTGGATGGACGGCTTGGCTTCCGAGGATGAAGCGGAGCTGGTGCTGTGAACCTGCTGCGCGGGCTGGTAGCCCTGAGCATGTCGGTGCCCCTGTTGTGGACGCTGCTGACGGCCTTCAAGTCCGACGCTCAGCTGGCCCAGGCCTCGCTGGAGCTGTGGCCGAGCCCCTGGCAATGGGACAACTTTTCCCGTTCGCTGCAGGTGGTTCCCATGCATCGCTATACCTGGAATACGTTGTTGCTGGCGCTGGCCGTCAGCCTGGCCCACCTGTGGAGCTGCCCTTTGGCCGCCTACGCTCTGGTGCGCATGCGAGGTCAGCGGGCGCGTTGGCTGCGGGCCCTGACTCTGGCTGCCCTGGTGGTGCCTTATCCTGCCCTCATGGTGCCGCAATTTGTCATGTTTCAGAAGTTGGGCCTGGTCAACAGCGCCTGGCCGCTGATTCTGCCCTCCTTCTTGGGCAACCCTTTCTACATTCTGTTCCTGATGAGAACCTTCGCCGCCCTGCCGCGGGAACTGGAAGAGGCGGCTCGACTGGATGGGGCCGGGCCCCTTACCGTGCTGACTCGGGTGGTGCTGCCGCTCAGCCAGCCGGCCCTGGTGGCTATGGTGGTCCTGACGATCGCTCATGTCTGGAACGATTTCCTGGGGCCATTGCTCTATTTGCAAGACCCTTCGCTGTATACGGTCAACCTGGGGCTGCAGTTCTACCGAGATACTCACCAGGTGTCATGGAATCTGATGATGGCCGCCACCTTGATGGCCCTGGCGCCGGTGGTGCTGTTGTTCTTGTTGGCTCAGCGCGCCTTCACCAGCTCCACGGTGAGCGGGGCTGGGAAGTAGTGGGCAACACCTTTTGCTCCCACTGAGCTTGCAGGCTCTGGAGTTCGCTTTGCAAAGCGTTCTCCAGTTCCACCTCGTCTTGCCCGGCCTGAATCAGCGTGAATAGACCCCAGCCCATAAAACCCAGCCCGTGAATGGGCGAGGCCAGCATCATCAGGCCGCCCGCACCGATCAGCAGCCCACCCCCCAGACGGCCGTAAGATTGGCTGCTTTCGATCAGCGGCTTGAGCTGGATTTGGGCCTGCTGCAGACGGGGCCAGATGGCGAGCAGCGCGTCACGCTGGCGGCTCTGGGTTTCGGCGTTCTGCACTACGCTGAAGGCGCTCAGGTCGCTGGGCAAACCTTCGGCACTGGCGATGACCGCCATACTGACCGGCGAGGTTCGCAAACCTGCAAGGCTTTGGCGGCTGACCACCACCCCGTCGCGCACCCAGTAAAAATGATGGTCGCTTTGGTGGCGCCGCCAAAAGGTGCGTTTGTTCTCGGTGACTCGCTCGACATGAATGGCGATCAGGGCGGCTACCGCGATTTGTTGGGGTTGGGCCACCTGATGCAGCAGCTTCTTCAGTTGGGCATCGCCGCCAGAGGGCATATCGTAGCCGCCAAAGGTGCCCGGGGGCAGGGGAAGGTCGGGCAGTTGCCCCGAGGCCAGGGCCAGGTAGGCCGGATAGCTGGTTTTGGAATAGCCGTGGCCGGGACACAGCTGCAGGGCGTCGAGACGGCGTTTGTCCAGGCTGAGAGGAATGGGGCAGGTGAAGGCATGATCACGAAGTTCGCGGGCCAGGGTGGCATTGCCCGAAGCTGCCTCAATCGACCGGAGCAGCGGCAGGCCCTTGCCCTCATAGACCGTGCGGTGAGACACCGTAAGGTGAAAGTCGGGCGTCACCTGACACGGTGGCTGATGAAAATCTTTCCCGTTCCAAACCAGAGCCTTGTCGGCCCCGGGCAGGCTGCAGTGAAAGGGGCGCAGCCCGTTGATGCCCACGCTCCAGAGCCCGCGTTTGAGGTGATCCAGCCCCAGGTCCTCGCTGTTTTCGGGGTCGACCAGGGCGGCGTCCAGAGCTTCCAGCGTCCAACTTTCGGGGCAGCGGAAGCGAAACTCGGTGTCGGTACTGGTCTGACGGATGTCCAGCCCGGGCGCTCCGCAGCGCACGGCCGCCTGGACGATTTTGAGAATCCAGGCGGTGTCGCGGGGCAGTTGGAAGGCGGCCAGTTTCTCCAGGGCCTTTTCCCGGGCCATGGTGAACTTGCCCTGGGACTCGAGCACGCCCTCGGCCTGCTGCTCTTTGAGAAAATTCTCCAGTTCCGAAGGACCGGCCATAGCCACCCAGCTTCTCCAGAAGGCCTGGGAACCCTGGATTTGGAAACCTTTCCGATGCGATGGTCCGTATTTCTGTTGAGCCTGGCTTTAAGCTGGGCTGTGCCCGCCGACGAACTGCGCTTTCGGCGCAGCGAAGGGGGTCAGGACCATCGCTTTGTGCAGCAGAGCAAGGGACAGGTTCATGCTCTGCTTCGCCCCGAGTCTCGGCTGATTCTGGCCTTTCCCAGCCAGAACAGCGGGGTGGCCCTGTGGTTTTCCGGGGCCCGCTTGAGCTGGCTTCAAGAGCCCAACTTTGGGGCCGACGCGGCCGGCCAGACCTTGCGTTTCAAGCTGCGAGTTCGGGGCTCGCTGCGAGTTCAGGAAGTCTTGCTCGACAGTATCCGCACCATCCGCGACCGCGAGCAACTTGGACCGCAGGGAGCGGAACGCGTGCGGCGTGGGCGAGGCCAGCGCGAGGTCTATCGTCGTCAGAATGGCTGGCAATGGTGGACCCGTTCGGGCTATCACCTGGGGCTGCGCCAACGGGGAGAGGTGCTCGAAGGCCAGGTTCGCATTCCCTATGCCCCCCAGCCGGTCTACGCCCTTGAGGAGCTGATTGAACCTCGGGCCCTGGGCTGGATGCAGCAGTTGCCTACCGCTCAGCGGCGGCGCTGCCAGGAGGCGCTCGAGGGCCTGCGGTTTCTGGTGGGCCCGCAGAAGTGGATGGCCGGGTCCTGGCGCTTTCTGACCTATTTTGGCCGCGACACGTTGCTATCGCTCATGTTGCTGCAGCCCGTGCTCACCCCCCAGGCCTATGCTCAGGGGCTGGAGTCGGTGCTGGGTCGCCTCTCGGCCGACGGCCAGGTGGCCCACGAAGAAGACCTGGGCGATTGGGCCTCTTACCGCCATCGGGTCGAGGAAGGCCGCGTCAGTCAGCGGCCTCTCTACGACTACAAGATGATCGATGACGACTTCCTGTTGCCCATCGCCCTGGCTCGGGCTCCTGGATTTTCTCGCGGACCCCAGGTCCGGCGCAATGCCGAATATGTACTGGCTCAGGCGGCAGCTCTACAGACTTCTTCCCGGGGAGTGGCCTTACGCCCGGGCCTGTCGGTGGGGGAGTGGCGTGATTCGCAGGAGGGGCTGGGGGGCGGGCGCTATCCCGGCAATGTTAACCTGACCCTGGTCCCGGCCGCCCTCGAGGCGCTGGCCGCCGAGGAGCCGGCCGCCCGAGAGATGGCTTTGGCCTGGCGTGAGCGCGTGGCCCCTGCCTACCAGGTAGAACTTTCCGGCAGCGAGGTTCGCCAGCGCCTGCAAAGGTTTCTCGCTCATCTGCCCCAGGCCGAAGCGAGGTTTTTTCTGAGCCGCGAAATCGAGCCCGGGGGGCCCACCTTGGGTCAGTTTCTGCAACATGGCGACGAAGGGCTGCGCTTTTGGGCCCTGTCTCTCGACGACCAGGGAAAGGCCGTGGAGGTCGTCAACAGCGACTTCAGCTTCGAGCTGTTCCTGGGCCAGCCCGAACGATTGGAGGTCGAGACGGCCTTGCGATTGTTGGAACTCCACTTCCCGCTGGGGCTGATGACCGAAGTGGGCCCGGTGGTGGCCAATCCGGCCTACAGCCCTCGACACTTCGAGTCGCTGGGGCGGCGCGCTTACCACGGATCGGTGATCTGGTCGTGGCAATCGGCCATGCTGACGGCCGGGCTGATTCAACAACAGCAGCGTTTTCCGGAGCTCCAGGAGCGCATTGAAAAAGTGCTGTCCCGTCTCGACGCGGCCGAGGCCCGGGCCGGCAAGCTGGCTCATTCGGAGCTGTGGGGCTTTGCGATCGAACCCGGCCAGGGCGTCGTGGCTCGTGCTTTTCACGGCGGCGGCGAAAACGAGTCCAACCCCGTACAGCTTTGGAGCACCGTGTATCCAGCCATCCTCTGGCGACGCCAGCACCCCTGAACGAAGAAGCCCGGGCCGGAGCCCGGGCTTTTCTGTTCAAGGAGCTGCTATGGCCTACAGTTGATAGAAGGCCAGGGTGGGCACGCCGGGGGCCAGGTAACCGGCAAACGGTGAACCGGCCAGCGCGATCATGTTGCCCACGTCGTCGATTCGAAATCCGAACACCTGATTGGTATTCTGGGCCGAAACGAAGACGAAGTTGCCCGAGGGGTCCACGCCCGGGTAGGAACTGTCCTCGGCACCGGCGGCAAAGGCCACCTCGTTGGAGATGTTGCCGTTGGCGTCCACCTGGAAGGCCAGCACCCCCGAGCCGGTAGACCTGGTGCCCACATAGGCAAAGCCGCGTGTGCTGGCCACCACGCCCATCGGGTCGGCCTGGAAGGGTTCGGAGTCGAGGAAGGTTGCACTACCATTGGCCTCGATCCGGTAACTCTCGAGCACGCCGTCGCTGTGGCCTTGCAGTTGCTCACTGCGGGCATCTTCCTGGCCAAAATCTCGTCGTGCTACCAGCAGAATTTCGGTGTTCGGCAGCCGGGCAATGGAGGTCGACGGACCTTTGCCTTGGATTACGGGCAAGTCACCGGTAAGGGCCCCGGTGTCGCCGTTGACCTCGAAGGCCACGACTCCCTCAAAGCCAGCGTTGTGGAAGAAGAATTGACCATTGCGGAAGAAGGCGCCTGGCGTAATGCCTACCGTAGCCTTGCCACCGAATTCGAAACTGGTATTCGCCAGAGGAGTGAGCGCGCCGGTTTCGCCAATGCCAAAACCGGTGATGTCATTGTCGCCCACGGCATACATAAAGCGCCCGCTGGGGTGGATGTTCAAGGTGCAGGGAGGAAAGTCTACCGGGGTAGGCGAGCCGGGGGCCTGCACAAAGTTGCTGTTGGAAGCGTCGATGTTGTAGCCCGTAATGCTGCCCACCTCGTCGGCGTTGGGCACATAGCCTAAAGCGCCATTGGGCGTAATGGCGACCATGGTGGGGTGGTTGCCGGTGGCTACCTGCACATTGGGGCCGGGAATGCCGCTGCCCTGTTCGAGCAGGCGAATGTCTACGTTGGTGCTGGCGGTGTTGGGCACCAGCAGAAAATTGAGCTGACGTCCCAGGAAGGCGGCGAATTCCTCGTCGCCGCAGCCGGAAACCAGGGCCGCCGTGAGGGCCAGACCTCCGAAAAGATTGCGCGTTGTTGTCTTCATAAGTTACCTCCAGGTAAGTGACCCCCGTCATCGCTCTAAGCGAAGCCGTTACCAGGATATCGAGCGACGGAAGCGGACTCCTGCCAGAGCCCTGTGGACTATAGTCGGCCCCAAAGCGGAGAACGATGATCCAGATCAGCCCTCGAGTTGCCAGCTTGCCTGAGCCTGGTAGATCCTCTGCAGGACCCCACTGCTCAATGCCCGAGCCTCCACCGGGCTGAGCGGGCCCGGCCGAGACCAGGCCTGCAGCGTAGCCGCTACCGATTCGGACAGTCCGCGCAGGTCGTAGCCTCCCTCGAGAAAGCCCAATAAAGGTGCCCGCAATTGCGTCGCTCGCTGGCGCAGCCAGGAGGCCATGGCAGCAAAGCCGTTGGTGGTGACTTCCATCGAACCCAGCGGGTCGCGCTGGTGGGCGTCGTAGCCGGCAGAAAGCAGGATCAGTTGAGGCTGGACCTTGTCCAGCAAGGGTCCAACCAGCTTTTCCAGCGCAAATAAGTACTCGGCGTCGCCGCAGCCGGCCGGCATCGGCAGATTGTACAGATTGCCCTGGCCGCGCTCGTCGTGCCAGCCCGAACCCGGGTAAAGCGGCCATTGGTGCAGCGAACAAAAGGTGACCTGGGGATGCTCCAGCAGGCAGTCCTGGGTGCCATTGCCGTGGTGTACATCCCAGTCGAGGATGAAGATGCGCTCCAGCTTCCAACGTTGGCGGGCGTAGAGGGCGGCCAGCGCCACATTGGAAAACAGGCAGAAGCCCATGGCGCGGTCGGGCGTGGCGTGGTGGCCCGGGGGGCGCACCAGGGCGAAGCCCAGGTCGGCCTCGCCACTCAGCACCTCGTCCACCAGCAGCAGCCCCCCACCTGCGGCCAGACGGGCTGCCTCCAGGCTGCGTGCCGAAAGGACGGTGTCGGCATCGACGCAGCGCGCACCCTCGGCTTGCAGCTGAAGCAGGTGTTGCAGGTGGGAGGGTTGATGAGCCAGCAACAGTTCGTCGTCGCTGGCCGCTCGGGGGCTGGCAGACCGCCAGCCTTCCAGACCTACGAGCTGCTGTTGAATGGCTTGCAGCCTTGCGGCGTTCTCCACGTGACGACCGGTGTCGTGCTCGAGAAAGATCGGTGACTGAAGCAGCAGCTGCCTCACGAGAACCCCGGTAACTCCAGACCACCACCGGCCGGATCGCTGCTGGTCTCGGAGCCCTCCAACAGGGTCCAGGCCTGAGGCTTGCTGGCAGGCGCTTTACGGCTGGTGGGGCGCGAGCGGGGTGGCGGGGGGCTGGCCTCGGGGGTGGGCTCGGGCGGTCGTTCCTCTCGCTTTCGGGCCTGGGCCAGTTCCTGACGCAGGGCGGCCAGTTCTTCCTGGGCGCGCAGGTAGGGGGTGCGAACATCCTGGCCGCGCAGTTCGTCGAGTTGTCGTCGCAGCTCTTCGCGTTCCAGCCGGGCGGCTTCCAGGCTGCGTTGGGCCTCGGCCAGCGATTGCTGGCTGCGTTCCAGGCGCGTTTCCGCATCTCGGCGCCAGAAACGGCTATCCGAGAGTTCCGACTCCAATTCGTCCACCCGACTGCGGTGCCGTTGGATTTCGGCCTGCTGTTCTTCCAGTCGACGCGACCGGTCGCTGAGTTCGTTGGGCAATCGAGACAGGCTGCGGGCCTGGGCTTGCAGCTGGTCGATTTCGGCCTGTTTCTGGTCCAGTTCTCCGCGTAGACGGGCAAGGTCTTGCTCATACTGCATCTGCATGAGCTGCAGGTGATCGGCCTCTTCGGCCTGCTGCATGGCCACGTTGAGCTGGGCCTGAAGCAGACGTGCTCGTTCTTCCTGTTCGCGCAGGCGGTGCCCCGAGGTCTGCAGCTCCTGACGGAGTTGATCCGACTCTTTCTGCAGTCGGGCGCGTTCCTGGTCCAGATCGGCAACCTGCAGGTCCAGGCGGGCCCGCACCTCTTCCAATTGGTGCAACTCGCTTTCCCGCTGCAACAACAGCTGTCTTTGCTGTTCCTGAGACTCGCGACTCAGTTCCACCTTGCGTTCCTGCAGCTGCATCTCGCTCAGGGTGCGTTCCATCGCCTGCTGGGCACGCTCCAGTTCGGCCTGGGCCTCGAGCAACTGCTGGCGCCCCTCGCCTTGCTCCTGTTGTAAACGGATTTGGGCTGCCTGCGACTCTTTCAGGCGCTCCTGCAGGCCCTGCACAAATTCGCCCTCGCGCTCCAGACGCAGTCGAGCCTGGTCGAGCTGACGGCGCAGCTCGGACAGCTGCATCTCGTAATTCAGCTGACCGTCATTGAGGCGATGGCTCAGCTCTTCGCGCGCCCTTTCGCTCTCGGCGTGCCTGCGTTCGGCCTCAACCAGGCGCGTGTTCATGTCGTCCCACTGGCTCTGTCGCAAGAGCTGCTCGTCTTCAAGACGTCGCTGCAGCTCTTCGCCTTCTTGCCCGGCGGCCTCGGCCCGCTGCGACAGTTTGTGGGCCAGCTCTTCCTGCTGACGCAACTGCTGTTCCAGAGCCTCGCGCTCCAGTTGCAGGCGTTCCAGACGCTGTAGTTGCTGCTGAGCGGCGGTTTCCGACTGGTGCAGTGCCTGCTTGAGCAGCACCTGATCGGCCTCCAGCTGGGAGACCCGCAGGCGTTGCTGATGAACCTCTTCTTCCTGCTCGCTGAGCTGGCGTTGCAGACCCTCGTATTCGCGCTGCATCTGCTCGATTCGGGCCTGGTAGCTGGCCTGGCTCGACTGGCCCAGGGCCTTCAGGCTGGCCAGCTCGCCTTCGAGGGCCGAGCGCTGCGTTTGCAACTCCTGCAGCTGACGTTCCAGCTCTTCGGCTTGTTTGCGCTGTTCGCGCTCGAGTTGCTGCACTCGGGCCTCGCGCTCCAGCTGCTGGGCCTGCGCCTCCAGCACCTGGCGTTCCAGTCGGCCCCGCAACTCTTGCTGGCGGTCCTGGGCCGACTTGCGTTCAGCCTGCAGGCGAGCTTCGCGTTCTTCCAGCTCTCCGGTCAGGACCTCGATTCGCTGTTGGGCCAGTAATAGGCGACCTTCCAGGTCGTCCTGGCGGCGTTGCTGTTCTTCCTGCAGCTTCTGCCAGCGCTGAATTTCCGCGGTCTTTTGCTCCAGTGAGCGATCGAGCTCCAGCGCCAGCTGCAGTTTTTGATTGGCGGCGTCGTCGAGGTCGAGCAACAGCTGGCGTTTTTCCAGCGTGGCTTCATCCAGCTGCTGCTGCAACCGGTCGGCTTCTTGCTGGTGCCTTTCCAGATCGGAGGCCAGCTGGGCTCGCTGTTCTTCTTCGCGCTGCAGGCGCTGCCAGAGCTTCTCGACTTCCTGCTGGGCAGAATTGGCACGCTGGATGCGCTGCTCGAGGTCTTGCTCGAGTTCGGCGATGCGCGCTTCCTTGCCCAGGCCGTCGCTGCGACTCAGTTCCAGTTCGCGCCCTGCCCTCTCCAGGCTCAGTTGCGACTCATGGAGCTCGGTCTGGCGCTGGCTGAGGTCTTGCATCGCCTGGCCGAGGCGCTGCTTGAGCTGGCCGATGATCTGCTCACGCTTGTGGTTGTTACGCTCGCTTTCTTCGAGTCGCCCTTCCAAGTCGGCCAGGTCCTGTTGCAGTTGCAGCACCCTTTGCTGGTGCATTTCCTGCTGGTGGAGTTGGGCCTTTTGCTGCTGTTGAAGCTTGCCTTCCTCGTGCTTGAGCGATTGCCGAAGCTGCTGCAGCTCGGTTTCTTGAAGGATGGCGCTTTGCTGGAACTCGCGCAGTTTCAGGCTCAACTCGTGGGCCTTCTGCTCTTGTTCCAGCAGTAAGGAACGGGTTTCCTCCAGGTCGCGGCCGCGTGACTCGGCCTCATGCAGGCGAGCATTCAGGGTGTCCAGGTCGTGCTGGCTCTGCTCACGCTGTTGGGCCAGCTCTTCTTGCAACAGCCGCCGGAAGTTCTGGCTCTCGTCCAGCGATTGTGCCAGCTCGCCGGCTCGCGCCTGAAGTTCGCCGCCGCGCCGCCGGGCCTCGGCCAGAGCCTGCTCGAGGTGGGCCTCGCGCTGGCGCCGGGTGTCCACTTCGTGGTGCAGCTCTTCCAGGAGATGTTCCTGCTGGTCGAGCCGTGTGCGCAGCTCCAGGCGCTCCTGGAGCGAGAGTTGCAGCTCACCGCTGACCTCTTCGCTGCGTTGTTTCAGCCCGGCCAGGGCCTCGTTGGCCTTGCTGCGGTGCAGCTTGAGGGCTTCTCCCAGCTTTTCTAGCTGTTCCAGCAGCTGGCTCTCGCGCTCGCGATGTTGCTCCAGCTGCTTCTCGCCATCCAGCCGAGCCCGCTCGAGCGATTCCTGAAGGCCGGCCAGCTGCTCTTCCAGCCCGGCCACCTGCTTCTCACGTCGCGAGCCCTGGGAGCGAGACTGGCTCAATTCGTCCTGCAGCCGCTGCTGGAGCAGTTCGGATTGCTGGAGATCGCTCCAGGCCTGGGTGAGCTGGGCCCGCAGACGCTCTTCTTGCTCGACACCCGCTCGCAGCTGTTGTTCCAGGTCGCGCTCGCGGCTGCCCGCCCGTTGCAGCTGACTATCGATCTCTCGCTCTCGCTGTTGCGAGCGTTGCAGTTGATGCTCCAGCTCGCGCTCTTTGGCCTGGCTGCGTTGCAGCTTGCCGGTCAGCTCCTGTTCTTGAACCTGGGCCTGCTCCAGCCGGCTTTCCAGGGCTTGTTCTCGCTGCTGGGCTCGCTGCAGCTGGTGCTGCAGGCTGTCGAGCTGGCTTCGCAGGCCGTGAAGCTCGAGCCGCAACCCGCGCTGCCCTTCAACTTCGGGTTCCAGTTCCGCCAGTCGCTGCTGGGCCTGGCGCAACTGCTGCTCCAGCTCGCTATAGGCTTGCTGGCGCTGTTCCAGCTCGGATTCCAGCTGGAGTTTTTCCTCTTTGCCGGCCAGCAACTCGTCCTGACGTTGCTGCAGTGCCTGTTTGGTGTGCTGCAGGCGTCCAATGGCCTGCTGCAATTTTTGCTGCAGCTGCCCGGCTCGCTCCTGTTCCTGCTGCAGCTGCAACTTCAGTTCGACCAGGTCGGCTTCGCCCTGTTGCTGCAGTTGCTGGGTGTGGCGCAGATTCGACTTGAGTTCTTCGTTGAGCTGCGACAGACGTTCGCGCTCTTCGCCCGCCTGCTGCACCTGTTGACTGGCGCCTCGCCAGCGTTCTTCAGCGGCGCTGCGCTCGAAAGTGGCCAGTCGCAGCTCTTCTTTCAGCCCGCCCAGATCGTCCTCAAGACGGTCGGCGCGGCGTTGTTGCTGCTCGGCCTCGGCCTGAGCTTCGGCCAGTTGCTGCTGGGTTTCTACCAGCTTCTGGCGCACTTTGGCATAAGCCTCGCCCAGCTTTTGGGTCGATACTTCGCGCTGCTGGAGTTGCTCTTGAAGCTCTTCAACCTCGCGCCGGGCCAGGCGGTGCTCGGTCTGCAGTCGCTCGACTTCCTGCTGTTGACTCTCGAGTTGGGCCTCGGCCGTGGCCTGCTTTTGCTGCAGCTTTAAGTGCTCGGCCTGTAGTTTGGAATGGCGTCGCTCGCTCTCGGCCAGTTCACCCTCGAGCTTCTGCTGGCGCAGGTTCAGCTGTTCCAGGTTCGACTGCAGCCGCTGTCGCTGCTCCTCCAGCTCGGCTTCCTGTCGGCTCAGGGCCATGAGCTCGCGTTGTTGAGCCTGGTTCTGGGCTTCCAGCGGGGCCAGTCGCTGCAGCTCGAAACGTTGCTTCTCGCTCTCCTGGCCAAGGCGGGTCAGTTCGTTGCGCTGTTGCTCTAGCTGCTGCTGCTGATCTTGCAGTTCAAGTTGGCGCTCGTGGACCTGAGCCTCGAGCTGGCGAGCTTCGCTCTGCAACTGCTCCAATCGTTCATGAGCCTGGCCCAGCTCTGCCTCGATCTGCTCGTTTCGCTGCCGCAGCGCGGCCTGCTCGGCCTGGGCCTCGGCCAGTTGCTGCTGGTTTTCTACGAAGCGCTGACGGATTTTGGCATAGGCCTCGCCGAGCTTTTGAATCTGCTGTTCTCGCTGCTGCAAATCGCTGCTCGAGTGCTCTTCCAGCTGGCTCAGCTGGACCGAGAGGCGCTCCAGCTCTGCCTGGAGCTGTTGCCTCGAATCCAGCACCTCGCGATGCTCAATGGACAGCTGCTCCAGCTCGTTTTGGGTTTGTTCTTGCCTGTCTTGCCAGCTGTCTCGTTCTCGCTCCAGCTGCTGCTTGTCTTCGGCTGCCGAGCGCAGCTGTTGTTCCAGTTCAAAGAGTTGCGACTGCAGCAGAGTGCGCTGTTCTTCGGCAGCGACTTCCTGCCGGCTCAGCTCGACCAGTTCGCGCTGCTGCAGCTGGTTTTGCGCCTCCAGCGCCAGCAGTTCGCGCTGGCGCTGTTCCAGTTCGGCGCTGGCGGCCTGTAGCTGGCGCTGCAGCTCGCCCAATTCGCGCTGCTTCAGTTCCGACAGATCTTCTCGTTCGCGGGTCACGCGAATCAGTCTCTGAAAATGCTCCTGGGCCTGCTCACGGACCTGTGCCAGCTCGCTTTCCAGTTCGGCCACGCGCGCCTTCTGGTCGCGCATCCGGTCCTTGGCGCGACCCAGCGTATCGACCAGCTTCAGAAGGTGGGCTTCCTTCTGTTCCAACTGCTCTCGTGTCTGTTGCAGCAGTTCCTCGGACAGTTGGCGATGTTCTTCGGATTCTTGCTGGCTCTGGCGCAGCAGAAGCCGCAGCTCTTCCTCGTTGCGAGCCGATTGTTCCTGAAGCTGTTGATGCTGGGTGCGCAGTTCACCGAGCTCGGCCTCGAGCTGTTCGACCTTTTGCTGCGAGAGCAGCAGCGACTCCTTGGACTTCTGCTGGGACTGGCGCAATTCGGAGGCTTCAAAACGCAGGCCCTGCAGCTGACGAGCCGCGTCTTCGATCTCCGACTGCAGCTCCTCACGACGAACGGCGGCTTCTTCCAGGCGGCCACGTGCCTGGGCCAGTTCCACTTCCAGGGCCTGGCGTTGCTGGTCAACCTGTTCCAGCCGTTGCTGCAGTTCGCCGATCTTTTGTCCGTCTGCTTCCCGCCCCCACTCCAGGGCCTGCAGCTGCTGTTCCTGGCGCGCACCCTGGGCGCGCAGTTCCGACAGCAACTGGAGCTGTTCCTGGGCCTGTTGGAAGTCGGAGGCGCTGCGTTCCAGGCGCTCTTCCAGCTCGTCGACCCGCTGCCGGTATTGCTCCGATTCCGACTGCAGCAGGTCGCGTTCGCCCTCTACCTGGACGAGGCGCAGTTCCAGCACTTCACGGCGCAGCTGGATTTCGGCCAGCTCTTCCTGCTGGGCCTGCAGCGCCTGCTTCAGGTCGGCCCTTTCCCCGGCCACGGTTTTGAGCTTGTCCATCAGGCCCTGGCGCTGGCTGCTCAGCTGCTCCAGCTGGCGCTGCAGAAGCTCGGCCTCCTGCTTCAGACGCTGCTGATCTTGATGGGACTCTGCCTGCAGCCTGGTGAGCTCGACTTCGAGGCCCTCGATTTGAGCACGCTGTTGGTCCAGCTGGCTTTCCAGTTGGCCGCGCTGACGTTGGCCAGCTTCGACCTCAACCTCGAGCCGTTGCCGCTGTTGCCGTTCCTGTTCCAGCTGGCCGCGGTCGCGTTGCCAGCCCTCTTGGTGATGGTGCAGCTGCTCTTCCAGCTGGCTGGAACGCCCCAATTCTTGCTGTAGCTGCTGCTGGAGCTGCTGGCCTTGCTGGCGAGCTTCGTCGAAATACCCACGTACTTGCTCGAGCTGCTGCAGCTGTTGCTGCAGCAGGGCCTGCGATTCGTCAAAGCGGGTTTGCAGCTGGGTCAGGTCCTGTTGCTGCTGGTTGCTGAGCTGGCGCTCGCGCTTCAGTTCCAGCAGGAATTCTTTGCGCTGAGCCGCGACTTCTTTGAGCTTGCTCTCCAGCAGCTGGCGTTGACCGAGCAGCTGCTCAAGCACGCTTTTGAACTGTTGCGTTTCAAACTCGCGTCGCTGGGTCAGCTCGGTCTTTTCCCGCAGGGTTTCTTCCAGTCGCCGCGTGAGCGACTGGTTTTCCTGGCGCAGACCTTCGCCGCTGTTGCGCAGGCGATAGGCTTCCTGGCGCTTCTCAGTAAGCTCTACCGTCAGCTGAGCCAGTTCGTTTTCATATTCCTGGAAACGCGAGTCGGAACGCTGGGCGAGTTCATCTCGCTGCGACTCGAGGCGCTGCAGGTCGCCCTCGAGGGTTTCCACCTGCAGATGGGCCAGCTGAAGCTCTTCCTGAGTTTTGCCGAGTTGGGTTCGAGTTACCCGCAGTTCACTGGCAACCTGTTCCCACTTTTGCTGCTGCTCCACCGCTTGCTGCTGGTGTTCGATCAGGGCCTGACGGCTTTGCTGATAGGCCCGCACCAGCTTGTCTCGCTCGGTCTGCAGCAGACGCAGCTGGCTCTGAGCCTGCAGCAGAGCCTGCTGTCCCGACTTCAGCTGACCTTCCTGATGAACCAGCTGGTCCTCCAGCTGCTCCTGGCGGCTGGCCGATTCTTCGCCGAGCTGGCGCAGCTGTTGTTCGAGACTGGCGACCAGGCTGTTGAGTTCTTCGCGTCGCGTTCGATCGCGTTGCGACTCGTCTTCGTTGACTTCCAGCTCCTGTTGCAGCTGGAAGGTCCGATCCTGGGCCTCGATCAGCTCACGAGCCAGCTGATCGACCTGGTCGCGGGCCTGCTCGAGCTCGTTGCGAAAGCTCTCCAGCAGCTGGTCGCGTTCGAGCAGCTGTTGTTCGTGCTGTTGGCGCTCCTGCGAGAGCTGCTGGTGCCCCTCCAGGGCCATCTGCTCTAGCTGAACGACGCGCCCTTGCAACTCTTGCTCGAGCAGCTGCCAGTTCCGGCGCTCTTCCTGAAGGCCCTCCAACTCCTCTTGCTGGCGCTGGCGCAGGGCCTCGCTGTGGCGAAATTTTTCCACCACGCTCAGCAGGCGTTCCTTCAATCCCTGTTGGATCTCGACGGCCTGCACCAGCTCCTGGCGGGTGCGTTCGAGGCGCGACTCCAGTGCCTCGCGCTCGCGCTGCTGCGACTCTCGCCACTCTTCCGACTGCTGGAGGGCCAGTTGCAGGTCGGTGAGCTGAGCCTTCAGGCCTTGAATTTCCTGGTCGCCGGCCCGTGCCTGCCGCTCCAGGGCCTGCCATTCTTCCCGCGGTACGCGTTGTTGATGCAGCTGCTCTACCTGGACGAGCAGCTCTTGCTGTTGGGCGGTCAGCTGCTCCAGTCGGGCTTCTAGCAGATCGGCCCGCTCGAGCTGTTCATCGGCGCGGACCGTTTCTCGCTGGCCGTGTGCCTGGGCCAGAACCAGCTCTTCCTCAAGTTGCTGGCGACTGTCCTGAACCTGTTGCAGTTGCTGGGTGCGGGCCGCCAGCTGCAGTTTGGCTTGCTGGAAGGCCCCACCCACCTGGCTCAAGCGCTGTCCCAGGCGTTCTACGGTTTCTTGCAGACGGCTTTGTTCCTGGCGATGGTGCTGAAGCTGTTGCTGCTGTGTCTGCTGTTGATGTTGCGAGCGGTTGAGCTCCTCTTGGGCCTGGGCCAGCGCCTGCTGGGCACCGGCTTCGATCTGGCGCAGCGTTTCCAGTTCCTGCTCGCGCCGCTGCAGCTGACGCGTCAGCTCGTCCATCTGTTCAGCGTGGTTGTGACTGAGCTGCTGCAGTTGCGCCTGCGAGGCCTCGCGCTGGCTTTCCAGCAAAGACACCTGTTGTTGGGCCTGATTCAGGGCCGCGTCGAGTCGAGTCAGCCGCTCGTGCAGCGATTGCAGTTCGTTCTCGCGCTCGCCCAACTCTTGCTGCAGCAGGTCGCTGGCCTGAGTGGCCACCTCCAGTTCGTCCAGCAGATGTCGCCGCTGCTGCTCTTCCTCTTCGAGCTGGCGCTGCAGGCCAGCCACATCGTCCTCGCGAGCCTCCATCTGGGCTCGCAAGGTGTCGATCTGCTGATGTTGTCGCTTGACCTGGTCGAGCAAGGCTCCCTGGTTGGAGGCCAGTTGCTTAAGCTGGCCACCGCGCGTGTTGAGCTCGTCCACCAGCTTGTGGCGTTGCCCCAGCAGGGCCTGGATTTCTGTGCGTAATTCCCCGATCTGCTGCTGCGAGCGCTGGCTCTCCAACTGGCTGTGGGCCAGCAGCTCGGCCATGTCGACCTGGAGGCGGCCCCGTTCTTCGGTCAGTTGTAGAAGTTTCTGCTGCTCGGCTTCCAGCTGTTCTTGCAGCTGAGACATTTCCGACCAGGCTTCCTGGAGGGCCAGCTGCTGGGTAGCGCTCTCTTCCTCGCTGGTGCTCAGCTGCTGGCGCAGCTGGCGGACTTCATCGCTGAACTTCTGCAGGCGATCCTGAGCCTTGAGCTTCTCGGCCTGGCGCAGCTGCTGATGCTGCTTGAGCAGCTCGGCCAGCTGCAGCACCTTGGCCTCGAGGGCCTGGCTGCGTTGCTCGCTCTGGTCACGTTCCTGTTCCACAGCCAGCAGGCGTTGCCTGACCTGTTCGAGGTTCTGGCCGGTGTGGCGATGAGATTGTTTTTCTTCCTCAAGCTGCAGCTGAAGCTGTAGCAGTTCTTCCAGCTCCTGCTCCAGCTCTTCTCTCAGGGAAACTTCGTGCTGATGAGCTTTCTGCAAGATTTCGACGCGTGCGCGGGCTTCTTCGTGGGCTTTTCGTTCTTGTTCGGCTCCGGCCCGTGCCTCGTTCAATGCGGCCTGAAGCGCACTGCTCTCGGCCCAGGACTCCTCCAGGGCCATGAGCTGGGTTTCCAACTCCTGGCGCACGGCCACCAGATCGCTTTGCGACTGACGGGCCTCTTGTTCCAGCTGAGCGAGCTGAGCGATCAGCTGGTCGTTTTGTTGGGCCAGCTGTTGGCGGGCCTGCTTTTCCTCGGCCAGCCGAACCACCGCCTGGCGCAGCTTCTCTTCCAAGGCCAGGGCCCGCTGCTGGCTCTGATCGCGCAAGGCTTTCAGCTGCTGCAGTTGGTCCACCCGGTGCTTGAGATGCTCCTGAAGCGTGGTGGTTTGGAGATGGAGCTGCTCCAGGGCTTGCTGCTCCTGCTGTTGCTGCTCCAGCGCACCGCTGTGGCGACTCTGCAGTTCGGAATAGGCGGCCTGCAGCTGGTCGAGCTGTGACAGCAGTTGAACCTGGGCCTGTTGGGCCTGCGCCCATTGCTGCTCCAGAGCCTGGGCCCGAGTGCGCTCGCTGTCGAGCGACTCTTGAAGGCGACTGGCTTCCTCCCATGACTCTTCCAGGGCCAGCACCTGGGTTTCGTACTCCTGGCGCAGGGCCTCCAGTTCGGCCACGGTGGTCAGGTGGTTGGCCTGCAGCTGCTGACGTTGCTGGTCGGTGGACGACCAGCGGTGTTGGGCGCTGGCCAGTTCTTCGGCACGCTGAGCCAGCAGCTGCGTCTGTTCTTCCAGCATCAGGTCGCGCTCATCGATCTGCTGGGAGAGTTCCTGGCGCAGCAGGCGCTCTTGACGCAGGCTGTCTACGGCCTGCAAGAGCTTTTGTTGGGCTTTTTGCAACCGTTGCTGAACCGACAGCAGTTCTTCGCTAACTTCTTTCAGTCGAAGCTGTAGCGCACGGGTTTGCTCGTGATTGAGTTCCAGCTGGCGCTGTAGTTCTCGGGCCGACTCCTCTCGCTCGAGATCGGTTTGTTGTAGCAGTTCTTCAAAATGCTCGCGCAGAGCATCGCGCTCTTCCCGCAAACTATCTTGCTGGGCTCGCAGCTCTTGCAACTGCTGGCGAAGCTGAGCCGCGGACTGTCGCTCGCGTTCAAGGTCTTCCCCCAGGCGATGGGCCTCTTCCCAGGACTCTTCCAGAGCCATGGATTGGGTGTCGAGTTCTTGTCTCTGCTGCTCGAGCAGCGAGTCCTTCTGGCGAGCGCTCTCTTGCAGTTGGGCCAGGGCTTCCTGAAGCTGGTCCTTTTGTTGTCGGGTTTGCTGATGAGCGTGCTTTTCTTCGCGGACGACCTCAACGACTTGCTGCAGTTTGTCCTGCAGCATCAGGCCGCGTTGCTGGCTGTATTCCAGGTCCGACTGGACCTGACCCAGGCGAGTCTTGAGTTTGTCCCAGCGTTGCTCAAACCCGTGTTGACGGGCCCGGCCCTCTTCCACCAGCTGCTCGACCCGCAGATGAAGCTGGTCGCGCTCCTGGCGCGTCAGGCCCAGTTCTGTTTCCAGGCTGCGGTTGCTTTCTTCGAGCTCGGCCAGAGCCTGACCGAGTTGAAGGATATCTTGCTGGTACTGAATCAGCCCCTGCTGCAACTCCTGGCTGTGCTGTTGAGCCTGAAGTTGCTGCTCTTGATGCTCGGCCAGCCGCTGCTCAAGGAAGGCCGTGCCCTCCTGGCCAACCTCGGCAACCCGCTGCCACTCACCACTGATTTCTTGCCAGCGTTCCAGCTGTCGCCGCAGCTGAACCTGGCGCTCCTGGCTGTCTTCCAGGCTCTGTTGGACCTGTTCGGAGCGCAATTGCCAGTTTTCCAGGTCGGCTTGCTGCTGGCGAAGCTGCTCGGTTTGCGAACGCAAACGCTCGACCGCCTGGTGAAAGCGAGCCTGGGCCTTGAGGGCGCGTTCTTCCCACTGCTGGCGCAGGACCTGCTCTTGCTGGCCCTCGGCTGCCCGGTTTTGCAGCTCGTGAAGCACCAGCTGGGCCCGCTCGAGGCGCTGCTCAAGCTGGCTGCGCTGCTGCTCGAGTTCTTCCAGTTGTTGGGCCGAGCTGGCAGCTTGCTGGCGGCTTTCTTGCAGCTGCTGGCGCAGCTGTTGAGTTTCCTGGTCGCTGTGGGCCAGCCTCTGCTGTAGCTCCTGTGCCTGCTGGTCGCTTTGCAGTAGGCGTTGTTGCAGTTCGTCCGAGGAGCCCACCTGCAGTTGCAGACTGCGATTGTGGTGGCGGCTTTGTTCCAGCTCTTGTTCGAGGCGGCTGACGTCTTCCCACGAGTTCTGCAGCGCCGACACCTGCTCGTCCAGTTCTACCTCGAGCTGAACCAGGCGCTGCTGGCTTTTCCCCAGGAGCTGCTCGGCCAGTTCGCGCGCTTCTCGTTCTTGCTCGGTGGCCTGGCGCGACTCGCCCAGCGCCAGCACGGCCTGACGCAACTTGGCTTCGAGCTTCTGGCTGCGCTCGCGCAGATGCTGTACCTCGCGCGGCAGTTCAGGATCGACCTCGCTGCGCAGCTCCATCCAGCGTTTCAGCTCGCCGCGCGCCTGGCCAAGCTCGCGCTGATTTTCCAGCAGCTGGCGGTGTAGCTCGGCAAAATCGGAACCCAGGTGGTTTTTCTCGGCCTCCAGGTCTTGTTGGCGGGCTTTCAAATCTTGCAGGTGCTGCAGCAGCCTTTGTTCTCGCTGCTGACTGGCCTCGAGCTGGCCCTGCAGCTGGCCGATCTGGTCACGAAGCGCCTGCAACAGCGGAGAGTCGCCTTCCAGTTGGGCCAGCGAATGAAGCAAATCGTCGAGATTCAGACCGGCTTCGTCGAGCTGCAGCTGGAGCCGGTCCACCACGCGCACGCGGCGTTGCTGCTGCAGCAATTCCTGGCGCAGGTCATGCACCCGCCCCTGACTCTGCCCCAGCAATTTTTGCTGCTCCTGCAGCTGGTCGCGAACCAGTTGCAGCTGCAGTTCCAGCTGTTGACGTTGACTTTCGGCCGAGTGAAGCTGGCCCTGCAGCACCTTTTTCTCGTCCAGGCTGGAGCTGAGCTGTTGCGCCAGCTGCTCCAGCTGTTTGCGGCGCAGACCCTGGCCCGAGTCGGACTCGTTGAGGCGCTGCTGCAGCTCGGCCAGTTGACGGTCTCGTTCCTGTAGCCGCTGGCTCAGCTGCTCCAGGCGCACCTGCAGCGAGGCACCGACGGCTCCCCAGTCCTCGCGGGTTTCATCGGTCCGCGTGGGACGCCCCTCCATCTGTCCCCGTACCGCGCTGGCTCGTTGCTTGATATTCTCTAGCCGCTCTTGCAGCGTAATGGGTTGTTGATGGGACACTGGGGCTGCCTTCGAAAGTCTGAGCGGTTTTCCCGTTAAAAGGAACCCAAACGAAATCTAGAAATCTACCCCATGCCGATTTACGAATACGCCTGCAACCAATGTCATCACCGTTTCGAGAAACTGCTTCGCCGTTCTGAGGACGCCGTAGAGTGTCCTCATTGCCAGCAAAGCGACCTGCGCAAGCTGTTCTCTGCCTTCAGTTCTCCCCAGTCGGGGGGCGAGGAGATGCCCATGAGCTGTCCCCCGGGGGGCTGTGGCAGCTGTGTCGACCAGGGATTCTGCTCGATGAATTAACGTGTTATAATCTGGGGATGCGCAACCTGCTGTCCCCAGAGAATCCGTTATTTCTGCTCTACCAGGGGCGCCTGCGCCGCTGGAGCCGTTGGAGTTGGGCCCTGTTTGCGGTGGCGCTGGTCAGCGCCATCGGTTCCGAGGATCTGTTATTTGGGCTGGTCCTCGTACTGCTGAGCCTGGCAGGCATCCCCCTGGTGCTGGCCTTGTCGGCGATTCCGGCCTGCCTGCGTTCGGTGTCTGAGCACGTAGATGAGCTGCTGGTTTCGGGCATCTCTCCCTCGGCCCTGGTGGACACGGGTTCGGCCTTCCTGGCCCTGCGCTGGTGGCAGGGCTGTCGCTGGGTCCTGGCGGCGTGCCTGGTAGCGGTCCTTGGCGGCAAGCCCTGCCTGGCCGTGGGGGCTACCGTGCTGTGGATGGCCTTCCTGCCCCTGGCGCTTTTCTGCAACTATTTGGGAATGGCGTCCCAGGTACTGGCCAGTCGTGGCCAGAGCATGCGACTGATCATCGGGTATCTGGTGGGCTTCTACGGCATGTTGTTCGCGATGGGCCTGGCTTTCCAGCTGCTTGCGCTGGTTTCGCCCGTGCTGGCCACGGGATGTCTTATTCCCGTCACTCTGGGAATGCTGTTGGCCTGCGCTGTGACCTGCCGTCGTTTCACGCTGCGCTGGCTCCAGAGCGGGGGCGGACCGCTGCCGCTTCTGGCAGGATCGGGCGGCCCCTGGTGCTGGCTGGGGCGAGGGGGTTGCCGGCAGCGACCTTCTTCGCGTTGGTCGCAGTTGGGCCAACTACATCCGTTGCTGTATCGCTACCATCGCAGTCGCCTGGTATGGCGAGGTACGCCGGTGTGGTTCCTGAGTTGCCTGGCCCTGGGCATCCTCGGAGCGGTGGCCGGCCAGCTGCACTTTTTCCTGGGTGCGCTCTTCCTTGGCTACGCAGCCTTCTTTCTTCTGCTGCTCGCCGGGGGATCGCAGCTTAGCTTTATCCAACAAGAATTGGGTCCGAAAAATCGCGACTTAACCCTGACCTCCTTCACTCCGACGCAACTGGTGGATGGTCTGGCGCTGGTTCGGCTTCAGCCCCGCCTGTTGGAAGGGTTGCTGCTGATCGCTCCAGGCACGATGGTGCTGAGCCTCAAGGCTCCTTCTTCGGCAGCTCTTGGCGCGATCTGGGTGCTGGTGTTGCTGGGCCTGGGCTGGATGCTGCTCGACACCTACGCCACGGTGTTCTGCTCGCTGTGGCTGTTGGGACGGAACTGGTTGTCTGCAGCCATGGTGGTGGTTCCCATGTTCTCTTATCTGCTGGCCTTATTGAGCCTCAGCGGAGTCGTTTCCAGCCATCGGGTCCTTTGGGGCAGCGGGGCCTGCGCTGCCGGGCACTGGGCCGGCAGCGCCGTGCTGGGGGTAGTGGCCATGGGGTTGCTGGCGCTGTGTTTCCGCCACCGGGCGCGTTGGCTGGCCGGTCAGTGAACCACTTGCAGGCGCGGCCCGGTGCGCCGGGCCGGTAGGCCCAGCCCCAGCACGCGGGTGTCGCCAAAGTCCTGATTCAGTTCTCGGACAACCCCACGAGTGTCGACGAACACCTTGCAGGCACGCACCAGCTTGGAGAGGTCGAACTGACTGTGGTCGGTCATCAACACCAGGCAGTCATAGTCCTGGAAGCTTCCTGCGGCCACCGAGCGCAGCATGCCGTCGGCGGTTTTGATCTGGGGGATGAGGGGGTCAAAGTAGTCGACTCGTGCGCCCCGCTTCAGCAGCAAGTCGTAGACCTTCAGCGATGGCGACTCGCGGTGGTCGGCGACATCTTTCTTGTAGGCCATGCCCAGCAGCAACACCCGGGCGTCCTCCAGGCCTCGCGAGCCCAGCCCTTCGGCCACCAGGTCGACCACGTGGAAGGGCATGCGCGAGTTGAGTTCTCCGGCCAATTCGATGAAGCGAGTGGGGAAATCGAATTCACGGGCTTTCCAGGTGAGGTAGAAGGGATCCAGGGGAATGCAGTGCCCACCGATACCCGGACCCGGGTTGAATCGCATGAATCCGAAAGGCTTGGTACTGGCCAGGTCGAGAATCTCCCAGGCGTCCAGGTTCATCTCGCGACACAACAGGGCCAGTTCGTTCACCAGTGCGATATTGACGCTGCGGAAGATGTTTTCAAAGAGTTTTTCCATCTCGGCCGCGCGTGAAGAAGAGGCTTCCTTCACCAGATCGGGATGGTCGAGCAGGGCCTGGTACAGCAAGGTGGTCAGATGAGTGCAGGCCGGCGTTACGCCACCGACTACTTTGGTGGTGTTGTAGGAGTCGTACGAGGGGTTGCCCGGGTCGACGCGCTCGGGACTGAAGGCCAGATGGAAGTCTTGCCCGACTCGAGTCACCCGATTGCCGGCCAGGATGGCGGGTAACACCACTTCTTCGGTGGTGCCAGGATAGGTGGTGCTCTCCAGCACCACCAGACTGCCCACCTGGATCAACTGACCGATGCGACGACTCACCTGTTCCACATAGGAAATATCCGGTTCGCGGTTGCGGGTAAGTGGGGTGGGAACGCAGATGACAACCACATCGGATTGAGAGATCACCTCGCTGTTGCGAGTGGGCTGGAAGTGGCCCGATTGGACCAGTTGGCGCACAACCTCGTTCTGGCCGTTGATGTAGTCCTGTCCGGACAGCAGTTTCTCAATTTTCGGGCTATCGTCGTCGAGCCCGAAAACTTTGAACCCTTTGCGGGCGAAACCAAGCGCCAGTGGAAGCCCCACATAGCCCAGTCCGATAATGGTAATGTTGGCCTTTCGGCCCTGAATCTTTTGCTCTAACATCGTTCCTACCTCAAGCAGGCATCTTACCACGGCTCGAACCGATCTAATCGTCCTCGAACCCTTTTACCAGAGCCCGGGGATCAGCCGGTAGCGAACTCGCCTGCAATATTCGGCGTATCCCTCCAGATGCTGGCGTAAGAAACCTTCTTCGAAAACGATCCGAAGAACGAAGAGAACCAGGCACAGCGCCACCCCTCCCCAGGCCCAGTTGGAGGCCAACAGGCACGGGCCCGAGGCAAAGATCAGCAGATAGCTCAGATAGCCGGGATGGCGCAGGCGGGCGTAGGGCCCGTGGTCGATGGGTCGGTGCCCAAATTCACTTTGCAGGCGAACGTAGGCTTCGAAAAATCGATTGGCTCGTTGGCTGGCGGTCAGCAGGGTCAGGCCTGCTCCGAGCAGGAACAGTCCTGATGCCATTTGCCAGGGGGACGGCCAGCGGGCCGAAGGCCCCGAGTCAAGGGCGGCAAGCACGGCGATAGAGAGCGCCGCCAACTTCAGCGCCAGAACCAGCTTACGGTCGGGCGGGGGAACTTTGTTGTCGCTGTTTTGCTCGTTGCCCCGCCGAAAAAACAGCAGGGGGTTGTGGCGGGCCAACCAGGCGGCCTGGGGAATGGCGCCCAGAAGAAAAAGGGCCACGGCCAGATAGGCTGCGGGCCAGTCCCAACGGCGGGCGGGCAGCAGCAGGACGGCCAGCAGCCAGGGCGCCAGCAGGGTTGCCAGCGCCAACCACTTCAAGACCTGACCCCCAGCAGCCGGTTCAGTCTCTCCTCGCCGAGCATGCTCTCCACGTCGTTCCAACTCATCTCTGGAGGCAATTTCCAGTGTGGGCGCGGCTGTGGTTCGAAAAAGGGATGCAAACATTCGGCGACGTCTTGGAGGCGCTCGAAGGTGTTGAAGTGCAGCAAGACCCAGCCTTCCATCACCGCCTCATCCTGAGGGTTGGGGCAGCCTTTCCAGAAGGGCCTGGAATACTCCAGCAGTTCCCCTGGGGTCAGCTCCTGCAGTCGATAGGCATTCAGTTCGTCCAAGACCTCCAGCGTGAGGGGCCAGTGGCACGAATCGAGTTCGGCCGATGTGTAGCAGGCAGCGATTTCCGAACGCGTTCGGGCCACCCAGCTCTGCTGATGAGGGTGCCAGCGGGTTTGCACCAGAGCGCCATAGACGACCTCTCCCAGCAGGCCCCGGTCGCGCAACTCCTGAGCCGTGAAGGGCACGTCCAGCGACTGAACATCCAGCGAGTCGGCCTCGGCAGCGGGCTTCCAGGCGATGCCCAGCCAGTCGAGCCAGGGTATCTGGGCCGATCCGGCCGGCACTTTCAGTTCGCCGTGGTCGAGGCTATGAAATAGAGCGGCCCGCAGCCAGCTCAGGTCACCAGGCGTCGACATCGCGTTCTTCCTCCAACACCTGTACTTCAGGATAGCTGTTGAGCACTCGCGCCGCTTCCTCGAGCAGCCGGTGAGCCGACTGCTGCTCGGCTGTCACGCAGGCCACCCCCAGCACGGCACGCTGCCATTTGTCCTGGGCATCTACCTCGGCCACCGAAATCGAGAGTCGGTTGCGCACGGCGTCTTTCAGTTTGTTGACAATGGCCCGTTTCTCTTTCAGAGAGTGGGGCTGACTGGTTAAGAACATAGAAAATCGGGCGATTCCAATGAACACCCGAGAGCTTTCTTGCTCTTCCTCCGTGGCCCCTGGCATTCAGGCCTATTAGAAGCGCAGCACCCCTTGAAACCAGAGCCGGGCCTGACCGTAGTTGTCCATCGTGAATCGGGTCATCAGATTGGGCTGGAAGCGATACTCGATGCCGTACTGGTTGAGGCTCTGGTTGAATCGGGTGGTGCCGATGACCTGGGCGAAGGTGATCAGGAATTTCTCTTTGTCATCCAGTGCTTTGGCCAGACGCAGAGCGTACTCCGAGGTGGGCAGAACATCGAAGGAGAGTTCTGAAAACGAGAGCAGTCGACCCAGTCCCTGGGTGATTTGTCCCGTGACCAGGTTGGAGAGGAACGTCATTCCCTGGTTCACCAGGAAGTTGTTGGAATTGCCCAGGGCATTCCCCAGCAGTGAGGGATTGCTGGGGGCGTTGATACTGGGTAGGCCACCGGCCACCACCCGGCGCAGTTCCGATTCGGCCAGAGGCGGGTTGGAAAATAGCTCCAGGCTGACCTTGGGATACTGGCCGTCGATGCGGGCCGTGATCTGGTATTCTCCCAGGGTGCTGTCGGCCTCGAGATTGTCCAACCGGGGCAGCCAGTTGTCTTCAAAATAGGCATAGCCCTGGCGCACCCGGAAGTTGACTTCATAAAGCGGAATTCGAATCACGCCGCGCGAGAGGAACAGCCGGCCGTTGGGCACGGGCTTTCCCGAGCTGGAACTGGGCACCAGCTGCAGTTCTCCCGAGCCACGCACCGCCGAATTCAGATAGTGCCCCCAGCAGTCTTCCCCGAGTTGAACAGCGATGTTGTAACCGAGCGGGGTTCGACCGCTGCCCTGGCTCAACGAGCCCAGGCGAGCCAGGGTATCTTTGCTGGGAAGCCAGAAGTCGGCTTCGGGCACCTCGATGGTGCCCGTCAGGGCTGGTTGGGCCCCGCTGAGCAGCAGGTGTACATTGGCCCGCCCATCCATCAGGCCGTCCCACTGAATGGGCAGTTCGTCTCCGTCGAAACGGATTTCGAGACTCTGGGGGTCGAGCCCCAGCAGTTCGGCCTGGCCGCTTCCCCGGAAAGGCTGGCCACCGAGCAAGCCGTCGAGGCGCTGCAGCGTGTATCGGCCCAGGGCCCCTTCCAGACGTTCAAAGCGGGCTTGCAGGTTGAAGTCTGTCAGGGGAGAGCGCAGCTGAGGGTGGGCCAGGCCCCCTCGCTCGAGGTCCAGGTTGCCGCTGAGTTCGGGCTGCTCGGCCGTGCCTCGAAGCTGCAAGCCGGCTTTGAGATTGCCGGTGAGCAGGCTGCCTTCTGGAGCCAGGGCCGAGAGCAGGCGCATCTGGGGGTCTTGCAGTTGGGCCGAAAGATCGAACTGGCTGCGCCCCGATAACGACCAACCCTTCCAGCTCGGAACCAGAGTGGGACTGTTGACCACCAGCAGCCGATCGAAGTCGAGCTCGGCCTGGCCCTGAATGCGCAGCGACTGGGTGAGATCGTTGGGGGCTCCCAACAGCCAGCGGAACTCTTCGTCGCCCTGGCCCATCGTCAGCTTGAGCTTGCCGGGCTCATCTCCGCGCAGCTCTACCCGGCCCTGAGCCGAGGAAACGCGCAAGGATTCGAACTGCAGGTCTCGTCCCAGCAGGGTTAGCCAGCCCTGCGATTGATTCAGGCTGCCCTCCAGGCTCAGCTCCAGCTTCTCCAGCATACCATCCAGCTTGCGGGAGGTCAGGAATCCCAGGTTCTGCAGCGGCAACTTCTCCAGCCCAACTCGCAGGTACTGCTTCCAGCTGGGGGCGAGCTTCTTGGCCCCTGGACCTTCGGTCAGCAGCACCTCGCCTTCCATGGCCAGTTTGCCCCCCAAGATCTTTTGGGATTCGGCGGCTGCCCGGTGGAAGAATTCGATCCAGGTGGGTGACAGGCTCAGTCGGCCATTGGCCGGCATCCCGGCCTTGCCCGGGAACACCTGATAGGCCAGCTGGATAGGCTGGGCCAGCTGCATGCCAGACCAGCGTTGCTGGGCGTCGCTCCCTTCGAGCTGCAACTGGCTGATCTGGGCCTCGACCAGAGGTTGACCGCTCAGCACCGGGTTGCGGGTGCGGTGTTGCTCGAAATACTGCCCCAAGAGCCAGAGCTGCCCCGAGAGTAGCCCTTGACGCGGGTCGTCGGGCAATCCGGCCAGTTGCCGCAGCAGCGTCCAGCTCAGCCGGGTCAGGCTGAACTCGGCGGGTTGCTTGCCATTGCCGAAGCGGGGACCGTCTTTAGACAGCATCCAGGTCAGCAGGCTCTGCCCCGACCTGGGAGCACTTCGCCAGCTGATCTGACCCTGGGCCTTCAGTTCGCTCGCTTCGGCATTGTCCCACTCGAGGGCGATGCCGCTGGGCGGCAGTTGCACGACCACCTGACCCGCCTGTAGCGAGAGATGAACTCCCCGACCCGGTCCGGTGGTGGGCAACCCTTCACTGTCCTGCTCGATTTCTCCCAGAACCAGGTGGCGAATGGCGGCCTGACTGGAGTCGGGCGGCGCCAGCCCGCCCGACTCCAGGGCCAGCCAGGCCTCGGGCGAGACCCCCTGGGCATCGCGGAAGCGCAGGGCCAGGTCCAGCTTACCCTGCCATCCCTGGGTGTTCCAACCAAAGTCTCTCAAGGTTTCCAGACTGAGGTCATCGGCCCAGAGCTGGCCTACCAGGCTGCCATCGGCGCTGCGGTGGCCTCGTCCCTGGACGGTGAGACCGTTGGAGCTCATCAGGAAGCGAGAGAGGGAAATGCGTCCCTGGTGGCCTTTGAGGTCGGCATAGGCCTGGTCGATGGGCAGGTAGCGGAAGCCGGTCCAAAATCGGCCATCCACCAGGTCGACGCGACCGTCGAGCAGTGGACGAGAAAGGCTACCGCTGATCCGCAGCCCCTGCCCCGTTCCGGTGCTCAACTTGCCCGAAGGCAACTGGCCCGAGACCCATCCGGGGGTGAACCAGCCGGCAGTGCTCATGGGGAAGGCTTCGGCACGCACCCAGCCGGCGAGCTGCAACTTGGAATCCAGTTCCAATCGCGAGCGCAGCCAATCGGCCTCGGGGGTTCCGCCTCGACGCGGACCTCGCCAGCTCATCAGAGACCAGTCCTGAGGCCGGGGTGAAAGCAGGTTGGTCAGGCGCAGCCTGCCACTTCGGAGCTCGGCCTCGGTGCGCCAGGAGAAGGCGGTGGAGCGCAGTTCATCGCCCAGGTTGCGCGAAAGGCGGGTCCAGGGAGAGCGCAGCGAGGCCGACCATTGCAGCCCGTTCAGGGGACCGTCGCCCCGAGCATCCACGTCGACGACGGCTTCCTCGAGTCGTACGCCCTGTTCCACCCACCACTCGGGTGCCGGCTGGGCCAGGGGGCCGAACCAGGCGGCTAACTGATGGGCCCGCAGTTGTCGTCCCTGAACATCGACCTGAAGGCGCTTGCGCCGCAGGTCCAGGCGACCCTTCCAGCTCAGCGTTCCCTGGCTGCGCGGCACGGCCCCATCGTGGACGGTGATGAGGGGCGGTCCCTCGAGCGGACCAAAGTAGGAATAGGCTCGTCCCTCTTTATGCTCTTGAACAACGGGTTCAAGCGACGGCTGGTGCAGGAAATTCTCGGCCAGGTGCAGCTGATTTCCCTGCAACCATCCCTGGCCGAAGGCCCAGGTCTGGTCGGCACCCTGTTCGGGCGCCAGCCGATAGAGGTATTGCATCCGTCCCTGATTCCAACGGGTGGCCAGCTCGCCCACCAGCGGCGGGGCGTTGCCCGGGCTCAGGTTGGCGAACTGGGTGTAGAGTTCGGGACCCTGCCCGGGAAGCCAGCGACCCACCGCCCAGGCATCCCCCAACGTGCCTCGAGTGGACAGGCGGAAGGCGTCAATCTGCCCGGCCTGCACTCGGGCCGAGGCCATGAGTTGCTGGGTCCCCTGTGCTCCGGGGAGGTTCAGCCAATGGGCGAGGTTGATGCCGGGAGAACGGAGCCACAGATTGCCCTGCCCCGAGTTCCAACTGCCCGTGACCTCCACCGGGTCACCCGCTGCCTGGAATTCGAGTTGCGGCACGAGCATCGCGCCGGGCTCAAAGGCCAGATACCCGCGAACGCCATTCAGGGAGGGTAGTCCGCCAGCCTGAATGCGGCTGTCTTCCAGCCAGGCGGTTCCGCTATAGTTTTGGTTTTTCAGGTCGATCACGCCCTGGCCTCCGCCTCGCAGTTCCAGAAGGGCCTGCGGAGTGGCCAGGTTGAACCGCTCGGTGGTGACCGCCCCAGCCAGTTGACCTCGAGTCAGATCGAGCACCGCCCAGGGTACCTGAATTTCTCCTCCGGAGCCCTGCAGAGCCGAGTTCCAGACCAGGGCCGAGCCGGAGTCGATCCAGAAGTTTCCGTCGGCCCCGGTCAGGCCCAGGGGATTATGGGGTAGAGCGGCCAGTTGACCGTGTCCTGTTAAAATGGGATCGAGCAGCGATCCCAGCGCGGTAACCTCGAGATCCTGCCCCTGGCCCAGCCAGGGGTGCAAGGCCCGCAAATCGGCTTGGCCGCCCTGAAGGCGTAAGAAAATGCGCTGGTCGCCACCGCGAAAGATCCAGCCCGAGGCCGAGAACTCCTCACCCTGCCCGGTATGGGCCAGCAGTTTTTCAATGTGCAGGCTGGTGGCATCGAGCTCGAAGTCGCTGAGAACATCAGCCAGGTGCTGGCCGCCGAGCAGCAGTTTCCAACCTTTCAGCCTCCCCCTGACCTGGGGCTCAGAGAGGGGGCCCTCGGCCAGAATGTCAAGGGCCAGCGTTCCGCTGGGTTCAACCGGAACTCCCTTGAGCCAGGGCTGTAGCTTTTTCAGCGCAATTTGGGGTGCCCGCAGGCGCAGATCAAGCCAGGGGTCCTCCCAACCGTGCTGGCCACTTTTGACTTCACCCTCGATATGGATCGGCATGCCCTGCCACAGTGCCCGGGCCTTTTCGATCGACAGGCTCCCGCCCAGCCAGGCAAGCTGGGCGCTGGCCTGTTGCAGACTTTGGCCGGAAGAGGGCAGGGCCAGAGAACTGGCCGACAGGCCGATTTTGCCACTTAGCAGGGGTGGTTTTGCGGGTCCCCAGCGGGCCTCCAGGGAGCCCCTGGCGAGAGCCTGCTCCGCCCGGATCAGGCCGCGCAGTTCAGGGTGCTGCAGGTAGTCCTCCAGCGGCAGATCGTCAATTTGAAGTCGGATTTGCTGGTCTCCCGGGCTGCCCTGGCCGTGAAGTTTCAGGTGGGCCCCCTGGGCGCTGGCCGTCCAGCGTCGGTCGGGCCTGACCACCACCTGGCCCTGAAGCGGGGGGAGTTGGGCCAGAAATCCGCCCTGGCGTTGGTCGCGCAGGCTGAGAGAGGCACCCTCGAAACGCACCTCACCCCGAAACGTTTGCTCGGGACTGGTGGGTGCTGGGAGAGTCGGCAGGGTGACGGAATCCCAGTTCAGCCGACCCTGCTCATCGAGAATCAGGTCGATTTGAGGTTGCTCCAACTGACAGGCGTCGATCCAGCGAGCGGCTCCGTGGGTGAGGCCGGCCCAGGGGCGGAAGTTGACCTTCAGGCGCTCGATGCGGGCCAGCGGGGCCCCGCCTCGCGTTTGTGCCTGAACTCCGCGAAGTTGAAGCTGAAGGCCCCGCAGCTGGGAGCTTTGGATGGCGATGTTGACGTTGAGACTTTTTTCCAGTTGCCGGCGGTAGTGCTGTAAAATTTGGTCTTTGAAAAAGTACGCCAGAAAGAAGGCCCCCAGCAGGAGAACCATCGACAGGCCCAGCGTGATGGCGCTGAATCGAGCCATCACGCGGAGCAACTGTTTGAGTGCGGCGTGCTTCATACAAAAACAAAGTCGCTGGGGGGAAGGCAGGTTCCCCGATCCTCGACTTGTTCGAGTTTAGTTCGTAGAAGCTAGAATCCTCTTCAAGTTCAGGGAATCTTGGAGATTCGCACATTGCCCAGGTAGAGGACGTCCAGCCCGCACGTGAAAAACGAGCGCAGGGCATCCTCGGGCGTGCAGCAGATGGCCTCACCATTGAGGTTGAAGCTGGTGTTGAGCACGATGGGAACCCCGGTTTCCTCATAAAAGCACTGAATCAGCCGTCGATAACGGGGAGAACTCTGCTCGTCCACCGTCTGCAGCCGACCCGTGCCGTCTACGTGAAGCACGGCCGGAACCTTTTCTCCCTGGCCGGGTCGGAAGGGCAGTACCTTCTCCATGAACGGCACTCTTGTGCCCGCCTCGCACTCGAACCACTGGCTGACGTGCTCGGCCAGAATGGCCGGCGCGAAAGGGCGGAAATGTTCGCGAAACTTGACGGCCGAGTTGACCACGTCTTTTCCGTCGCTGCGGCGAGGGTCGAGCAGAATGGAACGATTCCCCAGGGCCCGCTGGCCAAACTCCATGGCTCCCTGAAACCAGCCCAGGATATTGCCCGAGAGTAAGTCCTGGGCAGCCCGCCGCCCCGGATCGTCACAGACTTCGAGCGGGCCGAGTTTGTAACGTCGGGCCACGCTCAGACAGTCTTCGTCACTGTAGGCAGGCCCCCAGTAGTTGTGGCTCATGGCCGCTGGGGGGCGTTGCCCGGTGCGCTGGGCGTGCAGCCACAGGGCCGCCCCCAAGGAGGTTCCGGAATCGTCGGGACAGCTGCCGACAAAGCACTCACGAAAGGGGGTCTGGGAGGTGATCTTGCCGTTGTAGGCGCTATTCATAAAGCAGCCCCCGCCCACCACCAAATGTGCTTGACCGGTGCGCTCATGCAGCCAGTGCAGCAAGGCGCTGACGGCATCCTCGAAGACCTTTTGGGCGGCCGCGGCGATCTCGTAGTGGCGAGGCTCGAGCGGCTGGTCGCGACGACGAGGCGGACCAAAGACGTCGATATAGCGCTGGCTGTACATCTTCGGCTCGAAGAAATTAAAGAACTCGAAATAGCCCAGATCCAGTTCAAAACCTCCCCGCCCGTCCAGGCGGACCAGCTGACGCATGGGTTCGAGATAGCCATTGTCGGGGCTGGCGAAGGATGCCAGGGCCATCACTTTCCATTCGTCCCCATCGGGTTTGAAGCCGAGATGCTGGGTGACGGCTCCATAAAAGAGCCCCAGGGAATGGGGAAACTTGACTTCCGAGAGAGCCGTAAAGCGGGTTCCTTCGGCCAATCCGAGCAAGCTGGTCTGCTTTTCCCCCCTTCCGTCCAGCACCGCTACGGCGCAGTTCTCGAAAGGGCTCAGGTAGAGGGCGTTGCCCAGATGGGCGTGGTAGTGGTCTACGAACGTGATAGGAGGCAGACCCTGGCGGACCCCCAGCAGCTGAAGTTCTGCTGAGGGGGGTGCGGGAAAGAGCTGGCTGAAGCGAGCTGCCACCTGTGAAAGGTGCTCCGATCGCCAACGGCGCGAGAGGAAGCCCGAGGGCACGGTGTCCATTTCCAAGGAGGGATTCCAGGCCACGGCCACCTCGTCGAGGTCGGAAAACTTGAGCTCGGCCATCGACAGGCAGCGCTGCACCGCCAGGGCGGGAAAATGGCGGCTTTGCTTCTGGCGATCCAAACGCTCTTCAGCGATCGCTGCTACCACCTCGCCATCGATCAGCAGGGCGGCCGAACAGATCAAGACGTCGTGGCAAATACCCAGGATTTTCAAGTTTCACCTCACGCGTGGAGTTGCTGTAGTCGCTGACGGAGACAGTCGCTGACGGCCTCGAATTCCTTTTGCAAATGGACAAGTTGGGCCGGATCCGGCTGTTTCTCCTGAGCTGCCAACAGTTCGGTCAATGTGCGTGCTCCGACCATCGAGGCACTGCCGCGAAACGAATGGAGAATGTTGCTGGCATAGCGCAACTGCAGGCTCTCGAGTTGGTGTTGACCCTCGGAAAGGAACGTTTCGATCAGTTCGCGTTCGAACTCTGGATCGTCCATCGTGGTGCGCCTCAGCGAGTCAAAGTCCACCGGGCTGGCAGTTGTCTCGACCGCAAGGGGGCACGGCACACGGATGCCGTCGGAGGTCCACTCCAGTGAAAGCGACCAGCCGAGACGTTGAAGTAGGGGGCCCTTCATCGCCGGAATCGGCAGGCCCGGAGGAGGGCGGAGCCAGAGGGCCAGAGGATCGCCAGAGATGTGCAGCGTCCCGGCCGGGCTGAGGGCCAGCAACGAGCGGCACAGCAACTCCAGGAGCCAGGGATCGCCTTGACGAGGCTGGGAGAGGTCCGGGTTGAGTTCCAGTTTACCCAGCCCTGAGCGCATAAAGTTGCTGGCCCAATCGTTGGGCTGGAAACGCTCGGGGGCTCGATGGGGCCGCTTGCACCAGGATTGCCACAGGCGACCCTGGACATACAGTTCGCGCAGGCTCAGGGCCTCGGGATCGGGCTCGAGGGCCGACTCCAAAGCGTCGAGAAAGTCGTCCCAGAAGACTTCGGCTTTCACGCCGACGCCTCTACCGGTCGCAGTTCGGGACGCAGTTTGCGCACCCGGCTGACCAGTTGTTCGGGATCGAAAGGCTTGGGCAAAAAGGCGTCGGCACCGGCCGCCTGGGTTTGCTCGAGAATGTCGACTTCGGTGATCGAGCTGAAAATCAGCACGGGAATATGCTGAAAGTCAGCGTGGAACTTCAGTAAACGGCACAGGGCCAGGCCGTGCAACGAAGGCACCAACAGGTCCATCAATAGGAGATCGGGAGGGCAGGACTGTACCGCTCGGTGTGCCTCCAGACCATCGCTGAAGAGCTTGACCTCCACGGGTTGAAGGCTCTTCAAGGTGCGCTTGACCCCCAGAGCCTGAGTAGGACTGTCTTCCACAACGTAGATCAGCAGCGGTCGCTCCACAGCGGCGGCTTCGCCTTGAACCCATCGATGCCTTCAGACTTAAGCCTGGCTGGCTTCAGCCTTAAGGCTGAAGGCGAACGAGGCAGGGGGGCGAACCCGTGGGAAAGGAGTCTTTCGTGCCCCGTTATCAGTATCAAGCTCAGAATCACGAGGGGCAACTGGTCAGTGGCAACATCCAGGCCAGTTCTCGTTCGGCTGCCCTGCAAAGTCTGGCGGAACACTATCAGTTGGTCACCGAGTTGCGGGCCATTCGCGAGCATCAGCCCCTGTTTGAAAGAGGCCCCTCCACCGAGCAGTTGTTGGCCACTTTTCAGCAGTTGGCCGTGGCCACTTCGGCCGGAGTGGCACTGAAGCCATGTCTTGAGACTCTGGCCGATGACTGCGAGAACAGCCGGCTGCAGCGGGTGTTGAGGCAGGTCGCCAGCGGCCTGGCCGAGGGGTCCAATATGTCCGACGCCATGGCCCAGCATCCGGCCGTTTTTCCGATCTATCAATCCAAACTGGTGCGGGCTGGCGAGGCTTCGGGACGGCTGCCGGAGGTATTGGGTCAACTGGCCGAGGACATGGAGAGCCGGGATGCTCTGATGGGTCAGGTTCGTTCGGCACTCGCCTATCCTTTGTTCGTTCTGAGTGTGGCCAGTATTCTGGCCGGTCTGATGCTGGCCTGGGGTGTGCCCCAGATCAAGTCGATTTTCGACGCCATGGGTGCGGCCTTGCCGCTGCCAACGCAGATCCTGGTCAATGTGGGCATGAGTCTCTCGAGCTACTGGTGGGCCTGGCTTCTCGGCATCGTGCTGGCAGTTGTGAGCCTTCGACGTGGCCTGAAGCACGGGCCAACCCGGGCTGGCTTCGAGGCCTTCCTGCTGCGACTGTATCCCTTCAATCAGATTTTCAAGGGCCTCCAGGTGGCTCTCTTCGCGCGCACGTTGGGTCTGCTGTATCGCAGTGGGGTGCCCCTGGCTCAGGCCCTGACGGTGGTGGCCGAAGCCACTCCCAGCGTGCATGTGGCCGCTCTGGTGCAGACATTGAGGGAGCGGGTGACGCTGGGCGAGATGTTGTCCTCGGCCATGCGTGGCACCGAATTCTTCCCCTCGATGGCCTGTGAAATGGTGGCGACGGGAGAGAGTTCCGGGGCTCTGGAGCGTATGCTGACCGAAATTGATCGCTTCTACACCCGTCGCTGCGAGCACGCCCTGCGGGGCCTTACCAGCCTGCTTGAACCGGCACTTACGGTGCTGGTCGGGCTCATTCTTGGGGGAGTGATCCTGGGGCTGGCACTTCCCTTCCTCAATTTGCCGGCGCTGATGATGTGATGGGCATTCACCGCTTCAGAGGTTTTTTGCTGACTCAAGTGGTGGTGGCCTTTTTCGTCATGTTCGTGGTAGGGGTTGCCACTCTGGGCGTGGTTTCTTCGGCAGAGCGCAGCTACATTCAGGCCGCCCAGGTTCGGGTGGCCGTTCAAATCGCCCGCGAAGGGTTGGAGTCGGTGCGAGCCGGTAATCTGAAGCCCACCCTGGGCGTGCAACCGTTGGCAACGATTTCCTGTCGCATTGGCCGCTCGGTGATGCAGTTCCAGCCCCAATTGGAAACCTCGTCACAACAGGGCCTGTTGTTCGTTCGCTCGCGAGTTCTTTGGCAGGAAGGCGGCCGTAATCATCGAGTGGAGGTGAAGTGCTTTGTCGACAGTCCCGGTTAGTCGACGCTGCCACGCCTTCACCCTGACCGAGGCCGTGGTCTCGATGGGGTTGATGGGCCTGGCGGGAACCTTGATGATGGGCTACCTGATCTTCTTCGCCCGTCTGAACTTGCGCTATCAGGCTGTCCAGGAGACGCTGAGCCTCTCGGAAAAGGCCTTGAACACCGTGATGTCCGAGCTTTCCTGGAGCCGGTCCGAGTCGATCCGTCGAGATGCCAACATTGCGGGTATTGTCATCCCTCGAGCCGCCAGTGTTGGGAGCAGCGCGCTGCAATTCGACCGCTCGGGAGTGCCGATCTGGTCGAGCTGGAGGGCCTTCGGCCTCAACAATGGTACGCTTTGGAGCGCCGAACAGGCTTTTGTCACGCCCGTGACCAGCGGAGGCGAGTTGACGACGGGGCCACCGCTGGCACCGTCGTCCTGGCGGCAAAGGATATTGCTGCGAAACGTGCGGGCTTTTGAGGTTTCCGGGCCCTCCAATCGGGCCTATCGCGTTCGCCTGTTCACGACCACACCGAACGGTTACCAGGTAGAATTCGTGGCCAGCGTGGTACCCCAGAATTGAGGCGCCGGGCGGGCTTTGTGCTGGCGCTGGCAGTGGCTCTGGGAGCGATCTTGATGGCCATCGCCTTCGCGCTCTCTTGGGGCTCACGACAGCAGCTGCAAATGGCTGTTCATCGACTGGGCAGCGAGCGAGCCCAGGCGGCCGCCGACTCAGGATTGGTGGTGGCTCTCAAGCTGCTGGCTGAGAATTCGGGATATGCCGGATTGGCTCAGCCGGTGCAGTTGGGGGATGGTCCCGAAACCTATCACATTCAAATTCTTCGCAGCCCCAACCGTACCCTGGATGGACAGGCCATTCCCTCCGACTGTATCTATGTGATCAGCACGGGCTTTTTCGCCCCCACCACCCGACGCCGAGCCTGTGCGCTGGTTCGGCCCGGAACCTCGGTAGGCAAGGGTGTGCCGGGAGCTTTTGGCAGTTCTATCGCGCTTTCCAACGGGGCCTCGATCGACTCGTATGACAGTCGATTGGGGCCCTACAAGAAAGGTGGATCCCAGGCGAGGGTGGTGACCAATTCGAGTAAAGCCGGTTCGGTCCAGATCACCGGAGGGGCCAGTATCGACGGCACGATCCTGGTGGGCGTTGGCGGCAAGGTCGATGCCACAGTTCCCAATGGGAGCACCATGGGCAAAGACAGCACCATTTGGAAAGACTGGGGCACCAGCTACGAAAAGGCCGAGGTTCAAACCACACCGCTTGACCTTCCTACGGTTGAGGCACCCGGTAAGCCTGGAGATAAGGATCTGAGCTTGAATTCGAAATCCAAGTCGCTCGAACCCGGCAACTATCGCACGGTGACCATCAGCAACGGCGCCCGTCTTACTCTTGAAGCCGGAACCTACATTTTCGAGAAACTCGACATCTCGGGCGGCACCCGAATCGAGCTGGCCGGAGACGGGCCGGTGCAGATTTTCGTGTCGAAGGAGATGCAGCTCAGCAACGGAGCCCGGCTTTCCGAGAATGGCACCCGACCCGAGTTGCTGCAGATTTATTTGGGCGACGGAGCCAAGTACGATCAATCGGGCGGAACCGATCTTGTGGGGGTTGTCTACGGGCCGGGAGCCGATATGGAGTTGAGCAACTCTGCCACGATTTTCGGTGCTCTGGTCGGCGATCGGGTGAAGCTGTCGGGGGCGGCCAGCATTCACTATGACGTGGCGCTGGCCGAGTTTTCGCCAACGGGATCCAACTCCGGTGGCGGCAGTTCGTCCGGGCTTACCGTGCTTTTCCGCCAGCGACTGTGAAGGAAGGCCTCGGTTGCATCCGAATCTTCTGAGGTGTTCTGGAAGAAAAAGGTCCAGCTCGGTGTAGATCTTGGTAGCTATGCCCTCAAGGTGTGTTGCCTCGATCGCTCGGGAACTACCTGCACCGTGTCTCATGTTCCGCTTGTTTCGCAGCGCCATGGCAAAGAGGACGATCTCGGCCCTGCCGAACTGGGGGCTCTGGCCTGCCAGCATATTGAGCGGGTGGCCCGCGAGGCCGGCCGCTCCACCCCGAAGATTCATCTGTCGCTAGAAGACGCCACGGCCGCCACGGGCTATGTGGAAGTGCCGCGGCTGACCCGAGAGCAACTGAAGCTGGCGTTGCCTACGGCAGCCGCCCGAGATATTCCCCACACCCTGGCCGAGGTGGACCTGTATCCGTTTGAGGTGCCCGCGCTACACAAACCCGACCATCTGGGCTATTTTTTTCTGGCCATTCCCAAGGCAACCCTGGGCGCGCGCAAGGCTTTGTTTGTGCAGGGCGGTCTCGAAGTGGCTTCGTGTGAACCCGCGGTGCTGGCCCTGGTGCGCGGCCTGGCCCTGAACCGCAAGGTTCCGAGCGAGGAATGTTCGCTGGTGGTGGTGTGTGGATTTCGCACCACTCACGTTCTGCTGCTCTCAGGCGGCAAGCCCTATTTCAGCCGCGATTTTGGCATGGCCGGGGCTGACTTCACCTACGCTTTCCAGATGGGCGATCAGGTCGCTTGGGACCAGGCCGAGCAGTCCAAGCTGGAATACCACGTGGGGGAGCGAGACTTCAAAGTGGAGTCCTTCATTCAGCGATGGCTTACCGAGATTCAGCGCTCCGTGAAGTTTGCTCAGCAACGGTTTCCCATGCTCAAGCCCGGCCAGGTCATTCTTACGGGGGGCACGGCTCTGTGGAAGGGCCTGGATGAGCGTCTGACCGAATCGCTGGGCTTGCCGGTGCGGGTTGAGCAGTGGCATCAATTGCAGCCCAGTTCGTCGAGCGGCCCCGCCGAAATCGTCTTCTACCAACAAGCCCTGGGCCTGGTGACCCCTTGAGCGATTGGGTCGAGCGTCTCGAGCTGAGCGACGAGCAGCGCCAACGGCTGAGTAGTCAGCGCGACCCGGCCGATTTCTTGCTTCAGCAGCGTTGGGTGGAAGAGTCTCAGTTGCTCGACGTGCTCTCTCGTCATTACGATTGTCCTGCTCTGGCTTTGCGGCGCTATCATCCCGATCCAGCCTGCGTTCATTTGCTGACCGAAGACCAGGCTCGCAGGGTCAAGGCGATTCCCCTGTTCCGAGTGGGCCAGCATCTGTATCTGGCCGTCAGCGACCCCTACAATCTGCAAACGCAAGATTTCGTGGCGAAACTTACCGGATTGGTTGTCGAGCCGGTGTTCGCGCTGGGCCGCGATATCGAGGAAGCGTTGAATCGCAGTTTGCTGACCTCGGAAGAGTCGAGCCGCACGCTGCAAGCCATCACCGCGGCCGCTGGCGGCGAGGCTCAGGGCCAGGTCCAGCAGGCGGCTACGCTTGAAGATCGCGACGCTCCCACCATCAAGCTCGTCGACCATATTCTGGCCCAGGCCATTCGCCTGGGTGCCAGTGACCTTCATCTGGAGAGCTTCCCCAACAAGGTGCTGCTTCGCTATCGTGTCGATGGCCTGCTGCGCGAGTTCCCGGGGCCCCCGCTGGCCCTTTACAATGCCGTCATTTCGCGCATCAAGATCAGCGCAGGAATGGATATCGCCGAACGGCGCCTGCCTCAGGACGGTCGTTCCAGCCTGGTGGTCGACGACAAGAAGTACGACCTGCGGGTATCCATCATCCCCAACGTGAACGGCGAGGGTGTGGTGATTCGAATTCTCAATCCCCACGCCGTTCAGCTTGAGCTTACCAGTCTGGGCTTTGAGTCCGAGATTCTCGATCGTTATGAGAAGATTCTCAAGCGACCCCACGGCATTGTGCTGGTTACCGGGCCGACCGGATCGGGCAAATCCACGACGTTATATGCCACCCTGCACCGCATCAGCGATACCACCCGCAAAACCATCACGCTGGAAGATCCCGTGGAGTATCAGATGGCGGGGATCACTCAGATCCAGGTGCAGCCCGACATCGGTTACACTTTCGCTCAGGGTCTGCGAGCCATTTTGCGCCACGACCCCGACGTGGTGCTGGTGGGTGAGATCCGCGACCTTGAGTCGGCGCAAATCGCCGTGCGGGCCGCTCTGACCGGTCATCAAATGTTTTCCACTCTGCACACCAACGATGCCCCTCAGGCCATTACGCGGCTGATGGACATGGGCATTCCCCTGTATCAAATTCAGGCTTCACTCAACGGCGTGCTGGCCCAACGTTTGGTGCGACGCCTGTGTCCCCGATGTAAGCGGTCCGAGGAGTCTTCCCAGGAAAGTCTGACAGCGTTGCAGCTCGAGGGCCAGTTCTTCGGTCCGTTGGGCTGTCAGGAGTGCAACCACTTTGGATTTAAGGGTCGCATTGCCGTCCACGAACTGCTCGACTTTACTGCCGAGTTGCGGGCTTTACCGGCCGAATCGGCCAATGCCGATCGCATTGCATCAGCCGCTCTGGCGTGTGGGGCGCTGATTCCCATGCGTTCCAGTTTGGCCAGCAAGGTTCGCCAGGGGTTGACCTCGGTAGACGAGGCCCTGGCTTTGCTGGCGCACTGATGAGCGAACAACGCTGGACATTCTTGTCGAACCACAGTCATGTGCTGATCTGCATCGTATCCAATCCGGAGATCACCCTGCGTGAACTGTCCGACCGAGTTGGCATCACCGAGCGAGCCGTGCACAAGATTATTGGCGACCTCGTGCAGGCCGGCTACCTGGAGAAATTGCGCGAGGGGCGCAAGAACCGCTATCGCGTGAATCCCACGTTGCCGCTGCGTCACCCTGTTGAGGCCCATTGCCCGGTGGGCGATTTGCTGGCCATGGTGGGGTTGCGCGACCTGGACCGCTAGAAAGAACCCTCCGCCCCCTTGACAACTCGAAGAATGTGATCAAAAAATGATGAATCAAACTTCAAGAATCGAGATTCAAAAATGCTTGCAGCATCATCACCCGAAGCCTCCAAGACCTCCAGCCAGCAAGTCGCACCCATCACGGTCGCGCGCGGAGACGGTATCGGACCCGAAATCATGGAAGCCACACTCACGGTGCTTCGTGAGGCCGGGGCTTTGCTCGAGGTTGAGGAGATCGAGGTAGGAGAGGCGGTCTATGCACAGGGCTTCACTGCGGGCATCCGCCCCGAGGCCTGGGAGTCACTGCGCCGCACGCGCACTTTCTTAAAGGCCCCCATCACCACGCCTCAGGGCGGTGGATACAAGAGTCTCAACGTGACCATTCGCAAGGCTCTGGGCCTGTATGCCAACGTTCGTCCCTGTATGGCCTTCCATCCCTATGTCAAGACTCGGCACCCCAAGATGGACCTGGTGATTGTGCGCGAAAACGAGGAAGACCTTTACGCCGGTATCGAGCATCGGCAAACCGATGAGGTGTATCAGTGCCTCAAGCTGATCACCCGGCCTGGCACCGAGAAAATCGTGCGCTATGCCTTTGAGTTCGCGCGTGCCAACGGACGCAAAAAAGTGACCTGCTTCACCAAAGACAACATCATGAAGCTGACCGACGGCCTGTTTCATAAAGTGTTCGACGAAGTGGGAGCCGAATACCCAGAACTCGAGAAAGAGCACTGGATTGTAGACATTGGCGCCGCCAAGATGGCCGACACTCCAGAGCTCTTTGATGTGCTGGTGATGCCCAACCTGTATGGCGACATCCTTTCGGACGTGGCCGCTCAAATCGCGGGCTCGGTGGGACTGGCCGGTTCTTCCAACATTGGCGATGGATTTGCGATGTTTGAAGCCATCCACGGCTCGGCCCCTCGGCGGGCCGGCCAGGATAAGGCCAATCCCTCGGGCCTGTTGCAAGGAGCCGTGCTGATGCTGACCCACCTGGGCCAGGCCGAGGTGGCCGAACGGGTTCAGAATGCCTGGTTGCGCACGCTGGAAGACGGTCTGCACACTTATGACATCGCCACCCCCGAACACACCCATGAGGTGGTGGGAACCCGAGCTTTCGCCCGCGCCATTGTGGAGCGACTCGGCAAAGGCCCCGAACACTTACCCTTGCGCAGGCTGGCCGGTGGCGAGATGCGCAAACCGCTATTGAAGAGCCAGGTCGACCGTGCCGGCGAACCTCGGGAAACCATTGGCGTGGACGTTTTTCTCTGCCAGGCTGGGGCCAACCCCGAGCAGCTCGGCAATCAGTTGCGCGAGCTTGGCAGCGCGTCGCTTCAGCTCAAAATGATCACCAATCGCGGTGTGAAGGTCTGGCCCGAGGGAATGCCCGAAACGTTTTGCACCGATCACTGGCGTTGCCGATTCACCCATCCGCAGCTCCAACCGATCGCGCTGCAGGAAATCGTCGACCTCCTGCATCGAGTTCACTCGGCTGGCTTTGAGTTCATCAAGACCGAGAATCTTTGCACCTTCGGCGGCGAGCGAGGCTATTCGCTGGGTCAAGGTGAGTAACCGCCCGGCAGAGCTTACAACCTTGTCATTCTCGACGGCTGGCAACTCGGGCAAGATGGAGGCCATGATGCTCACATATGGACATTTCTGGGGGCTCTATCAGAGGCTCAAGCAGGGGGCACCGGCCCTGGTGCTGACTTGCTGTGAAACCGGCCTGAAGTCAGAAAAGCTCTTCACTCACAACTGTGTGGTGCTGCAGAATCTGGGAGGGTGTGCTCACTTTCTCGAGGCCGCAGAGATTTCGCTGGCAGTGCATCGAGTGCGCCAGGTGCCCGAGGAGCCGATCGACGTGGTGGCTTTGACCCACGAAGGCTGTGCCTTCTGTCACGGGGCTTCTCCGCTAGATCATGCACACGCTCAGTTGCTCTGGCTGTCTCGGCACCCGATGCTCACTCAGGCGCATTTCCACAGCTGTCACCTGGACCGAAAGGGACAGCTCTGGGTAGGTGACCTCGAGCGTCGGCAGTTGGTGTCGCCGCTTTCGCTGACACGCACCAGCGAGAGTCATCCGGTCGAGGGCGATTTGCCTCTCTTCAGCTAGGAGCCCGGCCCAGAACCCCGCCCTTGGCGAAATCGAGGAGGGGTTGTAGGTCGGGCCACGGGTTTTCGGCCGCGCTCCCAGGGGGGCAAGGGTGACACACGCCCTGCCCCTCAGGCTGGCGGCCTTGTTCGAGTAAAGGGGTGTACCTGGCCGGGGCGAATCGGTTTCTTATGCTGCCTCAGCCTCCTCTGAACGAAGTGCGCAAGGGTGCTCCACCCTACGCCATCAGCGGTAATTAGCTGTGGATCCCCTCAAGCGTTTCTCTTCCTTGAGTCCGGTTCAGGGTGCCCCCTCGCCCGCGGTTCGGGGTTCAGGCCAGGACGATCCGGCTGACCGGGTGGAACTGGGGGCTGCACCCGAGGCCGAACTGATGCGACCCACTCGCTTTGACTCCGCCGACCTGGGCAAGAAGCTGGCGCGGGCCCTGTTGACCACGGCCAGCCTGGCCAGCGCGGCGGCGGGCATGATGGGTCCGACGGTGGTCTACGCCCAGGCCCCCGATGCCGATATGGCCCGGTTGCGGGCCTATGGGCTGTCGGAAAACACCAGCCGCCAGATTCTTTCCAAACCCGAGCTCGTCGAGCAACTCAAGACTTTGCCCCAGGATGTGGTGGCCAGATTTGGCTCCTTGAACGCCAACCAGCGCCGCGTGCTGGGTCAGGAAATTCAGGGTAAGACCCGCTTCGGACTGGTGGTGGTGCAGCACCGCGAGGCCTTCGTCAAAGGCAAGGCCATGGGCATGGACGCCTTTCCTCGGATGATCGACAAGCTCGAGGAGCACGTGAAGAAGGGCAGCCTCTCGGCTCGAGAAGGCGCCCCGTTGATCGAGGCCGTCGAGGAGATGCGGGCTCTGACCCCGGCTCAGCGCGAGAGTATCGCCACGATTTTGGTCTTGGAGAGCGCCCCGCTGCGCTAAGGTCGGCGTTCCAGCCGGATGACCGCCCCGGTCCAGCGCTGACGAAACTCCGCCGTCGTGATGTGCCTCCGGCCGTCCAACGGATCGCCGATCCACAGTCCTTTGCTGTCCTGCTCCAGCAGGGCCACGTAATGGTCGACCATGGGCCCCAGGTGAAGAATCAGCAGCAGGGGACCTGTTCCTGCCTCGGCCAGGCTGCGGGGTTGCAGCCACCTGGCCCGCACCGGATAGAGTTTCTCCAGGGCGCGGCAGAGTAGATCGGGAGCCGTGCCGATCAGGGGGCTGGTCAGAGCCTGGCGGGCGAGTGCGGGAAAGTCGCCCTGGACCCCCAGGAGTTCCAGGGCCGTCAGGCTGGCCGACGGACCACAGCCGTAGCTGTCGCCTTGGAGCCACACACCGTGTGAGCCTCGGCTGGCCGGAGCCGGTGGCCAGAGGGCGGGGGCCAGCAGCGGCCCCACTCCGTAGAGGGTGAACACCAGCAGCGAAAGGCTCGCCAGGATCCAGCGGGTGGCTCTTCGCGGAATGTGCCGTCCCGGCAGTCCCAGCACCAGCAGACTCAGCGGTCCGAACATCAGGTATTCCTGAGGTCCGGCCAGCAGCCAGTGCAGGGGGTGTGAACGCTGCAGCCAGCCCAGGCCCGCCAGCAGGGCCAGGGCAACAGCCCAGAGGGCGGGCCAACGCCGCCACCTGCTCAAAGGACCCAGGACCATCAGGGTAAGAAGCTGCAGGCCAGCAGCGATCAGGGCCAGACTTAACATGTGACCATGTCGAGCGAATGCACCTGCACGCGCGGGGCGATTTCATTCCACGACAACACCACCAGTTGGGGCCACGACCTCTCGGTGAGCCTTCGCAGCCGGGCCCGCACTCCGGGCGAGGTCAACAGGATGGGCTGTAGCCCTTTTTCTTGCAGGCGTCGAAGGGGCTCATCGAGAGCCTGCATCACCTCCTGGGCGTCGCCCGGGCTGAGCGAGCTGGTGGTCTGTAGCCGGCTTTCCAGCACGGGGTCCAGCGTCAACACCTGCAGCACGCCCTCGGCGTTGACGTAATCCTTGCAGATGTTGCGACACAGGGCGGAACGCACAAACTCGGTGAGCATCTCGGTATCCCGGGTCATGGCCATATGGTCGGCCAGGCACTCGAGAATGACCACCATGTCTCGGATGCTCACGCGCTCTCGCACCAGATTCTGCAGCACTTTCTGTACCTCCCCCAGGCCCAGCCCCTCACCCACCACTTCCCTGACCACGGCCGGGTGGGTTTTCTTGACGTGGTCGAGCAAACCCTGGACGTCCTGGCGGTGAAGCAGCTGGTCGGCGTGGTTGCGCACCACCTCGGTGAGCTGGGTGGCGATGACGCTGACCGGGTCGAAGAGCATGCAGCCCAGTCGCTCGGCATCGCCGCGCTGCTCCGGAGGCAGCCAGATGCCCGGCATCGAGTAGGTGGGGTCGACCGTTCGGAGGCCCCGCAGGCTTTTGAGCTTGTCGGCCGGCCCGATGGCCAGGAATTGACCCGGTTGGACTTCGCCCTGGGCTACCTCGATTTCGCGAATCTTGATGACGTAGGCATTGGGCTTGAGTTGCAGGTTGTCGCGAAAGCGCACGCCGGGGAGGATGAGCCCCATTTCCAGGGAGATGTGGCGACGAATGGCCGTCACGCGCTCGAGTAACTTGGCGCCCTGCCCGGGGTCGACCAGGGCCAGCAGCCCCCGACCCACTTCCAGGCTGAGCGGGTCGATGCCCAGGTTGATCACCGCTCGCTCGGGGTTCTTGACCACTTCGCGTTGGACCTCGGCCTTCTGGTTTTCTTGCCTGGCTTGCACGTCCTGGCGTTCCTGAGAAAGCAGGTGGTGACCGTAGAGCATGGCGCCCCCCAGGGCAAAGAAGGGCGGAGCCGGAAAGGCGAAGAGACCGGTGAGCCCCAGGAAGCCGAGCAACAACAGGGAGAAGGCGCTAAAGCGCAGGGCCTGGGGCTGGCCCAAGATCTCCAACACCAGGTCGCGGGCCAGGTTGGACGAGGAAGCGGCCCGGGATACGATAATGCCCATCGAGGTCGACATCAGAAAGGCGGGCAACGTGGTGATGAGGCCATTGCCGATGGAGAGCACGGCGTAGGTTTGCAACGCTTCTCCAGCGCTCATTCCGAAGTAGCCGCAGCCCATCACCAGACCCCCAACCACGTTGACGACCATGATGACGATGGCCGCGATGGCATCGCCCTTGATGAATTTGCCGGCTCCATCCATCGAGCCATAGAAGTCGGCTGCCCGTTGAACCTTGGCACGGCGGGCTTTGGCGGTGTCGGCATCGATCAGTCCGGCTCCCAAATCGGCATCGATGGCCATTTGTTCTCCTGGCATCTTGTCCAGGGTAAAGCGGGCCGCCACCTGGGCGATGCGCTCGGCCCCGTTGGTGATCACCAGAATCTGGATGACCAGCAGGATGACGAACATGACAAAGCCCACCAGCAGGTTGCCCCCCACCACCACCTCTCCGAAGGCCGGTATCAGGTGGCCGGCGCCAATCGGCATGTGGGTCACGGGGTCTTTGATGGAACCGTTGAGCAAGATCATGCGGGTTGCCGAAACGTCCAATCCCAGACGAAACAGGGTTGCCATCAGCAGCAGGCTGGGGAAGACGGCAAACTCCAGGGGCTCTTTCAGGTTGATCGCGATCTGGATCGTCAAAATGGCTCCGGCGATGTTGACGATCAGCAGCATGTCCAGCAGCCAGCACGGTAATGGGACGATCAGCATCAAGACGATCCCCAGCACGACCAGGCCCACCATGGCATCGGAAATGCGCAGCAACTGGAACAGGGGATGGGAAGACTCGGCCTCTTGGCTCATAATTCCCTCCAGACGGGTGTGTGTGCTACCAGTCTATGAAGGAATCGTGTCTAAAGTGTTGTCTTTTTGTAATATATTAAGACGCGTTAATCTTCGAACTCGGCGCGGATGATGTTGGCACCCACCTGCTGCAGCTTCTTTTCGATTTCTTCGTAGCCGCGGTCGATGAAATGGACGCCGCTGATGGTCGACTCTCCTTGAGCGGCCAGAGCCGCGCACACCAACGATCCGCCGGCTCGGATATCGGGAGCATCCACCGGCGCGCCCTGCAGCGACTTGACCCCACGAATAATGACGTCGCGCCCACTGACACGAACGTCGCCACCCAGGCGGACCAGTTCCATGGCATACATGAAGCGACCGTTGAAAATGTTCTCCTGCACGATGCTGGTGCCCTGAGCCAGGGTGGCCAGAGCGACCAGCTGAGGGTGCAAATCGGTGGGGAAGCCAGGATAAGGTTCGGTGGAAACGCTGACCGGTTTGATAGGCGAACGGCCTCGCACCCGCAGCCAGTCGGAGCCGACTTCGATTTCCTGATTCATTTCGCGCATCAGATCGATCAGGCTTTCGAGGTGCCCGGGTACGCACTGCTGGATGGTGATGTCTCCCTGGGTGATGGCTCCGGCGATCATGTAGGTGCCGACTTCGATGCGGTCGGCAACCACGGAATACTCGACCCCGTGAAGTTTCTCGACGCCGGTAACGCGCATGCTCTGGTAACCGATGCCATCGATTTTGGCACCCATCGCTACCAGAAAATTGGCCAGGTCGACGATCTCGGGCTCGCGTGCACAGTTTTCCAGCACCGTTTCGCCTTCGGCAACCGTGGCCGCCATCAGGCAGTTCTTGGTCGCCCCCACACTGACTTTCGGAAACAGAATGTGAGAGCCCCTGAGCTTCTTGGCATTGGCTCGAACAAAGCCTCTCTGGCTGCTGACCTCGGCGCCGAGCTTGCGAAAGCCAGCAAGGTGTAGGTCAACGGGGCGAGAGCCCAGGTTGCAGCCACCGGGCAACGACACCTCGCCCTCGCCGTAGGCCGCTAATAGAGGGCCCATAACGTCGAAGCTGGCGTTCATTTTGCGCACAAGGTGGTCAGGGGCTTTGGTGGTGGTCAGGGTGGAGGTGTCGAGTTCCATGAGGCCATGACCGTCATAGTCGACCTTGCAGCCCATGGACTTCAGGATGCCCGCCAGCGTCCACACATCGCTGATGTTGGGAACGCGGCGCAGCACCACCTTGCCTTTGGCCAGCAGGGCTGCGGCCATAATGGGAAGAGCCGCATTCTTGGCCCCGTTGGCCACCATCTGACCATGCAGCGCATGGCCCCCTTGAACCACCAGACGGGCCATGCCAGACTTATCCCTTCAGCTCTTCGGCCGAGTCGACCAGCACCACCAGCTGGTTGTTTGCAATGGTCGCGAAGCCTGCTTCCACCTGGAAGTGGCGATTGCCCTCGGAAGAAATCACCTCGACCCGGCCGGCCTGAAGCATGGTGACGAGAGGGACGTGATGGGGAAGTACACCCATCTCGCCCTGGACAGCTGGAAGCTGCACCCGACGAGCCGAGCCTTCGTATTTGACCGATTCTGGGGTGACCAATTGCACAGTAAGCTCGGCCATCAGGCGCTGGCTCCGACTTCGACGCCCATCTTGCGGGCGCTCTCCAACACCTCTTCCAGGCCTCCCACCATATAGAAGGCCTGCTCGGGAAGGTGGTCGAGCTTGCCCGAGCACACTTCCTTGAAGCCCTTGACGGTGTCGGCTACCTTGACATATTTGCCAGGACGGCCCGTAAACACCTCGGCCACGTTGAAGGGCTGCGAGAGGAAGCGCTGGATGCGGCGGGCGCGACCCACCACGATGCGGTCGTCTTCCGACAGTTCTTCAACGCCCAGAATGGCGATGATGTCCTGCAGGTCTTTGTAGCGCTGCAGGATTTCCTGGGTACGACGGGCCACGCCATAGTGTTCGTCACCGAGGAAACGAGGCTCGAGCAGACGCGAGGTCGAGGCCAGAGGATCCACGGCCGGGTAGATTCCCTGTTCGGAAATTTGACGGCTCAATACGGTGGTGGCATCGAGGTGGGCGAAGGTGGTGGCCACAGCAGGGTCGGTGATGTCGTCGGCGGGCACATAAATGGCCTGCACCGAGGTAATCGAGCCCTTGCGGGTGGTGGTGATTCGCTCTTCCAACTGACCCATTTCGGTCGACAGGGTGGGCTGGTATCCCACGGCTGAGGGCATACGTCCCAACAGGGCCGAAACCTCGGCGCCCGCCAGCACGAAGCGGAAGATGTTGTCCACAAAGAGCAGCACGTCCTGGCCTTCTTCGTCGCGGAAGAACTCGGCCAGCGTGACACCGGTGAAGGATACGCGGAAGCGCACTCCCGGCGGCTCGTCCATCTGACCGAAGACCAGAGCGGTGTTCTTGATAACGCCCGACTCTTTCATTTCCAACCAGAGGTCGTTGCCTTCGCGTGTGCGCTCGCCCACGCCGGCAAACACCGAGAAGCCACCGTGCTCTTTGGCGATGTTGTGAATGAGTTCCTGAATCAACACGGTCTTGCCCACGCCAGCGCCACCGAACAGGCCGGTTTTACCACCGCGCGAGTAGGGCGCCAGCAGGTCCACCACTTTGATGCCTGTTTCACGCACGGTCGAGGTGGGCTCTTGCTCGGCCAGCGGAGGGGCCTGACGCAAGATCGGCATGGTCTTGGTCACTTCGATGGGGCCGCCTCCGTCGATGGGTTCGCCCAAGACGTTGAACATGCGGCCCAGCGTGGAGCGACCTACGGGAATCGTGATGGGGGCACCCAGATCCTCGACGCCCATGCCGCGGCGCAGACCGTCGGTGGAGCCCATGGCCAGGCAGCGAACGCGGTTGTTACCCAATTCGGTCTGCACTTCCATGTGAAGATACTTGACGTGCTCGGGCAGATTGCCTTCCTCGTAGCCGCGGAAGACTTCGCGCTCAACGCGCACGTCGTTGTAGAGTTGGGGCAGTTCTCCGGCGGGAAACTCAACGTCCACCACCGAGCCCAGAATCTGCACAATTTGCCCTTTGCCTGCCATAATTCGCTCCTCCTACTTCGAGGATCGGAGGGCCTCGGCGCCTCCGACGATCTCCAGAATCTCTTTCGTAATGTTGTCCTGACGGATGCGATAGAACTGAAGGGTGAGTTCGCCCGCCAGTTTGTTGGCGTTATCGGTGGCGTTGGACATCGACTTCAGTCGTGCGCCCAACTCGGATACCCTCGACTCGGCCAAAATTCGGTAGATGATGTTCTGCACGTAGCGCGGCAGCAGCACGTTGAGCGCTTCACTGGCCGACGGTTCAAACTCGTAGCTGACCGCCGACCCTGCAGTTTCGCCACCCACCGGCGCAAGTGGCAAAATGCCTTCCAGGGTGGGTTTCTGGGTGACTGCGCTGATCGACTGGCTGTAGAAAACCTTGACGTCGTCTACGTCGCCGCTGGTGAACCAATCGCTGAGTTGATTGGCGAGGTCCTGAGCCAGGGCGAAGGAGGGTAGCCAACCCGTGATCGTCCGGTCACACTCGATTTTGCGTCGCTTGAGGAATTTTTCCCCTTTGCCGCCGACGCAAATCAGTCGATAGCTGCCGGAATCGGCCGAGCCCAGTTCAGCCTGCACCAGCTTGAGAAGGTTATTGTTGTAGGCACCGCAGAGGCCCTTGTCCGAGGTCACCACCAGGTAGGCCGTTCGCTTGACCGGCCGGGTCTCCATGAGCGGATGAACGATCTCGTCGGCATTGGCCGTCAGGTCCTGCACCAGTTCCCGCAGCAATTTGGAGTAGGGACGCGCTGACTTGAGCACGTCCTCCGCCTTTTTGATGCGGGCCGCTGCCACCATTTTCATGGCTTTGGTGATCTGCTGGGTGTTGCGCACCGCCTTGATGCGCCGTTTGATATCCCTTTCGCTGGCCATGGCGACCTAGGCCAGACTCGCAGTGAACTGCTTGAGATACTCTTCGCAAGCCTTTTTCAGTTCAGCTTCGATCTCTTCGTTGATGGCCTTTTTCTCTTTCAATCCAGTGTGAATCGAGGCGTGCTTATCGGCGACATACTTGTGGAAGCCGTCTTCGAAACGCTCCATTTCAGAGAGCGGCAGTGCATCGAGATACCCCTTGGTGGCCGCGTAGATGATACATACTTGTTTTTCCACGGGCATGGGCGAGAATTGCCTCTGCTTCAGCACGGCCGTGATGCGTTCACCACGGGTCAGCTGGTCACGGCTGGCTTTGTCCAACTCGTCGGCCGAGAGCTTGGTGTAGGCGGCCAGGTTACGGAATTGGGCCAGGTCGAGACGAAGCGGTCCGGCTACGGTCTTCATCGCCTTGATTTGCGCGGCGCCGCCCACACGGGACACCGAGAGACCCACGTCTACGGCCGGGCGAACGCCCTGGTAGAACTGGTCGGTGTCGAGATAGATCTGGCCGTCGGTGATCGAGATCACGTTGGTTGGAATGTAGGCCGATACGTCACCCAACTGGGTTTCGATGACGGGCAAGGCCGTCAGGGAGCCCGCGCCAAGTTCATCGCTCAGTTTGGCTGCCCTCTCGAGCAAGCGAGAGTGCAAGAAGAAGACGTCTCCAGGATAAGCCTCGCGACCGGGAGGACGGCGCAGCAGCAGAGAAATTTCGCGGTAGGCTTTGGCGTGCTTGGTGAGGTCGTCATAAACGATGAGCACGTGCTTGCCCTGATACATCATGTGTTCGGCGATGGCGCAGCCTGTGTAGGCGGCCAGGTAAAGCATCGAAGCCGGGTCGCTGGCTCCGGCAGAGACGATTACGGTGTGGGCCAGTGCGTCATGGCGACGCAGGTCTTCGGCGATCGACATCACCGTGTTGGTCTTCTGGCCGATGGCTACGTAGACGCAGAGCACGCCGGTGTCGCGCTGATTGATGATCGCATCAAGAGCGATGGCGGTCTTGCCGGTCTGGCGGTCGCCGATAATCAACTCACGCTGGCCGCGTCCGATGGGAACCAGGGCGTCAATCGCTTTCACGCCTGTTTGCAGAGGTTCGTGCACCGGCTGGCGCTCGGGCACGGTGGGGGCTGTGAACTCGATGGTTCGCTTGGTGTTCGTTTCAATTGGGCCCTTGCCATCGATGGGTTCGCCCAGGGCGTCGACCACGCGGCCCAGCATCGACTCACCGACAGGAACCTCGATGATACGCCCGGTGCTCTCTACTCGGTGGCCCTCTTTGATATCGTCGTCGCGGCCAAGCACCACAACACCGATGACGTCTTCCTCAAGGTTCATCGCCATGCCCATCTGGCCGGTTTGGAACTTGAGCAGTTCACCGAAGCGCACCGAACGCAATCCGTACACGGTGGCGATGTTGTCGCCCACCTGGATCACGGTTCCAAAGGGCTGCTCCTGAACGTCGGGCTTGTAACCCTCAATCTCCTTGATAAGGATCTCTGAAATTTCTTCCGCGCGAATCGCCATCGACTTTAACCTCCTACGGCCGCAGTGCCCGCCTTGGACAACCGCTCATGAATCTGGATCATTTGGTGACGGACGGTGCCGTCGATGATTCGGTCTCCCACTCGAAGCAGAAGACCCCCGATCAGGTCGGGATCTACCTCGAAGCTGATCTCCACCTTCTTACCCGTGTAGGCGAGAAGTTTCTCCTCTACCTCTCGCTGGAAGGCTGCATCGAGGGGGGCTGCCGACTGAACGACCACGGCAACCTGACCCCGCTCCTGGCGCAACAATTCCTTGTAACAGTCGACAATCAGGGGCACGTAGGCCTCGCGGCCTTTGTCCACCAACACATACAGAAAGTGCAGGGTGGTTTGGGATACCCGCTGGGCCAACACTCGCTGAAGAATCGACTTCTTCACCGAGGATGGAATCGTCGGGGATTGGAGTGCACGGGAGAGCGGGGGATGCTCTTCCAGGATCAACTTCACTTTGATCAGTTCGGCGAGCTGCTCGTCCAACTGATGCTGCTGCCGGGCCATGTCGAAGATGGCCTGGGCATAACGAACGGCGACGGCGTTAAGAAGCACGCTTCACCACCCTTCCCAGCACGCTTTGCGCACTGGCGGCCTGGGCCTGACTGTCGAAGGCGCCCGAGAGCACGGCCTCCACTTTGCTCATGGCCAGGTCGGCCAGTTGCTGGTTGAGGTAGGCCAGAGTGTCCTGGCGGTTCTTCTCGCACTCGCGTCGAGTCTTGGCCACCAGGTGCTCGGCATCTCGCTCGGCCGTGCTGGACAACTGGTGTTGCACGCGAGCGATTTCTTCTTCCGTGGCACGAGTCATTTCTTGCTTTTCAGCCTCGAGATTGCCGATCAGGCTTTCCGTTTCGGCCTCCAGACGTTTGGCATCGGCGAGCGTCTGGCGAATATCGCCCAGTCGCTGCTCCACCTTGTTCTGGCGCACTTGAACGGCCTCTTCCATCGGGCCAATGACGATAGGATAGAAGAGGGCAAACATGATCCCGAAGTTGATGATCGAGATGAAGAAGCCAAAGGCATCAAATTCCATGGTTACCCTCCTAACCGCGCCAGGACTCTGCCCTGGGCGTCCTCTGCAAGCGTGTTGCGAACCACCTGCCGGCCGACAGCAAGAGCGATTTTCTGCGCCTGCTGGTCCATGCCAGCCCGCAGTTCTTTCTCTTCCTCATCGAGCCTGGCATTCAGCTCGTCGGCCACCCGACCGGCCTCGTCGCGAGCCCGCTGCGCCACTTCCGCAGCGCACCTTTCTGCCTCGTCGATCGCTTTCTTGAGCCGGATACTGAGTTCGTGACGATGGGCTTTGATCTCGTCCTCGTACTTCTTGCGGTTGGCGCGAGCGTTCTCGGCAGCCTGCTCAGCCTGATGCAGGCTGCCGTGGATGCGACCATCACGCTCCTCCCGCACCTTCATCAACGGATTGTAGATCAATCCGCGCATCAGGAAGTGGAAGCAGGTGAACAGCACAACCTGGGTGGCGAATACCACCGGATGGAAGTGCAGACTGTATAGGATATCAAGCAATGCGTCCATGTCTGTCCTCGTTTACCGGCCGAGAAAACTCGGCGTTGGAAGTCCTCGGGTTCGTTCTACCCTTTGCCGGAGAGAAGGAAGGACACTACGAATACCAGCAGGCCCAGGAACTCGATAAAGGCCAAACCGACCAGCATCGTGTTCTGGATCTTGGGCTGGGCTTCGGGGTTGCGGCCGACGGCTTCGGCAGCTTTGCCGACACCATTTCCCAGGCCGATACCCGGGCCCAACATTCCCAGACCAATTGCGAGACCCGCTGCGAGATGCGCAAAATTCATTTTTCGATACCTCCGTTACAATGAACTATTTTTTGCGCCCTGGTGGGCGCCAAAACTTTAGTGGTGGTCGGACACCGAGTGACCGATATAGCTGAGGAACAAAATCGTGAAGATCATTGCCTGCAAGAAGCCCGCCAGTGCGCCCAACATCGCCACAAAGCAAGTCGCGCCCAGCATGATGATGGCGATCGCCCAGCTGGCAAGGTCGCCCTGGTGGATGAGCTGTTCCAGGATTTGGATCAGGCTGACCTTCACGGTGTGTTTGGCCGAGATGTTGCCGTAGAGTCGCAGGGAGAGAGACACAGCGGGCAGCACCTTATCCAGGCTGTTCAGCAGTAGAAACAGGAAGAAAAGGGGGAAGGCCATCAGTTTCATCACCCCGGAAAGACCTTGATAGATCTGTGGGGTGGGGTCCCAGAGCCGCGCGATGTAGTTCCACAAACCCACGATGCCACCGGGGGCATGATGGTGGTCATGGGCGTGCTCGTGACCGTGACCGTGGTCATGATCGTGTTCGTGCCCGTGCCCGTGGGAGTGATCGTGCCCCGGATGCGGTGGGAACAGCGCCTTCTTGATTCCTAGCAGGTTGAAGGCCAGCACAGCCAGGATGGCCAGTGCCAGGGTGGTGCTCAGCGAGGCTGTGGGGCTCTCGAATGAGGCCACCTCGTGTCCGTGGGCATCGTGCCAGGTCGGCCAGGGAATCAATCCTAACCAGTTCGACATCAAGATATAGAGAAAGAAGCTACAGGCCAGCGGCACATAGCGGCGGCCTTCGCTCCCCATGAAGCCTGAGGCGAGCCCTTCGAGCCAATCAAAGATGTGCTCGTAGACGGCGCTCAGTCCTTTGGGAACGACGCCGACCTTGGTGCTGGCGACGGCTGCGGTGGTAAGAATGACCCCCAGCACGAACGCAGACGACCAGATCAAGGACATTTCGTGGAGTCCCAGACTCATCGAGTGTCCTGCAGCTTCGCTGGCAAATATTAAACTTCCGAGCATATCGGCTCCTAGTCTCCGGTCCGCAGCGCGAACCTCCGACATTCTCCTGCGACCACCTCAGGCGGCCGCCTACTTGTGTTCTGGCCCGGAACGGTAGCGCCTGAGCAACCAGGCCCGCACCAGGTATGAAGCGACCAGAAAAGCCAGCAGGAAATCCCGCCGATCAAGCCCTGGCCATTGAACGATGGCCCAACCCACGAGCAGGGTGAGAACCCAGCGCCGCAAGGCCGCCCGAATCGCTTGCCCTGGATTCAGTTCTTGCAGTGTTGCCTGCGAGGAACGGTCGAAGTTCCGCCAGTGCAACGCCGCCAGAGCAGCTCCAAAACAGAGTTCGAGAGGACCCATGGTCGTTTCAATTCAGGTATGGTCGGAGCAGCCTATGGGCGGCCATCCCGGCCAGACCGAAACCGAGAACCCACCCTACCAGAACGTAGTTCGGATTCCCTGCTTTTTCGCTGAGCCAGCGACCAAAAAAATCGCCGACCATCAGCGCCCCCAAAACCGAAAACCCCAGCGAGAAGGCCACGTGGACCGACATTACCGGGTCTTGCTTCGGAGCAACCTCGTCTTTGAGCTTTTGGATTCGCTCCTGAAGCTCGTCGAGAGCGTCGCCCTGGCTCACGGAACCGGAACGGCGTCGGGCCGGAAATCTGCGGGACGCTGGGTGCTCAGTCCGAAACGATGCCGGATAGCGCCCAGAATGCGTTGGGATGCTCGACCGTCCCCGTAAGGACTGGCCGTCTGGCTCATCGCCAGATAAGCCTGAGCATCTTGCAAAAGCCGGGAAGCTTCTGCCACAATCACACTTTGGTCCGTGCCCACCAACCTGGCCACTCCCGCATGCACGCCCTCGGGACGTTCTGTGGTCTTGCGTAGAACCAGCACCGGCTTGCCCAGCGAGGGGGCCTCCTCCTGAATTCCGCCCGAGTCGGTAAGAATCAGGGTGCTGGCGCGCATCAACCGCACCAGCGTGGTGTAGTCGACGGGTTCGATCAGGTGAACTCGTTCGACCCCCTGGAGGGCCGGAAAGACTACTTCACGCACCTTCGGATTTTTGTGCACACTGAAGATGATTTCACAGTTTGTGAAATCGTTCACAAGCGTTCTGAGGGCTCTGCATATTTCCTGCATCGGCTCGCCGAGATTTTCTCGGCGGTGAGTCTCGACAAGCAGGAGCTTTCGCCCTTGGGGAATTTGCGGAAGTTCCGCGGGCAAACCAGCGGGTAGGCCACGGGCAATGCTGAGCAGGGCGTCGGTAACCGTGTTCCCCGTGACGTAGAGGTGTTGAGAGTCGAAGCCTTCGCGCACAAGGTTGGCTCGGGCGCTGTCGGTGGGAGGGAAGTGCAGTTCGGTGAGCTGGCTGAGCAAGCGCCGATTCATTTCCTCTGGAAAGGGGTCGTAACTGTTGCCGGTTCGGAGGCCCGCTTCAACGTGTCCGACCGGAATTTTGGCGTAGAAGGCTGCCAATCCGGAGACGAAAGCGGTGGTGGTGTCGCCCTGGACCAGCACGAGGTCGGGCTGGTGTTGCTGAAGGACCTCCTCCAGGCCTTCCAGTGCCCGGCGGGTAATGCCATACAGGCTCTGGTTGGCCTGCATGATATTCAGGTCGACGTGAGGACGGATGTCAAAAAGTTCCAGCACCTGATCGAGCATCTCCCGGTGCTGGCCCGTGGCGACGTGAATGGGCTCGATGCTGGGGTCGGCCTCCAGAGCCTGGAGAACAGGGGCCATCTTGATCGCCTCGGGACGAGTGCCAAAGATGCTCATGACCCGAATGCGTTTCATCGCTTGAAATCCCTAGTGAGCGACGTAGGCCAGCGCAATGCCGGCCAGGCCGAACATCATGTTGATCCCGTAGATGAGGACAACGGCCTGTCGTTGCGTCATGCCCATGCCCAGCAGGCGATGGTGGAGATGCTCTTTGTCGGGGCTGAAGATCGGGCGCCGGGCCAGGCCGCGGCGGATGATGGCGAAGGCGGTGTCGAAGATGGGCACGGCCATGACCAGGATGGGGATGGCGAAGGTCAGAGACAGTGTGGTCTTCAGCGTTCCCAGGATCGACCAGCCCGCGAAGTTGAGCCCCAGCAGCAGGCTACCGGTGTCACCCATGAAGATGGTGGCAGGGTTGAAGTTGTAGCGCAGGAAGCCGAGCGTGCATCCGGCGATGGCTGCCATTACCAGCATCACGAGCCACTGCCCGTGAATGGCGGAAACAACTCCAAAGACCAGGGAGCTGCCAAAAGCGACGCCCGCCACCAGGCCGTCAAGCCCGTCGAGCAGGTTGATGGCATTGGTGATGCCGACGATCCAGAAGATGGTGAAGACCCACTCCTGCCAGTCGCTCAGGAACCAGTAGTCACTGGAGAAGCCGGAGACGAACTCGATTCGGATGCCGAAATAGCACATCACGCTGGCGGTAGCTATCTGGCAGATGAGCTTGACCTTGGCCGGCATGTTGAAGCGGTCGTCCCAGAGGCCGGTGAGCACGATCATCAGGCTGCCCAGCAGCATGCCGGTGAGGCCTGACCAGTGTCGTTCCGTTAGCGCCGAGGCTTCGGCAGGGAAGAGCTTGAGAGTGAGGAGCACGGCGGCCACCAGGGACACGAAAACGCCCAGCCCTCCCCAAAGCGGCGTGGGCACCTTGTGCACCTTGCGAGCGTTGGGGCGGTCCATCGCGCCTGCCCAGGCGGCGATTTTCTTTACAAAGGGAGTCGCGAGCAGGGTGCCAAGGCACCCCAGGGTGAATGCGACCAGTCCGGCTGTGGCGTGCATAATCTCCTTCTCCTGATGGGAGGGACGCTTGAATCAGAGTCGCCGGGAGTCTAGCACGGCGTCGAGTTATTGTCAACTCGACACTTCCCGGTTACTCGGTTTCTGCTTCCGACTCCGGATTGTTCTCGACTTCGATTCTCTCGCCCTCAACGATGACGTTGCCGCCTTGCTCTTTGGCTTTGTCCATTGCGATGCGAGCACTTTCAATCAGCATCTGGAGTGCATCGCCATGCTCAGGGAATGCGACATAGCCTACGTTTACAGCAACCCGCACGCGATCGTCCTGGGTTGTGCCCATGAACCAGTGGTCGGCAACGGTCTGACGGACCCGGTCGGCGGCCACTTTGGCCCCTGCGACATCGGTTTCGGGCAGGGCTGCTCCAAAGACTTCGCCGTCGATACGGCCCAGCACATCGACGTCGCGAAGGCCGGTCTTGAGCACTGCGGCCAGTTGCTTCAGCAGGCTGTAGCCCATCGACCAGCGCACATCTCGATCCTGGCTGAAGTGGTTGTGAGCCAGGTCGATCATCAGAAAGCCGAAAGGACGCCGGTATCGAACCGAGCGCTTGAGTTCCTCGTCCACCTTGGTAAGGAACGCTTTCTTCTCGAGAAGTCCACTGAGTTTGTCGATCATCCTGCCTCCTGCCTGAACTGGGCGGCAACACGTGCTTTTTTCCGTGGTGCCGCCTTGGCGCCTGCCCTATTTTGAAAAAACTTCAAAACCCTACGCCCCACCCAGAGTTGCTCTTAAACGACTCGAAGTCCTGGAGATACTGGTCGAGAATCTTGCCGAGTTGTAGCGCGCGGTCACTTGACCGGGGATCAACTTCGCCGATATTTCGTGGGGCCAGAATGCCCTCTTTCTCCAAGAAGCTGAGAACCCCCCGCTCTTCCTCTTTGATGATTTGCAACTCGAAGGGCGTCGGGCTCCCCAGAACAAACTGTAAAAAGTCCAGATTGTGGGGGAGAAAGCGGGTATAGCATTCGTTCCCGTAGCGAGTCATAAGGTCTTTCAGGGCCGGGTCCAGGACTTCTTCTTTGAAGGAATGCACGGCCCCGTCGAAGTCGAGACCCTGAGCCCTTGGAGACTGAACCTGGATATTCCTAAGGCCCCGCAGTTGCCCGGCCATCGTTGAGGCGCTTGGGGTTCGTTCGTCGGGCCAGGGGATGACGGCCTGGGCAATGATGGCCGAAAGCTCTTTATCGATGTCGAGCCCCAGGGTGTCCAGTTGGGCAAACTCAAAGTCCGTGGGCTTAATTCCGGACAGAAGGTGGTGCATGGTTGCCCCCAGGGCATAAAGGTCGGAGCGCGGTTCGGGCCGACCATACTGTTGCTCGGGTGGGGCATACCCGGGCGTGCCAATCCAGAGTCCCTCGCCGGGGTTGGCTACGCAGGAGATGCCAAAGTCGATGAGTACAACCCGGCCGTATTCCTCGCAAAGTAACAGGTTGCTGGGCTTGATATCGCGATGGACCACCGGGGGAACGCGCTGATGTAGATAGTCGAGGGCGTCGAGCACCTGTACCGACCAGTTGACGACCTGCTGTTGAGGAAGGCCCGGTTTGCCGCTCTCTTTGAGTTTTTGAGAGAGGTCGACCCCCTGAATGAGTTCCATAACGAAGTAGAAGCTGTTGCCGTGCATGAACGAGGCAGTGACCTTGGGGATATTGGGATGACGCAAAGTTTGCATGACCCGTACTTCGCTGATGAAGCGGGCACCGGCAGACTGCTGTTCCTCGGTGTCGTTGCCGGGATTGAGCATCTCCTTGAGGGCAAAGGTTTTGCCCCCCAGGGCCCGGTCGACAACCTCATATACTGCCCCCATACCCCCTGCCTTGATGGCCCGCTTGACTTCAAAACGGCCCTGGTCAAGCACGGCCCCGGGGTTTAACCGATCCTTCAGCATTCGGTTTCTCTTTCGGAACCGGGGCCGCGGTCCCTGTTGGGTATCGAGCCCGGGAACCGCAGAGGGTGAGCCTGTGTTAGCTTCAACGTCTAATTTGAGAATGATGAGGAACTCCGTTTGAAGCCCCTTGCTACATTGCTTTTTTGCCTGACCATGGCCACCACCACCTGGGCCGAAGGTTGGCTGACCAGTTGGGACCAGGCTGCTGCTGAGTCCAAGCGAACCGGCAGGCCGATTTTGGCAGACTTCACGGGCAGTGACTGGTGTATCTGGTGCAAGCGCTTGAAGGCCGAAGTCTTTGACACCAGCGAGTTCAAAGACTGGGCAAAAAAGAACGTGGTCCTTCTCGAGCTCGACTACCCTTCAGGTGGTAATCAGCCGGCCAGCATTAAGGCGCAGAACGAAAAGCTCAAAGACAAGTATGCCATTCAAGGATTCCCCACCGTGCTTTTCCTCGATCACAAAGGCAAGCAGTTGGCCAAGTATGGCTATGACCAGGGTGGTCCCGGAGTGTGGACCAAGAAGGCATCGGAGATGCTGAAGAAGCCCTAGAACATCTCCGGGATGTCGACCATCATCGGTCCGGGGCCAGCCGCGAAGCGGTCCGGCACGTCGTGGTCGCGGTGTTCACGTTCCAGGTTGTGGAAGCTGGCATAGCGTTTCACGAACGAAAGTTTGACAGTATCTACGGGCCCATTTCTTTGTTTGGCGATAATCACCTCACACATGTTGGTGTCTTCGGTTTGAGGGTTGTAGTATTCATCGCGATAGAGGAAGCAGACCATATCGGCGTCTTGTTCGATGGCGCCCGACTCTCGCAGGTCAGAGAGTGAGGGGCGTTTGTCCTGGCGCGACTCGACCTGTCGACTGACTTGGGAGAGGGCCATCACGGGAACTAGCAGTTCCTTGGCGAGTCCCTTGAGTTGGCGGGAGATTTCCGAGATTTCCTGGACCCGGTTCTCGATGCGCCCAGACCCGCGCATCAGCTGGAGATAGTCGATGATGATCAGGTCGAGGCCCTGGCGCTTCTGCAATCGCCGACACTTGGCTTTCATTTCGAGCACGGTGATGCCTGGCGTGTCATCGATGTAAAGCTGGGCTTCTGAGAGCTGGTTCATCCCCCGGGTGACGCGAATCCATTCTTCTTCGCGCAGATTGCCCTTGCGAACGTCCATCTGGTTGACCTGAGCCACCGAGCACAGCACGCGCTGAACCAGTTCGGAGCGGGACATTTCCAGAGAAAACACCGCGACGACCCCGGGCTTGTCCCGATTGAGCACGACGTTCTTGGCGATGGATAGACAGAAGGCGGTTTTGCCCATGGCCGGTCGGGCTGCAACGATGATCAGGTTGGACTTTTGCATGCCAGACGTCAATTCGTCCAGGTCACGAAAGCCGGTGGAGACTCCCGTGATGGTCTCTTTCTTGAGAAACCGCTCATACATTTCGTCGAAAGTGATTTGAAGCGTGGCCTTGATCTGCTCAAGTTGCTGGTTGCGACGGCGGTCGGCCACGGCAAAGACCAGTTCTTCGGCCCGATCTACCTTGTTGGCTGGCGTGACGTCCCCCTGAAGGGCCAGTCGCGTAATGTCGTTGCCTGCCCGTTGTAGCCGTCGCTCGGTGGCTTTGTCCGCCACGATCTGGGCGTAGGAGTTGGCATGGGCCGAGCTTTGCACCAGGCTGGTGAGAGAGTCCAGATAGGCCACTCCACCACAGGACTCCAGCTTGTTGCTGGCCTTCAACTGGTTGGAGCAGGTAATGATATCGATGTTCTGGCTCTTCTCTGCCAGGGTGATCAGCGCATTGTAGATGTCCTGATGGGATTCCCGATAAAAGTCGTCGGCTCCGGCCAGCACTTCAGAGATGCGGTCCAGAGCTTCCGAATCAATCAGGCACGCCCCCAGGCAGGCCTGCTCGGCCTCGATATCGTGGGGGGGCAGGTGGAGCGCTGACAGCTCGGGGGAGGTCAAGCGCGGGCCGCTTCAAGCAGCGGCGGACTCCAGGCGATTTGGGGCCAGATTAGGGAAAAGGCCTCGGAAACATGACCAACGGGCAGAATCTCGACCTGGCTGAGCAAGTCTCGGTCGACCTCAGCCAGGTTCTCCTTGGGAATGATCACGCGGCGAACCTGCGCGAGAGCGGCGCCTCGAACCTTCTCGGAGACCCCTCCCACGGGTTTGACCTTGGCCTGAATCGTCACTTCACCGGTCAGGGCCAGGTCTTGAGGCACGGGAAGTTGTTCGAGGGCGCTGGCCAGGGCTACCACGATCGCCAGTCCGGCCGAAGGGCCATCGACCTTGCCCCCACCGACGACGTTGACATGGACATCATAGTCGTAGAGGTCCTTGTGGGTGATCAGTCGGATCACACTGGCGGCGTTGAAAACGGAGTCGCGAGCCATATTGCCGGCGGCTTCATTGAAGCGCAACACACCCTTACCGGGTTCACGAGCGGGATAGGCAGCCGCCTCGAACTCGAGGCACGAGCCCAGAAAGCCCGACACTCCCAGGCCGATGACGCAACCGACTTCGGCTCGCTTACTGGCCTGCACCTGGCTGTGTCGCGACAGGCGGTTGGTCTGAACAACGGTTTCAACGTCCTCCCGGGTGAGCGACAACTTTCCCCGAGACTTGAGCGGCCCCCTCAAGAAGGCGTGGCCATAGGCGTCGGCAACGATCTGCACGGCCTTCCGCCCCTCAATCGTATACTGGCTGATGACTTCGGCCACCCCGGCAGCGAGTTTGACCTGTAAACGCCGGGCTGCCATTTGAGCAATGGTCTGTAATTGTTTCGGAGCGAGCGGATTGAAGAACACTTCGGCGCAGCGAGAGCGTAACGCAGGCGTGAGGTCTTCCGGATCTCGGGTGGTGGCGCCGATTAAGATAAAGTCAGCGGGTGCCCCCTCGGTAAAGAGTTTGCGGATGTATTGGGGAACTCGCGGATCGTCCTCATCGAAGTAGGAAGATTCGAAAACGATCTTCTTGTCTTCGAGCACTTTCAACAGTTTGTTTTGCAGTAGTGGATCGAGTTCGCCGATTTCGTCGATAAACAACACTCCGCCGTGGGCCTTGGTAACCAGGCCCAATTTCGGTTCGGGTATCCCCTCCTCGGCAAGGTCGCGACGAGAACCCTGGTAGATGGGGTCGTGCACCGAACCGAGCAGGGGATTGGTGATTTCTCGGGGATCCCAGCGAATCGTTGTGGCGTCGACCTCAACAAACGGTGCTTCAGGAGGATAGGGCGTGTGCGGGAAATTCTTGACTTCCTCCAGCACTAACCGGGCTACCGTGGTTTTTCCCACTCCCGGAGGGCCATAGAGCAAAACGTGCTGGGGGAAAGGGGTTCCTAGCTTGGCCTTAAGAGACTCGATGGCTCGGTCTTGTCCCACAACCTCTTCGAAATTGCGCGGGCGGAGCAGGTTCAGAACGGAGTTGTTCAGCGACTTCTTCTCGAGTTCTTCAAGTTCACTCAGACGTTTGAGCGTGGTGGAGTTCTCGGGTCCGTCCTCTTCCTTCAGGGCTTCGCGGCGGAGTTCGCGCAGGTAATCCCGATGGCGCTCCTGCATCTTGTGGGCGATTTTTTGATCCAGGCTTTCTTCAACCGTTTTCATGGCGACCAGGTCGGCGATTTCCTCTTCGATGCCGTCCAGGATCGAGGCAAATCCCTCGCGCGGCGGGCGGTCGCTGAGAGTGGGGTCTTCAAAGACAAGTCGCTGCAGAGCCAGCACTCGGTCGGCGAGGTTTTCCGAACTCATCAGGTGCAGGGCATGCAGTTTCCCAGCTTTCAGCACCAGTTTGTCTGGACCGTGAAGATTGGAAAGAAAGCCAAAGAGAGTATTGACGCGCTTTTCCACCTGTACCAGTGGACTTCGCCGCTTCCCGGCCATTACTGAGCTGCCAACAGAACCGTCAGCCGTGCCGTCACTTCCGGGTGAAGCTTCACGGCTACGTGGTGCTCTCCAATGTTCTTGATGGGTTCCTTCAGGGAGATGGTCTTCTTGTCGACCTTGTGGCTGAACTGGGCAGCCATAGCCTCGGCGATGTCTGAGGAGGTGATGGACCCGAAGGGTTTGCCGTTGTCACCAACCCGAATCGACAACTGCAGCGGACGCGACTCCAGTTGCCGTGCCAGGTCCTGGGCCAGTTCCTTTTCTCGAGCCTGACGAGCTTTGAGTTCAGCCGCCTCCTTGTTGAGCGATCGCAGCACCCCGTCGGTGGCTGGGGTGGCCAGTTTCTTTGGCAGCAAGAAGTTGCGTGCATAGCCGTCGGCGACATCCACCACGGCCCCCTTCTTGCCGATATTTTTGACGTCTTGCAAAAGTACAAGCTTCATCGTGACTCCAGATGTGTAAAAGTAGCGGGCAAGAGGGGCGGAAGAAGCCCACCGTAGTCAACGCAAAGAAATGCAGGCCTGGCAGACCTGCTCATGCGGTCCGAGGGCCGAAGCTGGCCTCAGCCTGGTCTCCGGACTCTGCTGATAGAGCAGAGACCGGAACTCAGGGTAAGGGGAGTAAAGCGAGATGAGCTTTACGCGACACCTTGGCCAGGATGGGCATCGGATCGAAGGGCAAACCTAGAACCGAGTTCTTGGGAATACCCGCAGCCTTGGTCTGAGAGTCCAGCCCTACCATGATAGGACGTGTGAATTTCTTGCGGTTCCGTCGACCGCCTCGCGCGTGGTCCGGCAACTCGACCTCCTCAACGGGGTTCACCGAGCTTACGGTGTTCTCCTTAGATTCCGCGGCTCGACGAAGATTCCTATCGCTTCAGAAGGGTATTTCGTCCACGGTAAGATCGTCGGAGGAGTAGCCCGGGTCGCTTCCCCAGCCACTTACCGAGCCACCACCGCCCTTGCTGCCGCGAGCTTCACCGCTGCCCGCTCGCTCGCCGGCGCCGCTTGAGAGCATTTGCATCTCAGAGGCGACGACTTCGAACGCTTTGCGCTTCTGGCCATCCTGAGTCTCATAGGTGCGGGTTCGCAAAGCGCCCTGAATGGAGATCAGTTTCCCCTTGGTCAAATACTCATTGCAAATCTCTCCGAGGCGCTCCCAGGCGACCACCGGAACGAAATCGGTTTCTTTGTTGTCGCCCTTGCCTCGCGAGCGGTCGACAGCAATGGTAAACTGAGCCACTGCTTTCCCGCCGGGGGTGTAGCGAAGTTCGGGAGGACCAACCACCCGACCGATCAGGACTACCACGTTCATTGAGGCCATTGGCGACTCCAATCATCTATACAAAGTGCCCACCAGGGCGGAGGTGCGGTCAGTTGAGGCGGATGGTGAGGCTTCGCAGCACTTCGTCGGCGAGGCGGAGTTGGCGATGGAGTTCGGCCTCTACAGAGGGCTCAGAGTCGAATCGCATGCAAATATAGATGCCTTCGATTTTGCCTTTGATCTCGTGGGTCATGCGGCGACGCCCCATGTTTTTGACGTCAATGACCTGACCGCCGTTGTCGGTGACGGTGCTGTTCAGGCGAGTTACGAGGTTGTTGTGCACTTCCTCGGTGAGATTGGGATCGACAATATAGGTTGCTTCGTACTTGGTCACGTTGGGTACCTTTCTTCCCGTGGACTTTGACTCGCTATGCGAGTGGGAAGGCCTCTGAGGCCAAAATCCCGCGGATTATATCACCGCAGTCAATAGCCTGCAAGTTTACTTCTTGGGGCCCAAATTCTTCACCAGGCCCAGGACCTTCTTGGCCAGCTGTTTGAACTTCGTATCAGGGAGGAGCTTTTCAATGGGCAACTCTACTTTTTGACCCGAAAAGTGGAAGGTCAGTCCGATTTTGGCCAGATTGGAGGGGCGATCGGCGTCGTCGATCCAGTAGGCAATTTCAGCTTCGTTGCTGCGAAACATACTCGGCTTGACCCGCAAGCAAGGATGGTTGGACTTGACCGTTCCTTTGAGCACCCCTCCGCCTTCATTGCGGATCTCGATATTGCCCGAGTGGTGAGGTCCTTCTTTGCCAACGTAGTGAATGGTGTAGGCCAGAGCCGGAGGGTCTACGACGATGTACTCCGGCATTTTCTCGGTCTTTTGGGGAGCGTCCAGGCGAGCCGGGACCCGCTTCTCGGAGATGGCCTCGCCAGCCCCCTGCGGGACAGCTTCGGCCTGCGTCGGTTCGGCTGGGGCAGCCTCGGCGGCGGGCTCCTCCGGCTGCTGCAGCAGTTGCTCCATCATTTCGTTCAGCCGCAGCTCTTTGCTCGCGGAAGGCGCGGGTGTCGTGGCTTCGGGCTCGGCTACTACCAGTTTGGGTCGGGGTGAGCTGGGCGCCCGGGTCTCAGTGGCTGGTTCACGGAACAGAGAATCGATCTGAACCTCGGGGGCCTCGCTAAAGAAGTCGTCGCCGCTGTCGACAATGCCTCCGCCCAGAAGGGTGTCTCCTTCTTCCGAGCCCAGAAGCACTTCGGCAGGTGCAGCTTCGCGATGCAGGTTGCTGTAGAGGACGGTGTTGCGCCAGTCGGGTTCGCCGGGAGCAATGAGCCAGATGGAAAATTCAGGGTCGACAAGTTCCATGAACAGTTCGTCTCGTTGACCAACGATTTCGAGTTTTCCGGCGGCATCAATCGGCTCGCAAAGATTTTCGATCTGGCTCAGGAGGTCTTGCGAGGCTGAAAGCCAGCACTGGGCCAGCTGGCGGAGGCGAGGTGTTGAACTTTCATCCCCTTCTCGCAGGTGGTAAAGGTCATCTACCAGGTCTGGAGCGCAGGTGGCCCACAGATCGCTGAGGGCAGAGTCCAAGAAGATGGCCCGGAGTAAGGGCAAAGTCTCCCCTTGATCGGAGGTTTCTTTGAGCACTTGCTGCAACATTTCCAGGCGTTCGAGCAGGTTCGAGTCCACTCGCCAGGCACTCAGGTGGGAGGCCTCAAGCTCGGCTTCCTGGATCGCGGCAGCCGTCAGAAGCCCGGAAAAATATTGGATGAGAAATTCGAGAAGGCAGACGAGACCTTCAGGGTTCAATTCTCCGGATTGCCAGAGTTCACCGAAGTACTCTCGGGCCTCAGCGGGCAGTAACTCCAGGTTAAAGGAGGCTTCGGCTGACGCTTCTCCTTCGTCGTCTTGAGCCGCTTCGGCCTGGGCGACGACATCCACGACCTGGGAGGGCTGCGAATCCGGCCAGAATGAGTTGAGCCGGTCGGCGAGGTTGATGGGGTGGTCGACAAGTTCCAGGTACTGATCCTGATAGATCACTACGCCTTCGAGCATCTGTGTGCTTGAGGGTTCCTCGAACATTTGTTCAGACTGCTGGAAAAAATCCTGCAGGTCCTGAATCCATTGAGAGATACGCGCATCGGCCAGTGATGGAAGTTCTGATTCTTGCAACTGTCGCTGAAGATCTTGGGAAAAAAGCCAGTCACCGAGGGGGCCTCCGCGTAGAACGGCCAACCAGGGCTGAAGGTCAGCATCGTCACTGAGACGCGCGGCCAGAAGCTGCAGGCATTCAAGTGCGGTGGATGGCCAGTCGGGTGGCTCCTGGTCGTTCAGGCGCATCCATTCCAGTTCCAGTCCTACCGTATACTGAATCAGAAATCCCAGTGTGAGCCAGTTGCCTTCCCGGCCTCGGTCCCACAGTTGCAGAAGGACCTCCGGGCCCGACCAGCCGAGCTCTTCAGCGGTTTGAAACTCAAATGGTTCCAGAGCGGCCTCGACGGGGGCTGCTTCAATGACCTCGGGCTGGGGTTCGTGAGCCTCGACGGGGGCTGCCTCAACGACCTCGGGCTGGGGTTCGTGAGCCTCGAC
>CAZYPN010000002.1:0-137676 GCA_964649085.1 uncultured Burkholderiales bacterium | reverse complement strand
CCTCGGGCTGGGGTTCGGGAGGGGCTTCGGCGGCCTCGACGGGGGCTGCCTCAACGACCTCGGGCTGGGGTTCGGGAGGGGCTTCGGCGGCCTCGACGGGGGCTGCCTCAACCACCTCGGGCTGGGGTTCGGGAGGGGCCTCGGCGGCCTCGACGGGGGCTGCCTCAACCACCTCGGACTGGGGTTCGGCAGGGGCCTCGGCGGCCTCGACAGGGGCTGCCTCAACCACCTCGGCCTGAGGTTCGGCAGGGGCCTCGGCGGCCTCGACGGGGGCTGCCTCAACCGCCTCGGGCTGGGGTTCAGGAGAGGCTTCGGCGGCCTCGACGGGGGCTGCCTCAGCCACTTCGGGCTGGGGTTCGGGAGGGGCTTCGGCGGCCTCGACGGGGGCCGCCTCAACGACCTCGGGCTGGGGTTCGGCCTGCTTTGGAGATAGCAGATGCTGGAACTCGGCAGCACTGAGTTTCAAGGCAGTGGCTTCGAGTAGCAAGGCTTTGCGATCGACTTCCAGGTGATCGTCGCCCAGTTGGATCGTCATTCCCAGGGTTCCCCGACCGGCGTCGAGCTGGAAATAGTGCTCGGCTTCCGCGAACCAGGCGGCGAACTGTTGGAAGAAGAGGCGAACCCCGGGCAAAAATCGCTCTTCCCAGTTATCGGGGGGCTCGGGCGATTGGCAGAATTCGGCGAAAGTGTGACCCCCTCCCCAACTGCCTGAATACCAGGGATGAAGCTTGCCCCCCGTGGGAGCGGCCATGGCTCGAGCGACTTTTTCAATCAAAGGATGAGCAGACTGGTGTTGAGCGAGTGATTTCAGCAAAAAACTCAGACTGGTCTGCTTTTGTCGCAGAGTAAGCGGAGTGTCGATTCGCTTCTCAAGAGCCGAATCGAGCTGGCCAATCAATCGGAGTGCGGCCGCGGAGATCGCGAACATGTAGGACACGATCAGGCCTGAGAGCCGTCCCAGCGCCGTGGCCGCTTCCGCTGACTTTCCGGCTTCCAGTTCCCGCTCGAAGAGTACCTGGTGCCCCTGGAAAAGCACCGCGGAGGGCAGAGAGGCCAACCCGGGCGTGGGCGGAACACCTTCTACCGGAGTGAGTTCCGAGAGGACCTCGGGGTTCATTTTGGGGGGCGCAACCGTACTGGCGCCAGGGTCTTCTTCTAAGTCGGTGGCTGCTAGAGCCTGTTGATACCAGTCGAAACCCTTGATTTGGCGAAAATGACCGGACGATGAGTCAAGCCACTCCCTCAAAATCGGCAGATAGCGCCGTAACTCCCTCTGGCAACGCATTTCGCCAGCCAGGTCTTCTTCGCCAATTTCCAGCTGGCACCAATCCAGGAGATTGCGATAGCCTCGAATGGTTTGACCACCCAGGCCGAGCAGTCTCGTGTGACGTCGGGGGGAACTCTGGCGGGCTCGTAAACCGCCTACGTAAAAAACCCGAAAGATATCGCCTGCCTCCGAATGGCGACTGGCGATCTCGGCAAGGCCGTCCAGGTTCTGCTGTAGCGTACTCAGGTGCTCGGCAGCACGCGCGTGGCCGAACGAGCTGCAGGGAACCGATTCTGCCCCCAGTTGGGTGAGGTGGCGAGCACTGAAGTCTGCAAAGTGCCAGGTCAGGTAGCAAAAACACTGCTGAAGCTGGAGGCAGGCATTACCGAAATCGGAATTTTCTAAGTGGCTCGCCAGGGCCTTGACGCAACTGCTTAGTGAAGAAGGTGCGTCAACGGGGATGACCAGCGGTATGATAACACCCGAGATGGAATCCGACATGGCCTAGCGGCTGCGCTCCTCATAGACTCTGCCCGGTCCTTTGCGCAATTGGGAACGACTCCCTCCAGGTCTGCACAGTTGGCTGTTGCTCAACTTTCCGGAAGTTCCAGTTCCAAGAAAGGAGGTGGCTCCAGCCCGCCGGTCCGTTCTTCCGATCCTACGCCCAGGGCCCGGAGGCGGTTGTTCAGGCGGCGCCGGAACCCTCCCTCTTCATCCTGGGGCGGGGCCTTGGGGCTGATGTCCAGGCTGAGTACCGGCGGAGCTGCCACTGGCGAGGGAGCCGGTGCCGCAGGGGGAGGGGTGATGGGAGCCGGAGCGGCAGTTCTACGGGCTTCCTGGAGTTGATTTTCCAAATTCTTCGCCTGCAAGGTAATGATCTCATAGTTGCGCCGAAGCGAGGTCAGTTCTACCCTTAGCGACATCACTTGAGACTTGAGTTCTTCCTCGTTGAAGTTGCTTTCTCGGGCCCCGGCTTGGGCCACTTGAGCCTCAAGTTCCTGGATTCGTCGGTCTCGTTGGGCTACCGCGTCGGTCAATTTTTGCACCCAACTGGCCGATGCCTGTAGTTCCTGTTCCCAGCGTTGAATTTGCGCGCGTTGCTGACTTTCCAGAGAGGCGATGGACGCTTGAAACTGTTCAGCCCTGGCCTGCAGTTGGAGAATCTTGTGGTCACGGGCCTGGAGTTCGGCAAAAGCGTTCCCGCCGCTCAGGCGCTCCATGTCTTCGAGTTGGCTCTGCAGGCTCTGGGCACGGCTGGCCATCTGTTGATAGGCGGCTTCGGCTCTGGCTCGAACTGCCTCCGATTCGACCACGCGCCGTTCAAGTTCGGCCAATGCGCGCTCAGCCTCGACTTCCAGGTCGGAATGCTGCTGCTTGAGTGCCCTGAGTTGCTGGTCCTGCTTGGTCGCCAGTTGATGCCACTGAAGCCCGTGCTGGCGAATCTCTTCGGCCTGGGCTCGAAGGCGCTCGATTTGTTGCTCCAACAGGGATTTGCGCTGATCCAGTTGGGCATTCTGCTGAAGAAGGTGGGTGCGCTCGGCCTCCCAGGCCTGCTTCTCCTCCAGCAGTTTGCGAGTCTCTTCTGGATCGTGCATTCCCGCCGGTGGTCGTTGCTCCAATTCCTCCAAAGCCGTCTGCAGTTCCTGACGGCTTCGCTTGAGCTGGGCTCGGACTTCGCGCTCGCTATTCACGCTGAGGTCGAGGCGTTGTTTGAGCGTCTCCATTTCATCCTGAAGATCGAGTTCAATGCGCCGCTGGTCCTGCAGTTGCTGCAGGAGTTTCTGATTTCTCTGCTTTTCTTCTTGGAGTTCGCGGGCCAGAGAAGCGGAGCCCAGACCCTCGCTCGTGGAGGGTGGAGTCGGTGCCGCGCGCATCGCCTGTTGAATTTGATCCGCTCTGAGGATCAATGTTTCATGGACGTCACCGGGTTCGGAACTCGCCTGCAGCCAGGTAGGCGTGCTGGAGGTCTGGCTGGACAGGTCTTCCAGGCTGGGCCAGACTTCCTGGCTTGGGGCTGGCGGCGGTACCAGTTCTTCAGCCGAAGTGACCTTGCTGCGGGAAATGTGGGCCGTTACTGCAGTGGCGGCGATGGGGGCCACGACAGGCTCATCGAATTCGATCGAGTCCTCGTCGATTTCTGGAGGTCGCACATAAGGGGCGGTCTTGGCCGGTTTTTTCTTGGAGCGAAGCAGGTTGCTCAACACCGAACCGAGTGCGGCGAACACCGAAGCGATCGGACCCGGAGAAGGCTCCGGCGCGGGGACGCTTGCCTTGTCCTTCTCAACAACGGGTTTTTTCTTCGTTGGGGTTGGCTGTGGTTTGGGCTCGGCTCGTTTTTCGGAACGTTGCGGCGCGTTTTGAGCCCTCGTGATTTCTTGATGGTACTTGGCGCGAAACTTTTCCAGTTCGTAAGGCTGTACACCCTGAGACGAGCCCTTCAGGAGTCCATCTTTAAGCCAATTCTGAACGTGTGATTCGCCGACGCGAAGCCGTTCGCCAACCTCTTCCAGGGTAAGCAGGCTCTTGCCGCTGGATCCTTTGGTAAGGTCTTTCTGAGAAGCCATCTTCGACCCAAGCGCAGGCTTCGCTGCCCCACCTTTGGCGGAGCCTTGCTTGGATGCGACGGGTAACTCCTTGCCAACCAGGCCTTTTTTAGGATTCACCCTGGTCGAACCTCGAGGATTTCTGGAAGTGACGACACAACATCAGGCTCCTGCTTCGACAGAAAAACAGAGGACCCTGGGGTCCTCTGTTTTTCTTGTGGTACATCCAACGCCGGGTGAGTGCTCGAGTTTACGAGAACTCGACCCGGAGACCGTTGTCAACCTTAGGGGTTGGCAATCAGGCCGACGTCGCCGTTGTACTGCGGGAAGTTCGTCGGGGCTCCGGCGAAACCGGTGTAGGCTTTGGCGTGGTTGTTGCCGCTGCAGTAGAAGCTGAAGCCGTCAGGAGTGGCGGTCGCCGTGTAGACCGGACCATACGTATTCTGGCCCACAGCAGGGCAGGTCGGAATGGTCTTCAGGTAGTTACCTGAGGTCAACGAGTTGGCAAACGACGGGGTCGTCGGGTAGCGGCCACTGTTGTCAGAGGCATACATTTCCAACGCCGTGGCGATGTTCTTACAGTTCGATTTGCAAGCGGTGAGCTGGCCCTGAGCACGAGCTTTCAAGAAGTTCGGAACAAGGATGGCGGCCAAAATCGCGATGATAGCGATAACGATCATCAGCTCGATGAGCGTAAAGCCAGCGCGCTTCTTTTTCTGGAACATAGATTCACCTCCATGGTGACGAATTTGACTGGGATTTTGTCCTGGTCGCTGAGGTTATGCCCCTCGTGTTACGATTTCGGACACCGGAAGTTAAAAGTTTGTTGCTTTTCTTTCGGCGTCGTTAACTACGACGTACCTGGAGTCGTTTCCTCTTCAGGAGTTTGGTGAAAATCAGCTGGCTCCCGGCTCGGCTTGCTCGGCTTCTCTGGCAGAGTCTGATTCAGATCGACCGTTTTGAATCAAGGCCTGCAGACCCTGTGCGAGGGGAATGCTGGCCCGGTATCCCAGACTGCTTAACCGGGATGGATCGGCCCAACTGTCTCTGATGTCTCCGGGTCGTGGCGGCCCCATTTGGATTTCTGACTCAGAACCCGTCAGGTCTCGAATTCGTCTGGCCAACTCAAGGATTTGGATAGGTTGGCCTGTGGAGACGTTGCAGGGGCCGTAGAGTTCTTGTTGGCAGGCGGCCCAGAGATTGGCTCGAGCTACGTCGGTTACGTGAACAAAATCTCTGGTTTGCAGTCCGTCTCCGAAGATTTGGAGTGGCTCCCCCTGGCGAGCCCGTTCGATAAATCGTGGTATGGCCGCGGCGTAGTTTGAATTGGGGTTCTGGCCGGGCCCGTAGACATTGAAGTATCTCAGGCTGACCGTGGATAGACCGGCGGTCCGACGATAGACCTCCAGATAGAGCTCGCCGTCGAGTTTGCTGATTCCATAAGGTGTAAGAGGTTCCGGTTTCATGGCTTCGCTCTGGGGGCAAGGCGGGCTGTTGCCATAGACGGCGGCTGAAGATGAAAAAACCAGTCGACCTGCGCCCTGTCGACAGGCGGCCTCGAGCAGGCACAAGGTGCCGGTGACATTGACTTCAAGGCACTCGTGGGGCTTTTGTAGTGATTCCTCGGCGCTGACCATGGCAGCCAGGTGGAAGACGCAGTCGACGTCTCTGCAGGCCTCCATGACGCTGGCCCTGTCGGAGATGCTGCCCTGGATGAATCGATTCGGTGTTACCGCTGGGGGAAGCAGATCCAGAATGACAAGTTCGCTTGCTGGCCAGTGACGGCGGACAGCACGCGCGAGGTGGCTGCCGATGAAGCCTGAGCCGCCGGTGATCAACACGCGTCGCCACGGAGGCGAGGTCGAGATGTGGAGAGGTTTGTCGGAACTCACCGCGCAGGTGCCCCGATGGTGTGGATCTTCTTCCTCATGTTGCTGCTTAGACTTCCCCTTCAGGCGGTGCCTCTCGAGACTTCAAGCCGCCCGACTCGTATCGTTCTGATTTCCATCGACGGCCTGCGGCCTGTGCACTACATCGACAAAAGCTGGCCTGCGCCCTGCCTGCAGTCGTTAGTGCAGAAGGGGGCGGCCTCTAGCGGAGTTGAGCCGGTGTTTCCAAGCATCACCTATGCCAATCACACGTCTCTGGTGACCGGGCAGCGACCCGCTTCTCATGGGATCGACTGCAACATTGATTTTGACTGGAGACTGGGCCCTCTTCCTGGATGGAACTGGGAAAGTTCGAGGATTCAGTCGGTTACTCTCTGGGACCTGGCCCGCGCTCGGGGGCTAAAAACCGCCGCATTTTCCTGGCCCGTCACCGTGGGAGCCCCCATCGATTTTCTGGTGCCCGAGATTTTCTCTGTGCCTGGGGCGAATGAGGGAACCACCGAGGAGTTGCTGAGGGCACATTCCACGCCCGGATTGATCGATCGGATTCAGCAGGGAGCCGAGGAAGACTTCCCCCAGGACTTTGCAGCCTGGGATCGCTGGCTTCCCCGTGCCGTGGGCACAGTGTGGCAGGAAGAAAGGGTGGACTTGACCCTGATTCATATGCTTAATCTTGATTGGACTCAACACCGCTTTGGGCCTGACTCTAGCGAAGTGTCCCAGGCCCTCGAGCAACTCGACCGGGCCCTGGCTCGAATCGTTGCTCAAATCGACTTCCGTGACACCTTGCTTTGCGTTGTGGGCGACCACGGGTTTCTACCGGTTGAGCGCACGTTTTGCCCCAATCGACTGTTCTGGGATAAGGGCTGGATTACCCTGGGGGGGGGGCAGATCCGAAGCTGGCGGGTGATTGCCCGCAGCAACGGGGGCAGCGCCGCCATCTACATCAAAGACCCGGCGCTGATCGTTCCGGTACGCCAACTGCTGGAGCGCCAGGCCCCCGACCGTTGGCAGGTTCTGTCCCGCCAGCGTCTCGATCGGTTGCATACTTTCAAAGGGGCGGCCCTGGCCCTGAATGCACTACCGGGTAATGCTCTCTCGGGGCAGGTGCAAGCGCCCTTCGAGTCACGTCCGCCGAGGACGCTCGGGCAACACGGACACCTGGGTCAGTGGGTGCCCACGGGCTGGATCATGGTGGGACCTGATGTCCAACCCGGGCTTTCCCTGGGAAAACGCCACCTTCTTGAGGTGGCGCCTACGGTGTGTCGCTGGCTGGGAATCGCCGTCGACGGTATGCAGTATCCGGGGCTTCCCAGGCCCCTGAAATCTAAAGTTGCTCTCTGAGTGCCGCCGTGACCTGGTCGCTATCGAGGCGTAGTCGCCCCAGGTTGGTGGATCCAGCGGCCTGAGATACCAGATAGGTAACCTCGTTGATGCTTACGGCGTGCAGAATGGCTGTCTCCTGGTCCAGTGTCAGGCGTCGGATCGTGCCCTGTCCCGAGAAGCTGGAGTCCAACTGGTTCAAGACCTCGGCCACGGTGGCTCCAAAACTGTCCGGGTCGGGTGAAAAATGGCCCACGCTTGCAATGACGAGTCCATCCTTGCCCACGACGAGCGCTCCCTGAACCCCCGTGATTTTTAGCAGCTTCTCGAGTAGATCTTCCACAGTGTTCTCCTGTTCGTGTTATTGGAATACGGAGGCGAGCATCGTAGCTGCCCCCTGCAGACGTGTCTGCCAGACATCCTTGCGAGCCTCGGCGTTCAGCACCGTGATCAGCATCGTCTGTTTGTCGAGAGGTATGAGACTGAAGGCCACCTTGGAGGTGCGTAGCAGGACCTGGCGCACCGGCAGGCATCCCATCGATTGCAGCACGCCCTCGCAGTCGGCCAGGGTTTGGCTCAGGACGATACTGACGACGTCGACGGGGAGGGCTCCTTGATACTGGACTTCGATCAGGCCTTCGCGGCCCGAAACAAGATTGCCCTCAATCCCTTCGACCTGACCAAGGTCTTCAAGCACCTTCTTCAGGATGGCCTCAAATAGCGTCAGGTCGGCGGACAGCGAACCCGAGGACTCTTCCATCGAAACCACGACTTCTTCGGCAGAGGTCAGCCACAGGCTGGGAGCGGCCGGGTGAAGCGTCATTCGCAGGCGACCACCGTCGACATAGAGCGATTGCAGTTCTCCCAGTCCGTTCTCGTGAAGGGCTCGGGAAAAAGCATCCCAGGCTTCCAGTTGGTAGGCGCTTACGGTCTCGCTGAGGTTGGCTGGACGAAGCTGTCCCATAAGAGGGAGGCCCTCCTGGGTGGACACCAGGACTGAAAAACCAGGCAGGTCTTCGATTTCGTGGAGTTGCTCTTCGATTTGGGCGTCGCTTCCTACCGATTTTAACTCGTCCAGCATCTTGGTTACAGCCATCTCCAGGCGTTCTTCCGGGCTGCGTTCGCTCATCGGAAGGTGAACTTCCGGGAGGATCTCCTCGGGCAGGTTGGGCTCGAGCGAAGGAAGGTCGGCAGCCGCCGGAGCGACCGGTTCAGTCTTCACGGGCGGCGTCGTCAGGTCGAGATCGAGATCGAGATCGAGGTCGAGGTCCAGGTCCAGGTCCAGGTTGAGGTCTAGATTGCCCATAGGATCGTCGGCCGGCAGCGCCGAGGGGAATTCCTCGACGGCCGCCGAGACCGGGGCCGGTTCAGGTTCTGGAGCCAGAGTCGCCGGGGCCGGCTCAGGTTCTGGCTCTGGTTGAACGGGAGTGGGTTCCAATTCGATTTCGGCTTCCAGGGGCTCGTCCGCGGTAAGAAAATCAGGCACGGGCTCGAGTTCAGCTTCTCGCAAGGGTTCTGGCTCCGGCGCGGGTTCCGGCTCCGGTTCGGGAAGCGCGGGCGTCGGTTCGATTGCCGGCTGCTCCGATGGTGGCGGCTCGCTGGCAGGAGAGGAAAAGTCCAGTTCGGGTAACCCTTGAAGTAAGTCATCCAGGGGATCCATACTGACCTTGGCCGGGGCACTCTCGGGGGCCACGACCGCGGGTTGAGGCAGCGGGGTCGAGGAACGAGGCGCCAGGTCCAGGTTGTCGAGATCGAGTTCCAGGTCGAAGTCGTCGAGCGAGGCGGAACGACCCGCCGAAGAAACCGGAGTCGTCGAGAGTCCCAACTCTTCAAGATCGAGATCCAGGTCGAGATCCAGGATGTCTTGACCCGCAGGTGTGGTGGTCTCGGCGGCTTCGTTGACGGCCTCGATGACTTCGGGCTCATCCAGCACCGACTCCGAAGACTCTTGCGTCTGAAGCGGTTCCGGCTCTGGCCCCAGAAGGTGCTCGCCGACACACTGTCCGACGTTGACCCAGGTCAACTGACCAAAGCGCTTGAGCAGGTCGTCGACGCTTCGGTCGACGGTCTGGCTTTGAACCCGATCCATTTCCTGTTGGAGTAGCCCCAGGTCCTGGAGCACTCGGATTCGCGGGCACCCTTCCTGACCGGACATGCTATCCAGCAGCTGTCGAGCATCCTGGCGCAGGGGCAGGGGAGTCACCAGAAAGGCAGCGTCGGGCCGGTAGTAGCGCGCCCTTGAGAGGAAGCGGAAGGCCAGGTCGGCGGTAACGGGTTCTTCTTGGACTTCAAACAGACATGCGGAGTCGCGGTAGGCGGTGAAGAGGTTGATCGTGGCGTAGTCTTTTTCGACCGTCCAGCGCAGATGTCGTCGGTCCACTCCGACCTGACGCAGGGAGTCGGCCAGGCATAACGCCAGCCACAGGTTTTTCCGGGCCAGTCGCCTGCCGCGCTCGGTGCAGAAAATGAACTGGATGATTCGCTCTTCGGAAATGGGACGACCGCTTGAGAAGCTGCGAAATCCCATCCGCGCAGCCTCGTCCAGAGCGGATTTGCTGGCAAACTTGCACAGTTGAATCCCGGTGTCCCGGCAGTAGACCTGAAACTCTCGTTGGATCAGCCCGCACTGCTCTAAGGAAGAAGCGACCTGATCCCAGTCGGCGGGATAGCGTTCGCTGGTGACCTGTTCGAGCGGCACCCCGACTCGTCGGGCCGTTTCGCTGAGCATGTGGCGGTAAGCTGGCTGCGACAAGACGCGGGCAGGCTCGATATCGCCATCGAAGTTGGGGAAAGCATCGCTTTCCTCAAGCAACGGCTGAAATTTCTCTGCCTGATTGGTCAACTGCTGCCAACGGTCGCTACCCAGGGCTTCTCCCACCGTCTGACGGAATTCGTCGAAGGCCTGATCGGGCGCGCTGTCGCTGAAGACAGCACCGACCTCGATGGAGCGGCGATCGTCACTGACCCAGTAGTAGAGCAGGTCCGATTTGCCGGTGAGGAACAGTTCTCCGCCCGGAGAGACAAGCATGGGAGGCAGGTCTAGAACCCGACGCACTTGCAGGGAAACATCGACCACCAGAGGCTGGAACTGTTCGCACAGCCTGGCCCAGAGGTCGTTCTCCCGTTCTTTGCTGACGCGGACCTTAAGGCGTTCCCGCATCAAATTCATAACTTAACCTCCCTGATTGCTAACTCCGGTCACTCAAACCCTGCGGCGGGATTCCCAGCCGCTCCAACTCTCGCTGGATTTTCTCCAGGAAAGCCTCGGAACGTTTCCGCAGTGCCACGCGATAGCCTTCTTGAAGCTGTTCGATGCAGTCCTGCGTCATCTTCAACCGGTCATAGACCAGGGCCAGATTGTAGCGTGCGTTCAAGTCTTGCGGCTCGATTTCCAGGCAACGACGGTAAGCCTCGATGACCTGCTCCCAGCGACCCTTCTTCGAGTAGGCCACTCCCAGGTTGTAATGGCTTTTGGAATCGGTGGGGTTGAGGGCGATGGCCTTTTGATAAGCGGAAATCGCCTCGTCCAGTCGATTGGCTCCCGCATTGGCAATGCCCAGATGGCTATGGGCCTCGGCGGAATAAGGATCGAGATCGACGGCGCGCTGGAGGATCTCGATGGCACGCTCGAAATCGCCTTGTCGGAAATAGATCAGGCCCAACTTGGACATCACGTCCGGGTCGCGGGGGGACAGGCGCAGTGCTTCCTGATAGGCGTTGGCGGCTTGATCCCAGCGGCTGAGCTGCATGTAGACCAGTCCCATGTCGGCATGCGGCCGTGTCCAGTTCGGGTCGGCTTCGACCGCCCGAATCAAGTTGTCGAGGGCTGCTTCGAACTTGCCCCGGCGCAACAAAACGGTGCCCAATCCTGCCAGCGCGCGCGAGCAGTTGGCATCCATTTCTAACGCTCGGCGGAAGTTTTGCTCGGCGGGCTCCCAGCGGCGTTGCGCCGCCAGAGCATCGCCGAGGCGGGCGTAGACATCCGGGCCCGGTCGTAACTTCAGGGCCGACTCCACCGCCTGGGTGGCCAGTGTGGCGTCGCCTCGCTTGAGATAGGCCTCGGAAACCTGAAGCAGTAACTCCACGTTGCCAGGGTCGAGGTCAATGGCTCGGAGATACTCTTCGATTGCCAGGTCGAGTTCGCCCTTGGACTCATAGAGTGCCGCCAGTTCGCCCCGGATCGAGCCCAGGTCGGGGTAGTCGGCCAGCAGCGCCAGGAAGTTCTTGACTGCGTCATCGGTGTCGCCCAGGCGAGCCAGGCACAGGGCCCGCTGCACCCGAATGTCTAGTCTTTTGGGGGCGAGGCGGTAGGCTTCCTGAGTTTCCTGTAGAGCAAGTTCCAACTTGTTTTGTAACAGATAGAGGCGTCCGGAAAGATAGCGCAGAGCGGCCTCGTCGGGGAAGCGCACGGCCGCCAGAGCCAGTTCGTTTTCGGCCTGTTCCCAACGTTGCATCTCAATGAGTAACTGGGAGCGACGGAAGTGAATGTCGTTCTCGGTCGAGCCAGCAGCCTCGGCCTCGGCAAGCAGGTCCAGGGCCTCGTGATTTCGACCCAACGCGATGCAGCAGTTGGCGTAAGCATAGAGCCAGGCGCCTCTCTGGCCGTGGTCCGGACCCATTTCTAGAGCCAGGGACAGGTTGTGGGCGGCCTCGGCAAAAAAAGAACTGGCCTGCAGCACCAGCCCGAGTTCGCCGTGGAAATCCCAGCGGCCATCTTCGATGCGCAGGGCTTGACGGAAGTAGTTCTCGGCACCTCGCAGGTCGCCGAGCAGTTGGACGCACTTCCCCAGGAGGAACAGCCCGTCGGCGTGTTCCGGATCATAACGCAGGCAGTTGCCCAGTGCTTCGCGCGCACCCTCATAGTGCTCTTGCTGGAAAAGGGCACTGCCCAGTTCGAAATAGCTCTCGGCTCGCTGCGGTGCCAACTGGATGGCCCTCTGATAGTGATGGATTGCGGCCGAAAGGTCGCCCCGTTCACGTACCGTCTCGGCCAGGTCCAGCACGTAGTGCAGGTTGCCGGGTTCCAGTTCGGAGGCTCGCTCCAGCGACTCGCAAGCCTGGCTCAAACGGCCCAGGTCGCGCTCAACCAGCGCCGTTTCGTAATGGTATAGCGCCTGGCCAGGGTCCAGGTGTGCGGCCTGGGAAAAGTGCTCTCGAGCCGCTTCGTCCTGGCCCACGCGTCGCAGAGAAAGGCCCAGTTTGTAGTGAGCATCCGACCAGTAGGGGTGATGCTGTACGGCCTTTTGATAAGCCAGAGTGGCCAGTTCAGGGAGTTTGAGCGCATCGTAGACTTCGCCCAGCGTGGCGTGGGCTTCGTGGTGATGAGGGCTCAGTTCGACAGCCTGACGCAGAGCCACCACGGCCAGGTCGAGCCGTTGGAGTTTCCAGTGGGCATGACCTAAGGCGAAATAGACGAAACTGTTGTGGGGATTGAGTTGGAGCGATCGAGTGTAGCTTTCGACCGCCTCTTCAAAGCGATTCATTCCCATCTGGGCCGAACCCATGAGGAAGTAGGTGTGGCTCTGGTCGGGAACGAGTTTCAGGGCCTGTTTATAATTGCTGACGGCCAGGTCCAACTTGTCCAGTTGGGTATAGGCCTGGCCCAGTGCTACAAAGTAGCTGGCATTGTTGGGATCGCCAGCCAGAGCTCGCTGATAGCGCTTGATGGCCAGATCCAGGCGTCCCAGTCGGACGTAGGATTGACCCAGCCGGAAGTGAGCCTGGGCCATATCGGGGTCGAGTTCAATAGCCCGCTGGTATTCACGGTTGGCGTCTTCGATGTTGCCCTGGCGTGAGAAGATGTTGCCCAATTCGAAATGGGTCAGCGGGTTGTCACTTTCGAGGCTCAGCGAGGTCTGAAGCTCAAGCTTGGCCATTCCCAGTTTGCCCACGTGTCCATAGACCAGTCCCAGATGGTAATGGACCTGGGCGTCGTTGGGGTCCAGGTCGATGGCCTTACGAAATTCCTGGACGGCCAGGTCGTAGCGCTGGGTTTGAAAGTAAGCCAGACCAAGGTTGTTGTGGGTATAAGGGTCGTTGGGGTCGAGGCGAATAGCCTCGAGATACTCGTGGATGCAGGCTTCGATGTCGCCTAGACGCGCATAGGCCCGACCTAAATTATAGTGATAATAAGATTCATCAGGGTTCAGTTGGACGGCTCGTCGCAGGTATTGAACAGCCTCGTCCAGTTCGTTGCTTTGGGCCAGATACAGGCCCAGATGATAGTTGGCGGCCCCGTGGTCGGGGTCGAGCCCCAGCACCCGTCGAAACATCTCGATGGCCTGCTCGGTTTTGCCCAGCTTGCCCAGACAGACGCCCATCTGAAAATGGGCTTCGATGTTGCCAGGGCTGGACTCAAGCAGTTTGGAGTATTCCTCGATGGCGATTTCGAGCTTGCCCTGGCGTTGGTAGACCTGGGCCAGGTTAAAGCGGGCTTCGAGATTGGAAGGGTCGAGTCGCACCTGGCGCAGATAGTCGTCGGCCCCTTGAAGGCGCTCCAGTTCCTGCTGGATACGGCGCTCTCCGGTGGAATCGTTCATGTTTTGGACGATTTTTAGCGCCACTTGCAAACTGGTGATCGCTCGGTCTCGTTGACCGAGACGCTCATAGGCGAGGCCCAGGTTGTAATGGGCGCGCACGAAGTTGGGCACCAGCGCCAGAACCTCTTGCCACTCGCGGATGGCCATGTCGATATTGCCCTGACGGAAGTAGGCCGTACCCATTTCATAGTGGGCCTGGTGATGTTCCGGTTGGAGTACAACCACGCGCTGATACTCGCGAATCGCGGCCTCTAGCCGGTTCTCGTACAGATGCTGGTTGCCCAGTCGGTAGTGATATTGAACCTCATCCGAGGTGGCGGCCCCAAGGGGGTCCAGCGGGGACTGCATCCGGTCCACAAGAGCATCCTAACTTGGCCAATTTGGTCGGCCCTGGCCTTGGACAGACGAGGGGGCATTTCCTTTGCAGGAACCGGCCACCTGCAGCGAACACCTGATGGTGGTGTGGAAAAGCCTGTTACTGGTCTTGTTGTTGTCGTTCTTTCCGGCACGAGCCGAAGAGCCTCCCCTGACCGTCATTTGCAACGGTGTGAAGGTCTCCTTGCGCCCGATTCTTCGCAACGGGCTGGCCTACTATCCCGTGCTGCCCGTCGTCGAGGCTTTCGGGTTGGATATGCATTGGAATCCGACGGTCAGGGGCCTGAGGATCGACCGCAAGAATATCGAGGTTGAGCCGGTTTTCATTGGCGACGTGATTTATCTTCCGCTGGAAACGGTAGCCGAGGCCCTCGAGGCGAGCGCCAATTGGAATCCTGGCCGAGGTGAGGTCATTCTCAATCGTAAACGCACGGTGGGAGCGCTGAACAACACCCCGCTATGGGACCCTTCCAGCGGCCACATCCCGAATGATGCTTCTCAAGGGGGCTATGTTCCATCGCACGCTCAGCCCCCCTCGATGGAGCAACCGCGGCCCGCACCCGGTATCCCCGACCCCGTGGCCGGACAGCGAGTGGCCCAGGTCCTGCGTCGCAGTGACAGCGGCGATGTCTATACTCCCAGGGTAGCGCGTAATGCAGCTTTTCAGGTCACCGTTTCCAATCTCGAGGTGGTTGAACAGATTCGCGGGGTGCACCAACCCCGCAATGGTCACCGTTTCATCGTGATCTATGTCTCGCAGAAGAACGTTACCATGCAACCGGTTTTGAACCCTGGGGTGTTCTATCTGCAGGACCAAAGCGGCAACGATTATGAGCCACTGCAGGACTACTCGAGTTTTTTGGGGGTTGTCCTGAAGCCTTACGGAATCAACTTTGGGTATTTCGTCTATGAAATGCCTGTGCAGTCGGTGCCTATTCGGTTGGTGCTGGTGACGAGCATGCAATCGCCGGTCGTGGTCAACCTGTGAGCCTGTTACGCCGCCTGGTTTTCCTCTGTCTGCTCAGCGCCCCACTGTGGTGTGAGCCGCTGACCCTATCTTTCTGGCATACCTGTCGAGGTCATCGAGAGCAGGCCTTGCGCAAGCGGATTGCCGCCTTCGAGGAGCAGAATCCGGAAGTGCGGGTCGAGCTTCGCTGCTTCGTCGACCCGCAGGGCAAGAACGACTATGCCGAACTTTACAAAAAGCTGCTCGGCTCTCTGGAAACGGGCTCCTCGCCGGTGGTTTCTCAGGTCTACGAGAATTGGGTGACCCAGTTGGCTGATTACGGCGTGCTGGTGCCGTTGGATTACCCCCTGGGCGCTGTTTGGAAAGATATGCCGGCGGTGTTTATTCAGGCCTCGCGCCATCGCGACGGCAAGCGTTACTCCGTCCCCTTCAATAAGAGTCTCTGGGTATTGTATGCCAATCGCTCGCTGCTCGACCCGGGCGAGCCTCCCCAAAACTGGACCGACTTTGCCAGGTCGTGCCAGGCTCTCAAGCAGCGTTTTCCGCAAGGGCCGCTGGCGGTGCCCAGCCCCTTCGAGTTCTACGGAATGCATTTCGTTTCTCAGGGAGGGCGCTTTTTCGATGCTCAGAATCGGGCTCACTTCGATGGTCCAGTGGGCATGGCCAGTGCAGCATACTTTCGCGACTTCTTCCGTAACCCGCCCATGGCCCGCTTTGCCTCGCAGGGTTTTGAAGCGTTCCTCGCCGGAGAGGTGCCTTATCTGTTGGACACCAGTTCGAAAATGGCTCAGCTTGAGGCAGCCCTGGGCGACCGCCTGCGCGTACTGCCGTTGCCCCGAGGGGCAGGCGATCGTATCCAGCTTTCGGGCACTCAACTGGCCGTGTTCGCTCGGGCCAGTAGCCGCGAGCGTCAGCAGGCCTTCCGTCTGCTGCGTTTTCTAACCGCTCCCGATCAGCAGCGAGCCTGGGCCATGGATACGGGCTATCTGCCGGTCCGCCAGAGTACCTACTCCGACCCGTCCTACATTCAGTACCTTGAGTCGCGGCCGGATCGGGCCGTGCTCACCACCAGCCTGGTCAGGGCTCGTGTTCAGCCGCAGGTGGTCGGCTGGGAAGCGACCCGAGTCTTGATCAACGAGGCACTGGAGCGTTTTCTCTTTGAGGGGCGCGGTCTTGAGTCAGAGTTGCGCCAGGCAGCGACTACCAGCAGTCGCCTGGTGCGGGGGCTTCAGGGAAGCAAGATGTGAAATTTCGACCGCTGATCGGTGGTTTACGGGTCCTGCTTGGATTCTGTCGCCGCCATGTCGACGAACTCAGTCTGATCGCCATCGGGTTGATGTTTTTCCTGGTCGCCAGCAATACCCAGACCGGTTGGGTCTACCTGCTTTCTGGAACGGTATTGGGCTCGCTCATCACGGCGGCTTTTGCCAGTCGCCGCGCGCTTCGTCCTTCGGGTCTATGTATTCAATGGCCCGCCTGGTGCGAGCGGGGGCGAGCTTTCCCGGTGACCCTCAGTTGGGAGCGCGCCAGTCCGTCGTATCCAAGCTTTCTGACTGCCGTAGGAACCGCCTTTTCGGTGGATCACCAGGGGCGTTCTCAAGCTCTGCTGCGACCTGAAGAGAGGTCGACCACCTTTAGCCTGGTTCCACAGGCAAGGGGTTGTTACCGGTCATTGCCGGTTGAACTCACCTGCTATGGTCCCCTGGGATGGTTTGCGGCGCTTCGCTCGTTCGACTGTCAGGCTCGAGGAGAACTCTGGGTGCTCCCACCGATTTTGCGACTGTCACGCGAGCGACTCTCCCGTCTGCTGGGTGGTGATCAGGGGGTGCGGCGCGGACCTCCCGCCGCCCACGGCGACCTGCGTCGGCTTCGCGAGTATCGTCAGGGTGACGATGTGCGCTGGATTCATTGGGCGACCTCGGCGCGCACAGGCGAGTTCGTGGTGCGAGAGTTCAGCCAGGGTGGCGGTTTTGAATTGCTTCTCTATATGGGGGGAAACCCCGAGTCCGTCGCCGGGGAAGGCGCCCTGGAGGCTTTCGAGTGGATGTTGAGTTGGGTGCATACTTTTGCCTATCGCGGCGCTCAGGCCGGATGGAAAGTGAAGCTTCAGGAGGCCCTGCCACAAGGTGGTTGGCGGCAAACCGACGACCTTCGTGTGCTTGCTACCCTGGGCCTCGAGCAATTGGGGGGCCAGTGGTCCAGCCCCGATTTGCAGCCGGGACAGGCGTTGGTCGCCTTCTGGCTGGGAAGCAGTCCTTGCCCGGCTGGTGAGACCTGCTTTGAATTTCACCCCCAGGACTTCCTTGCGGCCAACCTCTCGCAGAGCCCCACGGGTAGCCGGGTGGGGCCGGGACAGGAGCCGCTGTGATACCGGGTTGGATGCGGGCCTGGTTCAACTTTCTGAAGGGACTGAAGCGTCAACCCGAGGACTCGGTGGGCTTCCGTCTGGCGGTGGGCGCAAATGTGGCGGTGGCACTGGTTGCCACCGGAGCCCAGCTGGACTGGCCTGAGTTCCTCTGGCCATGTCTGGGTCTGACCTGGGTGGGAATGTTCGTCAGTCATCGCTTGAGGCATCGCAACAACTGGGAGATCAAGGCCGCTCTCTCGGTGTTGATGATTGTGGCGCTTGGCAATTTTTTCATGGGCCTGGCCCGCACGTCGTATGACCCTCGCGAACCTCTTGCCGAGCTTCTCATGTGGCTTCAGGCTCTGCACAGCTGTGACATCCCCACCCGCAAGGACCTGAGTTACTCATTGATGTCGGCGCTGATCTTGATGTCCGTTGCGGCCGTGCTCAGTATTGACTATGCCTTTGCAGCCTATCTGGCAGTCTATTATCTGACGACGGTGGTTGCTCTGCGCTGGAACATGCGCTCGATGTTGCTCGAGCGCACCGGCTGGAAGTTGCCTGCCGGTCGGCGCGATGCCAGCACCTCGCTGCGCCTTTCGGCTTCCATCCTGCTGGCGGGTATGCTGGTGGTGTTTTCGATGCCCCGAATTCAGGCTTTCAAGATTCGCGCGCTCCCTATGAGCTGGCAGGTGGGCATCAGCCTGCCTCGCAGCAACCAGGGGGAGGTGCAAAACCCCTACTATCCTCCCCAGCTCAATAAGGACAAGCTACGTCGGGGCACCACTTTCAATCCGGACGGATACTCGGGCTTCAACAGCGTGGTAGACCTGCAAACCCGCGGCCGACTGAATCATCGACGGGTTTTTCAGGTTCGCTGCAATGAGTTGACCTATTTTCGCGGGCTCACTTTCGACCTCTACGATGGTCGTTTCTGGAGTCAGAGCGAGGAGGCGCTGCGACCCATCGAGATTGAGCGCCCTCCTCTCATCCTGGCTTCACCCACGATCAACAGTCGGGACGTGGTGCAAATTTTCTATATCGACCGTCCGCTTTCCAATCTGATCCTGTTCGCTCCACAGGCCTACCAGGTGTACTTTCCCAGCCAGCTGCTCTACCTCGATCGGGCGGGTTGTTTGAGGGCACCCTTTGTGCTTGACGAGGGTATCGTCTATTCGGTGGTCAGTCGTCAGGCGCAAATGGAGCCGTACTGGTTGAACCGCTTGCCTTCCAAGGATCCGGAACTTCGCAAGCTGCGCCGCTACACCCAGTTGCCGCCCGAGATCAGTCCGCGGGTCAAGCAGTTGGCGCAACAGTGGAGCCAGGGCAAGCGCAGTTATTTTGAACGTGCTAACGCGATCGCTCGGCACTTACAGGAGAGCTACAAGTACAATCTCGATGTGCCTCGCTTTCCCGAGGGGGCCGAGACGGTCGACCACTTTCTTTTCGAGGCCCAGCAGGGGTATTGCGAGCACTTCGCCTCGGCGATGACCGTGCTCTGTCGTTCGTTGAAGATGCCCACTCGCTACTGCACGGGCTATCTGCCCGGCAGCTATAATCCCTTCACTGGCTTCCGCGAGGTCTATGGCGACGATGCTCACGCCTGGGTGGAGGTCTATTTACCGGGCTATGGCTGGATGGCTTTCGACCCCACCCCAGGCGCCACGGTGGCCCCTGATCTGACTCCCCCTGAAGCTCAGGAACGTTGGCTTGGTCAGGCAATTCTGGGGTATCTTCTGAAACAGCTCGGACCCCACCGTCAGTGGCTCAGCGTTGGACTTCTCACGCTGGGTCTGGGGTTTCTGGCTCTGGCCTTGCGTAAGGCACTGCGGGCCCGTCCCCAGGCCATTCCTCCCCTCACGGCTCTGCTTTTTCAGGCCTATCAACTGGTGGGTGGAGGCCAGCCCGGTTGGTCGCCCAGGCGTTATGCCCGACACTACCCCTATCAGGGCCTCAGCGAGTTGGTCTCACTTCATGAACGTTTCAGTTACGGCCCAGAATCAAGCCCTTCAGCCCAGGACCTGGCCAGGGCACGTGAGTCGTTGAAGAGATTGCAACGAGAGATTCGTGAGCAGAAACCAGGGTCTGGCCGACAGTCTATTGAATGACTTTCAAATGAAGGTCCTCCATCGTGTGGCTCTCGGGTTTCTTGGCTGTGCTGTCCTGGCCGGGGGGTTGGTCTATCTCAATTGGGATCGCATGCCCTGGGTCGGTCTGCATTTCATCCACCGCGACGCTCAGTTGCCCTCTCGCTGGTCTTTGGAGCTCAAGCTTCAGGAAGGCCGAGAGGTGGCGCCAGCTGGGGTAGGCCTGGACAAGGTGCCGCCCCTGAGCAAACAGGCCAGCCTGCTGGCCACGCTGGCGCAAGAGGGTCGGTCTCAGGGTTATGAAGTTCATCAGGCCATGCGACTGGAGTCGATCGAGTCGATTCAATACAGTTGGGAACAGAAGCACAATCGCGAGTTGCTGGTCACTCGCTGGGAGGCCCGGGTGGGACCTTTGGGGGGGTTGCGCTCGTTGCAGATCGTGCCCACGGGCAAGTCGGTGTGGACTCGGCATCACGCGTCGCTTCCCTGGGTGTTCTCGATGTGGCCCCAGTTCGTCAAGCGAGGCCTGGAGCCCGGAGCCAGCTGGTCGGGCACGAGCGAATTCAAGATCGAGGCTCCCGAACTGAACGAGCCTGTTGCTGCCATCTGGGACTATACCTGGACCTATCGGGGCCAGCCTCCAAACCAGAAAGCTCCGTTAGCTCTGCTCGAGGCCCAGGGCAAAGTGCGAGACGATCGTCAGAGGGTTCAGGGGACGTTACGCGCTGAAGTGATCTACTCGATTCTCGACCAGAAGGTAGCTGGTTGTCGGGGAGCATTTCAGGTGCAGACGGCGGCACCGGTGCAACCTGGCGAGGGGCTGCAAATGACGCTGTTGGAGAACTTGCAGGGACAGTTTCAGGTCGTGCGCCTGATTCCCGGGGCGACGGCCACGCCGTCGAGCGAAGGCTAGGAGCGCGGCCGAAAGGACCGTCGACCGGTCTACGACTCCTAAATGGATGTCTGACGGAGCACTAGCCGCCCTCGGCGGCGCGTTTCTCGGCCCGCGCCTGGCGCTGTTTCACGAACATCGAATAGCGGATCAGGGCATTGCGGTCCTTCTCGGTGACGTCACTATCGAATTCGACCTCGTTGATGAACTGACGACGTCCGCTAGAAGAGTCCTCGGTACTGCTCAGGGCCAGGCCTTTGGCGTTGATCTCGGTGCCGTTGGGGATTTCCACCTCCATCAGCAGCTGGGTCTTTTTAGGAATGGGCAAATTTGTGATCAGGAAGAGCCCGTTGCGTGTCACGGCGTGAGTCTTGGCTACCTGGGTGTGGGCCGTGGACATCGCGCGGAACTCTACCGGAATACTGACTTCGATGGAAAACGAGTCGTCACGGGGCGGAAAGGTGACCTCCTCGACATCTTTGTCCTTGGGCGGGTAGACCACCTCGAAGTCGCGGTCGCGAGCGGCAATGACGAAGCCTTGATAGGAGAGCAGGTTGTCATCGATGAGGGTCGAGATGGTAACGGCCTGGCCGTCGCCGACGCGCAGCGGCTTGCGTTCGCCACCGGGAATCTCAAGGACAACGCGTTTCTTGTGGACCTCCTGGACCTGGACGAAGAACGACTCATAGCCGTTACCGACCTGGAGTTCTACTTCGACTTCCTGGCGTGGCTGAAGTTTGAACTGGGTCTTCTTCTGCTTGCCGCCCGATAAAAATCCAAACACGTAAGGTCCTCCTCGTTGCCTGCAACCACCTTGACTTAACACTTCACCCCTGTGAAGGTCAAGTTGACTCAGCCTGAGACGGACGGGTTTGTCGATGATGAGCTATTTCCTTTCGGACGGCCCGAGTTCGTCCCGACTTTTTCCTGGTTTGACATTCGCGAGGCAAGGATATAGAATCTCGGACCGTCGCCGGGGTCACCCGGCCCCCTGATTTGGAGAACCGAAGTGCCTAACTACAGCGAGAACTATCTAGAACAGCATTACGATGACCACGAGTTTTTCGACCCTCAATGCCGCGACCGTCGCATTCGCGAGGTCAACATGCGCACCAAGCGTTGTCTGACCTGTCCTGGCATCGCTGAGTGCCGGAAATACCCAGAGTTCTGGCTTCAGGGCCTCGAGGACCGAGAGGTCCTGAACAAGTCGCTGCGCTGATGCGCGTCGTCAAGGTTCCGTTCCAAAGCCCGTTGCTCCAGCGGCCCATGCCGCTGGCTATCTACGGGCATTTTGGCGTACCCGTGGTGGTCTTCCCCACCGCAAACCAGGACTTCGAAGAATACGAGCGTCAGGGTATGCTGGATACCCTGGGCGAGTTTATCGAGCAGGGTATGGTCAAGCTGTTTTGCATCAGCAGTATCAACGGCGACAGCTGGATGAACCGTCACATCAGCCCGGCCGAGAGGGCCTCGCGTCAGGCTCTCTATGACCGGCACTTGATGGACGAAATCGTGCCGTTGATCCAGCGCGACTGCATGTCGACCGACCTCCCTATGGCAGCGATCGGTTCCAGTTTCGGGGCCTACCACGCCGCCAACACGCTGATTAAGCACCCCCGAGAGTTCCGCTGGTGTATCGGCATGAGCGGCATCTACGACATGAGCGCCTATTTTGACGGCCACTACGATCAGAATTGCTTTGAGAACAGCCCCTGCGACTTCGTGGTGCGCATGCCCGACGGCAAGCATTTGGAAGCCCTGCGCCGTTGCAGCATCAACATTGTTTGTGGTCAGGGCCCCTGGGAGCGGGTCGAGTGGTCACGCCAATTGCCCCAGGCCCTGGCTCGCCGAGGAATCGACCACAATTTTGACCTCTGGGGACACGACGTCGCCCACGACTGGCCCTGGTGGAAGGTTCAGTTGAAGCTCTATTTTCCTCGTCTATTCGGGTAGCCGTCTGTGGGGGAGCTGGAGCAGGAATTGAAGTTTGTTCTGCCCGACCGTAAGGCCTGGCAGCGGGCTCTGGACGTTCTGGGCCCCGCAGAGCAAGTTTTCGAGCAGACCAATTACTATTTCAGCGACGGTCACGGCAGTTCGGGCTGGTCATTGCGCGTTCGGCTTGAGAATGGCTACCATATTCTGACCTACAAATCGGGTCGTTCCAGGCAAGAAGGCTACTTTCAGGCTTTGGAAGTGGAGCACCCTCTGGAGCCCGACCAGGCATCCCGCTTGCTGGGAGGGTCTGACTGGCAGCCCGATCTCTGGTCCTTGCCACCTTTGCAGCGCCTGCGCGCCGACCGCGGCGTTGAGCGCCTTTACTGCCTGGGGTTCAGTCGCAACCAGCGGCACTCGTGCCCTCAGGGCGATTGGGTTGCGGAACTGGACATCTCTGAGTTTCCCGACGGCTCGGTGGACTACGAACTGGAGGTGGAATGCTCCGACCCCGCGGCAGTCCGCGAGCGTCTCCAGGAGTTGCTGGGCGAATTAACCGTTCAAACCGCCACCAAGTATCGACGTTTTCTGGAGCGACGGCCTCTCTGATTCTGGCAATTCTGAGCGGCCTGTTGTTGGAGCTCGGTCTGCCCCCGTTGAATTGGGGTCATGCCTGCTGGTTGGCGCTGGTTCCTCTGCTTTGTTCACAAGAGCGAGGAACGTGGCGGCGAGCCCTGGCCCTGGGTTGGGTCGCCGGTAGTGTGGCCAATCTGATCTGCTTTCGCTGGATGTATGCCCTGATGGCAGCCCATTCCGGAATTCCCGGTCCATTGGCCGGGCTGTTCACGTTGCTGGCGGCGCTCCAGCAGGGACTGGCCTGGGGTCTGTGGTTGGCGCTGTGTCGGGCGGTGGCCGATCGAGGGCCTGGCTGGTGGAGCTACCCGGCCCTCTGGGTGGTCGTGGAACACTTCTACCCCGTGCTTTTCCGTGTGTATCTGGCCAACTATCAACACGACAGTCTGTGGGTGTCTCAGTGCCTGGACCTCGGTGGCCCTTCGCCCCTCAGCTTCGTGATCGTTTCGGTCAATGTGGCTTTATGGCAGGCGCTGCGCCGCCGTCGCGCCGGGGGTGAGATGATGTGGGCCAGCGCCATGGTTGCCGTGGTGTTGCTCTATGGGGCGGTGCGCACGTCTCAGGTCGAAGCCGAGTTGGCCGGGGCGAAGCGTTTGCGGGTGGGCATCGTAGAGAACGACATCGGCATTGCGCGCACGCCCGAGTTGAGGTGGCAGGCCCATCAGCGATTGCTGCAGCTTTCCGCCCAGGCTCGGGCTCAGGGCGCTGAACTGCTGGTATTTCCCGAGACTGCGGTGAAAGTTTCCCCGCCCCCTCACCGGCGCCGCGGCGACACCGCTGTGCGAACCGCTCTGGCGTCCAGTTATCCTCTGCAGGGCGAGTACTACGATCCTTCGGCGGCCAACTCGCCTCAGTTCCAGGTGCAACTCCCCCTGTTGATGGGTGTCGTTACCGAGGACGATCAACGGATCAATCCGGCTTCGGGCCGCCCCGCCCGTTTCAATACCGCACTGCTACTTGACGCTGACGGCACCGTATTGGGACGTGCTCTCAAGAACCATCTGTTGCTTTTTGGCGAGCATATTCCGGGGTCGGGTTGGTTTCCCGGATTGTATCGACGTTTTCTCCCCAGAGCTGCCAAGTTGCTACCAGGCAACGAGCCTGGAGTTCTCGCCTTCGGCGGCTATCGTCTCGGGATTAGCATTTGCTACGAAGACTTGCTGCCGGAATACAACTTTGCCCTGGCCCAAAGAGATCCGCATCTGCTGATCAATCTGACCAACGATGCCTGGTTTGGCCGCAGCATCGAACCCTTGTGTCATCTGTATATGGCCCGGGCGCGCTGCATCGAATTGCGCCGTTCGATGGTTCGAGCCACCTGTACCGGAGTCAGTGCCCTGATCGATCCGCTTGGACGCATGGTGGCACAAACCCGCATCGACGATCCCGAGGTGCTCGTGGGCGAGGTGGCCTGTCTCGAGGGGCGCACCCTGTTCGCCCGCATCGGCAATGGATTTGCCTGGCTCTGTCTGGGAATGTGCCTGTGGTGGCTCTATCCTGTGATGTCCAGGTTGCGACCCAGGTAGCGCGCTTGCCGGAGTCTGTCCATCACGTCTTCAGGCAAACTGACCTTCTGGCCGCATCCGGGGCAGCGGGGACGTTTTTCAAAGTCTTCCAGACCCCAATCGGGCAACAGGTTGCGACAGCTGGGACAGGCCATTCTCTGAACCGGTTGAATACGGGCAAGCTCTTCCATGTTGTAGGCTTCGACCTTTGGGTGTGTGATTCAGCTTTTGTTTGGGAAAGAGGCAGCTTGGGTAAGTCCCCGGTTTGGTAGAAGAAACTTCAAGGGAAAGAACATGAAACGATACTCCGTCGTTGGTCTGATAGCGTTGGCCTTTTTCACCCTGGCGGCGCTATTCATGATCGTGGATCCGAGAACCGGAGCCACGAAATTGCGTCTGGGGCTGGATTTAAAGTCCGGGGCCCACATCACAGTGCGACTGATCGAGGCCAAGAACCCGATTACCGGTGAGGTGGTCAAGGTAAACAGTCGTATCCAGGAACAGGCAGTACAGGTGTTCCAACGCCGCCTCAATCCCGATGGCACGCGGGAAATCGTGGTGACCCCCGAGCCTCCCGACCGATTGATCGTGGAGATTCCTGAAGAGACCAACTTGGAAAAGGCCGAGTCGCTGGTCAGGCAGGCGGCCCGTCTGGAGTTTCGCGAGCAGAGTTACAACCCGGTAACCCAGCAAACGACCTGGAAAACCGTGATGGACGGTGCCAGTATTTCCCACGCGGCAGCCAGACCCTCGATGGACGGCAAGTCATGGGAAGTCAATTTTGAGATGACCCGTCAGGGAGCCAAGGCCTTTGGTGAACTGACCCGACGACTGGTGGGCAAACCGTTGCAGATCGTGTTCGACGGCAAGGAAGTCAGCGCACCCATCGTTCAGAACCCCATCACTCAAGGTTCTGGCGTCATCACCGGGCTGAATGGCGGGGCTGACCCCCTGACGGGCAAGCCGCAAACCCCGGCGGAGGAGGCCCAGATGATGGCCAATTTCCTCAACGCCGGCGCTCTTCCGGTGGACGTCAAGATTCTCGAGTCTTATACAGTCAGCCCCACGCTGGGTGCAGAGTCGCTGCGCTACAGCCTGGTGGCCGGCGCCATGGGCCTGGTCTTCGTCTGCGTCTATATGGTGGGGTATTATCGGTTGCCGGGGGTGATGGCCAGTGTGGCGTTGGTGATTTACACCGTCGTCTGCCTGGCCAGCATGAACATTCCCGGACTGGAATTCGTGCTAACCCTGCCGGGCATCGCCGGCTTCATTCTCTCGATCGGCATGGCCGTGGACGCCAACGTATTGATCTTCGAGCGCCTGAAAGAGGAAATCTGGGCCGACAGGCCCCTCAGTCAGGCCATCAGTATCGGCTTTGAGAAGGCCTGGCCCTCTATCCTGGATGGCCACGTTACCACCGGAGTGGGAGCCTTTATCCTGTACTACTTCGGTTCGGCCACTATCAAAGGCTTTGGCCTGACACTGCTGGTCGGCACGGCCTGGAGCCTGATCACGGCCACGCTCTTCACCCGTGCTATGATGGATTTCGCTTTCTACAACCTTAAAATGCAGAGCCGAAAGGCCTACGGAGCTTAGCATGTTCAATCTGTCGCCTCTCTCCTGGCTCTCTCTGGCCATTTGGATCGTGGGCCTCACGCTGACGGTGATTTGGGGTCACTCCTTCCGCAAGAAGCCTCGCAACCTGATGGGCAATCTGACCCCCTACATCATCACCTCGGTCATTCTGTTGGCGATATCGATCGGTTCGCTGGCGACCAAGGGATTGAATTTTGGACTGGACTTCACGGGCGGTACCATCCTGGAAGTGGGCCTTTACCGCCAGGTCACGGTTACCGAAGTGCAGCAGGCGCTGGACGACTTCAAGCAGCCGGTTCTCGGTGACCGCCTGGTGCAGGTGGGCGCCACCATGGCCAGTGACGAAAACGGCAAGCAGTATCAACGCGTGCTGGTCAGGGTGACCCGCAGCGAACCCACCGCCGATGGCGGCAAAGAACTGCGCGACCAGGAGCCGGGAGCTCTGCGGGACCATCTCAAAGCCAAGTTCGGCGATTTGAAAGAGTTGGGCACCTCGAGTATCGGCCCCACCGTGACGGGTGAACTTCGCTATCACGCTTTCATGGCGATGACGGTGGCTTTGCTGGTGCAGGCTGCTTACATCGTGTTGCGCTTCGGTTTCCAATGGCGCTTCGGCGTGGCTGCCGACGTGGCCATCCTTCACGACGTGGTGATTATGCTGGGAATGTATTCGCTGGCCGGTCGTCAACTCGACTCTCCTTTCGTGGCCGCTTTGTTGACCGTGGCCGGCTATTCGGTGATGGATTCGGTGGTGATCTTCGACCGCATCCGTGAGAACGACCAGCACTATGCTGGCGGCAAACCTTTTGCCGAAGTGGTCAACGAGTCGGTCAATCAGACGATGACGCGCTCGATCAATACCACTCTGACGGTGCTGATCACGCTGCTGGCCATCTACTTCTTTGGAGGTAGCTCGCTGCAGAACTTCGCTTACGCTCTGCTGGTGGGGATCACGTGCGGAGCTTACTCATCGGTGTTTGTGGCCGCGCCGACCCTGGTTCTGCTCGATCGTTACTTCAAAAGTGCCCCTCGCGAAGCGGTTTCCTATCATACGTCGGGGGCGGGCGCTGAAGACTTCGACCCGGTGTATGACGAGACCGGCACCGACGCTCCCAAGCGCCGTCGCATTCGCGGCTCCCGCCGGCGCCTCTAGGTCGACTGCATGAGCGACGGGGGCCAGACGCTGGGAGTTCAGGTTGCCTCGCGTTACCGACTCGACCGTCTGGTGGGCAAGGGCAACCTCGGCAATGTGTACGCCGCCTGGGATGAAAAGGAGAAGCGCGAGGTCACCCTCAAGCTGGCCCACGCCCTGGGGGGCAATAGCCGTTCGATGGCGGCTCGCTTTCGTCGCGAACTCGAGTTGGGTCAGAAGTTGCGTCACCCGGCCATTTCCAAGCCGCTCGACGCTGGCGAATTTCTGGGCAGCCCCTTCCTGGTGTGCGAGTACGTCGAGGGCCAATCCATCGTCGATTGGTTCGAGGCCAGCGGACGCAATTTCGAGGCCCTGGCTTCAACCCTGGAAGTGCTGCTCGAGGCACTCCAGCTGGCCCACGGGCAAAAGTCACCCCATCGTGCCTTGAAGCCGGAGCATATTCTGGTCAGTAGCGAGGGCAGTCCCAAGATTTTGGATTTTGGTCTCTCTACCCGCCTCGACGACCAGCTGGCCTCGGGCCAGCGCAATCCGCTGGCGCTGGCTTACCTGAGCCCCGAGCAGATCATCGGCGAACGCGGCGACGGACGCAGCGATCTCTATGCGCTCGGCTGCATCCTGTATCAGGTGGCCGCTGGCGTGCCCCCCTTTGCGGCGCCTACGGTGGCCCAGATGCTGCTCTGTCATCTGCACCAGGTTCCGGTGCCGCTCTCCAATTTGCCTCGTTCCGTGCCCAACTGGTTGGATCGATTGGTGCGTCGGTTGTTGCTCAAGCAACCTCTGGATCGGCCTCCAACCGCCGCCGATGTGCTGCAACTGGTGCGTCGACGACCCAGTCGTGGGCCCCAGGTGGCCTCGCGCCTGGGCCCTTTGCTGGGTCGTGAAGGCGAACTCGAAGCCCTGGCCCAGGCTCTTACGGCCGCCGGCCAGGGCCAGGGAGAGTGTCTCTGGCTCTGGGGCGAGCCGGGCATCGGCAAAGCGCATTTATTGCAGCATTTGCGTCGATTGGCCTCGGCCCAGAGCGTCGAGTGGGTTGAACTGGAGGGCGGGGACGTGCGCCCCCTGCACTGGCTCGACTGGGTGCAACATCCTCAGGTGCGTTGCTATCCCGAAGGCGCTCGCCTGGCCCAGTGGGCATCCCAGCGCAGCCGCTGTTGTATCTTGCGCGGATTCGAGCAGTCCGACGATAGCCTCTGGGGAATGCTCTCGGACTGGTCGGAACAAATACGCTCGCAGCCGCTGTTGTTGATTTTCGTGTCGGACGAGCCCCCTCGCGAGACGTTTGTGCCGCGACTGACCCGGCTGATGCACTTGCAGGGGATTTCCCGTGATGATTGCGCGCGCTACATCGAGGAACGCATCTGGGCCCCGCCCCCACCCGAGGCGACGGCATGGTTTCATCGCATCAGTGGTGGTAATCCGCTGTTTCTGGGCTGGTTATTGGAGAAGCTCGAGGGGCAATATCTCAGCCTGGACGGTCCGGCTGCCCGCTGGACGGCCCCCCCTTCCCATTTTGAAGGCAACCTGGCGGCCTGGATTCAACGCGAGATCGCCGAAATGGGGCCCCAGCTTGGCGACTTGCTGCAGGTGGCCTCGGTGATTGGCGAGCGTTTTCCCTATAATCTGGTCAAGTCGCTTTATCTGGGCGAAGAGGCGCAGCTCGAGCAGTCGCTCGATCAATTGGTTCGGGCGGGCTGGTTACAGGAGAACTGGGACGCGGGGGTGGCCTCTCACCGCTTCACCCACCGCGCCCGCTGGCTGGCCTGTCAACAGGGCCTCGACCGGCGACGGGCTCGGCGGCTCAGCACTCTGGTCGGCGCTTTCTTAGAGTTCCCCCAGTCGGGCAAGGCCGATTGGGCCAGAGCCGCCGATTACTATGGCCTGTCGCAGGATAACAAAGCCCTGTTGCGTTGCCTCACTCAATGTCTGGTACAGGCCTGCGAACACGAGGATTGGGAGCTGGCGCGGGCCTGGATGAGGCGCTGTCAGAAGCCCGCCTCGCAGGTGGTCGACCGGATCTTTCCTGGTCCCTGGTATCACTTTGGCTGGACCGGATTGAACCCGGCTACCGGCCCCCGTCATTTCCTGGCCACTCTGCTGGCCTATCAGGGGCGCGGTGAGGATGCGATGTGGCAGCTTCAGATCTCGCTCGAGGACAACCTCGAAGACGATCCCCCGCGCTATGTTGAGAATCTGTTGTTGCGGGTGGTCTTTCAGTTGCGAGGTTGGGTGGAGGGCGAACAGCCCATCGACCAGTGGCTCAGCCAGGCCCGTGACCTCTCTCAAGATGTAGGCTTTCACGAAGGTGAGGCGCTGGCCTCGGCCCTGGCGATGCGTCTGGTTCCTCATCTCAAGGCCCGCCAGGGAACCTCGTCCGCTTCCGCGCCATTAGAGGGCCAGAGAAGGTGAGGCCGCTGATGCGTTGCTTATGGATATTTCTGCTGTGCTGCTGGTGCTCGGCGTCGCTCTGGGCCAAACCCGTGCGCGACGGACACGTGGAGGTGGAACTGGTGGCCGGCCCTCCGGGGCAGGTAGGCGTGCTGTTCCGCATGGATCCGGAGTGGCACGTATACTGGCAGAATCCGGGTGAAACCGGATTCGCCCCCCGCTTCAAGTGGACCCTTCCCCCTGGGTGGAAGGCCGGCGAGCCCATCTGGCCTGTGCCTTTTCGGCTGGTGTTGGCGGGCATTCAACAGTTCGTCTACGAGAAAGAAGTCTTGATCCGCGTGCCGTTGCAGGCACCGCCGGGAGCCGAAGGGCAGCCGGCCCAGATCAAAGTTGAGGTGGAGTGGCTTGCCTGCGCCGAAACCTGCATTCCCGGGAAGGCAAAACTTGAGCTGAAGCTGCCTGCAGCCGAGGTGGCCGGGGCCTTCCAGTCGCAAGATGATCTGCCTCAGAGTCCGGGTAACATCCAGTTGCGGGCCTGGCGCCTGGGCGCCGACAAGGCCATGCTGGAATACCCGGGCCAGACGGGCGATCGCGTCGATTTTTTCCCCCTCCGAGAGGAAGACAATCCGCCAACGCCACCCGTATGGAAGCCTGGCGAAGGCCTGGAGCTCTCCCTGGTGCCACAGCAGAAATCGTTGCGCGGATTGCTGGTCATCAATCGGGAAGGGCAGCATCAGGGAATTTCCATCGAGGTTCCCATCGCCGATGCGAAGCCCGCCAGCGTGGCCGCACCCCTGGCCAGCCCCACGGTTCCCGAGGGAACGCTGCTGGGCTCGTTGCTGGCGGCTTTCATCGGCGGCATGATTCTCAACCTCATGCCCTGCGTCTTTCCCGTGCTGAGCCTCAAGGCCCTCAGCTTACTTCATCACAATGAAGAGGGTAAATCCTCGGCCTGGGCCCAGGGATGGGTCTACACGGCCGGTGTGCTGGTCTCGGTATGGGCCATCGCGGCGCCGATTGTGTTGTTCAAAAGCGGTACCGGCCAACTGGGCTGGGGCTATCAGATGCAGTCGCCGCTTTTCGTGGCCGGGCTCACCGCCCTGTTTTTGCTGATCGCGCTGAACCTCTTTGGCCTCTTCGAAGTCGGCGAGGGGCTTACCCAGCTGGCGTCGGTGGCCCAGGGCAAAAAAGGACTTTCGGAATCGTTTTGGAGCGGTGCCGTGGCTACCGCAGCGGCCACCCCCTGCACGGCGCCGTTTATGGCTTCGGCGCTCGGATTTGCGGTCAGCCAGCCGGCGCCGGTGGCCCTGCTGATTTTCACCATGCTGGGCCTGGGAATGGCCTTCCCCTATCTGGTATTGTGCGGTTTTCCGGCCACTCGCACCTGGCTACCTCGCCCTGGGGCCTGGATGGAGAGCTTTAAGCAGCTCATGGGTTTTCCGATGCTGGGAGCGGTGGTGTGGTTTCTGTATATTCTGGCCAATCTGCTATCGGCCGAAGGGCTGGGCCTTGTAATGGCCGCCATGGTGCTGCTTTCGATGGCTTCCTGGATGTACGGTCGGTGGGGCTACAGCCCTTCGGGAATCGTGCGCATGCGCGCCAAGTTGGGGGCTGCGCTGTTGGCTTCGCTATCGCTGGCAGGGGCGGTTCAGGTGGCTCGCGATCCGGCTTATCAACCGACCTCTGGCGGCGGGGGCGTGGTGGAATCGGGCGGACTGACCTGGGAACCGTATTCGAAGCCAAGACTCGAGGAGCTTCGCCAGCAGGGCAAGCCGGTCTTTATCGATTTCACGGCTTCCTGGTGCGTGAATTGCAAAGTGAACGAGCTCGGAGCTCTAAGAAACTCGGCCGTCGTTGAGGCATTTCGCAGCAAGGGCATCGTCATGATGAAGGCCGATTGGACCCGCAAAGACGAAGCTATCACTCGGGCCCTGGCCGAGTTTGGGCGCACCGGCGTGCCTTTTTACGTGCTCTACCCGCGCTCGGGCGAACCGATTCCGCTACCCGAGATTCTCACTCCCGGCAACATTCTGGCTGCCCTCGACCGCTACTGACTCTGGGGGGGCTTCCTGCATCGGGGTCGGGGTGGCTTCTGCAGGGGCCTCGGGCGCCGGCTGTGCCGACTGCGCCGGCTGTGCCGACTGCGCCGGCTGTGCCGACTGCGCCGGCTGTGCGGCAGGGGACGGGATGGAATTGTCGGCTCGTCGGAACGCATCGAGTAAAGTGAGCGAAACGGCCAGAACCACTGGACCCATCAAAATGCCCAGCACGCCGAAAGATTGCAACCCGCCCAGCACCGAGAAGAAAATCAGCAAGTCGTGCATCTGGGCTTTCTGGCCGACGAGGCGAGGGCGCAATAAGTTGTCCGACATGCCGATGACAATCGTGCCCCAGAACGTCAGGAAAACAGCTTTGCCAAAGGCTTTGGTGGCTGCCAGATAGATGGCTGCAGGAACCCACACCACAAACGTGCCCAGCATGGGAATGGTGGCCATCAGAATCATCACCACGCCCCACAGTAGGGGAGAGGGCAGGCCCAGCCACCAGAAGGCCAGTCCGCCCAGCGTGCCCTGGATGATGGCCAGCACGATGACGCCGTAGACGCTGGCGCTGATGATTTCGCCTGCCCGGGTGAGCAGCGCCTGGCTCTGCTCTCGCTCGAGCGGCAGTAGATCGCGCAGCACGGTGACGGCCCGATGGCCGTCACGAAAGAGGTAGAACATGGTAAAGCTGACAAAGCCAAGGTTTACCAGGAATTCTACCGCGTTGCTCACGGCTGTGACGGTGCCCTTCACCAACCAGTTGCTGGCGTTTTGGGCCGCCTTTTGGACGGCGGTTCTCAACTCTTCCTGGCTCAGCCCCGTCCACTTATAGAGTTTATCCATAAGCTCCGGGATGCGATCCGAGTAGTGCGGATTTTGGAGGAGCTGAGTGAGCTTCGCCTGCAGACCCTGACCGGCTACCTGCAGTTCGGCCACCACCGCCGTGGTAAGGGCTACGGTAGGCAAAATGATGGTGGCCAGAACCAGAAAGGTCGTCAGCAGGGCGGCCGCGGTGTCATTGCCTTTGAAGCGAACCAGTAGCCGACGGTAGCTGGGATAAAACACCAGCACCATGACCGAAGCCCACAATAGAATGGACAAGAACGGTGTTAGCAGCTTCCAACAGAGTTGGAGGGCGATGGCCGTCAGGGCTACGAGCAGCAGCCAGCGCGAAGAGAGTTGTTGGCTCACGGCTGAGGCTGGGGCTCTGGTTCGGGTGGGGGCTGCTGGGGCGCCTGCGGGAAGCGCCTCGCCACCTCATCAATGAAGACCAGATTGGCTGGAGTAATGTACGCGGTCATGCGAGGGATTTCGGCCGGATCGGGCTGAAAACTTCTGCCGATTTCAAAAGTCATGCCAAAAATGCCGTTCGCCTCGTGGATATCGTTCGAGCCACCGCTGGTGGGATAGAGATCGATACTGGGCTGAAGGCGATATCGGTTGCCCAACTGCTGGTTCATCTTGCCACCGATGTCCAGGTAGTCTTGCAGCCTCTCGGGCGGCTGCTCGGTGTGCCCGTAGGGGTACAGAATCATCTCGCCATAGCTGTGGTAGTCGAGCACGCCTTTGACGTTGTTCTTGGGATCGAGTTCCAGGCCGAGCAGGGCCTGAACCTCGGGTTCCGAGGCTCCTTCGGGCCCGCGATAGGTGTCGCGCCGAGGGTTGTCGCTGGTGCGACCGCCGCCAAAATCGTCAAAGGTAGAGCAGGGGGTATCTCCATCAGGTCGCCACAGGTGATAATGCTCGGGCTTGGAGTCCCAGTAGTTGCGATTGGCGTCGACCCCAAAGTCTCCTTTCTTGCCCGGACAGCCGGTTTCTTCAATGGCTCTGCGGGTTTTGCGCCACCAGCTGTCCTTGGTGCGGCTGTACTCGTAACCATCGGGATTGACCAGGGGCACGAACCAGGTCACGCTCTGGTCCACGCGTCGACGGCTGTCGGCATCGCTGTCATAGCTTTCCAGCAGCGTGCGCGCCGTATGGATGGGCACTTCCACGGTCATCCATTCGCGGGCGTGGTGACAGCCGGTGATGACCACGCCGGGTTTGGGGTTGCTTTCGTCGGGAGTGCCCACGCGCAAGGCCCAGATTTCCCGTCCTTCGGCGCTTTTTCCCAGGGACACCCGCTCGGCCTTGCCAGGAAAGCGCTCGGCCAGCTCTGCCAGGGCCTGACCGACCTGCTCGTAGGTATGATAGCCCTGCTGCTGCAGGCCCACTCCCTGCGGTCGGCCGGTCAGTCCGGCCTTGTATTCTTTGAGCAACTGAGCTTCGTCGGCACCCTCGCGAAGATAGCCTTGCTCGGCCAGATCGGCCAGCAGTTCGCTGTCTTCAAGAACTCCATTCTGGTTGAGGTCTTTGGGCAGGTGCGAGCGGGCCTGGACGGCCAGCGATTGACCTTTCGGTCCTTGGAGCGTGAGCGAGGTAAGCATGGACTGATCGTAGAGCCCTGGAGAGGGTGGGAAGTATCAAAAATGTGAACTTAACCCCCCCAGGGCTGCCCTGAGCGAAATCGAAGACCACTCGATGAGGGTCCGAGGATTCACAATGGCCGAGGTCATGGTGGCAATACTCTTTCTGAGCATTGCCATGTTCGGCTACGTGGCCCTGCACATGCGAATCATTCATAGTTCGACAACCTTGCGCCAGAGGCACGAAGTGCGACGGCGCGTCGACCTCTACTCCGCCAACCTGCTATCTACCTGGCAGCAGGGGAGCTTGCCCTCCGACGGCACCTATCCCCTTTATGACAAGACCCTGGGTGATATGGAGATGATCACTCCCTATCTGGTGGGTTCAGACGTGCCCGGCCAGGCCGAGGGCACCTACACTGTGAAGCGCATTCTGGACCCTCCTGAGGTCATTCATATCGCCACTCAGGTCGAGTGGCAAAGCCAGCACGGCACTCAATACTATCAGTGGGACACCTATCGCGCAGGAAAGGATAAAGGTTGGTGAGGCGGGGCACCACGTTGCTGGAACTGCTGGTGGTTATGAGCCTGTGGTCGTTCATCATGGTGGCCGTGCTCGGGTTCTACATCTACGGAACCAGAGTAAATCAGCGCTATCAAAAGGTTTCCGAAGAGATTCGCGCGGTGCGTCAGGTGGCCGAACGCTTTCATACCCACCTCGACAACGCCCAATTGCTGTACGTGCAGCAGTTCCCCCCGACGATTTGCTTTGACCGAACCGAGGGCGACTTACCCCATATCCCCGGGTGCCTGCTGGCCAACCTCAGCCCCCAGACCGAGTATATCGGCATTGCGCCGGACCCTCGTCGCGCCCCGGACAAACTGACCGATCCGGGGCACTGTCGAGACAATATGTTGTATCTGGGACGTGCCGGTCACTCGGAGGTGCTCATGCCTCTGCCCACCGGCCTGATCGCCGAGCTAAGGTTGAAAGGTAATGTGCTGATTCTGTCGTTCAACAATCCCAGCCAGAGTGTGATTCCGCCCGAGACTCTGGCCCAGGACCAGTATGAGAAATTGGAATCACAGCGCTGGCAACCCATGAACCACTATTTTCAGTTTCGCGGGGTGGGCAGCTGGACGCAGTACCAGGGCAATTAAAAGTCAACACGACGGCAACACCCGTTTCCCGGCAAATTGGTAGCCTGGGCCTATGAAGATCGGCAACCTCCCCACGATGGCTCGCAAACCCCTGGTTCCCGTCGACCAGGATTTTGGGCGTCAGGAGCCCGAGCCTCCTCGAGGTCCGTCCGACAGTGTCAAGCTGGGCGTGGCCGCCGGTTGGGTAGGCCTGACAACGGCAGCAGGGGCCTATTTGGGTCATCAGCGAGGCCTGAGCAACCAGGTTACCGTAGAACAGGTGTCCTACGCCGAAACCCGCCAGGTGGCTGTGGGAACCCGCACCCAGCACGGCTGCTATCAATACCATTATGGTTATGACGCTATCAACGGTGAGTTCGGCTATCACTATGGCTATGATGCGAGTTGCACCCAACAGGTGACCGACTATCGCACCGAGGAAACCGGACGAATCCTGTATCGCGAAGTGAAGCATCATTCCCAGGCTTTCCCTCGCAGCGCAGCCCAGGGAGCCCTACTCGGACTGGGGGTGGGGGTTGTTACCGGGGCCCTGGGTATGGCTCTGGCTCGCGTCATTGCCGATTCTTAGGGGCCTGCTGCGGTTCTTGTTGGGAGCCCTCTTTCTGGGGGCGGCTCGAGACCACTTCGTCGACCCCCGCGCCTACGAAGTCATCGTTCCCCCGCCCCTTCCGGCTGCGCTCTGCGTGCGTATCAGTGGGATCCTCGAACTGCTCGGAGGTCTGTTGCTGTGGGGCAAGCCGCGCTGGGGAGCATGGCTGTTGACCGGGGTGCTGATCGCCGTGTTTCCGGCCAATGTCTATATGGCCTGGACGGGGGTCAAGTTCCGCCAGTTTCCCAGCCAGCCCTGGATGGCCTGGGCCCGGTTGGCTCTTCAGCCCGTCCTCATCGCCTTGATCTGGTGGAGTCTGCCTCGTTCGGTCGCTTCGGGTTCTTGAGAAAGGACCCGGTCGGGTGGGGAAGAACTTTCAAACATGTTAGATCCTCACCGAGTTCGACTGCAGGCAGCCGGGCCTGCGGCCACTGATGCCCTGGTCCAGGGTTTGGGGTGTTCCCCTGTGCTGGCAACTTTGCTGAGCCAGCGAGGCCTGACCAGCCTGGAAGACGCTCAGGCCTTTCTCTATGATGAGGCTGCTCAGGTTTGTGCCGACCCCTTTCTGATGGCCGACCTGCCACTTGGGGTGTCGCTGATCAAGGCGGCTATCCGGGCCGGAGAGGTCATTTTTATCCACGGCGACTACGATGTCGATGGGGTTTGCTCGACGGTCGTGCTGGTCGAAGGGCTGCGTGACCTGGGGGCTCGGGTCGAACATCACGTTCCCGACCGTTTCAGCGAGGGTTATGGGGTGTCGCTTCAGGCGGTGCAGGCCGCGGCCGATCGCGGGGCTCGCCTGCTGCTGACCTGCGATTGCGGCTCAAGCAGTCATCAGGCGATCGAGCTGGCTCAGTCGCGTGGCATGAAAGTTGTGGTTACCGACCATCACCACCTGCCCCTGCGGCTGCCCACCCCCGAGGCGTTGATCAACCCTCAGCGCCAGGACTGCGGCTACCCATTCAAGCCGCTCTGCGGTACGGGAATCGCCTACAAACTGCTGTGCGGCATCTATCAGTCCAGGGGGTTGGCCTGGCCGACCCACTTTCTCGATCTGGTGGCGGTGGCCACCATCGCCGACGTGATGCCTTTGCTGGGCGAGAATCGGGCCCTGGTGCGCAGCGGACTGCAGTTGCTCTCCCGACTGCAGCGTCCCGGGCTACAGGCTCTGGCTCAGGTGGCAGGTCTGTCGGAGGGGCCCTGGGGCAGCTTTGCTGTGGGGTTTGGCCTGGGGCCACGCCTCAACGCCGCGGGAAGATTGGAACACGCCGGATTGGCGGTGCAGTTGTTGTTGAGCAGCAGCCTGGAGGATGCCCGTCCGCGCGCCGCCTACCTCGACAAGCTCAACCAGCGACGCCGAGAACTCGAAGCCTCGATGCGCCGGCAGGTGGAAGAGCGCCTCGAGGCCGACCCGGGTCGTCTGGATCTCGGGGTGGTGGTGGAGTCGGGCGACGAATGGCACCAGGGGGTGGTAGGGATCACCGCCAGTCGGGTGGTGGATCGCTATGGGCTGCCGGCCTTCATTATGGGTCGGGTGGGCGACCACTGTAAAGGGTCGGCACGGTCGCCCGAAAACGTCGACCTCTTTCAGGCGATGCAGCGATGCGCCGACGTGTTCATCAAGTTTGGTGGCCATGCCCGGGCTGCGGGCTTTACGGTAGCCGCCGACCGGGTGGAGGAAATGCGCCAGCGGCTGGCTCAGGCGGTGGCCGAGGTGCGCCAGGGGCCGGCTCCCTACAGCGTGGATCTGGAGTTGGACTTGAAGTCGGCCAATCTCGACCTGGCCCGCGAGTTGCGCAAGTTGGAACCCCTCGGTGAAGGCAACCGGATGCCGCGTTTTCTGGCCCGTCGTGTGCGCCTCGATCGTGTCAAAACGATGGGCGACGGCGAGGAGCATCTGCGCTGTCGTCTGGTTCAGGGCGAAGTCGACCGCAAGGCAGTGGCCTTCCGCATGGGCGCCGAGCGTCCTCAAATCTTGGAAAAGCAGCTGTACTACGATGTGATTTTCGAACTCGAGGAAGAAGTCTGGGAGGGAACCTGCAGCGCTTCCCTGCGCATTCAGGCCCTGCTTGAGCCAGACCCGCTGGTGCTGGGTGTCTTTCGCCGTCAACTGGCTTCCGAGTCGCTTGGTTCTACCCGCTGGCTCGATGGACGCAACGTCCACAGTCGACGTGCCTACATCGAAGCCCTGTTGGAGCAGTCGTTATTGCCCTTCGTGGTGGTCCACGATGAGGCTCAGAAGTCGAAGGTGCAGCAGGCCATTCCCGATGTTCGCCTGCAGCTCGGAACCTATGTCGACCTGCAGCCGGGCTTCGCCGATGTGGTGTTGCTCTACCCCCCACCTCATCCAGACGGCCTGCGTCACCCCAGCCTCGTCGAGGCTCAGCGTATTCATGTCTTGTTCGGAGGGCGTGAGTTACGCCAGGAGATGCAGCGGCAGTCGATGCTCTGGCTGGATCGCCCGCGGTTGGAGAGCATCTGGCGCTCGTTGGTACGCCATGCTCGTCAGGGGCCTTTGGAGGCTCGTCACTTTGCATCCATTGAAGAGGACCTCAAAACCCCGTCACTTTCTTTGCGTCAGGCAGTGGAAGTCTTCGAGGAGCTTCAACTGTTGGAGCGAACTTCCGATCGATTTGTGCTGCGATCTGCTCCCGGCCGTCGTTTGGAAGAGTCCAGGCGTTACCAGGAGCTCTGTCGGGGAAGGGAGCAATTCTTGAAGCTGATCGATTGTTTCGATGACCGGCATTTGCGCCTGGAGGAGCAACTGGTTCGGGCGTGATGGCGGATGCTCCCAGCTGTTGGGATCCGCTATCTTGGAATCCTTATCGCATTCTGGGGATGACCCGAGATGAAGGAATTCCCGATGTTCCGGGTTCGGTCTTTCAGTGTCCTGGCCTGGCCTCGCTCGAATGCACCCCGGAGCACCTGGAACAGGCCAGGGCCAGGCTACAGTCGCCGATGCAGCCTTTCTATTATGCCACCTGGTTCGACGCCAGTCGCTCGCTCGATCGGGCGGCTTACTGCGACGTGCTCCAGGGGGCGTTACAGGAGGCCTGGCAGCGCTGGAGTTCCGACTCTCACCCTTTGTCGTGGCACAATCTGGCCATTTTGCAGCAGCTTCGCTGGCAAGGATCGCCCCACGATCTCGAACTGGCTCGTCAGAGCCTGGCTCGCTGGAAGCAACTGTATGAGCAGCACGGCACCGAGAGTTACGCGGCGGTGCTTCAGGATTTTCGACGCTGGGTGGCTGCCGAGGCCGATGCTGGACTTCAGTCGGCGCAGGCCGCCGCTATTCGGCGCCTGTGGCAGCTGGCTCTGGTATTGCTCTCGCCTGAGGAAGTCGAGCAAGAGCAGCGCCGCCTCTTCGAGGTCGAGATCCAGCGACTGGAGATGGAGCTGGCCGGGCTGCGTTCGCACATCTTGGATGGCGGCGACCTGGGGGATGTCGAGGCACGATTCGAGGCTTCCAGTCTGGCCACGGCCCGGATGATTGCCGAGTCGTGTCTTCCGGGTTGCTTGTTAGTGGTAGACCTTGATCGCCAGCTGGCCCTATTCGAGCGCCTCCTGGCCAGGTCGTGGCTGCAACGGTCGAGGATGGAGCGTGCCCAGGCATGGTTGGAATCCGCGCTCAATCTGGCACCCGAAGACCTTAAGGGTGAAATTCGACCCGAACTCGAGCACCTCCGCATCAGTTCCAGGCCGGCCGTGGCCCGCGTGCTCTCTGCTCCTCAAGTTTCGGCGGCCCGAGGAGAGTGGCTTTCGAGGTTGTTAGGCTTGTTGATTCTTTCGCTGGCCGTGGCCGGACTGGCCTGGAGCATCCGTGAGCCCGTTCCCGACTCGCTGGGGGGAATGAATCGTGTGGCTGCCCGTCGACGAGTGCACGCCGTATTGCAGGAAATTTCCCCGCTGGCCCAGCGCCTGTCCCTGTTGCGTCAGCAGATCGCCGCCGCCCCGCCGCAGGAACGCAAGCGCCTGGAAGCGGAGCAGGCCCGGCTGCGCAAACGTCATCAGGAACTTAAGACAGAGTTGGTTCGCTTGCAGCGCTGGTTAGACCGGCCGTAAGCCGTTGGTAGTCCAGCCACATGGACCAGCGCCAGCGCAAGACCATCCCCAGTGCCAGGAGATAAAAGAGTGCGCCCGTGCGCAGAGGGGTTAGGAAATGGCCGACAAACTCGCGCAGGCCCCAGCGCACCGCCACCAGAGTCAGTAGAATCCAGAGAAAGGTGGGCGAGCGACGAACCCAAATGTGCTCTCCCTGCTTTTCCAGCCGAGAAGTCGCCATCAGAGGGTAGGCCAACAATCCTGCGCCGAGGGCCACGGCGGCAAAACACCAGGAAAGGGGCAGGTGAGTGGCCGGAAAGATGAACATACCCAGGCCCGTGGCCATCCCCAGAGGGGGCAACAAGATCTTCCTGGGTGTCACCGGCGAGCGGCCTTCGCGAAGACGCCAGACCACCATGCCGGTGGCCCCCACCAGCGTGCCCATTAGAGTGAGTCCAAAGAGGTTCACAGCGGCAGAATCCTAATCGAGGGCCGACCCGTTTGTCGAGATGGGGCCTTGAAAAGTCAGCAGAAAGTCCCGGTGGATCGGCAGTTCGGGCGAAGGGTAGCGTGAGGTGATGGCCTGGACGAGCACGCTTTCGGGATACAACTCGAACCAGCAGCGCCAGGGCCCGCAGCCCAGGCGATGGCGCCCGTCGGGCAGACGAACAATGCGCCGGGACCGGTGAGGGCGGGGGTCGCGACCGAGCACTTCGCAGACGCGTTGCCCGAAGTCGGGATGGTAGTGAAGGTTGAGCCAGTCGAGTTGTTGGCGGGCCCGTTCAGAGAACTCCACCCGCCAGACCCCAGGATGGGGGGTGATCCAGCCGGTTCGTTCGTCGGGATGGCAGTCGACCTCGGGCAGGTAGGGTTTGATGTCCAGAATCGGCGTTCCGTCCACCAGGTCGTGGGCGCCGATCCACAGCGTCAGGGGTTCAACTTTGAGCAGCGGCACCGAGGTAAGCGCCAATGGATTGGGTCGATGGGGCGAACGGGTGGCCAGCACTCCCCGCCGCCGCCGCAGGTCGCGGGGGGGATTGACCTTGGGCCTCCAGCCCCGGTTGAGGTGAAACCAGGCCAGCAACCAGATGCGCGAAAAGCCCTCGAGATCGTGGCAGGCCGCATCGAGGTGCAGTCCTTTCACCAGTTCTATGCGAGAGGCCCTGGGGTGGTCCTCGGGTTGGCGAGGCGCCAGAAAGCGATCGACCACCCCGGGCGTGTCGGTGCGAACGAATCCGATGGGACGACAGAGCAGCTCAGGGAGCGTCGTGGTCATATTCGATCCCCGAAGGAGGCTGGTGTCGCAGTTCTACACGCCGGATTTTGCCGCTGGTGGTCTTGGGGAGTTCCTGCACAAACTGCAACTTGCGCGGGCGTTGATACGAGGCCAGGCGGTGTTGGCAATGGTCGAACAGCTGTCGGGCCAGCTCAGGGCCGGCTTCGGCCCCGGCCGCCAGGGTGAGATAGGCTTTGATCTGCTGGCCGCGAATGGGGTGGGGCACACCTACTACGCCCGCCTCCACGACGGCCGGGTGCTCGATCAGGGCACTTTCTACTTCGAACGGACCCACCCGGTAATCGGAAGTCTTGATCACATCATCGTCGCGACCCACAAACCAGATGTAGCCATCTTCATCTTGATAGGCCTTGTCGCCCGTGTAATAGAGGCCATGCCGAAAAGGGTTGGCAGCCTGGCCACTGGCATAGCCCGAGAAAACGCCGCGAAACTCACCGGACTTGAGGCGAACGGCGATCTGTCCTACCTCACCGGCAGCCATGGTGGTTCCCTCTTCCGAGGCGATCACGACATCGTAGAGAAAGCTGGGTTTGCCCATCGACCCGGGGCGGATGGGTTGACCGGGTGGGTTGCAGACCATCAGCGTGGTTTCGCTTTGCCCATAGCCGTCGCGCAGGGTTAGCCCGGTACCTCGCTTCCAGGCTTCGATCACCTCGGGATTGAGTGGCTCACCTGCGCTGACGCACTGACGTAGCTTCAGATGATAACGACTCAGGTCTTCCTGCACCAGAAGGCGCAGTGCGGTAGGCGGGGCGCACAGGCTGGTGACGCCGGTTCTCTGTAAACAACTCAACTGGTAGGGCGCATCGAACTTACCGGGGTGGGGTGTAATGCGCAGTTGGCAGCCTACGGTCAGCGGCGCAAAGAAGCTGCTCCAGGCGAACTTGGCCCAGCCCGGCTGGGCGATGTTCTCATGAATATCGTCGGGAGATAGCCCCAACCAGGCCAGTGTGCTGAGGTGGCCCAGCGGGTAGCTGGAGTGGCTGTGCACAACCACCTTGGGCATGCCGGTGGTTCCTGAGGTGAAAAACAGGAACAGGGGATCGTCGTAGCCCGTATCCTCGGTGGGCACGCCCGCCGTGGGGTCGGGCAGGCTTTGAATCCAGGTCCATCCGGGCAAGTCCTCGAGGCCCAGTCGAGCCGGGCTCAACTGGGTGCGTTCCAGGGCTGCATCGATGCGCGGCTGGCATGAGCGATCGGCGATGACCAGCTGGGGTGGATGGGCACGAAAGCGAAACACGAGGTCTTCGACGGTTAGATTGTGGGCCGCCGGAACGATGCGATACCCCCCCTTGATCAGGGCCAGATAGCTTACCCAGATACCTGGATGCAACCCGCTCATCACCACCGCCGTGGCGCCCGCTGGCGCCCGGCTTCGCAGCGCTACCAGCAGCCCATCGGCCTGTTGGGCCGCGGACGCGTAGGTGAGCGGGGCGTGGTCGCCCAATTGGAGCATGACCCGATCGGGTCGTTGCCTCACGTGAAGGGCTTCGAAGACGTCGCGCACCCAGTTAAACCTTTCCACCACCGGGGGCCGATGCAGAGGCCTGCCCTGAGCGAGATCCTCGAGGAACAGGCGGACAAAGTTCGTCATCATCGCCACAGACTTCGGATTTCGAGGGGAAGAATCCCGGCAAGTCCAGCCAATCGTGCGCGCCGATTCAACTCCCTAACTGCGCGAGCTGGCAAACAAGATCAGGCCGCTCCAAATCAAGGCAAAGGAGGCCAGTCCGCCGCCGTGGAGAGGTTCCTGGAATACCAGCACGGCCAGCAAGAACTGCAGCGAGGGCGCCACATACTGGAAGAGGCCCAGAGTGGAGAGGGGCAGACGCCGGGCGGCGGCGGCAAAGCACAGCAGGGGCAGGGCCGTGGCCGGGCCGGTGCCGATCAGCAGGCCCAGCCGATCTACCGGGCAGTCGGGGCCGAAGGCCAGCCGCCCTTGCTGGTAAAGGGCCGCCAGGGCAGCGATGGCCAGGGGCGACAGCAGGGCGGTTTCGGCGCACAGTCCCGACAACGAGTCGTGGCGCGAGGTTTTGCGCAGCAGCCCATAGAGGGCAAAGGTGGTGGCCAGTCCCAGGGCAATCCAGGGCACTCGCCCGTAGGAGAGGGTCTTGACCAGAACCCCCAGGGTGGCCAACCCCACGGCGATGCGCCGTCGCTGGGACAGCTTTTCGCCCAGCCAGAGCACGCCCAGCAGCACGCTGAGCAGGGGAGAAATGAAGTAGCCCAGGCTGCATTCCAGCACGTAGTTGTGGTGCACCGCCCAGACGAAGCCGATCCAGTTGCAGCCGATCATGGCCGCGCTCAGCCATAAGCTGCGGTCGAGCAGCGACATGGAAAGTCTTAGTCGCCAGACCAGCGGAGCGGTGAAGAGCAGCGACCAAAGCACTCGGTGCGAGGCCACTTCCCAGGCGTCCACCGAGCTCAGCGCCTTCCAATAGAGGGGCAGCAGCCCCCACATGGCATAGGCGGCCAGGGCCAAAAGCACGGCTTAGTGCGGTCGGGCGATCATCGTGGCCGTCATCAGGGCCACGGTGCGCCCCTGGGGCAGGCTTTCGAGTTCGCCCTGGCAGACGGTCAGGGTGCGGCCGGCCTTCACCACCCGCCCCCGCGCCAGAAATGCTTCGCCCGAGGCCGGGGCCAGCAGGTTGACCTTGAACTCCACGCTCAGCACGTCGCAGTTGTCGGGCATGGTGCTCAGGGCCGCATAGCCGCATGCGCTGTCCAGGATGGTGGTGGAAATGCCGGCGTGCAGAAAGCCGTTTTGCTGGGTGAGGTCGGCCCGAAAGGGCAGGCGGATTTCCACCAGGCCTTCCTCGACTTTCACCAGCTCGGCCCCCAGGGTGGCCATTACCGCCTGACGGCCAAAGCTGTCGACGATGCACTGCGGGTTCACATGCGCTCCGGCACGGTGATGCCCAACAAGCCCAGGGCGCATTCCAGTTGCTGCAGAGTGGCCATCGAGAGCTTCAGGCGGCTGGCCCGCAGGCCGGGGTCGGCCTCTTTCAGCAGCGGCAGCCCGGCCCACAGGGCCGAGAAGGCTTGAGACAGGCTGAAAGCGTGCTCGGCCACAAAGTGGGGGGCGCGCTTCTCGAAGGCCATCTGCACCGCCCCGTTCAGGCCGTCCAGCGCCAGCACCAGGGCCCGCTCCAGGGGATGCTGCACCTGAATGTCCCCGGCCGCAAAATCGTCGTGGCTGGCGTGGCGACGCAGCGACTTGATGCGCACCGCCTGATACTGCAGATAGGGCCCGGTTTTGCCCTCGAAGCTGGTGAAGCGGTCGAAGTCGAAGACATAGTCGGTCATCCTGAAGTTGGAAAGGTCGGCAAACTTGAGCGCGGCGGTGCCGATCTGCAGGGCGGCTCGCTCGGCCTCCTGCTCGCTGAGGTCCTGAGCCAGTCCGGCTTCCTGCATCTTCTGGCGGGCCTTCTCGGTGCAGGTGGTGATCAGGTCGTGCAGCTTGATGACGTCGCCGGCCCGGGTTTTGAAGGGCTTGCGATCGGGCCCGTTCATGGTGCCAAAGCCGATATGCTCCAGCTTTTCTTCGGGGCAGTAGCCGGCTTTGGCCGCGGCCCGAAACACCTGCACGAAGTGCAGCGCCTGGCGCTGGTCGACCACGTACAGGTAGAGGTCTGGCCCCACCTCACGCTGGCGCTCTACGATGGTGGCCAGGTCGGTGGTGCCATACATGGCCGACCCCTCCGAGCTGACCAGCAGCAGTGGAGGCACCTCCTTGCTGTCGTCGGGGCGGGCCACTTCAATGACCAGCGCCCCCTCGCTGGGCACGGCCACGCCCTTGGCCCGGCACTCTTCCACGATGGGGTCAATCAGGTAATGAACGTCGCTCTCGCCTTTCCACAGGTCAAAGTGAATGTCCAGCGACTGGAACTCGCGGTTCAGGGCCACCTGGCTCACCGTCCAGAAGTGGCGATGCAGGGCTCGATAGCCGGCCCGGCCCTTTTGCAGCTCGGCGGTGGCCTTGCGGGCCCGGTCGCGATAGGCTTCGTCGCCCTTCATGCGGGCGCTGGCGGCCGGATACATCCGGTCCAGGTCGTCCATGGTCACCGGCGGCGTGCCCGGATTCATCGATTCCTCGTAGTCGCTTCGGAAGTAGGGCAGGTCGGGCTGCTCGTCCTCGAGAGCCGTGATCAACAGGCCGATTTGCAGCCCCCAGTCGCCGAAGTGGGCGTCGCTGACCACCGTGTGGCCCAGAAACCGGGCAATGCGCTGCAGACTGTCGCCGATGATGGTGGCTCGCAGGTGGCCGACGTGCATTGGCTTGGCCACGTTGGGGCCGGAAAAGTCGACCAGCACCTTGAGCTTTTGGGGGGCTTCGGCCACCCCGCTGCGCGGGTCGGTGGCCAGCTGCCGGGCCCGTCGGTCGATGGCCTCGGGGGCGAGCTTGAGATTGATGAATCCCGGACCGGCCAGACTGACTTCGGCCAGCAGCCCTCCGCCATCGCCGAGCCGGTCGACCAGCTGCTGGGCCAGTTCGCGGGGATTTTTGCCCAGCGCTTTGGCTCCGGCCAGGGCCCCGTTGCATTGAAAGTCGCCCAGGTCGGGGCGGGCCGAAGGGCGCACCTCGGCCAGCGACGCATCCAGGCCCAGGTCGGTGAAAAGGGGTTGAAGCAGCCCCGTGAGTTGGGTGGCAAAGTCAGACATGCCCGGGGGCTATCACCTCAGGGGGCGGAATTCCTCTGCGGCACCTCCGGGTCATCCTGCTCAAGATGGCGTAGATCTTCCAGGTCCTTGGGTCGTCCTGCTGCCCGTTTGCTGAGGATTAGATGTTGCTTTGACAGCATGGGAACGGGGATATCGTCGAGTACGACTTCTTCACGGTCAGCCCAAGAACTGGCGAATTCGAGACCGTCCACGCCCGTCAGCAGATCGATGCGTCGGGGCGGTCGACCCAGTTGGATAACCATGCCGACCTTCCTGAAGTCTTCCTGGGTCAGCCCCAATGATCCTAATCCGAAATCATCAATGGCGGCTGCCAGATTGTGGGCGTTTTCAGCATTACACTCCACGAAAAAGTCGACATCCCCGGTGAACCTTGGGTAACCGTGGTAAGCGACGGCGTAGCCGCCAATGACGATGAACCTAACGGACCGGGAGTGCAGACACTGAATAAACTCGCGGAAATCCTTGGGAAGCGTCAGCGTCATCGTCTTGCACCTGTGAGAGAAGATCGAAGAAAATCGCCATCCGTTCCTCGGGTCTCAAGGAACGGTAGTAAGCGACCTCTGCCTCGGCGGCGGACTCGTGGGAGGAAAACTTTGCCACCACGGGTTCTATCATCGGTTCAATTTCCATCCGACCCTGCAGGGGACCTTTGCGGCAGCGACAGCAGCCGATAGGCGGCAAAGAACTGCTCGACCTCCTGTGGGTCCTCCAGATACTGCGAGGCGCGCCGGCGCAGGTGAGCGGCCAGGCCGGGGTCCTGGGCGTTGAGCGCTTCGGCTACCTGGGCCCAGGGCTGCAGGCGCTGCAAAATGCCGCCCAGCTCCTCCAGTCGATGCTCGTGGGCCGGGTGGGTGCGCAGCCAGCTGAAACCCGAGGGGCCGCCGCGCTTCTTCTCCAGGTCGAGAAACTTCTGCAGCGTGAAGCGGAAATGCTCGGGGTGATAGCCGGCCCCGTAGGCATACCACAGGCCCTGGCGGTCGGCCTCCAGCTCGAAGTCGCGCGAGTAGCCGCGGGTCAAAATACTGCCAAACATCTGGGTGGCGCTGTAGACCCAGGCCTGGCCCGTGGCCACCGCGGCCAGCAGGCTGAGCCACGACAGTTGTCGGGATTGCTCGTACTGGCGCCGGCCGTGGTGCAGCTCGGAGTGGGCCAGCTCGTGGCCGAGGATGCCGGCCAGTTCGTCGTCTGACTCCACCACCCGCAGCAGTCCGGTGGTGATGTAGAGCGGTCCGGTGGGCACGGCAAAGGCGTTGATGTGGTCGGAATCGAGCACCACGAAGCGATAGTTGTGGTCGATCGCGTTGCCCTCGACCAGGCGGCGACCCACCCTTTGCACCCGGTCGAATTGGGCCGGGTCCTGGCTGAGGCGAAATTCGCTTTCCACCTGCCGCGACAGCACTTCGCCCAGCTGCATCTCGAACTGATCCAGGCTGGCCACGCGCACCCCCTGATCGAAGCACACCGGGCAGGGCCGAAACCCCTCGCGCTCGGCCAGATAGTTGCTCTCAAAGGGTTTACGGGGGGCGTCTTGGGCGGTGTGGGTGGCTTCGGGCGTGTGGTAAAGCTGACTGTCCTGATTGGCCACCACCGCCACCGAGCGGGGGCCGAAGGGCTGCGAGGCCCACTCGACCAGCTGCTTGCGGGCTTCTTCGTCGCGTTTGTCGGGCTCGGCCACCAGTCGCTGCTGCACTCCCTGCTCCAGGTCCACATACAGACCGCCCACCCGACCCTCGCGGTCGGGTTCGAGCAGCAGCACCCGCGGCACCGCAAAGATATCGCGGGCGTGGCTGCTGCTCAGCAGGCGCTGGGGCTCGCGCAGCAGCTGATTGCGCTGCTCGAAGCTCAGTTTCTTGATCGCTTCCGGGCGCAGCAGCTGGCGAAAGTCGCCGATGCCGCCGGGCACGGGCACATCGCCCTGTTGTAGCGAGTCCCAGTGACCCTCGGCGTCGACCCAGAGCACCCCGGGCCCGCTTTGGGCCCGACCCGGTGCGCCCAGAGCCAGCCCCAGGCACAGGGCCAATAGCGACCTCATCGGCGGCGGTCCATGGCCCACAGCAGGGTGCCTGCCGTGACCAGCGCGTGGCCGAAATTGGCCAGCATAAACAGGGCCTGAAAGACGATGGTCATCGGGTCGGCAGGCTGTTGTTCCAGAATGGACAGGCGCTGCAGCAGACCGACCTGGAGGATGCCTTGGGGGTTGAAAATCCAGTGCAGTAGAGAGAAGCCCGCCACTGCTCCGACCGCGGTGATCAGCGCGTAAAATCGGTCCTCGCTGCGCTTGGGAAAGAGGCTGACATACAGGCTCGCGGCCAGATTGATCAGGGCGGCGTGTTGAAAGCGGAAGAAATTCACCAGCAGTATCAGCAGCAGGAAGAGGTGGTTAAAGTTGTGCGGATCCAGGTGACCTGAGAGAAGCGCCAGCGCGGCGCACAGACCCAGCCAGAGCAGGCTGGAAACGGCGACCAGGCGGGCCAACGCCGAGGTTCGTGGCGCCGGCCCGTCGTTGCCCATGCGGCGGCGTTGCCAGATCAGTGCGTCGCCAGCGGCCGAGGCGCAAATCCAGGGGGTGATCAGCAAGCAAATCAGCAGAAAGAGAAAGGCGCCCTGTTGCTCGATGTTGTCGGCAACGTGGTAGAGCAGGGCAAAGTCGAGGCCGGTGGCCACCAGTAAGCGGAGAACGAATCCAGGCATCCTAAGGTATTCCAGGGTCTGCAGCCAGCTCCTGGAAATGAAAAAGCCACCGTTCGATCGAACGGTGGCTTCTCGTTCCTGACCGCCTCCACTCCAGCGTCAGGACCTCGCTGCTCTTCTTCTGGCGGTATGCCATCTTACGACGGCGTCCCTTTCACCTCGCGGTTCCAGTTTCAGGCTTCGAGCCTCATCTCGCTTACAGGGGAGATTCCCTGGGCGCTCTAAGGTCTGAGCGCGCCCCTGTCGATGTTTGGACTCGACAGTTCCCCCGATACTTGCATATCGGCACGGTTCACCCCGCGTTGACAACGTTCAACGCTCCCGCGCTGAACCTTCGATCCTCGGCTGCTCCTGGCGCCCCGGACATTGCTGTCCACCGGCTTTCTCCTTGCGGTTCCAGGACCGATTTTCTACCCTCTCGGTTTCCTCAGCCGAGAGCCTGCGGTCTGCTCTGGTCTGCAGACTACCCCTGAGAATTCTTTGGACTTCTCAGCACCCCCGGGTCTAACGCTTCCCGGTGCGGCCAACCTCCGATGGTATCAGTGGTTGGCACCCTGCGACGAACTTGTTCAGGCGTCTTTCCTGCTCTCACAGGCTGACCTTGACCCTTACGGCTCCTGAGCCCCTCGACGGGCTGTCTCGATTTCCTCAGTCGAGACCCTGCGTCATCCTCTGGTCTGGATGCTACCCCGGTCGTGGATAAGGGCTCGGCCGCGCCCCCGAGCACATCGTTGCTCGGTCCGGTTGTCCACCGTCGGTGGGAACAACGGATTTATATCCCATCCCCCGGGGTCTGTCAATAGTGTATTTCAAACACTTTTTTGTTACATCTCGTTCGCCAGGCTTCGCCGTCGTCCTTACAGGGCCGAGAGTTGGCCTGCACGAACACTCCGTCATGGGTAAACGCGATCTCTTGCTGGTGCTGGTTTTGGTAGCCGCCTTTAGCTATCAACCGCCGCAGCCTGCTCCCAGGCGCGAGGGGCCAGTTCTGCCGGCGGTTGGTTCAGCCGGGTCGACCGGGTTCTCGGAAGAGGCTCGCTGGCTGTTGGGTGTCGCCGGGCAAACCTATCTTCCCTGAGGCGGCTTAGCGACCAGGGAAGCAAGCCCTGCGATTCGAACCCCTGGGGGTGGTAGAGAAGGCGATGGATATCCCCAGCGGCGAGGCCGAGATGAGCGAGAGTGAGGAGATGTATCTCATCACCACCGCCATGTTGATCGAGGATGGCATGGAACAGCCCGTGCCTCTGCCGGCCCTGGCCCAGGCCCGTTCGATTATGCCTGCCTCGGTCAATCAGATGGTGAGAAAGCTGGCCGACGAAGGTCTCGTGACCTACATTCCCTATAAAGGGATCTTGCTGACTCAGGCCGGGTCGATGATCGCCACGCGCATCCTGCGTTACCGTCGGCTTTGGGAAGTGTTCCTGGTGAAAAAGCTCAAGCTCAGTCCCGGCGCCGCCGACTCCCTGGCCTGTCGACTGGAGCACCTGACTTCCGATGAGGTGGCCGATCGGCTCAACGATTATCTGGGCGATCCTCAGGTTTCGCCTCAGGGCAAGCCTATTCCGCGGGTTCCCAAGCCAGACGATTCAGAACCCGGTATCTGCGTCAATCGTCTGCACGTGGGGCAGAGAGCACGGGTGCTGGTCATTCCCTCCGAGGGTGTCACCCGAGCCTTCCTGCAAGGCGAGGGCATCGTTGTGGGAGCCCGCGTCGAATTGAAAGCCCTGGGCAGCGATGGTTCGGTGCTGGTCGAAGTCGAGGGTCGGCTGAACCATCTGGCCGCCAGCGTGGCCAACGAGATTTACGTCGAGGTCTGAGAAGCGGCGCTCTGGCGGCGCGTCTGGCTACGCACCAGGTCGACCATGCCCATCAATCCCTGACCTTTGCCCATGGAGATCTCTTTGCCAAAGATGGCAAACACCACATCGTGGCTCAAGTTCATCGCCAGTTCGGGAGGTTCGCCACTGAGGCACTCGTCGAGGATGACGGCCATGGATTTGGCCGAGATGCCTTGAGGGTTCTCGACGGCAAAATGATACTTGAAGGTCCCATCGGGGAGAGGCTGGCTCCAGACATAGGCCTCGGAGTCGCAGCGAGGAGCCCGATGGCTTTCGGGAAAAGGCCGACGAGCGATCGATTCGGGAACCTCGCGAAAGCGATCGGCAAATTCGATCAGTGCCTGGAATCGCTCCATGCGATCGTCGAAGAAGCTCAGGTCCTCCAGCAGTTGCTCGATTTTTGGTGGAAATCCCATTATGGCTTCTCGATCGGGGCTCCCACGAGGTTGCCCCATTCGGTCCAACTGCCGTCGTAGTTGCGCACTTTTGTGAAACCCAAGAGATAGGTGAGCACGAACCAGGTAAGGCTGCTACGCTCGCCGATGCGACAGTAGACCACCACGTCGTCCTCGGGTCGAAATCCCTGTTCTTCCAGGTAGATCTTTCGAAGCTCTTCGGCTGATTTGAAGGTTCCGTCTTCGGGGTTGACGGCCCGTGACCAGGGAACGCTGCGGGCCCCCGGGATATGCCCGCCGCGCAAAGCACCTTCATTGGGATAATCTTCCATGTGCAGCCGTTCGCCGGTGAATTCTGCCGGCGAGCGCACATCGATCAACGCGCCTCGCTGCTGCACGTGCTCGAGCACCCGGTCTCTCAAGGCTCGCAAAGTCTGATCGTCACGATCCTGGAGCGCTCGATACTGGCTGGGCTCAAAGCGCGGAATCTCGCGCGTCAGCGGGCGACCTTCTTGCTCCCACTTGAGACGTCCGCCGTCCATCAACTTGGCATTGCGATGTCCAAAGAGAGCGAAAACCCACAGGGCATAGGCGGCCCACCAGTTCGATTTGTCCCCATAGAAGACTACGGTGGTGTCGGGTGTGATGCCCAGTCGGGAGCAGAGTTTTTCAAATTCGGCTCGCCCCAGATAGTCGCGCACGACCTGATGATTGAGGTCGCTGGTCCAATCCACCTGGGCGGCACCCGGAATGTGGCCAGAAGGGTAAAGGAGCAAGTCTTCGTTGGACTCGACCAACCGGATGTTCGGATCGTTGAGGTGCTCGGATACCCACTGGGTGCTGACCAGGAGTTCCGGGTGGACGTATCCACGGGCTTCGATAGCAGTTGACATGGCTGATCTCCTTCAGGAAGCGGCGTTCTCGCGGCTGCTGGAGGCTCCTGCCTGGATGACACGAAGGCAACCGGGTGTTCGGCTCCATGCTGTTGGGGGCAATGGTTCTGTCGTATCTCGGAGTGCTGGTCTGGCTTCCCCGGCGTAACGACATTCGCATCTGGACCCTGGTCCTGGCCCTCTTTTTTTCCACCAGTAATCTGTGGAAAACCTATCGAATTCAAGATCATCTCGACAGCCCCGTAGACCTTCCGCCCCTGGCCTGGAGCTGGCAGGCCCTGAGTTTGGTTGGCTGCCTGTTTCTGTGTCAGATGCTGAGCCAGCGACATTGGGCTCGCTGGCTCTGGGCGTTGCAGCTCTCCATCGCCGGTCTGTTTCTGGTCGATCAATTGTATGAGCGCTACTTTGACGATCTGCCGGGGCTGTATCTGGTCACTCAAATCTCCCAGGCCCGAGCCATTGTGCCCTCGGCAATTGAGTTACTGCGCAGAGAAGACTTGATTTTCGTGGTGGATCTGGTCTTGCTGCTGCCGCTGCTCGGAATGGCCGCTCCGCCGGCGCCCTCGCGAAGGTGGCTGGGCCCGCTAGTAGCCATTCCTGTGCTGGTCTCGGTGATGCTGGCCACGGCAATGAATAGCGAGGACCGACGGATCCTACGTTTGCGTTTTCGCAATGTGGCTGCTGTCCAGAAGTTGGGGCTGTTCCACTATCACTTTTACGATGTTCTTCAGATGGCCTATTCCCGCTGGGAGAACTTGCTTGATCCGGATTTCGATCGCGAACGCCTGGCCGATTATCTGCAGCAGAGCCGCCGCAGCATTCAGGCCGATACGCCCTGGAAAGGGCGTTATCAGGGCAAAAACTTGCTGGTGTTTCAACTCGAATCCTTCGAGCAATTCCTGCTTCATCTCAAAGTGGAGAATCAGGAGGTCACCCCGTTCTTGAATCAACTGGCAGCTCGATCCTGGACCGTCGGGCTGCAGGATCAGTCGGGACAGGGCCGTTCCTCTGACGGCGAGTTCATTTTGCTCAACAGCTTGTTGCCCCCTGGGCAACGGCCTCTGGTATATGCCTATCCCAGCAATACCTATCACGGATTGCCCTGGCTTTTGCAGCACCAGGGCTACTTTACAAGCTATTCTGTGCCTTATTACGGCTCTTTTTGGAACGCCCGCTATATGGCCCGACGTTACGGCTTTCAGCGCAATCTGTTTCGCGAGCAGCTTCCGGCCGATCCGCGTTATACCATCGGTTGGGGCTTGAGCGATGAAGGGCTGGTAAACCGGCTGCTGGCCCACTGGCGACGATTTCCCCGGCCCTTCTTCGCCTACAGCGTAACGCTGATGGGACACCACCCCTATCGGGAGCTCAGCCCTTCCCAGGAGCGCCTTCGACTGAGCAGTCGGCTCAACAACAGTATGCTGGGGCGCTATCTGCAACTGGCTCGGGAACGGGATGAGCAGTGGCGAAACATCGTGGAGAAGCTGCGCCAGCGGGGTTTGTGGCAGGAGAGCGTGGTGGTGCTGGTGGGCGACCACGATGCCCGGATTCCTTATGAAGATATGCCGTTACTGGGCAAACAGGCTCGCTTTGACGAGGTCGACAAGATCGAGAGCGACCGGGTTTATTGCCTGATTCACGTACCCGACGAGGCATTGCGAGGCAAGGGACCAGACTTCGCTTGTCAGAGCGACCTGGCTCCCACTTTGATGCACTTGATGGGTCGACCCGGGACTCCCACGGCCATGCTCGGTTTGAATCTTCTGGATCGAGTGCAACGCCGGGCCATCGTCTCTAAAACCGGTTATGCTCTCGACGACCGGGTGGTGGTTGTCGATGATGGGTCGCGCTGGACAACCTACGACCGCACCACCCATTTGAGCCAGCCCGACAACGACTCGAAGGCACGCCAGGAAATGCAGACCATCTACGATCTGTGTCGAGATATCTTGCGTCTCGACCTTGTGCCAGAGATGTTGAAGATGTGAGCGTCCTCGAAATTATCGCTCTGCTCCTGGCCGGAGCCGTATCGGGCTGGATCAATGTTCTGGCAGGTGGGGGTTCGTTCTTGACGATGGCTTTGCTGATGGGTATGGGTCTCGATGCCAATCAGGCCAACGGAACGATTCGGCCCGGAATTCTGGCGCAGAACCTGCTGGCCGTACTTCTTCTGAGGTCAACCGGACTGATTCGTGCTTCCGAGGTGTGGCGCTGGTCGCCAGCGGTGGTCCTGGGGGCCGTTTTGGGAAGCCAGCTGGCTTCCAGCTGTCCCCCCGAAGCCTTTCGACGTTGGATGATTCCGCTTGTGCTGGTGGGCTGTTACCCGCTCTTGCAAGACCTGCGGGGCCACAAGCAGCAGCAGGCAGTGCTGACGGCAGGTCGGGCCCCCGACCTCTACTTCTTTCTGGCCGGCATCTACGGCGGACTGATTCAGGCCGGAGTTGGCTTCTGGCTCTTAGGGGCGGCTCGTCATGCCGGATTTGACCTGCGCCGGGGCAATGCCCTGAAAGTCGCTTTGACGTTGATGCTGGGTCTGCCCAGCATGGTGGTCTTTGCCCACGCGGGGCAAATCGACCTGAGCGCCAGCCTGTGGTTGGCCCTGGGCACGTTGGCCGGCAGCTATGTAGGCGCCGACTGGTTGGCTTTCAAAAGCTTGCGCTGGATCAAGGCGGCGTTGCTGCTGGGGTTGCTGGTCTTTGTGCTACATCTCGCGATGACGGGTTAGCGTTTCCAGCTGCGGATACGCTGAGGTGTCAACTCTAGATAAGCAATTCCGGGGCTCACGCTGGTGGGTTCGGGTTCCCCCTTTTTGCGGGCCAGGCGCGACTTTAGATCGAGAAGTTCGCTCGGTTCTTCAATCACTCGGGCCATTCCCTGAAATACGGCGCCCCGCAGGCCCACTTCGGGGCCCTCGGCGTGAATCATCATGGCCGCTCGCGGATCGCGGCTGAGGTTGCGGCACTTGCGGGTTCCGGCCCGACATCCGCTGTAGATTTTTTGATCCAGCACGAAATAGCCAATAGCCACGGTATGGGGCAGGCCGTCTTCATCGAGGGTGGTTAGCGACCCCCAGCCGGGCTTACTCTCGAGCAGGGCCCAGGCTTCTTCAGAACTCAGCTGTTGCATACAACTCCTGGATAAACACAACAGGCAGCCGAGGCTGCCTGCAGGCCGGAGGCTTTGCGTAGAGACGAATCTCTACGCGCCCACCCCTCCGGAAGTGGGATGCGTACTCACACTAGGAATGGCACCCACCTCCTTTCCGTCGCTTGTCGCGACTGACATCGGCCTGCCGAAGCAGACCAACCGAGGCTTCAAAGAAGCCCCAGCAACCTTTCAACGGGCTAAGGTTAGCAGAGCCCTACGTTTCCGTCAATTTTCTCGGCCAGCAGATAGATTCCCCCAAGCTGTTTTGAAAATAATCCAACTTCACCTGGAAAGCGGCTTCGAACTCAGGGTTTCGCAGCACTTCGTCGGGAGAGCCCTTCAGTTTCAGCTTGCCCTGGTCCAGCAGCCAGATTTCATCGGCCACGCGGCGTGCAAAGTTGAAGTCGTGAAGCGCCATCAGCAGACTCTTTCCTTCACTCTTCAACTCTCCGACCAGGTCGATCAGTTCCAATTGCTGGTGCCAGTCCAGGGCAGAGGTGGGCTCGTCGAGCAGCATCCAGGGTGCTTCTTGCGCCAGAGCCTGGGCCCAGCGTACCCGCTGCAGTTCACCACCCGAGAGCCGGGTTACATCGCGATTTCGCAGCGGCAGGGCTCCCGCCCGGCTTAAGCAAGCATCGACCTGAGCCAGATCGTGGGACGAAGCCGTGCCCCAACGCCCCAGGCGACTGAATCGTCCCATAAGGACGACTTCCCAGGTACGAAAGGGCTGAGGATAGGACAGTTGCTGGGGAAGGTAGCTGACTCGAAGCGACCGTTCTCGGGGCGTGAGTCCCAGCCATGAAATGCCCTCGAGGGTGATGTGCCCACTTACGCTCTGCAAACCTGCCAGCGCTTTCAACAGGCTGGATTTGCCGGCACCGTTGGGCCCGAGAAGGGCCACAACCTGACCCGATCGCCAGTGACTGGTGATCGACTGCAGAACGGGTGGACGTCCCGGAAAGCTCAGGCTCAGGTTCTCGATGACCATCAGGTCTCTTGTCTCAACTGTCGCAGTTGCCAGAGAAACCATGGGGCTCCGGTCAGGGCTGTCACCACGCCTACCGGCAACGGATGGGGAGCGAAGCGCCCCAGCCAGTCGCAAAGTAGCAGAAAAGCAGCTCCCCAAAGTAGGGTTAGGGGAAGCACCTTACGCAGGTCGGGTCCGACCCAGAGGCGGCAGAGGTGAGGAATGACCAGGCCGACAAACCCCACCAGTCCAGCCAGCGAAACGGCCACGGCCGTAAGCAGGGAGGCGCCGAGCAAAACCCGGCTCTTCACACTTTCAACGGCCACCCCGCTGGCTGCCGCCATTTCCTCGCCCAGGCTCAACAGGTTGAGCGAATAGGCATGGTAAAACAGCAGGGCCAGTCCTATGGCTACGGCCGGTAAACACGCCGCCAGCAGTGGCCAGCTGGGGTGGGAAAGGTTTCCCAGCAAAAAGAAGACGAGCCGGCCCATCTCCTGGCCCGATAGGGTAAGCAGAAGACTGACGAGGCTGCCGAGCAGCGTGCTGGTCATCACTCCCACCAGCAGCACGTCTTCCAGGCGCAACTGGCCCTGCTGGCGGGCCATGCGCATCACCAGGGCCACGCTGGCCAGCGCTCCCAGGAAGGCTACCCAGGGGAGCCACATGGCCCCCAGGCCCAGCACCACAGCCACTGCGGTGCCCAGAGAAGCCCCGGCAGAAGTTCCGATCAGGTAGGGGTCGGCCAGCGGGCTGCGCAGCAGCGACTGAAAAGCGGCTCCGGCCGCAGCCAGACACGAGCCCACCAACGCTGCCTGGAGGGCCCGCGGCAGGCGCAGTTCCCAGACGATGGTGCGGGCCGTGGCCTCGCCCTCTCCCAGCATTGCCTGAAGCAGCTGCGACAGCGTCAGGGGATAGGAGCCGGTGGTCAGGGCCAGAGCGCTGAGCGCCACCAGCAGCAAACCACCCAGGGCCAACCACCTAATCACTCTGTCCGAGCAACCAGGATTGAAGATGGTCGAGAGCCTGCAGCACCCGAGGGCCCGGGCGCACCAACCAGTCCTCGGGAACGACCACGACACGGCCCCGACGGACCGCTTCGAGGCTGGACCAACCGGGAGTTCGAGCCAGCTGTTGTTCAATGGGATGGGTCAGGATCAACACTTCAGGGTTGAGGCGATGAACTTCCTCGAGATTCAGTTGGGGGTAGCCCGTCTTTTTGCAGACGTTGATGAAGCCAACGGCTTCGACGATTTCCGTTACGTAGCTACCCTGGCCTGCCACCACCAGAGGGTCGCTCCAAATTTCCACCAGGACTCTGGGACGGTGTTTGAGGTGAGCTGCACGGTCGCGGCACTCTTGCAGACGCCGACGCATCTGCTCGACCAATTCGCGGGCACGCTGCTGCCGTCCCAGCACCTGTCCAAGCTGAAGCACCGATTGTTCCAGGTCTTCCAGGTTCTGGGTGGGCAGGGGTTTGAGCTTGAGCCCCAGCGATTGCAGCTGGTTGAGTTGCTGCCGATGCAGCGCCGGGTCGAAGATAACGAGGTCGGGATGGAGGGCCAGAAGGGCTTCCGAGTCGAGCTGCAGGTCACCGACTTCGGGCAGTTTCTCTACCTCTGGAGGGAAGTGATCGTTGGCCGTAACTCCGACGACCTGGGGGCCGACATCCAGGGCGAAAAGCACTTCGGTCAGGCTGGGGGTCAGACTGATGATGCGGGTCTGAACCGGGGGAGAAGAGGGCAGCGCTGAAGGGGTATGGCATCCTGAAATGCCAACGGCCAGAACCAGAGCGCCCCATCCACCTTTTGTCATGGGCAAGGCTTCTTTCTCGCCCGGCAGGCTCCTGGAACAGGCTTGAGAACTGACCTGGATGCGCGGTGCCATCGTTTTCAATGGGAATATTCAGGCCGAGGCCGATTTTGTAGAGCGAGCCGGTCGCTCGCTGCTGACCTCGCGACACCAGGTTCCCTCTCAGCAGGTGCTGCTGGTTACTGCCGGTTGGTGCCACAATGAATATCACGAAAGCCACATCAAGGAGGCTCTGTACAAGGTGGGGGTGGAGCCGGACTTTCATCAGGGCCACGACCGTCGGGTGCAGAACCTGGCCCTCTACCATCGGTATCAGGAGTTTCTCGAGCAGCGTCCGGGGCTATCGGAGGCCTGGCAAGAGTGCGAGCAGTTGGTCGAAAAAGCTCGCCACCACTACCTGTTGAAGAATAGCTTCTTCATTGCCAGTCTACGGCGATCATTGGCCGAGATTCGCGACTACCTGCCTCGCGAGTCACTGGCCGCGATCCTTGAAAATAGCGTCACTTTCGGTGAAGGTCGGGGCAGGGTGGCCGACTATCTGGGCCAGGACTTGCGTGACACCTTGCGGCTGCTGCTCCGCAATGATGACACGATGGTCCAACTGCTGGCTGACCTGGACGATCAGTTCACGGTGCGGACCGGATTGCTCTACGATCCGTTGTGGATCGCTTACCATGAAGACCTGAGCCGCCGGATTTTGGAGGCCAACTCCATTTTTCTCTTTGGCGGCAATCTGGGCGTGCTGCATCGCTGTTTGAACTTTTTCCGCCTGCGCCTGCCACTACTCGAAGCCCTGCGACGAGGCACCACGTTCTATACGGTATCGGCGGGCTCGTTGATGTGCTGTGAGCGGATCATCATCTATGACGACTTCGAACACGAGCGCGAGTTTCAACTGTATGATCGCGGCTTTGGCCTGGTGCGCGAGCTTCAGATCTTTCCCCATTGCATGGATCGGATCCAGACCGACGATCGAGACAATCTCACCTATCTGTCGCAGCGTTTTCGCCACCGCGTGTGTGTCGGACTCAATCAGGAATCGTTTTTGCGCGTAGAGTTCGAGCCCAGAGTGCAGGCGGTATCTCTGGGCACCCGCGACGGCGTCTACGTTTTCGACCGTTCTGGCAATAAGCACCGCTATGATGCAGGCCAGCAGATACCGCTCAAATCTCCCACGAATGCTTGAGGAGTTTTTTCAGATAGAGGCTCAGATGCCGGAGTTGCTCGGGGTCGAGCTGGTCGAACTCCAATCCGTAGAGATACGACTTGCCATCGGGGCGTGCCTTGATCAGTTGTCCACGAACTTCAAAGGCGGGTAAACCCTGGTAGGGACCGATCCGCAGAGAAGCCACGGTGAGGGGCAGGACGCCGGAATGCTCAAAGAGAGCCCCGCCCACCCCAAGATTGTGGATCTGCACCCTGGGAGTCTGTCCATCCCCTCGGTTCAGACTGCCCTCCAGAACGCAGTCGGCACGAACCCACTTCCGCTTGGAAAGCAGAGACTCGGGTCGAAACCCCAGGTGCTTGATCACGGTGCGCACCCAGCTGCGGTCCATCGATTCGGGATCGGCCGCATACTTCAAGCCGACGATGGCCGCCCCATCGCGATTTTGGCGGCTCCAGAGCACCTCGGCCCGAACCGGTTCACCGTCCAGGCTTTCGTCACCAAAGGGCGTAAAAACGGTAATCCATTGACCTGTTGAAGGGGGCGTTCCCAGGCGAAGGCGCATGCCTCCAACACCGAGATCGGAGATGGTGGCAGGCTGACGCTCTGCGCCGACTTGGGCGATGCACCGATACCGGCAACGCATGCGTACCAGTCGGCGGCGCTCATGAAAGTCCCATTGCTCCGAGGGTCGTGAGACCAGAGACACAAAGCCTTGCACCAAGCTCTTGATCACGACAGGAGAACTTCAAGAAGTGACGGATGGAATTCCTTCAGGGCAGGCATGCGAGTGCCTTGCCAGGTTGGGGAGGGAGGCTGTCGAAAATAGTGGTGTGTCAAAGCCCACCTTTCGATTTGAGATCAATCTGAAGAAATCGAAGGCGCCACCGCCAGAGCCGAAGGAGGAGATTCAGGTGGATGAGGGTCGAAAGTGGGAACAGCACGTCGAGGAAGGGCTGCGCAAGTTGAAGCCGGCCACTCTGGTCGCGGAAGACTGGGAAGACCCCCTTACTGCGGAGGAGTTGCTCGATGCTTACAATGCCTCCCTGCAGCGGGCCCAACGGGTTCAGTTGGGAAATCGAGTCGAAGCTGGCATTGCCTACTCGGTGTTCGTTGATGAGTGGGAGAACAAGCACATCGTCACCCAGCCCCAGGGCACCAAGGGGCAAAGAGTCTCCGAACTGGTCGCATCGATCGACGGAAATATCCTGCGCCTGAGTTTAGAACGCTACGATGGCGAATTTCTCGTGCTCGACGGCTACATGGGTATCGGGCTGACCGAGCTGCAACAGAACGAAGACGAACTCAAGCGGATTCCGGGTTACGGATTACACATCACTCGCTATCACCGTGAAGGCGCTCACCTCGTGGGGGTTGAGCAGGTACGCAAGCGCTACGATCCCAACCAGGGAAAAATCGTCAACGACCAGCAGTTTTCCCTGAGTTAGCTGTTGGGTTTGCTGGTTCGGGCTTTCTCAAGGCGAATCTTGACGTATTGAGAGTCTGGCTTGATCTTTTGAGCCGCTTCGAAGGCCACCGCCGCCTCGGCGAAGCGATTGAGCTTCATGTAGCAATCTCCGACGAGAGTGGCAGCGTCGAAGCCCTGGGTCAGACCCTTGGGGTCGAGTTCACGAGCTTTGAGCAGCGGTTCAAGGGCTTCGTCATAGCGCTTCAAATCGTAGAGGGCCGAGCCGACGAAGTAGTGGCCGTCCGGATAGGTGGGCAACTCCTCAACGATGCGCTCGTAAAGTTGCAGGGCCTCGTCAGGCTTCTTGTCGTCGACCAGCAGGATGTTGCCCAGCCGATCCAGCGCCATAACGTCGTGAGGATTGATGCGCAAGGCTCTGACAAAGTAGCCCTTGGCGCGAGGCATCATTCGCTTTTGGAAATACACCATGCCCATGCCGGTGTAAGCCAGCGAGCACCGGCTATCGTCCTTGGCGGCATTCTTGAACTCGGTCAGCGATTCTTCCATGACGTTGGGCATAATCAGCCCTTTGAGAAAATAAGCCATGCCCAGTTGGGCCTGGGCCACGGGGTCGCTGCCGCGGGTCACCGCATCTTGCTCGATACGGTTGACGATCGTGGTGATGTCCCGTTTCTTGTAGTAGGAGTGGAGTAGATAGGCCATCGCCAGAGTGTTTTGTGGTTCCTGGCGCACAGCCTTATCCAGCACGGTGATGGCGTCATCGTATTTCTCCTGGTAGAAGGCGACCATCCCTTGCTCCAGCTCGCCCTCGGCCGTGGCCGGCAGGGCCAGGCTCAGGGCGGCAAGTGCGAGAAGTCCCAATTTCTTGAACAATGTTCTAATCTCCTAATCTGATCGCGGCCAGTATACCCACTTGATCGTGGGCTAACCCTTGACCGCTCCCTGGGTCAGCCCCTGCACCAGGAATCGTTGCACCGAGAAGAACAGAGCCAGGATAGGCAAACTGCCCAAAATAGAGGCTGCTGCAAAAAGCGACCAGTTGGCTGAGAAGTTCCCGGACACGAAACCTTGCATGCCCACCGCCAGGGTGTAGCGATCGCCACTCTGCATCAGCACACTGGGAAAAATGAAGTCGGAGTAGGGGGTGATGAAGTTGAATACCGTGACGACTGCCAGGATGGGCCCCAGCAGGGGCAAGATGATCTGTCGGAAGGTCTGATGCGGGGTGGCTCCGTCCAGATAGGCAGACTCTTCCAGTTCTTTGGGAAGCGAATCGATGTAGCCCTTGATCATCCAGGTGTTGAAGGGAATACCACCGCCGATGTAGACCAGCGAGAGTCCCAACAGGCTGTTGAGCCCGATCCAGCCTCCGGTGGCCTGACCCATAACCTGAAGCAGGCGAAAAACGGCCACCATGGCCATGCCGGCCGGAAACATCTGCAGCAAAATCATCACCAGCAGCCCGTACTTGCGCCCTGGAAAGCGGAAGCGGGCAAAGGCATAGCCTGCCAGCGTAGTTACCGTTACTGCCACACTGGCCGCCAGGGCTGACACGATCAGCGAGTTCAGCATCCAGCGAAGAAACGGGGTGTCGGTCAGCAACCGGGCATAGTTGCTGAAGGTGAGTTCCGACCACAGGGTGCTCAAGCTTCCAAACAGGGAGTTGCCGCTGCGGAATGAGGCCATCAGCACCAGCAGCGACGGCAGCAGCGACAGGAACAGGCAGGTCAGCAGGTAGCCGTGAATGGCAAGATACTTCCAACGCGAGGGTTGCATCAGTCGTCGAAAGCCCCCGAAGCATTAAAGTTGAACCAGCTTAGACTGGCCACGATCAGGAAGATCAGCACTGCGTAGGCGCTGGCCAAACCATATTGATACTGGGTAAAGGCCAGTTTGTAGGCAGTGGTGATCAAAATGTCGGTTGCGCCAGCATCGCTGCCGGCCACCGGGGGTCCACCTGCTGTCAGCAGGTAGATGGTGGAAAACTGATTGAAGTTGAAGGCAAAGCTAGAGACCACCACGGGGATCAGGGCGGGGCGCAGCATCGGCAATGTCACCGAAAAAAACTGACGGGAAGGGCTGGCGCCGTCCATCCCGGCGGCTTCAAACAGATCCTTGGGGATGGCTTGTAGCGCGCCAAGGCAAACCGTCAGCATGAAGGGATAGCCCAGCCAGGTGTTGACCAGCAGCACCGAAAAGCGCGACCAGCCTGGATCGTCGAGCCAGGCGACCTTGCCCAGCCCCAACTGCATCAAGACGGCATTCACGGCCCCCTGGTCACTGCTGTTGAGCAGTCCCTGCCACATCAACACCGAAATGAAGGCCGGAATGGCCCAGGGCACAATAAACAGGGTGCGGTAAAGATTCACCCCTCGCAGTCCTTCAGTATTGAGCGGAATGGCCAGCATCAGGCCGATGGCCAGCGAGAAAAAGACCGAAGCACCGGCCCAGATCGATGTCCACACAAAGACGCGCCCAAAGGTGCGCATTTCGGGTCCAAAGAGAATTCGCTCGAAGTTGCGCAGTCCTACGAAGGAATACTCCTGGAAGTGGAAGAGGCTGTGGTTGGTAAAGGCCAGGTAGACCGAATACAGGTTGGGCAGCATCGACAAGACGGTTAGCAGCACCAGGGCCGGACCGATATAGACAAAGGGGAGATTGCCGGTCTTCCGTTCGTTCATCACTCCACCATCCGCTGGATTTTCTGGCGGATCTGCTCATCGGCACGCCGCAATTCCTGGTCGGCTGGCACCTCGCCTTTGGAGATCAACTCCAGCGATTGCTTCATCGGCTCCCACACGGCGTTGGCGGCCGGATGGTTGGGCATGGCTACCCCTTGCTCGACCACCCGGGTGAAGGCTTCGATATCTTTGCCTTTCACCGGGTCAAGGGCAACATCGGCCTGGGAGTCCTTGCGGGCGGGCACCCGGCCCGAGGCCAGCGACATGCGCCGCACGCTTTCCCGCGAGCCCAGATACTGAACCAACTCGAGAGCCTCTGCGGGACGGCGACTGAGGCGGTTGAGCATCAGTCCGGTGACCCCGATGAATGAGGCGGCCGGATGAGTTCCTGCCGGCACGGGTTCGATCACATAAGGCAGTTGGCGACCCCTCAAATCGCTGAGAAACCAGGGGCCGTTCAGGGTCATGGCCAGCTTGCCTTCGAGGAACATGCTCTTGGCAAAATCGTTTTTGGCCCCAAGCGGTATCAGATCGAGCTTGCGCAACTGGCGCAAATATTCGCAGGCTTGCTGGCCCTCGGGACCGGTGAGGCCGGGTTCGAGGCCGTCGCGGAACACCACCGCTCCGTAAGCAGAGAAAAAGGGCCACGAGAAATAGAGTTCTCGCAGGTCGAAATAGAACCCCTTGATGCCCCCCTTCTGCAGTTCTACCGCGTAGTCGCGAAGATCGTCCAGGTTCTTTGGGCTGCGCGGTGCCAGCTTCGGGTTGCGCAGCAGGGCCAAGCCTTCGAGCAGTATGGGATAGGCGTAAATCTTGCCATCGTAGCTCACACCCTCCAGCGCCACCGGGCTTACTTCCGAGCGAAGACGTTGGTGAACCTCGGCGGGCAGGGGCTGCAGAAGCCCGGCCACCGAAAACACGCCGAGCCAGTCCTGGGGACCCACCACCAGATCTGGACCCTGTCCGGCCGGAGTTGCTACCAAGACCTTGTTCTTCAGTTGATCGAAGGGAACCGCCAGCACCTCGACCGGTTGACGGTAAGCCTTACAGAGGCTGCGAAACTCTTCCAGTTCGGCGCCTTCAAAGGCGGTCCAGCAGAGCAGAGGTCGGTTGGCCGGTGGGGAACTCTGGCAGCCGCCCAGGCAGAACAGTAGTAACAGAAACAGCAGCCGAAGCATTAAAACCGCACCGCCAGAAGCGAAAAGTCGTCGGTGATGTTCTCTCGGGTGAACTTGCGCACCCGGTTATACAGGCCATTGACCAGTTTGCTGGGGTGACCTTCGGCGTGTTGGACCATGGCCTGCATGATGCGTTCAAGGCCGAAGAATTCCCCTGCCGGCGTTCGAGCTTCGGTGATACCGTCGGTGTAGCAAAGGATCAGGCTTCCGGGGCTTAGTTCGACCTGTTTCTCCTCGTACTCATAGTCGTCCACTGCGCCAACCATGATGCCCTCGGCTTTGAGCAGTGTCGGTTCGCTGGCATCACGAGGGTGAAAGAGCGGCGGCTCGTGACCGGCGCAGGCGAAGCGCAAGAGTCGCTGGGACATGTCGGCCTGGGCGCAAAAGACGGTGACTTGCCGCGTCAAGGGGCTCTGAGAGATCTGGTGATTGAGCATTCGCAGCGAGGCTGCCGGGCCGTAACCTGCCAGCGCATAGCTGCCCAGGATATGCTTGGCCTGCAGAGCCTGGATGGCTGCATCGGGGCCCTTGCCGGATACATCTGCGATGACCATGAAGAATCGCTCCTGGTCGAGCGGAATCAGGTCATAGTAGTCACCAGAGAGGTCCATGGAGGGCAGAAATCGATGGCCGACCTGCACCCCTGGAAAGCCGAGCTTCTCTTTAGGAATAAGGGCGTGATGGAGCAACTCGGTAACCCGTTGCTTTTCGGCATAGAGTCGCGCGTTCTCAATGGCCACGGCGGCCTGGCTGCCCAGCGCAATCAACAGATTGACCTGGGCGGGAGTATGGGTCATGACTTCGCGGAAGTAGACGTTGATCAGGCCGATGACTCGACCTCGGGTCTCCACCGGCACGCAGAGAATGGTTTTCAGGCCGTGGTTGCGCACTTTCTCGGGGAACTCTCCAGCCTGCTCGGGTTGATCGATGACGACCGTGGGTTGGCCGGTTTTTGCTGCCGTGCCGGCTACTCCTACACCGATGGGAATCGGGCGGCAGGGCAGCGCGGCTTCCAGCCCTTCAGAGGTCTTCATGACCAGGTAGTTCGATTCGACCAGCATGAGAGAACAGGCATCGGCTCGAAGAATTTCACGCACGTGGCGAACAATTTCTTCGAGCACGCGGTCCAGTTGCAGGGTGGAGGTAACCGCTTTGCTCACCTCAAACAGCGTGCCCAGTTCGCCCATCTTGAATCGGACCAGCCCGTGCAGCCGCGCATTCTCCACGGCGATGGCCGCCTGGTTGGCAAAGCCTCGCAAGAAGCGAATTTCTTGCTGGCGAAATCGCATCTGGGGAGGGACAAAACAGTTGAGCACCCCGACCATTTTCTTGCGAGCCACCAGCGGCACGGTGAGCAATCCCCCGAAATTGGCACGTTTAAGAATGCCCTCGAACTCGAGGCACTCCGGATCTTTTTCCAGATACAGCGCGGTGGCTTTCTTGCGTTCTACAGCCACTCGCGCCATGCGCGCCTGAAGGGCAGGCTCCAGCAACTCTTCGGTCAATCCCACGCTGGTCTCGAGGCGAAAGCCTTCACCCATTTCGTCGAGCACCAGCAGAGCGCATGCCGAGTGCTCGAGGAGTTCGACGGCCTGTTCGACAATCAGCTTGACCACTTTGTTGAGGCTGAGTGTCCCTGTGATGGCGGTAGAAACCTGATACAAGGCTCGCAGCGGACCCAGGTTTTCTTGCAACTGGTTGAGCAAGGTGGCGCGCTGAATGGCGTTGCCGATTTGCAGGGATAGGGTCAACACCATGCGCGTGGCCGCTTCCGAGATGTGGGCATCCCCCCTCGGATCGTCAAGGTAAATCATGCCGATAACCCGATCTTTGGCCAGCATGGGCACGAGCAAAAATCCGGCCCCGGGAAGCAGAGCGCACAGCCGTCCCAAGGCTGACTCTCTGAGGTCAAAATGGTCGGAACTGATGGCCCGACCCTCGGTAATCCACCGGCGCATTTCCTCGGGGAACTGAGAAAGGGTAAGCCGGAAGGCCCCGAAGAATTCCTCCTGGTCGGGCGAGATGCCGGTGGCGGCGACGACAGAGAAATAGGTTTTGTTGGGCTCCCGCAGCAGAATGAGGCAGCGCCTGACCTCGGCCACTCGGGCCACCGCCCCAGCCGACTGTTCCAGTACTTCGTCCAGTTCCTGGCAGTCGTCGATGGCCCGGGCCGCATTGTAGAGAATTTGGGCTTCGCGAGCTTCTTCGTGCTCGCGCTCGTGGGCCAGCAGGTTCTCTATGGCCAGTGCAGCCTGTTTGGACAGTGCAAAGGTCAAATTCAGGCGACTGTCGAGCAGAATGTCGCCGGGTTCGAAATAGAGAGTGACCAGTGCTTTGACCTGCTGGTGTCTTAGCAGGGCCATGGTCAGACAGCGCTGGGTTTCCTGGCCGATTTCCTGTGCGGCGGTTTCCCAGCCCCCTTCGATGAGATGAATGCGGCCCCCGCGGGCCTGAGCCAGGCGGACACAAGCTTGCAGAATGGTTTGCAGAAGTTGGTCCAGTTGATGGGCGCCGGCCAGGGTACTGCCGAAATAAAGCAAGGTTTCGTCGCCCAGCGCGGCACCAGGAGTGCAGGCTTCCAAGCGCCGCGACCAATCGGCCAGCATCCATTCAAGGAGAGCCTGGAAGGCCTGGTAGCCCGGGTTCAATTCTTGAGATGGCAGGCCGCTCCACCACTCCAGCGTCGACTGGGCCCGCCCCTGACCCACGCAAATGGAACTGTGGTGGGCTTCCTTGCTGGAGCCGTATTGGATGACCAGCGTTTCCTGTTCGCTGGCCACATGCAGGCGACAACCTGCAAAGCCAGAGGAGGAACTCAAAAAACGGCAGCATTCTTCCGCCGCAAGGCGGACTGGCCCGATTTGCCGCAAGCGGGACGAAAGCGCGGGACACAGCCCCAGCCAGTCTATGTTCTGCCCGGAATCATCCGCCATTTAGAGAACCAACCTTCCACCAGAGGGGGCGTGCTTCCCCTCTGATACTCGGGTTTTGGAGAACTCATACAAGTGTATACGTGAACCCTTGACAGCTGAACCGGCGTATACTATGCTGGGGTCAGTTCCGCAAAGAGGAGTGTCTGATGAAAATCTTGACTGACCGTCAAAGACAGATTTACGAATACGTCCGTGGCTACACCAAAGAGAGGGGTTTTCCCCCTTCCGTGCGGGACATCTGTCGTCACTTCGACATCCAGTCTCCTCAGGGTGCCCAGCGTCATCTGAATGCGCTCGAGAAAAAGGGCTACATCAAACGCGATCCAGGTCTGGCAAGGTCACTCTCTCTGGTCTCGCGTGAGGACGAAGCGGAACTTCACGGCGAGGCGAAGTCCAGACTGATTCCCGTCGTTGGTGAGGTGGCTGCCGGGGCACCGATTTTGGCCCAGGAAGACATCATTGAAGAACTGCCGTTTGCGGTCGACTGGCTGAATTCCAACAAGAAGTATTTCTTTCTCAAAATCAAGGGCGACAGCATGGCGGAAGCAATTCAGCCTGGCGATCTCATTCTGGTCGAGCGCGACGCACAGCCCTCCGCCGGAGAGATCGTTGTTGCTCTGCTTGAAGATGAGGCGACCTGTAAGCGGTATTTCCCTGAAAAGGGTCGAGTGATTCTGCGCTCGGATAATCCGCGTTATGATGACATCGTCGTCGACCGCAACTTCAGTTTGATCGGCAAAGTGAAGGCTTTGATGAGGAAGTATCCCTGAAGCCCGTCCGAGTCGACACCCATTCTCAATAGTTCTGTCTTGATCGGCCCTGGCCAGGGGCTTGGAATCGCATTGTGTGAAAGGAGTGCTATGTTTGCATTCGCTTTGGATCCCCAGCCTGAACGCGTTCCACCAGTCCCCAAGCCGGGACGCAAGAAGGCGACTACCAACTTAACCGTTCACGAGCGCCTGGTGCTGAAAGCAGAGGCGATTTTCCCAGGCAGTGAGATCATCTCTCACACGAGCTACGCCCAGAAATAGATACAGAGAACATTCTTTAGGACACGAGGAACCACCAGTGAGCATTGCTATTGCCGTCAACCATATGACCGTGACCCGATTTGAGTCGACGCCCCCCGGGCTTGATCGCTGGGGAGCTGGGAGTAATCCCCGCTTCCTCAGGCGCCGATCGCGCTCCCCTTGGAGAAAGCGCAGCTTTGCCAATGAGCAGAGCGGTGTCAGGTCTCGCTGTCGTCTGATTTCGAGTGCTTGCAAGAAGGCTGAGCCCTCAATTCTTCGTCAGGGACTGGAGATAGGGCTTTTTGGCACTTACTTTCTCGTGTTCCTGGCCTCCTTATGGATGCTTGGTTAGGAGAACCAGGGTATCCCGCCCCAGGTCTTTGAGTTGTTCCCACACCCACACCCTATCCTCCCTGACTCAAAGATCTGGGGCCGGGGTCTCTTTTTCGATACCTGCGGTTCGAGAAGCCCCGCTTTGGAAGAATCTGCCCCCGCTGACGACCTAACTTTGAATCCCGTCTCTCGAGGGCTGCTCCTGGGTGTCCGCGATGGTCTGGCATTGCCCGATGTTGTGACTCTCCAGGGATTCGTAGAGAGATGGGTTCACAGCGGGGAGGTCTTTGATGTTGCGTCGCTTTGCTTTCACGGTTTGCGCGTTCTCTGCCCTGGCATTGCCAGGGATGGCCAAGTTTCCACTTGGCTATGGCCAGAGCAACTATAATGCTCAAATCCAGTGTCAGGATGTGCTGGGGGTCAGTCGACAACTCCAGGAACTGGCACAGGCTCACGAGGCCAAAATAACCCACCTGTCCACCGACGGCAGGAACGGCCGGGGTAGTTTGAATTTGAGGATGCCCGAGGCTCAACTCGGAGAGTTTGCCAAGAAGCTGCCCGAATTTGGGCGTGTCGTCTCAGAGAATCGCAGCTACTCGGATAACTCCGCCAGCTACTCGGAGACCCGGCGTCAGCTTCAATTGGCTGAGAAGCTGGCGGCAGCTCAGATCGACATCCGCTCGGGCGAGCTCACGGCTGCGGAAAGGGGTTTGTGCGAGGCCGAATTCAAGGCCCACCTGCGTGACCGCATCAACAGTTATCGCAGCAATCTTGCCAATCTGGAATCCAATCAGGGTATGGCCGAGTTGAGCATCACTCTCTTGGGCCAGGAGTCGTTGCGAGCGGAGTCCAGAGCCCAGATCCTCGAGGTGGAAGAGCAACCCTTGAGTCCCTCTGGCGAGCCGACCACGAAATCGAACACTGCTTCAGCAACGTCTGTTGGCTGGTTGGGTTTAGCTCCAGCACTGGCGTTAGCAGGTGTGGCGGGGCTGTATCTCTGTTACTCTTTGGGTCGTTCCCGCTCTCGGGCACAGGGCTGAGAAGCCATCGGCTTCAGCCATCCCAGCGCTCGGGCGATTGAAAAAAGTAGAGAGCCGTGATCACCAGGGCGTGGGTGATATCGCCGCGCTGGGGAGCTTCGCGGAGTTGTTCCCACGACCATTGCTCGACTTCAATGTCCTCGCCCTCATCCAGTTCGGGTTCTTGAACTTTCACGCAGCCATCGGCGAAGAGCAGGTGGCAGCGATTGGATTGAAAGGCGGGGTTGGGGTGCACAACCCCAAGGTGCACGACGCGCGAAGGTCGGTAGCCGGTTTCCTCCAGGACTTCGCGGGCTGCGGCATGCTCTGGCGACTCCAGGGGATCCACCGAGCCTGCCGGGATTTCCCAGGTGGTTTGTCCGATGCCGTGGCGTATCTGTCTCACGATCAAGTAGGTGTTTTCCTGGGTTCTGCAGATGACGTTGACCCAGTCCGGACCGTCAAGAACCACGCGGCGTAACACGGCCTGATTGCGAGGCGAACGCAGCAGGTCCACCCGCGCCGTGAAGATGCCGTAGGAGGTGGTGGATTCCTGACCGACGTGTTCCCAGCTGTTCATAGACGCACGATTCCATCAGCTGCGAGCTGGGGCAGGTATTGACGGTGAATCACCAGCAGATCCTGTTCTCGATACAGGATTTCGGTGGGAGGATCCAGTTGGATCGGATGAAACGAACCATCTTCCCTACCCAGGAAGACGAAGCCCAACTTACGCGAGATTCCGATCAGGGGAGAGGAGTCCCAGGGGGTTTCATACGAGGGCCCCATCAGCAGTGCGGTAACCTCTTGTTTCCAGAGTCGAGCGAAGGTGATGCCAATGCTGCCGCCTTCAACGTCGATGTCCTTGAAGTAGCGCTGGGCCAGGTCGGCCATGTTCCAGTTGTAGTTCCAGGGTGAGTTGCGGGTCAGCAAGATTCCACGATTCAGGGGACGCTCTTCGATGACCAGCGTTTCGCCCGTCTCGTATTCGCTGATTCGGTGGACGCGGTCGGATTCGGGACGGTATCCGTAGATTTCCTGAGTCATCACATCGCCGACGTAGGCGGCCAGGACTTCCTGGCCTTCAAGGAGAGCGATCATGGTTCCCACACCGGTCGACTGGCGACGTCCAAAGGCCTTGGTGCCGTCCAGAGGATCCAGGGTGAAGTACAGGTTGCAGGGTTGCCTGGAGGGGACCCGCAGTTCATCTTCTTCAGCAATGACGCCAAAGTTGGGAAAGCACTCGGCCAGCATTTTCAGGTAGATCCTCTGAGCCTCTCGGTCGGCGCTGGTTACCAGGTCGTTGTTTTCGCCCGAGTAGCTATGCTTCGACTGTGCCTCGAAGATAAAACGTTGGCGACGGATCTCGCCGATGGCGCGGCGTACCATCTCCTTCATGGCCACGCCCACCAGTGCTGCCGTCAACGGGCCGTAGGTTCTAGACTCTGCGCTCATGGGGGCGTCTTCGCAGGCCATCGGGGGTGAATCCTGGCTGGTTGGCGATACCTAGTCGCTTTCCCGGCGACTGGCCACTGCCTGTAGGTGGAGGCCCAGAGGTAGGCCCAGGCTGATCAGCAGCAGGTCGGCCACCGGCATCGTCCAGCGGGAGTCCAGCAGGTTGAACTGCAAAAGCGTATTGCCCAGCAATACCAGAAGCCAGGCCAGCGGAAGCAACCAGCGAGCCGGTTTCAGCAGGCGTTGATAGCCCAGGATGCCCAGCGCGATCCCGGCCACCCAGAAGGGAAAGGCTCCTGAGAAGTATCCCCGGATACAGGTGAGGCCAGGGACGAGCAACAGGCCAAAAACGAAGCGGTCGTCCCCTCGGGAGTTCTCCAGGTAGCGTTGGAGCTTAGCCAGGGGAGTCCGGCTCGAGCAGGTTGCCCAGGTGGCTCTTCAGGCCCGGGCTCAGGTCGCCTTTGTCGACGATGACCACGTTCTCCTGGCCCACAAGATTGTGGATGATCTCAGCCCGGTCGCCCGAAACGATGCGGTAGTTGGGAACGTCGGAATAGGCAGGCTGGCTGAGTTGACTGTCGTTCGAGTTGTCGCCGGCGGTTATGATGGCGTGAACACTGGGGTAGCGCTCGACAAGATGTTCGAGCAGCGTTTCTTTGCAAACCCTCTCAGGCTGAAGCAAGTAGATCACGTGGTCGGACTTATCGATGAAGAGCTTGGCCTCGGCATCCACTCCGGCAAAGGCCATTTTGGTCTCGAATCTGTCCGCCAGGCGCCTGGCCAGCGCTTTATGTTCTTCACTCATGGGAGCGCCCGGGTCGCGAGCGTCGGCGCGAACCATAAAGGAGGTCTGGTCGGGGGTCAGGGCCACCACGGCAAACTGTCCCGGGCGATCTTCGAGTTCCACTTTCCAGCACTCACGGGTGTCCAGGGGAGGAGGCCACTGGTTGGAGGTCTTTTCGAACCGGGCCTCCTCCAGCACGTCCCGCAGTTCCTCAAGAGCCCTGGTGGCCTCGAAGCCGCCCGACAGGCTCTGCACCCGCTGGTCCCACAACGGGTCTCGATCGTGCATCGAGAGTGAGGGAAGCCACTGTTCGGCGGGCAGATTGTGGTAGTTGACAAAGACTTGCTGGCCCCCGTTGGTACCCAGAATTTGCATGGGGATGCCAGAAAAGTATGGTAAGAGTTGTTGCAGGCTGGAGAGGCTGCGGGCGCTGCAAAAAGCGTTGATGGTATCGCCACGGAACTCTTCGAGAGTACCCCGGGTTCGCTCGAGTTTGTCGGTCTCGGCCTCGCGATTGTAGACCTTCCAGGGGATGTAGGTGTCGTCCACATCGCTGAACAGCAGCACCTGGGGGTCGTTATTCAACGGAAGCCCGTGAGTCGAGAAGGTATAGGTTACCGGCTTGCCCCCGAGCGATCGACAGTCCACCTTGGATGGTTCGAACTATGTATGGCTGTTCCTGCCGAGAGGTTCCGTCTCTCTGCTGGCGAATTCTACGGCCACTACTTTCCCGGGGGTTCTCTTGGACATTACCCAACTCAAGTCACTGTCGAAAGCGCCCCCCACTCGCCCGATGCAGGAGCCGGCGAAGGTCACTCCGGGTGCCGAGGAGCTGCCTCCTCAGGATGGTTTCTCGCCCTCCAGCCCTCTGGGGGGCACCCCGGTGCAGGTCAAGTGTGGGCCCAGCGGCCATTCTCCTGCCTCCAAGCCCGCAGCTCCAAAGCACCAGCCTTCACCTCAACCGCCTGACCCTGATGAACCGAATTTCTTGCCCCAGGGCGACCTGGGCAGTGGCTTCCCGGCTCGACCCAGGGGGCACCAGAGTTGGGGCGAGCGCCTGCATGGTTTCCTGGCTCATTCGGTGGGTGGGGTCTATGATTTTGCTTTGCGCCAGGTGCTCTCGCGCATTTCCAGCACTACCAGCCGAGGCATCGGGGTCGATGTGGCCGGTTTGTTGGGGGTTGAGCGCACCATGTATCAAACGCTTGCTGGCGGTGGTGATGGCGCCAACGGGGGGTTCACCATCCCGGTGTTCCAGGCCCTGGCCGACGGCCAGGCGGCCTTCGTCAACCTGGGCCCCGAGCGTCACGACGAAGCCGAGCACTTCATGCGAATGTTCGCCGGACTGCCCCTCGAGATGATCGAAACGATGGTTCACCCCGATCCAGAACTGGACAAGGTGCGCCAGCATCTGTTGGAGCGGGCCCGACAGAAGGAGTTCCCCATTTTCGTCGATACGGATGGGAAGTTCGATGAGGTCACGCCGACAGAATCGATTGCCACCGAGTCGATTGCTTCGATCGCGCGGCGCGAGAACTCGTTGGGCTCGAACTTTCCCGACCCCCGAATGTACTACAAATGGCTGATGACCCGGGTAGAGTCCAACTATCGGCGGCTTGACCCCTGGCTGTTCGGTATCTTGCCTCAGGTGCACGACACCGTCGTTGACATCAAGGGTAGGCTGACGCCTCCCTGGCTCAAGGGCGACAACGCCTCGGATCCCTTTGGGGCGACTCCGGATCCGCGTGACGTCCAGCAGGCCTATGCACAGTTCATGCGGATGGCTGGCGACGGGGCTGCTCCCAACTGGGATACGCTCTGCAATATCGCCGATACCGCCATCGGCCTCGACCGCGATTTGGTGAGCGGAATTCAGACCTTCTGGATCAAGCTGCTCAGCGAGGTTTCTCCTGAGCAACGCGAAAGTATTATGGCCCCGGTTTCTCGCTCGTGGGTGCGCCTCAATGCTCTGGGCATCGACCATCCCGAGTTTTCCCGCGTTTCTCCCGAGAACGCGCCCTACATCGAACTGATCGACCGCAAAAGTGGCAAGTTGATTCTCGAGCGTTACGACCGTTCCCTGGCTCTGTCTCAGGCGGTGGACCATCTGCTGGCGGGCCTCGGCCTCAGCGAGCGCCAGAAGTTCCTGGACATCCTGATGGGCGACATTCGGGCCGTGGAGGACCAGTTGCTGGTGCGAGAGCAGGGGTTGCGCGAGCGTCTGGGGTCGGCCTATCGTGGGCTGGACATCAAGGGCCTGCTCCACGATCGTTTAGACATCCACGACCCCCAGGTCAAAGGTGCCCTGGACGATCTGCGGGCGGCCGCCAGCGCCAGTGCTGAAGCCGCGCCGGGCAGCGGCGAGAAATATGAGATGACGCCCGAACGCGCCGAGATCGTGCGCCATCGGGATCTGATGGATTGGGTCGCCAGCCGATACTCCCGCTATGGCGATCTGGCCTTCAACTGCTTGCTGAAAGACTCGGAGTATGAGAAGAACCCCCTGATCCTGAGTGCCTACTATGAACCAGAGGTAAACCCGCCCGGTGGCATCACCCCCTTGCCTCCGGGGCCCAATCGCAGCGAGGTTTGGGGCCAACCCGTCCAGGGTCAGGATCCGCTGAAGATGAGCCTGGTGTTCGAAGGAGGTGGTGGCAAGGGCTTCGCCTACGTGGAAACCGTCAAGCAGTTGCAACAGTATCTTCAGGCCGGACAGGGTCAGGTGCAGGTCGACGAGTTTGTCGGCAACTCGGCCGGGGCACTTACGGCGGGCTTGCTGGCCGGCGGCTACTCTCCGGCCGAACTCGGAGGGGTGCTCGAGAAGCTCGATTTCAAACGCTTCTATTCGGATTACCTGTGGCTCTCGGGTGGGGTCGACCCCAAGGTGCGTGGCCTGAACCGCACGGGCCTGTTCTCCCAGCAGAAGATGTACAAAACACTGGCCGGTTTGCTCAAGGAAAAGACTCCGGTCGAGGGGCGCCCCGTTCTCTTTCGCGACCTGCCCTTCAAGTTGAAGGTCACGGCCACGGTTCTCAATGCCGACCTGCCACCCGAGATGCTCAAAGACCTGAAAGTCGGGCCGGAAGGCCAGGTGGTCTTCTCCGCCGAGAATACGCCCAATATGGACGTAGCCGCAGCCCTGTGCTGTTCGGCAGCCATACCCGGGTTCTTCGACGCTCCTCAGATCCAGCTGTCCAAGTCACCGCCTCTTCACGACGCCGACCGTCCTCAGGTACATCGCATGCAACTGGCCGACGGCGGGGTTGTGAACAACTTTCCGGTGGCACGCGCAGGAGAGGAAGGCGAGAAGCCCTTCTTGCTCACCCTTCCGACCTACGCTCAGGCGCCGAATCCCAACGGGGGCGAGCCCATCAGCCTGAGTACGCTCAATTTCGATCACGCCAACATCGGATTGATCGACGAGTACAATCGCCAGCAGTATCGTCGCTTTGGCCCTCAGGTCGCCGACACACTGCAGAAGATTCGTGCCCAGGGGCACGACCGCGCTGTGGTTGCGATGAATCTGAGCAGTTTGAGCGAGCAAACCCAACCGATCGTTCAGGGAACCAGTCGTAAGCAGACGAAGAAGTTGCTCGAGGTGGCCCAGCAGGCCGGGCTACCAACCCTCTCGGCCAGTCAGGGGGGCGAGATCGTTCGCCGCAATTTGGAAGAGAAAGAGCGTAGCCTGATCGAGCAGCAGTTGTTGAACTTGTTGCTCGACAAGAATGAGGCCGTGGATACCGGGATCTTTTTCCCCCCGCGCTATCGAATTCTCGAGCACGAGGCCAGCGGAATCGCCGACATGTTGGGTAGCGTTCTGGGCGCGAACCTGGTGGCACCCACTCATCTCGACCGCCACCTTTTCGAGAAGGACTAAGGCTGGCTATTGTTCAGCTGCTCAAGGGTTTTCTGCAGCAACTCTTGGGCCGGCATCTCGGAGGACCATTCGAACAAGCCCCAACGGCAAATGATGCATTGCGAAGTGGGGCGCTCGGCGTTGGCAGGAAAGGCTACCTGGGCCAGATTTTGCTCCACTCGTCGGGCGATTTTCTGGCAGTCGCGCCTGGATTTGCCACGTAGCAGGGCCACGAAGGTCGTGCCGTCCCAGCGGGCCAGCACATCTTCGGTGGGCAACAACCCCTCCAGGCGCTCGGCCAGCGCGATGAGCAAACTTCGCTCCTCTTCCGAGTCGCCGTTCAGGGTCGGTTGCAGTGGACGTACGGCCAGCAGGCACAGTTGCAGTCGCTTGCGTGGGGCCAGGGCCAGTTCTTCCTCCAGGCGCAGGCTCAGGTAGCGGGCGCTGAAGGCGCCCGTCAAGGGATCGGCCGAGGCTCGGTCCTGAACCTTGGCCGCTCGCTGCACTTGCCAGGACTTCTGATAGAGAAATCTCAGCAGCGGCTGGCCAGGCACGCCGATCTCGTCGCCATTCTGCAGGCGTCCTTCAACGAGCGGCTGTCCATTGAGAGTGATTCCGTTGGTTGAGTTCAGATCTCGGACCCAGACTTCCTGATTTCCAGCTCGTACCACTTCGGCATGCTCTCGGCTGATTCCGGTGGTGCGCAGCACCAGGTCGCAGTGAGAGGCTCTGCCGATCAGGGTGCGAGATTGGGTCAGTGGGATCAGATGTCCTATGGCCTCGCCCGAGAGCACCTGCAGGCAGGGCAAACCCTGACCACTTGCCAGGGCGGAGGGGACCGGCTGCAGCACGCCGGTCGTTTCGTCGGAATCGATCTCCATCAGTGGTCGTTGTCGCCTTCCTGGCTCCACCACAGTCGCCCTGGCTCACCCTCGTCTTCGAGCAGGGCCGGAAGGTTTGAGACCTCGCCGAGATTCAAAGGAGGCGATACCGTCCACGACTGGGGCAAGCGGGGGAGTTCTCGTCGCTGCGGACGGCGCAACAGGATTTGAAAGCGAGCCTTAGAGGGTCCCGACTCGCATTGTTGCTGGGTTTGCTCCAGCATGCAGAGCAACTCTTCCTGGCAGAGCTGAGCCTGTTGACGGCAGCCGATTTCCAGCAGATACTCCAGTTCCAGGTTGTAGGGACGGGCCGAGCGCGGGTCGATGTGTCGCATCGCCCGAGCCACCTGTAGTGCCATCAGAAATCGGCCCTGTTCACGGTAAAGAGCGAAGACCAGGGCGGCTTCCTCCATGGCCTGCTCGGTAAGGCCGCGCGAGAGCAGCAGGCGAATCCGTGCGTGGTAGGTGCGGTCGAGTCGAGTAGTGTGGCGCAGGATGGAAAAGAGAATCTGCTCGGATTCGTCCCAGCGACTCTGTTGCTGAGCTTTTTCCAGGAAGGGGAGAAGGTGACGCTCGCTGACCAGATGCTCGGCCCGATCGATCACGCGAAGCTTTTCTTCTACCTCATCCACTTCTGTAGGCTACCATGGAGTGCGCCCGGGTTCACCCCTTCACGCGCAAAATCTGATCGATGAGGGCAATGGCGTCTTCCAGACTGGCAAATCGCTGGGAAGGCTGGGCGTGAGACAGTCGATAGAACACCTGCTGCAGAGGTGCCAGGCGGGCAATGTGAGGACCGAAGGCGCAGTTGGCCTCGACCGACCCCAGCTTGCGGATGTGCACGCGCAGGGCGGGGTCAGGATAGTGGCCTCCGAACACGACCTCAAAGAGGATGCGACCCAGAACGGCCTGGTCCGACAGAGGGCTGGGTTCGGCCTGATAGAGCACCTCGGGCGCCGCATTGAACTCGATCAGATCCCCCTGGGCCTCCAGCATCCAGAGATGGGCTTCTCGATAGGCTGCCGGGGAGAACTGGCTCAGGCTGCAGGGCTGCCCCGGTGGGCTGTCGATGTCCCGCAGCGAAAAGCAACCACTACAGCGTTCCTGCTTATGGTAGGCGGCCACTTGAACGAACACCGGGCGCAGAATTCGCCAGGCCATGGGGGCATCGACTCCCTGGCGAGGAAGTCGCGAGCGCAGGGACATCGAGAAGCCACGGTAGAGCAGGAAGTGATGGCCGTAGCTGGTGGTCAGCATGGCGGCTCGCTCGGAACGCAGTTCTCCGCTCATCATGCCGCTACTCTCGGGAGCATCGGGCAAACACAGCACCAGGTCGCCCCTTCGTGGCCGGTATTCGGCTTCGGCTTCGTACAGGCGCACCTGGGGGCTGAGCACCGAGCGGTGGCGCATCAGACGGTAGCCATTGATCGTCAAGCTGAGAAACGGGTCGCCCTGGTCGAGTTGATCCGACCAGAGCCAGTGATAGTTGCAGTAGGCCATAAGGCTCTCTTTGCGAGCCACCTCGGAATGCAACAGCCGAATGGATTGAAGCAACTGAGTTACGCTGAGGACACCCGCTTGAATCCGAGCGAACATCAGGTCGAAGCGTCCTCGGCTCAAGGTTGGGGAGGTCAGGTTCTGGGTCTGCAGTTGGCTTAACTGGCTCTCCCATTTCTGATATTGCCCGAGTAGCCTTTCCCAGTTGCGCGGCCCGTGATGCTCGAGGTATTCGAGTTCAATGCGTTCCCAGGCACAAAAGTGACCGTAGGCCTGGCAGGGCTCCAGCCGCCGGGCTCGAGCCAGAATGAAGAACTGATGGATGCACTTCTCTCGCTGGACTTCCAGTTGCTGCAGCCGTGGATCGAAGAGCCAGCCGGAAACCCCCTGGGCTGAGTCGAGCGAGCGCAGGGCTCCGGCCGGTGCCTGCTCGTCTCTTTCCAGGACGGCCTGGACCGACTGCAACAGAGCCTGCAGTTTGAAAGGTTTGAGCAGATAGTCGTCAGCCTGAAGGCGGGCCGCGCGCACCGGTGCGTCGGCGTCGGCGAAACCCGTCATCAGAATGCAGCGAAGCTCGGGGTGGGTACTTCGGAAGCGCTCCAGGGCCCCGACGCCGTCCACCTTGCCGGCGATTCGAATGTCGCTGACCAGCAGGTCGAACGGCTGCTCGCGAGCCTTTTGCTCGGCTTCTTCGGCACTGGCCGCCCCCTCCACGACATGGCCCTGCATCTCGAGGGAGCGAGCCACGCTGTCGCGGAACAGCGGGTCGTCCTCAAGAACCAGGATGTTGGCCATGGGCTTCTAGTTCACCGGTGCTTTTCTGGCCTCCTCGGCTGCTCCAGGCTTTTTCCAAGAGAAAGAGCGGAAAGAGGGCCAGAATCAGGGTGCAGCCCTTGCCCGCCCAAAGCAGAGCCGGTTGGTGAAACCAGCTCAGTGCCCAACCCGAGCCTGCCAGGATGGCAACCAGTTGGATGGATAGCGAAGCGATCAAAAGGTACAGGCTCAACTCGGGCAGTTGTTCGGGGCGCAGCCGCGTTCGTAGTCTCCAGTAGAGAACGCCCGCGCCCAGCAGGGCTGTGGTCAGGGCCGCCACGGTCCAATAGCCAGAGCCCCCTTTGAGCACAGCGAATCTATCCAGGGGGACCAGCAGAGCAAATCCGACCAGAGGGATGAAAAGATAAGGTCGGCAGGCCAGTTGATACAAGTCCTGCTGGGCCTGGGGGCTACGCCAGATCTGAGAAAAGGCTGCCAGAACGACCACTTCTACGACCCAGGCGTAGAGAAGCAGGAATTTTTCCAGTTGGGGCAACTGCTGAGGAGATTCTTCCTGCACGATTTCGTCGGCCAGCACGCGCTCGCAGGCGTCCAGCGCCAAGCCGGGACGTTGTAGTTTCTGGCGCAGCAGTTCTAACGAGCGCTGGCGAACCCGCTGGCTTTCCGCCCCCCGGGCAAGTTCGATCAGCACTCCATCCTGAGGATGCAGGCACTTGCCCAACTGCTGAGGGCGCAAATGCTCGAGAGACTCAAGCAGCGCGGCTTCAGAGAATACCCGGGCGTGGGCAAGGCGAGCGTAGGCCCGTTCCTGCGTGCGATCGCGATCGGCCGCCATGGCGCAAAGATGGAAGAGAAAGGCGAAAGTAACCGCGCCAAACACCAGAGCATCGCGCAGAAAGCTCCAGGAATGACGCAGCGAATCCATTGTCAGGTGTTAGGCGCCTGAGGCCAAACTCTTTCCGCTCAGGGCACGGTCAGAGAGGCGTGAAGGTTAAGACGCTCGGCATCGGGATTCCCCTGCAAGGCCTCCTTCATGCTTACGGAGACAATGGTTTCTCCCTCGCGCTTCCAACTGGCTTCGCCGTGCTCGTCAGATTCGGCCACGCGTTTGTGGTTGGAATAGATTTTCAGCGCGGAGACCGGCTTGCCGTGCAACAGTACTCGCACGCGCAAATGGTCGTTGCGAACCTCCAGGGGCACGATTTCCAGCGGGTGACCAAAGGGCTTGCCCAGACAGGACTGCGACTTGAGCAGCACCTTGGCGTAATAGAGCGACCACTCGGACAACAGGCAGCCGGGGGTTTCTCTTCGCGATCGATTGGCCCAGCCGCCCACGTTCTTGCTCCAGTAGCCGTTGTCGAGTTCGATACCGAGCTGAACGGCCTCAGCCGGGGACTGCAGGCGAACCTTGCCTCCATCGTCGGCCGTCTTCACCTCCAGGACTTTTCCCTGGGCGTCGAGAGCGCTGGCCTTTTTGAGCTTCTCGGACTTGTAGGGTTCTTCTTCGCTGCCGTGGCCATAGCGCAAGATGGCGCCCTGGGGGGCGGGCTTGAGCCAGAAATCGTGGCCCCAACTCAAAGAAGTCAGCAACATCAGTGTGGCCAATGCCTTGTAGTTCATGGTTTTCTCCGCTCCCCTAAATCCGTTTGTCGAGTGGATGTGGTTAGAAAAAGGTCGACACGGTGAAGATCAGGCGATACTGTTCCAGACCTTCAGAACCTTGCTGCATAATCCGTTCGTTCAGGCCGCGCACAATGGGAAACTTGATCAGCGCTCCCACGTTGACGTCGCCGAGTTGGAAACGAACCCCTGGTGAAAGATAAAGGATTCGCCCACCGGTGCCAAGTTCGGAAACGAAGGCGGTTTCATCCCGGGAGATGACCAGGTAATTGAGCTCAAGGATGCCGTCCACTCGGCGCAACCAGGACTCTTCATCGGCATGCAGTTCGTAGACGCCGGCCAGGTTGGCGCGGAATTCGTTGCCGAACTTGTCGCCGCCGGACTTTCGAGAAAAAAACTCCACCGAGGCGTCGGCTGAAACGGAAAGTCGCTCGCTCAGTCCGCGCGTCATCGCCAACCCCAGAGTGGCCGTTGGGGTGCCAAAACCTGGTTGTAGGCCCCCATCAACCACGCCTTGCAGTTGCAAATCGGAGCGTCCGCTGGGGGCGGTCAACCCGCCGATCAGCCCGAAGTAGGTCTTGTTCGACTCGCCCAGATTGACGGCGGTGTCCTCTTCTCCGTTGAGTTGCAAGCCTTCGTCGTCGGAGTAGTTGAAGCCCAGCGTCATCAGCAATTTTCCGTCGCCGACCCCCTGCAAGTTGCCGAAAGAGTCCTGGGTTTTGGAGTTGTAGGGCACAATGGCTGTGGCTGTCAGATAGTCGGTAAGGCCGTGCGACACGCCGAGCTGAAAGAAGTCAAAACTGTCGATGTTCTCCGGGTTGAAGCGGTCGAACTTTTGAAACGGCACCAGTTCCGCCCGGGTGAAGACGACCGTGCCCCCTTTTGGAAGGGTGAGCGGGCTGTTGGTCTCGATAGGCGTTCCCGGACCTTGTGAGGTGCTGGCGCCGCCGTGATGGGCAAAACCCGCGGTGGCGAGAGAAAGGATTAGAGCTGCAGTTGCAAAGATTCGCATATGGACCCCCTGATAGATGCGGCCCTTTCCATTTGTAATTTCATACTCCTGCCTTCCCAGGAATGGGAGTTGACTGGCAGAAATCTTGGCGGTGCTCACCCTGGCCCTCCATCTTCCCGATGGCTTTCTGGCTCCGGCTCTGGCCTGTCTGGGCTGGCTACTGGTAGCCGCGCCGCTGGCCTGGTCGTTACGCGCGGCCGAAGGTGAGGAACTCGAGCAAACTCTTCCTCAGATGGGTCTGTTGGCCGCCTTTCTGGCTGTGGCTCAAACCATCATGGTTCCGATCCCGGCGGGCACTTCGGCCCACTTTCAGGGGTCGGCGCTGCTGGCTCTGACCCTCGGCCCCGCACGTGCGCTGGTAGTCATGACGGCCGTCCTGGGAGTGCAGGCCGTGGTCCTGGGAGATGGGGGCCTGCTCAGCCTGGGCTGGAATCTTTTCAATATGGGTGTGGTGGGTTGCTGGTCGGCCTGGGCGATGGTCTACCTGGGCAGGCGCTGGCGAGCGCCGCTGGGGTTGGTGGCGGTGGGCGCGGCCTGGTGTTCGATTCAACTCAGTACCCTGGCGGCCTGCGCCGAACTGGCCTGGGCCCAGACCACTCCCTTGCAGCTTTCCCTTCCAGCCATGCTGGGTCTACAGAGTGTGGTGGCCGTGGGTGAGGGGCTGGCCACCGTGGGCGCGCTGAAGCTGGTCAAGCTGCAGGAAGTGGGCGCTTTTGGTGGCTGCGCCGCTTTGGGGCTGGCAGCGCCTCTGCTGCTCGGATTGGTTCCGCCGCTGTTCAAACCGTTGCCTCTGTTGGGCTGGTTGGGACCGGCTCCGGTGCTGGGCGCAGCCTTGCTGGTCGTGCTTCCGGCCATCGTCGCGCTGCGGTTGGCAGGTCAACGTGCCTGAGCTGCGCTGGGCCCCCGGGGCGGTGCTCTGGGTGCTGGGTTTTCAGCTGGCCCTTGGCCATCAGACCGATGCTTACCGGTTGGGCCTGCTGGCCGGGTTGTGGCTGGTCCTGGCGGGCCTTAGCGGTTGTTCTGCCGGGCTGCTGCTGGTCCGCGCCCTGGTGGTGTTGCCCTTCTGTCTGGCAGCTCTGCCGATGGCCTTTTCCGGCCCCGGCCCTGAAATCTCGCTGGGTCACGGTCTGGCTCTGCAGCTGCCAGGGTTGCAACGCTGGCTGCTCCTGGTGGTGCGCGCCTGGCTCGGACTGGCCGCCACCCTCTGGCTGCTGACCTGGTTGGGGCGCGACCGTCTATTGGCTGGCCTGACAAGCTTGCGCGTTCCTGCTCTGTTGCTCGGCACGGTGGCTCTCATGTTGCGTTATGGCGAAGTTCTGGGCGACGAGTTGGGGCGCATGCAGCGCGCCCGCCAGGCCAGGGGGTGCGGGCCGACGGCTCCCGGCTGGCGCTGGCGCGCACGTGCCGCTGGCGAATTGGCGGGAGCTTTGATGGTGCGCAGTCAGGTGCGCTCCGAGCGGGTTTGTCGAGCTATGATCTGTCGCGGCGGGCTACTGCCGCCGCGGCCTGCCACCCCGCTTCGGCTCTCCACCGGGCTGTTCTGGATGCTGGGCGGGTTGGCCCTGGTGGGGTTAAGTCTGTGGCCCTAGTCGAGTTGTCGCAGGTCAGCTTTGGCTATCATCCCGATCGACCCGTGATTCGCGATGTCTCGTTCCAGCTGGAAGAGGGGGAGAGAGTGGCTTTGCTGGGGCCCAACGGAGCGGGCAAGTCGACGCTACTGCTGCAGTTCAACGGGTTGCTTCGAGGAACAGGCCGGGTTCGCATCGACAACCTGGACGTCTCCCCGCCCCATCTGGCTCAGGTTCGAGGCAAGGTGGGCATGGTGTTTCAAGACCCGGATGATCAGTTGTTTTGCGCTACGGTGTATGAGGATGTCGCCTACGGCTTGCACTTTCAAGGGTTGAGCCCCAGCGAGATCGAGCAGCGTGTGCGCCTGACTCTTGAAGAAGTGGGATTGTCCGACTGTGCCCACCGGGCACCCCACGAACTGAGCGGCGGGCAGAAGAAGAGAGCTGCCCTGGCCACGGTGCTTTCGATGGAACCTCGCCTGCTGGTGATCGATGAGCCCACCGCAGGGCTGGACGCGCGCGCTCGCCGCTCGGTGATTTCCTTGCTCCAACAACGCCCTCAGGCCATGTTGGTGGCCACCCACGATTTGCAACTGGTGGAAGAGCTGCTGCCTCGCAGCCTCTTGCTCGACGGGGGTCGGCTTGAGGCCGATTTGCCCAGCGCCGAACTCTTGTTGGATCGGGCTCGACTCGAGCGCCACGGGGTCGTTGCCTGAGAGGGGGTCGGGGCCTGAATTCGCGAAGTACCTCTGCATGCGTGCCCACGTTCGTGACCGTCTGCGCTCTCACTTTGACCGGCCCCTGGAGGCGCCCGAGGCGCTGCTGAAAGAGGTGGCCAATCACGGCCGAGTCCTGGAGATTGTCTACAAGAAGAAACGACCTCATCGCCTCGGTCTGGCTCGCTTTCTGTGTCAGGCGCTGGAAGAACTGCTGGCCGGATGGGCGCAGCTGTCGCAGCAACACCAGAAGCTACTGCAGTCGGCCTGCCTGTATTTTGTTGAAAATCAACCCGATGCCGACCACGATCTCGCCGCTGATACGGGCCTTGACGACGACCTGGAGGTATTTACGGCTGTGGTGCGATCGTTGGGCCGGGGTGATCTGGCAGATGGTGCCCAACGGGCGGCCCGCTCGGAAACAGCCTGACCAGGTTGTTCAGGTCTTTGAGCCGTGCCTGAACCTCGCTGGGGCTGAGTTCTTCCCAGGTCAATACCGAGCCGGCCCCGCACTGGTTGACGCGCCAGCGCGAGGTGGCCGCACGCAGGCGGCGCAGGGCCTGGAGCACCGGAGGTTGGGCCAGCCAGAGCTGTAGCTGCTCGGCCTCGCGTCCCTGAATGATGGTGGTAGCGTCTAACTCGGCGTCGCCAACCTGCAAATCCTGGGCTCCCGTAAGGCTGCGGGTCAGCCCGAAGGCCGAGTCCTGGGGGCACAGCAACATGGGTGCCGTGGTGGATTCGGAAGCAAAAACCCATAGTGCGAAATGGGGGGTGCGGCTGCGATATTGAATGGCCTCGGCCGGAGCCAGCCCCCAGTCTGCCCCCTCGATGGCCAGTGCCGGGGGAAGAGCCGCCCGCATCAGCTCCGCCAGGCCCGGTGCCGAGGTGCGCTGCAACTGCTCGACCGCCAGGCTGGCCCGCTGCAGGCGGTCGGCCACTTCACTGGCCATTTCCTCGGCACTGCCGAGGTAGGCCCGCGCTAGTCGCCGGTAGCTCTCCAGGGCAGACGAGCCCTGACGCAGAGGTAGCCCCTGCGATCGGGCGACCTGCAACAGTCGGGCTGGAGTCTGAAAGAGGCCCACGAAATCTAGCGCCGATACACGTCTGCGGCCACCGGTTCGGAAAGAGTTCCCAGCAACTGCCGCTGTCCGCGGGCCTGCTCGCGAGCCGTGCTTCCCGAGGAGAGCGAAAAGCCCATGGCCAGCAGGTCGTCGGAGTTCAGGCCATCATGCACGAAAAGGAGATCGTCGCGAACCTCTGCCCACTCCTGACTGGTGAGCGAGGTCTTTTCCAGAAAGGCCTCGCAAAGACGCTCGTGCAGCGACGATTCGGCTGGTAGCGCCACAGAGATGACCTCAGTCCTGGCGGGTGGGTCGGCTGGTGACGATGGATGGACGGTGTGCACGGTGAAACCCTGAGGCATTTCTCCACGCTCCATTTGAGCGACCACTTTGCGAACCTTGCGTGCCAGCAGCCAGAGCATCAGTCGCAGACCCAGCATCAGCAGGGTGGGAAGCAAGAGAATGCCGAGCAGCATTCCAAAGAACAGCGTCGACCAGTCCATGGATTCTTTGTTCTCCTCTTACCAGGCGCTGAAACGTGGGTTGGCATGAAAAAGCCCCCCGACCGAAGTCGAGGGGCTGGCTTGTTTCAGGTTGCTCTGGTCGTCAGGGAGAGGTGACCAGCGTGTTGGAGCTCACGCCCAGGATCTGGCTGTCGCTGCGGGTGAGCCCTCCGGTGGAGACACTTTGAATGGTCCAGTTGATACCATCGATGGAGGTTCTCACCTGAAGGTTGTTGGCATTGAAGCTGACATTGTTTGGCTGGGCGTTGGCGAAACGCAGCCCACCCGCCTTGGCGAAGGTGCCGTTGGCGAAGACAATGCTGCGGTAGTTCTGGGTGTGACCCGGGTTGCGCGTCGTCCAGGTCAGCGTATCGGGCGAGGTCAGCAAGGCGCCGGTTTCGCCCACGGCCACATATTGACCGTTGCCGAAGGCAAGGGCCACCAGATTGGCCGTGCTGTTGGTGGTGCGAGGGGTCCAGTTGGTGCCGTTGTTCGATACCAGCACGGTTCCACTGTTGCCCACAGCCACGAATTGGGTGCCGTCGAAGAGGAGCCCGTGCAGTTCCACGGCTACCCCCGAGGTCTGGGGAGCCCAGGTCAGCCCATCGCTGGAGGTCAGAATGGTGCCGTTGGTGCCCACGGTCACGAACTGATTGTTGGCAAACACCACCGAACTCAAGCTCTGGGTGGTTCCCGAGGTGGCGGTAGCCCAGGTGGCGCCGTCGCTGGAGGTAAGAATGGTGCCCAGACCCCCTACCACCACGAAGCGCTGGTCGCCGGCCTGGCCGCCAAAACTGGCGCCGTTCAGCGGTTGTGCAACGTTGCTGGTGCGTGTCTGCCAGAGCACGCCATCGTTGGATGTTTGCAGGCCTCCGGTGGTTCCCAGGGCCAGGAAAAGGCCGTTGACAAAGTGGGCCGAGGCCAGCTGGTTTTGCGTGCCGACCGGAAGGGCGGTCCAGGAGCTGGCATCAGGCGATGTGAAGAGGGACCCGCCGGTGCCGCCGCTGAGGAACTGGCCGCTGTCGAAGGCCAGGGCAAAGAGTTCGTGGGTGGTAAAGGCGCCTGCGGCCGTCCAGTTGACGCCGTTGGGCGAGGTTCTCAGGCCCGATCCCGCGGCCACGAACTGGCCGCCGGCAAAGAGCACCCGGTTGAGCACGCCATTGGTTCCTGAGGTTTGGGCCGTCCAGGCGATGGCATCGGGCGAGGTCAGAATGGTGCCGCTGCGTCCCACCGCAATGAACTGGCCGCTGCCGAAGTGAACTCCCAGAAGGTCGCGAACGCTGCCGCTCTGGCGCAAGGTCCAGGCCAGCCCGTCGGGGCTGGTGGCCACGGTGCCGGCGTTGCCCACGGCCACGAACTGGTTGTTGTCAAAGTGGACGTCTTTCAGGTCGTTGGCGCTGCCAGACGCCTGAAAGCTCCAGTTGATACCGTCGGCAGAATTCAGGGTCAGGCCGCTGGTTCCCACGGCCACGAAGCGACCGCCACCGAAGCTGACCCCTTCCAGATTGGCCGTGACCGGCGAGTTGGCGGCGCTCCAGTTGATGCCGTCGGTGGAACGCACGATGGTTCCAAACTGGCCCACGGCGACAAATTGACCCGAGGCAAAGTTGAGCCCCAGCAGATCGAAGGTGGTTCCGGAGTCTCGCACGGTCCAGTTGGCGCCGTCGGGCGAGGTGACGATCTTGCCTCCCGTGCCCACAGACACGAACAGTCCGTTGCCAAAGACCGCTCGATGCTGGATGCGGTTGGTCCAGTCGCGAGCCAGAGCCTTGTTCACGCTAACCCTGGTGGCGAAGGTAATGCCCTGAAATGTCGCGGTGACAATTGCCGCCCCGGCACGGCGCGGAGTGACCAGGCCCTGGGGCGTTACGGCCGCGACGCTGGAATCGGACGAGGTCCAGATGGCCTCATTGGTAATGTCCTGAGGGACGCCGTTTGGGCCGGGAATGCGAGCCTGCAATTGCAGGTCTTGAACGGTGAGGCTGGGATTACTCGGAGTGATTCCAGCAATATCCGGGCTGAGGTTGCCGGAGATGATTTGTTGAACCAGTGCGGAGTTGCCGAACTGATCGTCGGAGCAGCAGGCCTGTACGAGGAAACAGGCGGTAAGCAGCGCCGCCAGGCGCGACAATAAGAGTCGAATTGGTGGTGACAAGGGCCCTCCCGAAAAGCTGATTCAGGGCCCTTCCGAAAGGATCAATTCATTTCCTTCGCCTTGGACCCGGGTTTTTTCCACAGGGCCAGGGCCCCAAAAACTCCCAGCAGCAGGCCAACCGCAACCAGCATACGCGTATGACGGGCCACCAGGGGGCGTGAGTAGTCCGTGACCAGCTGGTTTTCAGCTACCTGGATATCGATGCTGGCGCCGTGAATTCCGTGGCTGGAGTCCGCCTTGACTTTCAATCTCCAGGTGCCGGAGCGATGAGGGGCAAAGACTACCCGGCCCAGTCCATCGCTGCGTCCCACCTGAAAAGGCTGACTTTCGGACGGTGCAAAAAGTTCGAATTCAGAATAGCTGGCAGGTTCTTCGTCGCCAAAGCGGACCGTGACCACCACCGCGCGACCAGAGTCGACTTGATAATCCACCGTGTGGGCCCAGGCCAGCCAGCTCAGCAGCAGTAGAGTTGCCAAAATCCGCATTCTCATGGATGTGCACACATCTGCCAGAATCGAAACTCTTTTCCGCAGGCCTGCCAAAAACTTCGCCAGAAGGCAGGGCTGTGTTGCGCTTGAAACTCGACCCCTGGAGTGCCGATTATGGACCCTCTCTAGGACTTGAACCCGAGGAAGCCAGCGCCGAGGTCGACACCTCGGTGGAGGGCGAGTGGCGTGCCCATTCGCTGTCTCCCGGGCCGCTGCCCGAGTCGGTGATTTTGATCGACGGGGTGCGTCGGATGGATCTGTTCCTGCGCTGGGAAGGTCAGGCCCGTTCTCTACCGGCTGCGGCGGGTAGTCTGGCCGTTGGGGCCCTGCTGCTGCGACCCGGAGCGTCGCTACCGCTGAGCCAGTCTTTGCCCGAAGTCGTGGTTGAGCAATTGTTGCTGCTGGCAGGTTCCGCCGATGCTGAACCGCCGCGTTGGCCGGGCCTGCGCAGCCTGTTTGTCGGTGAGCAACAGCAGGACCTGATGCGCGGCCTCCAAGATCAGATGCGCCAGCAAGAGGCCCTCCTGGCCAGCCGGCTCAGTGGCACCTACGATTTGGTGTTGGCCGACGGGCCTCTGCAGAGTACCCATCAGTTGAATGAGGCCGACGTTCTCGGCTACATCAAGAGCCATCACCGCCCTCTGCTGGAACCGGGCGAAATGGACCTGGTGTGGCACTTGAAGCCGGGCCAGCGCACGCCCATCTTCAGTTTGGGTGCGGCTTCCTACCGCCGGCTCAGCTGGTATCAGCGGCTCGAGAGTCCGCGCCCGGGCGAGACGGTGATGGCCGGTGTGGTTCGTCTGGAGATGATGGCCGGCGGCGGAGTGGCCCGGGCCCAGCATCGGGCCCAGCAGGTAGGGGCCTTGCTGCCGCACCTGCGCAATTTTCGCCATCGTGATCCCCGGGCGCCCCAGAATCTGATTCCTATCGCCGTGCTGGAGAGAATCCTGCGCCACCGCCTGGGCGAGCCGTCTTTGGTGCAGAGGCGGCTCAAGATGAAGTTGTTGGGAGACTGAGGATCATGCAGGTTGGAAAAGTGTTGGGGCGCAGGCCCTCGCAGCCGTTGGAGTTTTACGTGGTGGTTTCCGAAGGTCAGGTATTGGCCCTCGACGACGTGATTTATTGCAGCAACGAAGTGCCGGGGCGGGGCACCATTCACTTCTACGGCCTGGTCGAGTCGGTGGAGAAGATCCACGAAGGGTTGACCTTCGACTCCGACGTCGAGCGCCTGGAAGATTGGGCTCTGCCGGTAGAAACCGCCTACGTGGGCAAAGTTCTGACCACCCGCGTTGAGCCCGAGGTTTTTGTGCCTCCCCAACCGGGAACGCCCGTGTATCTGGCCCAGGGGGGGCGGTTGGACACGGCCCTCTATTTTGACGTGATGCAGCACAAAGTGGCCGCCGGACTGATGCGCAATGGCGAGCCTGCCTATTTGAACTACGAGTTTCTCTGCGGCACCAAAGGAGCTCACCTGAACATTTCGGGCATCTCGGGCGTGGCCACCAAAACCAGCTACGCCCTGTTCTTGCTCTATAGCCTTTTCAATAATCGCAGCCTGGGCCAGGAAGTGGCCAATTCCCACGCCGTCATCTTCAACGTGAAGGGCGAGGATCTGCTCTACTTAGATCAGCCCAATGCCAGGCTCAAGCCCGAGCATCGGGCCATTTACGAGCGCCTGGAGTTGCCCCACCAACCGTTTGGCTCGGTGGCTTTCTATGCCCCGCCCCGCAGCCCGGATACCTTGATTCCCGACGTGGTGCGTATGGAAGGGGTGCATTCGTTCGTTTGGACCCTGCGCGAGTTTGCCGAGCAAGGGCTCTTTCGCTTTCTCTTCGCCGAGGCCGGTCAGGGGGTTTCCCAATTGGAGTTTGCGGTGGAAAGAATCAGCCATATCCTGCGACGCGAGGCCCGTAGCTCGAGCGGTCCCGATCTGGTGTGCTTCGGCGAACGTATTCGCAGTCTTGAACATCTGGCCGACCGCCTCAGCGAAGCCGCCGAGGAGGAGGCGAGCCAGTGGTTTGGGCGAGCTGCGGCCGGCACTCGCCAGGCTTTGGTGAGGCGGCTGCAGGCGTCGGTTCGCTACATCGAGCCTATGGTGCGGCCTTCGGTAGAGCATCCCGACAAGCATCGTTTTCGCTACGAGGACCGCCAGGTGACGGTGGTCGACATTCACAAATTGCACAATCGGGCCAAATCCTTTGTGGTGGGAGCCGTGCTCAACACCCTGTTTGAGCGCAAGGAAGCGCAGGCCTCGCCCTTCCCGCGCGTCTACGTGGTTTTGGACGAATTGAATAAGTACGCGCCTCGCCACGGATGGAATCCCATCAAGGACATCTTGCTCGACGTGGCCGAGCGTGGCCGCAGCCTGGGAATTTTGCTGATCGGCGCCGAGCAAACCGCCAGCGAGGTGGAGGACCGCATCGTCAGCAATGCGGCCATGCGGGTCACCGGACGGTTGGACACTGCCGAAAGCCAGAAGGCCAGCTATGGCTGGTTGGCCGGAACCTTTCGCCTGCGCGCCTCGATCATCAAACCCGGCAGCATGATTGTGCACCAGCCTGAACTGCCTGCACCGTTGATGGTCACCTTTCCGTTTCCAGCCTGGGCCACTCGACCCGAGGAGGTCGAGCGCAAGCTGGAAGACGATCGCAAAGAACTCGATGGATTGTTGGATTTTTGACCATGCGTATTCTTCACACGGCCGACTGGCATGCCGGGCGCACTCTGGGACGGCGCCAACTGGATGAGGGATTGAAAGTGGCCCTGGAGCAACTGGTAGACTATGCACTTTCGGAGCGGGTAGACGCCGTGCTGCTGGCAGGCGACGTGTTCGATCAGGCTCGTCCTCCTCATGCCAGCCAGGAGATGGTCTACGAGGCCCTTATGCGCCTGGGTCAGGCGCAGGTTCCGCTGGCTCTGGTAGCGGGCAACCACGACTCGGTGGGTCATTGGTCGGCGCTGAAGCCCTTGCTCCAGCTGGCGGGTGTAGAGGTGGTCTCGGCTCCCAGCACCCGCTCGCGGCTGAAACTGAATACCCGCTCTGGCCCGTTGCACGTAGCGGCACTGCCCTGGCCCACCGAACGCCTGCTCTCGCCCCTGCTGGCAAGCAGCGACTCTGACCAGCTCAAGGTGAGCTGGGCCCATCGGGTGGAGCAGCTGGTCCAGGTGCTGTGCCGTGACCTGCCCGACGATGGACCCCAGGTTTTGCTGGGCCACCTGATGGTGAACGGCAGCCTGACCAGCTGTTCCGAGCGCCCCCTCACCATCGCCGATACTTATGCCGTGCCGGCCCAGATTTTTCCACCCGGCCTGAACTACGTAGCCCTGGGTCATGTGCATAAGCCGCAGCCCCTCGCCTCTCCCGTCAAGGCCCACTATGCGGGCTCGCTGCGGCCGCTCGACTTTGGTGAGGCCGGTCAGGAGCGCGGTTTTTACCGCGTGGATCTGCAACGGGGCCGGCCGACGGAAGTGGAGTTTGTGGCCCTGGCCCCGAGCCAACCCCTGCATCAAATTGAAATTCGCAGCAGCGAACTCGGGCGCCTCGAGGAGTATCGGCACCAACCCGGGTTGTACAAGGTATGGGTCGAGCTGGAAGCGCCCCGCCCCGGGCTGGCCGACGAGGTGCGCCAGCGACTGCCCGACGCCGTTATCGTTCAGGCCCGACTGCAGTCGAACCAGCAAGCTCCCGAGCTTCGCCCCGAGAAGTTGCTCGATCCACTGCAGACGTTTCGCACCTATCATCTGAGCCAGTACGGCGTCGAGCCAGAGGCCGAACTATCGCAGCTTTTCCTGGAGTTGCTGGAAGAGGTGGACCATGCGTCTGCTTAGCCTCACCCTGGAGGGCTTTATGCCCTACCGCACCCGACAGTCGCTCGACTTCCGGGAGGTCGATCTTTTTGCTCTGGTGGGCCCCACAGGCTCGGGCAAATCTGCCCTGCTGGACGCCATCACCTTCGCTCTCTATGGGAAGACACCCCGATGGAACAATGAAACCGGGGCGGTCAAGCTGACCTCTCAGGGGATGACGAAGATGTCGGTGAGTCTCGAATTCCGCGCGGGCGGCAAGGAATACCAGGTGATTCGCACGGCCAAACGGGCGGTGGTCGAAGCTCAGTTGCGACATCTGGTCGAGGGTGAGTATCGTCCGATAAGCAACGAACGCCGCAAAACCAGCGAGCTTACTGCCGACATTGAGCGCATTGTGGGCATGGACTATATCACCTTTACCCGCACGCTGATGCTGCCCCAGGGGCAGTTCGACCGCCTGCTCAAGCCGCCCAGGCCGGCGGACCGCAAGGACTTGCTGATCCAGCTGGCGGGGCTCAGCGTGTACGATCAGTTGGGCGGTCGCGTGAGCAATAGAATGCGTGCTCTCGAAGGCGACCTGCGTCAGGTGAAGGGCGAAATGGGCCTGTTTGAGTCGCTTCGTCCCGAGCGGCGGGACGAACTTCAGGCCGAGCTGATGGCCCTGCAGGGTGTGCGGAACGAGAGGCAGCAGCAGTTCGATGGGACCACCCTGCAGCTGGAGCGGTTGCGCGCTGATTGTCGCCACTGGCAACTGCTGCAGGATGCCCAGTCAGCACTCGCTTCGCTGCAGGCCCGCGCCGCCGAGATGCAGGAGCTGGCCGCACGTCTCGAGCGTTCACGCCAGATGGAGGGCCAGGAGGCCAGGTTGCAGCACCTCGATCAGCTGAGGCAGGAGGTGAAGTCGCTGGAAACTCAGCTGGCCACGGGGCAGGCCGAACGCAGCGGGCTCGAAGAGAAGCTTTGCGGGCTTCAAGACCAGCTCGAGCAAGCCCGCGCCAGCGCCGAGGCGATCCCCAACCTGCAAGAGCGTCTGCAGGAACTGGCCGAGCTCAAGGAGTCGGCACGAACGCTGGCCGATCTGCGACGCGAAGTGCAGGGGCTGGCTCTGCAGCCCCTCGAGAAGCAGTGCTCCGAATTGGAGCGGCAAGGGAGCACCTGCAACCTTGAGTTGCAGCGGGTAGAGCACGAGTTGAAGGCGCTGGGCGAGCTGCCGGCCGACCTCACGCCCTTTCAAGAGGCTCTCGAGCGGGCTCGCGAGTGCGAGCGACAGCTGGCCCAGAAAGCCGAGGTAGAGCGCGAACTTGAGGCTGCCCAGCAAGAGGTTCGCGAGGCCGAAGCCTGCTTCGAGGGGCTCGATCGACAACTGGGAGAACTGCGCGAGAAACATCGCCAGGCGCGCCAACAACTGGAGGCGATCGAGTCCGAGCGCGCCGCCCTGGTGTTGCGGGGCAAACTTCAGCCCCACTGCCCTTGCCCGGTGTGCCTGCAAACGGTGCGTGAGCTGCCCCTCGATCTGCAGCTTGAGGACGCCGATCTGGAACAGGCTCGCCAGCGAGAGGAGCTGTCACGGCAACACATGGACGAATTGGCCGATGTGCATCAGAATCAACGGATCGTCTGCGCTACGGCCCGGCAGCGCCTCGAGCACAGCCAGCGCGAGCTGGGCGGGTTGCCGGCCGGCCTGGAGCCGCCCGCCGAGAGCTCTGAGTCGCTTCAGCAGAGCCTGCAGTTGATGCAGCAAAAGCAGCAGCAGCAATCGACCTTGCACAGGCAATTGCAGAAGCTGGACGCGGACCGCAAGTTGCTGGAGGTCCAACTGAGGGCGGCCGAGGAGCAATTGCAGCAGCATCGACAGCGGCGTCAAGAGCTGCTGGAGAAAACCGCGATTCGGGAAGAGCAACTTCGGGCGGCCCTGGGGAGTGATAGTGACCCGATTGGCGAGGTCCAACGTCAGTCGGAGCAGGTGCGCGTGCGTATTCAAGACCTGGAGCGTGCCCGCAGCCAGGCCGAACAGAGCCATCGCGAGGCGGCTTCCTCGCTGCAACAAAAGGTTCATGCTCTGGAGATGCTCGGCCAGCAGCAGCAGCAACGGGGCCAGCAATTGCTTCAGGTTGAATCGGCGTTGGCCAGCTTTCTCGAGCAAGCAGGTCTGGGCGACGAGGCCGAGCTGCGCCAGTTGCTGCTTCCACCCCAGGAAGCCAGAAGACTGAGCGAGACCCTGGAAGAATATCGCCTGCGCCGGTCACAGCTCGAGGCTGCCGTGGGCGAACACGAGGCGGCTCTACAGGGGCGTCGCCCCGATCAACACGAGCTGGAGGAAGCCGAAGCGCAACAGAGCCGCCTGAAGGAGGAACTGACCGGGCTAGACATTCAGACCGGCTCGCTGCAGAAGGAACTGCAGGTGCTCGAGGAACAGCTGGAGCAGGCTCGGGACATTCGTGAACGTCTGCAGGACCTGCAACGGCGTTTCGACCTCCACCAACAGCTGGCCCAGATGACCGATGCCAAGCACCTGAAGGCCTTTGTGGCCAACCAGTTGCTCACCGAAATCCTGCGCCTGGCCAGTCAGGAACTCGAGCGTCTATCGGGACGCTATCAGCTGCAGCTGCAGAATGACGATATTCAGGTGATCGACAACTGGAACGCGGGAGAGGCTCGAGATGTGCGCAGCCTGAGCGGTGGTGAGACGTTCCTGGCTTCGCTTTCGCTGGCTCTGGCCATGGTGGACTATCTCTCCCAGGGATCGCCGCTGGAGAGCCTGTTTATCGACGAGGGTTTTGGAACCCTCGATCCCGAGACGTTGGAATCGGTGACTCAGGTGCTGGAGCAGCTTCAGGAGAAGGGCCGACTGGTGGGCATCATTACGCACGTAGCAGACCTGGCCGAGCGGCTGCCCGTCCAGATCTGCGTAGAGAAGCACCAGGGGTCGTCCCGGGTGGTCCGACCTAGTCTTTCTTCAGTTCCTTGAGGGTTTCGGGATACTTCTCCGGGTGCTGAGAAAGTTCAACCGCGGCTCGACCAATGCCGCCCGCCAGGGCCCCGATCGGGGCTCCGCCGATGGCTCCGACGCCGGCTGCCAGCAGGCCACCTTTGGCTCCAGCCAGCGCGCCCAGGGCGCCTCCACCGTAAAGGCCGGCGGCACCTCCCGCGGCTGCACCTGCGACCACGCCTCCCAGAACCAGAAAGAGTCCCGGGGCGCTGATGATGTTTTTGCGTTCACAAATCTCGGCGGCTGCCCAGCCGCCCGCGATGCCGCCGCCGATCAACCCGGCAACTCCGAGAACGACACCCACCGTAGAACCGACCAGTGCACCCAGGGCGCCACCGGCTGCTGCAGCAGCGCCAGCGGCAGCCGCTCCGGCGACTCCACCCGCGATGGCGAAGGGTTTGGCCAGCTGACGCAGTTGCTTGCCTTCAGCTTCTTTGGCCTCCTTGGGATCGGGGTTGTTGCCGCTCAATTCCACCTGATCGCCGGGGGCCGGCGTCTCAGCCGGCTTGTTGGCGGGAGAGGCGGGCCGATTGGGCTGAGTGGGCGGGGTGAATTGCTGAATCTTCATGGTGGGTTCGCTCCTTGAGATAGGCTCCTGTATGTTTAACGAGCTTAGCTTGAGAGCATGAAAGGGTCCTGAAAAAGCCCTCGCCGGTATCGGAGTCCCAGGAATTATCGGGGCAGGGGCCCGATGCGTTGCAGATCGACCCGGGGTCGTAACCGTTCCAATCGGTCGAACAGGCTCCGAAAGCGAGGCCTCAAGACGGGGTCTTGGGGTTGAAAGTCCCGACTTGAGCAAATCCGTGCCTCCATCCAACCCCGTGAGTCTTGCTGCAGGCGTTCCAGTGACCGTGAGGGCGTTTCAAATACTGGCTTCCAATCGGGGTAGGCTCGAGTGAAGAGGGTCAGGTAGACGGCCGCCAGATCGTCGGCGTTGTAGGCGCTGATGCGGCTGGCAACATACCAGGGAAGGCGCGACTCCTCCAGTTCGCAGCGCTCCCCCAGCAGTTGCAGGCACCGCCAAAGCTCTTCGGGCCGGCTGCAGCGTCCTTTCAAGCACAGGGCATAGTCTTTGCCCCACGATCCGAAGAACCAGTGGTTGATGCAGAATTCTTGCGAGCCGGAGGCCTCCAGTTGCAGCATGACCTGTTCCAGACGATGGCGGCGGTCGACCCAGCCCCAGCCTCGGCAGAAGGCCAGGCGGCCCTCGGCGACCTGTTGGCGCTTATAGAGTCGAAACACGCTTTCGGCAGATCCTAGCGGTCGAGCGTTCAGCAGGCCAACAAGGGTAAGCACCAGCCAGAGGGCCAGGGCCCCTAAGGCCAGACTCAAGCCAGAGCGAACTGCAGCCAAGAGCGTGACTTCTCAGGGATCGGCCGACGACCCTTGCTGAGAGTCTGGCCGGGAGGCCGGGAGTCGCTCAACAGGTCGTGCTAGGATCGCGGCCCGAGCACTTTTGCCGCTCGCTTCAGAGGGTGTTTTCCCAAGCGTGTGAGGGGCTGCCAGTTGGCGATGTTGGCCCGCCAGCCCACTCCCAGACCGTGATCGACGGCCAGCAGGTCGAGCGGCGCCATCAGGCTCCACTCGTAGAGGCGAAGCAGGTCGCCCACGCTGTCCAGGCAGATGTCGTAGGGGCTTTGGGGTTGACCCGGCCCGCACAGACGCCAGCAGCGCAGCGCCCGGTGCATGCGCTGGTGGGTGGGAATCAGGTCGTAGTAGAGCGGCGTTTGCGTCGACCAGTCGGGTTCGCCAGCGGTGGTGCGTTCGGCCACCTGCATCGGGCTCATCAAGTAGAGGCCCTCGGGGATGGGCATGCCGGCCTTCCAGTCCTGGGGGCGGCATAATTGGTCGCTGCGTGCCTGACAGCGGGTACTCAGGTGGCCCAGGTCGGGGCGTTCAGGAAGATGCAGGTCAAAGGAGGTTTTCTTGTTGTTATGCCTGGCCGGGCGCATGATCATCCACATAGGCTCAACCTATCAACGCCGGATCAACAAAAATTCAACGCCTCTTCAACGGCGTCAGGACATGGTATACTCGAGGCCTTGCCGATGGATTCCATTCTCTTTCTTCAAACCAAGCTACAGCCCAACCAGATGGCATCTCGCGCGCTGCGACGCCAGCGATTGTTGGTGGAGATGGGTCGGTTACCCGATGTTCGCCTGCTGCTCGTCACCGGTCCGGCTGGCTCGGGGAAAAGCACCTTGACGGCCGACTTTGTGGCTCAGCGACAGCGCCGCTGTGCCTGGCTGGGCCTGGGCGAGGAAGACCAGGATCCCCAGGTGTTCTTCAGCTATTTTCTCGAGTCCATCGCGCGTACTTATAAAGGGTGCTGTGAAATGACCCGCAATCGACTTCCCCAGTTGCTGGCCTCGGGAGTGGCCGAACTTGCCACCCATCTGATCAATGACCTGTTCGGCTATCGCGAGCCCGTTACGGCCGTGCTCGACGACTATCATCTCGTGGACAATCAGCCTCAGATTCAGCAATTCTTTCAGCTGTTGTGCAAGCGGGCGCCGACCAATCTTCAGTTAATCTTGATTTCCCGTGACCTTCCCCAGCTCCCCCTGGCCTGGTTGCGCAGTAAACGACTCTTAGGTGAACTTCACTACGACCAGTTGCGCTTCAATTGGGATGAAACGGCCCAACTGTTTCAGCAGATCTGGGGAGTGGAGTTGGACAGCGAAATGCTGCAGACGCTCTTAGAAAAGACCGAGGGCTGGGCGACCGGCCTGCAGTTGGTAGCCCAGACCCTGGTCGGGCGTCCGGTAGAAGAGTTTCGTTCGGTATTGGCCCGAGTGGGTGGTCGGGAAGCCAGTATTTACGGTTATCTGGCATCCGAGGTCTTCGGAAGCCAGCCGGAACACGTCCAGCGCTTCCTCACCCTGACGGCTCTACCGGACTACTTCAATCTGAGCCTGGCCGACCACCTGTTGCCCGAGCTGGAGGTAGCCGATCTGCTGGGGCAGGTGGAGCGTGCTCGGCTGTTCCTCATTCCCCTCGACCGCGAAGGCGAGTGGTATCGTTATCATCATTTGTTCCGCGACTTCTTGCGCAATGTGCTGCGCCAGCAGCTGAGTGGCGGGGCTCTGGAGGCACTCCATCAGAAGATCGCCGGCTGGCTGTACGAGCAGCGAGAAGTGGTCATGGCCATCCCTCACTTCCTGGCCGGGGGCGATCCCGAACTGGCCTGTGAGAACCTTGAAAAGGTGGGTTCCGAACTGCTCCATCAGGGTCTCAAGAGCAGCCTGCAGCGCTGGTTGGAGGTTCTGCCCGCAAGCCTGGTGGCCAGCCGCCCGGGATTGATGGTTCTGCAGGCCGAGCTCAGTGATTTGGAAGGCAACTGGACCCGAGCGGTCGACCTGTATCGCCGGGCATTGGCCGAGTATCGACGCCGCCAGGACCTGCCGGCCGAGGCTTCGGTGCTGGAAAAGCTTTCTCTTTGCTATATCAAGTATGGCGAACACAAGCTGCTGCTTGAAACCTGTGAGGAAGGTTTGAGGTTGTGCCCAGAAGCCAACTCAAGCCTGCGCTCGATGCTGCAGTGCTGGCTGGGTTCAACCCTCGTGAACCAGGGTCTGGATTGGAATCGGGGCTACGAGCTCATCCGCACCGGCCATCGTCTGGCTCTGGAGTCCAATGATCCACGCGCGATGAGCTGGGCCACACTGACCTACAGCTTCGGTTTGCATTTTCCTCAGGGCAACTTTGTCGAGGCCCTGCGAACTCTGAACGAGGGGATCGATTTCTTCACCCGCCTGAACTGGCCCATGGTGCTCTATCAACTGGCCATGAACAAGACGGTCGTGTTGCTGTTGATGGGCCAGGTGCGCAATGCCCAGGAATTGATCGACGAAACGCTGGTTCAGGCCCGACGTGCCGGTCATACCTACGTGGAGAAGGGGCTGGAAGTGCTGCGGGCCATGGCCTATTTGGAGAGCCGCAATTTCGAGGCCTGCCAGGATACCCTCTTGCGTAGCTCGCAAAGCGAGATTCCGGCTCAGTTCAAGCCTTATTTCTTCCGCAATCGAATGCTTTTGAACTGCTTTGCTCACAACTATGACCAGGCCAGGGTGGATGCCGAGGAGATGGAGCGTGCCTTGCGTCTCAACGGTGCGGGCCTGTATAGCCTCGAATGCGGCGTTGCACAAGCCTTCCTCATGCTGCAACTGCAGGATTTCGGCAGCTGCACCCAACTGCTGGAGACTCATCTACAGCTGTGTCACCGGGCCCGCTCAAAGTTTTGGGAGATGAAGAACCTGCAGCTCCAGGCCTGGGCTCACTGGCTGCGACGGGAGGTGCCGCAGAGTTTGAAGGCCCTGGCTCGTGCCCTCAAGCTGGCCCGTTCCAACGGTTATGACGATCATTGGCTCAGCGACCCGTGGCAGTTCGGGGTTCAGTTGCTCATGCTGGCCTCAACCGAGCAGGTTGAGGCCGCCTACGTGGAACGCCTGCTGTTGCTCTTGAACGAGCGCACCGCCCCGGCTTTGGAAGAGCTGTTGCAGGACGTCGACCCCACCGTGCGCCAGCGAGCTCTAACCTTCATCCAGAAGCACCCCAGCGACCATCACCGACAGGCCCTCAAGGGTGTGCTTCGCAACGATCCCGACGATCGGCTGCGCGACGCTGCCGAGCAGACGTTGCGCCACCAGCAGGGCCGGGCTCCGATGGAGATTCGGGCCTTCGGCAGTCTGCGTATCTGGCTCAACGGAGAAGAGATCGACTATCCTCGCTTGCTGCGACCGGCGGCCATTCGGCTGCTGAAATTGCTCATCGTCAATGGCACGCGGTCGGTGGCCTACGACCGAATGTATGAACTTTTCTGGCCCGACATCGATCCCGACAAGGCGCGGCACAATCTGGCCACTCAGGTGTCGGCCATTCGGCGTAACTTGGGAACGGTGAACCTGATCCAGCGTGTGGGAGAGGCCTACCGCCTGTCACTGGGCGATGAGGTCAAGCTGGATGTCGAAGAGTTCGAGCAAGTGCTGGAAGCCGGGCTGGCCATTGCCCGCGGGCCTCATCGTGACCTGGCCATTCCCTACCTGGAAAAGGCCGAATTTCTCTATCGCGGAGACTTCCTCAGCGACGATGTCTATGAAGATTGGATCGAACTGCGGCGTCAGGAACTGCGACGTAGCTACGAGCATCTTTTGGAAACGCTGGGAGACGTGCTGGTGCAGCAGCATCTTTATGACCAGGCTTTACAACGCTATCGTCGTTTGCTGGCCGGCGAGGAGCCTTGTGAGCAGGTGTTTCCCAAGGTGTTCCGTTGCCTGGAGGCGCTAGGAGATCGCCAGGGCATTCGCCGCGAATTTGACTTGCTTCGCGTGCGACTCCGAGAATCGCTGGGAGTGGAGCCCCAGGCGAGCACTCGGGCCCTGGTCGAATCTTTGCATCTAAGCAACTGAGACCTGAGTCTGGGTTTCGACGCTCTGGACCCAGGATCCGTACAGACCCAGATCGCGACGAGCCCGTTGGGAACCCGCTTCAGCCGGTCCCAGATGAGCCAGATCGACCTTTACCGGAACCAGTTCGGTATGCGTAAAGAAGGCAGAACCGTCGCGGGGAAGAGGCACGCAACCACAGCGGCCGTAAAAACCCAGCAGGCGTGGAGGCACCAGCGCCAGTCCAAGCGACACCCCATTGTGCAGGGCCAGTCCGTAGAGGGCAAAGACCAACCAGCGTCCCAGGCCACTGCCCTGCCAGTCGGGGTGCATCACGGTTCTGCCGAACTCAACCAGCGTTTTCCCCTGGTCGTGTGCCTGTTGCACCAGTGGCGAGAAGTCCCATAGCGCTTCGGCCGTGTAGCGATGCTTACGGGGCGCGGGGGCAGCCAGTTTCAGGCGCCTCGTGAGTGATTCCAACGTCTTCTGATGAGTCGCGCCTTCGGCCTCGATATAGCGGGCTCCGCCCACCAGCTGGTTGGTGGCGGTAAAGGCCCCGATGAATCGGCTGTGGGCGTCATAAGAGTCAATGTCCAGCTGCTGGGACTCCCAATCCCAGTATCCCTGATGGCTGTACACCAGATGGCGCAGCCTGAAGAGTTCGAACAGTTCGGGCTCGCGTGTGATTTCGCGAAAGGTCAGACTGGAAGAATGGGTTGCGCGTAGGGGTTGAGCTGCCGTTGGCATGGCGTCCTCCATGGGCTTGGGATGAGCCAGACTAGCAGGGCCACGTCAGCGAAATTTCAACGGTTCGGTTGGCTGCCGTTGATTTTTTGCTGACAAAGGAGGAGTAGTCTACCAGCACATTCATCCCTGGAGGTAATTCCATGTCCTCACCGATCGGAGCCCTGGCCTACACCTTTTGGAACCTCTATGCGCGAGTCTATGACACGCTTTTGATGTTCAGGCCCTACCAGGGTATGTTGACCGAAGCCGCCGATTCGGTGGGCTTGCCTGCCGGTTCCAGGGTATTGGACGCCGGCTGCGGTACGGGCAATCTGACTCGACCCTTGGGGGAGCGCGGCTATCAGGTGCTGGCCCTGGATTCTTCGCCCCATATGCTGCAACGTGCCCGAATGAAGCACCCCCACCTGCAGTTCCAGTCGGGCGACCTGGGTGGAGTTCTGCCTTTCCCGTCCGAGAGCTTTGACGCCATTACCTGCTCCAATGTGCTCTACACTCTGCCCGACCCGGCGGCTGCGTTGCAGGAATTCCGAAGGGTGTTGAGGCCGGGAGGCAAGCTGGTGGTGACCAATCCTGTCCCAGGATGTCGCGCCGAGGAAATTCTCCAGCATGAGTGGCGCCTTTCGTCGCTGCCCTCGAGACTGCGGCTTTTGACCGGTTTGCCCGGCATCCTCATGCTGTTGATCTTCAATCGTTTCTTGCTGACCCCCGAGCGTCGGGCTCGACTGTATTGCCCGGACCGCCGGGAGTTGGAGCAGGTGCTGGAACAGGCGGGGTTTAGAGCGCGGGAAGTCCGTCGAGTCTATGCCGATCAGAGCTGGCTGGTGGTGGCCGAAGCAGGTTCTTGAAAGCAGGTTGAAGTCGGCGGAGGCGGCGAACGCATGAGCTATGCCGATGCCCTCCAACCTGGTCTGGCGCAACCTGCAGGCTGTTGCCAACCAGCTCGGGCTTAAACTCGAACTCAATGCCACGGGGCCCGAGCAATGGCGAGGGGTGAGCTTTGCGGCTCGCCCGGCACTGACTCGTCCTCAGCGCGGGCGCTTGTTCCGGCGCTGCCGTCAGCGTGAGCAGCGCAACTGGGTGCGTGGTTGCCTGAGGGTGCTCGAACTTCAGCGGGAGGTGCTTTCGGCACGGTTGCATCGAGGGTTGTGTCAGTTGACCACGGTGTCGCTGATGCAGTGTGAGGACCTCGGCCGCGCTACTCAACTGGAAGAACTCCGCGAGACACTGCAGCGGACTCAGCGTGAACTTCGCGACCTCTATGCAAACCTGCCCACTTCAGCCCAGTTGCCCGATTGGTTGGCCAGCCGAGGCCTGAACGGCTGGGACGACCCCACCTGCGCGCAGCGCCTGCTGGGCGAGTACTTGTTGTGGGCTGGCTGGCTTGAGCCCCAACTGGAAGTTCGCCCAGGTCCCGGTGGTTTGCGCCTGAAATTGAGCCGGTCGTTGGCGAAAAAGCTGCGCCCCTTGCAGCAACTGCTGGCGATGGTTGGTCTGCAGGGTCGGTGGAAGCAAGATGTTCTCGTCTTTCGCTGGGCCTGACGAGTGGGGGGTTTACCCCCATTGTGCCTGGGCGGTGCCGCCACTACCCTGAGACTATGAGCATCGCCTCGCCTCACGCCACCGAACCGGAATTTCACGCTGGCTCGGTCATCGACACTACGGCGCCGCTGATTACGGCCACGGCCGCCTACTTTCTGGGGCTCTCCGCCTTCATCGGGTTGCGTTTTCAACAATCCGAGCTGGGGCTTCCGTTGCTGGCCCAGAAGCTGGTGTACTTGGGGCTGGCGGTAGCCCTGCTGGCTCGAGTCCGTAGTCGCAGGCTGAAGCCCCAGCAAGTGTATCCGGTGATGACCACCGTGCTTATCGTAGGGCTGAGTTCGGTAGTGGGATCCTGGAATCTGGGCATGCACGACAATTTTCCCTACAATCTTTGTATTCCGCTGCTGGCCGTCGGAGGCTGTTCGCTGAGCCCTTCCTGGAGCTTCTTTGCCTGGGGATTGACATGGTCGGTGTGGTTGGGCCTCTCGTGGCCTCTGGCGGAGCCGTCGCGACTGGCCAGTGAGCTGATTTTCCTCGGCGGTGCCCAGACCATCGCTGCGGCCCTGCAGTACAATCGCTGGCTCACGAGTAAGCGCCTGTTCAGCAACTATCAGAGCCTGGTGCAGCAGAGTCAGCAGTTGGAAGGGGCACTTCTCGATGCCGAACGAACTCGCCAGCGGCTGGATGACCTGGTCGAGCAACGCACCCGGCAGCTGCGCCTCGCCTATGACGAGTTGAGCATGTCGCTGCGCCAGCGCGAAGAAATGCAGCAGGCCAGCGAGAGTCTGCAGGCGCAGCTTTTGCAGTCGCAAAAAATGGAGTCGTTGGGTCGACTGGCGGGGGGGGTTGCCCACGATTTCAATAACCTTCTGACGGTCATTCTGGGCAATCTGGAGCTGGCTCAGACCCTGCAGTCGGAGGGGGGCGATCACCAAGATCTCTTGCAGCAGGCCCAGATCGCCGCTCGCCGGGCGGCCGACGTTACCGGTCAGCTCCTGGCCTTTAGCCGCAAACAGGTGTTGCGTATGAAGCCCCTGGAGCTCAAGCGGGTGACTCGTGACTCGCTGCGACTGATGGAGAGGCTCTTGGGTGAAGACATTCAGGTCGAGTTCCAGGCCGTTGAAACCGATTTGCCGATCTGTGGCGATGCCGGGCAACTGCATCAGGTTTTGATGAACCTCATCGTAAACTCGCGGGACGCCATGCCGAAAGGTGGCACGTTGAAAGTTCAACTGGAGTCGGTGAGGATGCAGGGCGCCGACTGGGCGGTTGTGCGTGTGGTGGATTCGGGTCACGGCATCCCCGCCGAAGAGTTGCCGCGGATTTTTGAGCCGTTCTACACCAGCAAGCCCTTTGGCAAAGGTACCGGACTGGGTTTGAGCACGGTCCACGGGATCATCACTCAACACCAGGGAGAGATTCAGGTCCACACCAAGGTTGGACAGGGCACGACCTTCTCGGTGTTCCTACCCCTGCTGCGCGAACCCCTTCAGGATTCTGGAAGCCGCCAGATCCAGTTCGGCCCGGGCCACGATTTTCACATCCTGCTCGTCGAGGATGATGCTCAGGTTCGAGGACTGGCGACCCGCATTCTACGCACTGCCGGCTATCGCGTGACTACCGCGGTCGATGGTGAAGATGCGCTGAAGATGGTGAAGCAGGGTTTGGACCGCTTCCATCTGTTGCTGACCGATGTGGTGATGCCCCAGATGGACGGTGCCAGACTGGCTGAGGAACTGGCCTGCCATCAGCCCGACTTCAAGGTGCTGTTCGTCAGCGGCTATACCGACGATCGTCTGGCCCACTTTGGAATCGGCAGCGAGAACCTGAATTTTCTGCCCAAACCGTACACGCCTATCGCTCTGTGCAAAAAGGTCGTCAAGGTGCTGCAGGGCGACGAACCCAAAGGTGAGCGGCCCGGGTCGTGCCGGGTGCCGTGCCGGGCTTGACTCGATGCCTACCCTGCAGGAGCCACTCCGTAGCTTTGGGAAAGACTCTCCGGCTGGCAGCTGCCTGAGCTGGAGGGTTCCCTTGCATTTACACGACAGCCGGATATTCATCGTCGACGACGAGGTGGGAAACGTTCAGTTGCTGACTCACCTTCTGCGGAGTCACGGCTTTAACCACGTCTCCAGCACCACGGATTCCGAGGTGGCCAGTGCAGAATTGCCCGGCGGCGATTGGGATTTGCTGCTGCTGGACCTGTCGATGCCCGAAGTGAACGGGCTTGAGTTGCTGGAGTACCTACAGCCCATGGTCAAGGAAACACCGCCGCGTCCCGTGCTGGTGATTACCGGCGACCGCTCCCCCGAATCTCGCAGGAAAGCCCTCGAACTGGGCGCGCTGGACTTTGTGAATAAGCCCTTTGATGCCCACGAAGTGATCTGTCGTATCAGCAATTTGCTGGAGTCGCGCCTGTTGAAGCTGCGTCTGCTCGAGCAGAACCACGAACTGGAAGCTCTGGTGGAGCGGCGCACCCGCCAGCTTCGCGAGCATCAGCTCGATTCGGTGCGCCGCCTTGGTCTGGCTGCCGAGTATCGGGAGGACCAGGGTGGCTTGCGCATAGCCCGAGTCACCAATGCCGTATGTGTACTGGCTCGGGCCTACGGGATGAACGAGACCTTCGTGGAAAACATTGGCTATGCCGTCCAGTTGCGAGACATCGGACAACTGGCCTTGCCCGATAGCATTTTGCAGAAGCCGGGCCCGCTGGATGCCGATGAGTGGCAGCAGTTGCGGCGCCACGTTGAGTTTGGGGCCAACCTGCTGAGGGGCAGCGACTGCCCCATTTTGATGATGGCCGAACAGATTTGCCTCTATCACCACGAGCGTTGGGATGGAAAGGGCTACCTGGAAGGGTTGCGTGGGTCGGAGATACCCTTGCCGGCCCGCCTGGTGAGCCTTTGCGACGCTTTCGACGCCATGCTCTCCGAGCGCCCGTATCGTCAGGCGCTGGAGTTTGCCGCCGCCCTGGAGCAGGTGCATAAAGGCCGGGGAAGTCAGTTCGACCCAGACCTGGCGGATCTGTTCTTGAACCTTCTCGAGCAAGGCAAAGTGGCTTTCTAGCCCGGTGTGAAGCGATGGAATCAGCCGCATTTTCCAGGGATTCATCGAAATCACAGAGAAGTGCGTCCAACCTCAAACTGGAAGGGAGAAGCGGGTGAACGAGCGGGCTCGAGTCCTCATCGTCGACGACACTCCCGAGAATATTCGGCTGTTGATGGCCATTCTCCAGTCGAGTTGTGAAGTGGTGGCGGCTACCCAGGGGCGGAAAGCTCTGGAGATCGCTGCGGAACGCCCACCCGACCTGATTTTGCTCGATGTTGTGATGCCGGGCATGAATGGATATGAGGTCTGTGAGCGCCTGAAGCAAGGCCCGAAAACAGCCAATATTCCGGTGATTTTTGTCACCGGTCTTGCCGACGTGGGCGAAGAAGAACGGGGGCTGCGGCTGGGGGCTGTCGACTACATCACCAAGCCCTTTCATCCTGAGCTCGTCAAAGCCCGGGTTCACAACCAGTTGGAGTTGAAACGTCATCGCGACTACCTCGAAGAGGAGGTCGAACGGCGCACGCTGGCCCTGCTGGAAGCCAAGTCGATTCGACAGCGCATGGAGAGTGAATTAGAGGTTGCCAGTCGACTTCAACACAGCATGTTGCCCTCGCGGACCTTCGTCGATTACCGCTTTCTGGGTTGCCAGCTAGCCACTCTGTTCCAAGCCGCCCGGGCCGTGGGCGGCGATTTGTATGATTATTTTTTCATCGACGATGTCAGCTTCTTGTTTGTCATCGGCGACGTGTCCGACAAGGGTGTGGCCGCGGCGCTGTTTATGGTGCGGGTCCGAACCCTGATTCGTTCCCTGGGGCCTACCGCCAGCGATCCGGCCTCTCTGTTGAAGGCGATCAACACCTCGCTGTGCGAGGACAACCCGGCCTGCATGTTCGTCACCCTGGCGTGCGCGGTGCTGAAGATCGATCGCGGCGAAGTGGTGCTGGCCAGTGGAGGTCACGAGGCGCCTTTGCTTCTGGCCGGAGATGGGCAGGTTCGTGCCGTCGAGGTCGAGGGAGGCCCTGCGTTGGGCCTGATCCCCGAGGCCGAGTTTCACAATGTGTCACTACAATTGGCTCCCCATCAATCGCTGGTCTTTTATACCGACGGCATTCCCGAAGCCTGCGATCGCCAGGACGGTCGTTTCGGCGAAGAGCGTCTCTTTGAGTGTCTGCGCACACAGGCCGGGTGTACACCCGGTGAAGTTGTCAGCGCGCTGTGGGAATCTCTCAAAGGGTTTGTAGATGGTGCCGAGCCCTTTGACGACATCACCCTGCTGGTGCTGAACACCTATCTTCGAGCTCAACCGCCCGCCACCGTGCGCCTCCGAGGACTGGAGGAATTGGCCAGCTTTAATTCCTGGCTGGGCGAGTCGTTGTCGCTTTGGGGCTTTTCCAGCGAGATGGCGCAGGACCTCGAGTTGGTCTCGGAAGAGGTAATTGTCAATGTTCTCACGCACTCTCACAGTGACGAGGGTGAGCTTGAACTGGAAGTCACCCTGACTCGATTCCAGGATGGGATCCAGCTGGTGTTTTCCGACAACGGAGTGGCCTACGACCCTCTTGAGGAGCGGGGTCCACGCAGTGACGACCAGATTGGCGGATGGGGGATCCCCATTCTCAAGGCGCTGGTTCAGGAGCAGAGTTATTCACGCAGCCAGGGTCGTAATGTATTGACCCTGGTTCGTCGGGAAAATATGGCAAAGGTCTAAACCACGGAGGAGGCAACATGAGTTTGAAGATCGAGGTCTACAAAGGCGAAACCGGCAAGGTGAAGGTTGAACTGATAGGGCGACTGGACACCAACACCGCCCCCCAGTTAGAAGAGAAGCTTGCCTCCCTCTCGGCTCAGGAGTGCCCCCTGCAGGTGCTGGACCTGGCCCAGCTCGAGTATGTCAGCAGCGCCGGACTTCGCTGTATTTTCAAGGCCCGTAAGGACCTGGTTGCACAGCAGGGTCGCATGTTGTTGGTTCACCTTCAACCTCAGGTGCGCAAGGTGTTCGAAATCATCAAGGCTCTTTCCGTCGACGAGGTGTTTACCAGTATCGAGGAACTGGACCACTACCTGGATCAGATGCAGAAGAAGACTCGCAGCGGATACTCCGACTGAGTTGCGCTGGGGGAAGTGTTAACAGTACGTCAACGATTGTGAACAAACTCGGGGCCCCTCTTGGCTCTTGTTTTAGAGACGTATTCTAATCTGGGAAAACATCGACCCGGAGGTGGATATGCTCACAGTTCAAGGCGCTTCTTCAATCCCCCAAAGTGAGGCCGGGTTGCCAGGCCTTCCCCTGGATACTCTTGGGGTTTCTGCCTGTCGCTGCGGTGGGTCGGCCTACGCGCCCACGGGTGGCTGGCCGGTGGCGGGTGGCATTGACGGGTCACTGTTGATGGCGATGCAGTTGAACACCATGGAAATGATGCTTTCCATGATGGAGAACATGCTGGGTGCGGGCGGGCAGCTTCAGAACTCGGTTGCGGCCATCGGTAGGTCGCCCGAGGGGGGCACAGCTGCTCCGGTGAGCGGCTCGGCTCCCGTGTCTCAAGGGTCATCTGCTCCAGGTTCACTGCCGGCCAATGTGAATGTAGACAAGATCGTAGCCGCCATTCCATCAGGTCACCAACGGGCAGCTCGCGAGCACTTCCCGCGTATTCTGGCGGAGTGTCAGAAGCAGGGTGTGAACGACAAGGCTCAGATGGCCTATATCCTGGCCACCACCGTGCACGAATCGGGAGCCGGGGCTCACATGGAGGAATTCGCCTCGGGCAGCGCCTACGAGGGTCGCCGCGACCTGGGCAATAGCCAGTCGGGTGATGGGGTGCGCTTCAAGGGCCGAGGCTATGTCCAGATCACGGGCCGCAACAACTACAGCAACTGGTCCCGCAAGCTGGGCATCGACCTGGTGGCAAATCCGGAGCTGGCCGAGCGCCCCGAGACGGCCGCACGCATTCTGGTACAGGGCATGAAAGAGGGTTCGTTCACGGGCAAGAAGCTCGGCGATTACCTGGGTAATGGCAAGACCGATTTTGAAGGAGCCCGGCGTATCGTGAACGGAACTGACAAGGCTTCTACGTTTGCAGCTACGGCTCGGGCCATCCTGGCCGCGATGGGCTAGCCTTCCTCTACCAGGGATTGCGCATGTGCAGGATATCGCGGGGGCGAAGTGCTTCGGCATAGGTGTCGCGCTGGGGCTGGCGTTGGCGCTGCAGCGGGTCACGACCTTGTTGCCTGAAGATCCAGGCCACCGGCGCCAGAACCAGAGCAAAATAGCCGCCCAGCAACACCCGGTTGGCCGATCGACGCCAGGCCTTGTGCACCGGTTCGAGCAGGCCCGGAGCCAGCAAAGCCAGGGTTAACAGCAGCCATCCCAGCACGGGTGATAGCGTAGCCAGCAGCACGGCCAGTAGCAGACCCAAAGGTGTTCGCGAATCCATCAGCAGCCCTTTTCGCTGTGCGTTCCAGTTTCCTGGCTGGCATTGCCGGGCAGGATCAGGGCCGAGCCTTCGATGGCTTTCTTCCAGAGGGTTCGTACCTGCAATTCTACCAGCGTCGTCAGGCGCAGCCGTTCGCCGTCGGGCTGGGGGTCGCCCAACACCACGCGAATTCGCGAGCCCACAGGTACAGGTCGGCGAAAGCTCAGTTGTTGTTCCAGGTAGATCGTTCCCTGGCCAAAACATTCCACGAGGCAGCCGCTGATATAGCTGGCACAGAGCATGCCATGGCAGATCGGTTGTTTGTAGCGGGTGGTGGCAGCGTAGGCGGGGTCGAGATGGACGGGGTTCGAGTCCTGAACCAGTTCGGCAAAGGTGGCCACGTGATCGTTGCCGATGTCAAATTCCTTGCTGAACAATTCAGGACTCGGGAGCCAGCACCAGCTGCCGACGCAGCCCCGCTACGGCGCGGTTCATTTGGGACAGAACCGTGCCCAGAGGGCGCTGGAAGGTATTGGAAATCTCGGCAAAGGTCATGCCCACATACTCGTGCATGAGAACCACCTGCTTCTGTTCCTTAGAGAGGTTTTTCAGGGCGTTGATCAGCCAGGCCCGGTCCAGTTCGTGATCGAGGGTCAGGGTGCTGATCAGCCATTCGGCCTTTTCCAATGGGGTGGTAAACTTCACCTGTCGTTGTTTGTCCCGAGCCAGATTGCGGGCGATTCGAAAGAGATACGATGAGAAGTGGCCACGCGGGTCATAGCGGTGCAATGAGGTCAGCAGCCGCGAAAAGGTCTCCTGCAGCAGGTCTTCGGCCCAGGTGCGCCCCACCTCGCCGGCCAGAAAAGTAAGCAGTCGCTGGGCATAGCGGCCATAGAGTTCTTCGAAGGCCTGCTGCTGTCCGGCCAGATAGGCCTTCACCAATTCGTCGTCGCTGTCTTGCGGGCTCATCCGTCCCCTTCTCCCTCCGGGGTCCACGCCAGAGCCCCCAGGGCTCCAGCAAACTCTCCTTGTTCCAAGATATACGCCTCCAGGTGGAGCAGTGCTGAAACTTCTCGTAACACATCCGCCAGGGCGGGATTGTTGCGCAGGGTGGAGCCGCCGAATACTACCCGTCGGATACCCAGTCGTTGGGCGTGACCCCCCGCGATCAGCGCCACGTTTTCTCCCACCAGACGCATGATGGCGCAGGCGACGTCTTCCAAAGGCGGAAGTGCCGAGGTTCGGCTCAGGCGTCCAAAGGAAGATGCCGTCAGATCGCCGTTCAGCGGACGATGGGGGTCGGGATAGATATCGCGCACCAGCAAATCCACACTGTCGCGCTGGCCCTTTGCCGCCAGAGCGCAGGTGTCGGAAAACTTCTTGCGTTTGAGCAAGGCCGCGCCGAGGCCAACCACTGTACCTCCCCCCAGAGCCGTGCCCCCCACCCGCCTCACTTCGTCGCCTTCCACAGCCATCACGGAGGTACCGGTGCCCAGCGAAACCAGCAGATAGGCCTGGCTATCCAGGGCGCTTTGAAGCATGCGGTTGGCCCCCGTGCCCCAGGCCGTGAACTCATTGACCTGTACCGAACGCAGTTGCAATTGGGCGGCCAGGTGGGCGGCACCGCCGCCCGTAAGGCCCAATACGGTGGGTCGAGAGCGGAGCAGGGTCTTCAGGAGTTGTTCCTGGGTTGAGCCGCCCAACAGCCTGTATTGCACCGGTCCTGAGGAACGCTGCAGCGCCATTTTGGTCAGACTGGAACCCACGTCGATGCCGATTCGGACGCTCATGTGCCTCCCGAGAATCTCTTTGCTTGATTTGAGAGCAAGCAAGTGTTCCCTTCCCGGCGAGCGGAAACTCCATGGGAGGGTGTGGAGGCCGATCTACGGAACCTGGAGGCATCATCCGCTTTTCTGGAGGTCCCATGTCGACAACGCTCGAGTCTATCCAGGCCCAGGTGGCCCAGTTGCGGCCGGAAGGCCGCGCCTACATCGACGGCGAGTATTGCTCGGCCGTTTCAGGGCAGACCTTTGATTGCATTTCTCCCAGCACCGGAAAGGTGATCGCCAGTGTGGCCTCGTGCCAGAGCGCCGATGTCGATCGGGCCGTTCAGGCAGCTCGCCGAAGTTTTCAATCGGGTGTGTGGTCGGAACTTTCTCCTCGGGATCGCAAGCGAATTTTGCTGAAGCTGGCCGAACTGATCCAGCAGAACTCCCATGAGTTGGGCATCCTGGAGACCATCGATATGGGCAAGCCCATCAGCGACAGTCAGAAAGTAGACATTCCGCTGGTGGCCGAATGCTTTGCCTGGTTTGCTGAATCTGTCGACAAAATTTACGACGAAGTGGCTCCGGTGGCGCGCGGCAATCTGGCGATGATCACCCGCGAACCGGTGGGAGTTGTGGGAGCCGTGGTGCCGTGGAACTTTCCGCTGCTGATGGCCGCATGGAAACTGGCTCCGGCCCTGGCCGTCGGCAATTCCGTCGTGCTGAAGCCGGCCGAACAGTCGCCCCTCACGGCGCTTCGGTTGGCCCAGCTGGCCTCGGAGGCCGGGTTGCCCAAGGGCGTTCTAAATGTGGTGCCTGGCTTTGGTGAGACCGCCGGCAAGGCCCTGGGGCTGCACCCCGATGTGGATTGCATTGCCTTCACCGGTAGCACCGAGGTGGGCAAGTACTTCATGCAGTACTCGGGACAGTCCAATCTCAAGCGCGTCTGGCTTGAATGTGGGGGCAAGACCCCGGTGATCGTCATGGGCGACTGCCACGACCTGGACATGGCGGCCCGTTCGGCAGCTTTCGGTATCTTCTACAATCAGGGCGAAGTCTGCAACGCTGGCAGCCGGTTGTTGCTGCATCAGAGCATTAAGGAGCCCTTCCTCGAGAAGCTGTTGGGTTGGGCTCAGAAACTGCAGCCCGGCGACCCCCTGGATCCCAAGACGCGGATGGGCGCCATTGTGGATGAGAAGCAGATGCAGCGCATCTTGGGGTACATCGAGAAGGGCAAGGAGCAGGGCGCTCAGCTACTCACCGGGGGCCAACGGGTGCGTGAGGAAAGCGGCGGCTTCTATATTCAACCTACCGTGTTCGATCAGGTGAACAACGACATGGTGATCGCCCGCGAGGAGATTTTCGGCCCGGTGCTCTCGGTGCTGACCTTCGATCAGTTGGATCAGGCCGTCAACATTGCCAATGACACCATTTATGGCCTGGCTGCCGCCATCTGGACCCGGGACATCAACGTGGCCCACCGGACGGCTCGGGCGCTGCGGGCCGGAGTGGTCTGGGTGAATTGCTTTGATACGGGTGAGATGTCGACACCTTTCGGGGGTTACAAGCAGTCGGGCTCGGGGCGCGACAAGTCGCTGCACGCCCTCGACAAGTACGTCGATCTGAAGACTACCTGGGTGAAGCTGCACTGAGAGGCGCAGTTGTCCTGAAGTTTAGAAATTTATAAATTCATGTCCTGGCGCTTGGGATATCTTATCGGAGCAACCACACAAACTGTAGGAGAAACCGATGAAGATTCAACAATTGCCTCTGCCCTCTGTGGCCACGGCGCTCCCCCGTAGCAGCGGGGTGAAAGCCTCCGCCCCTGAGATGCAAGCTCAGGTCCAGGATGGATTTATCAAAAGCGAGGGGCCGGCTCCCGAGCCGCCTCCCGGGCCGAACTCGAATACTTTTGGACAGAAGGTCGTCGGCGGATTTGCCGGAGCACTGGTTGGGATCCTGGCCGGACATGCCGGTCCCGCCGGGCTGGCCGCCGCCGCCGGTTTGGGGGCAGCAGCCGTGACGCTGGCCGCAGCAGGTCCGTTGCTGAAGGACGGATTGCAGCAGGGTCTCAATGGAGACCTGCTCAATGACGTTGTGTTGACCTGCGGCACGGTAGCAGCAGGCGCCATGCTGACGGCAACGATGGCCGGTTCGGCGGCCGGACTGGCCTATCCGCTGGGTCTGGCTCTTCCTGGTGCTACTCCCGTGCTGGGCGGGCTGGTGGGAGCCTCGGTGGGAGCGTATTTGGGAATGCGCAACTAGCCAACCCCCCTCAGCTCAAGAGCAGATTCCAAAGGCGAACCCCGGCGGGTTCGCCTTTGTTCGTTTTCAGGTAGAAGGTCCACAGCAGGCTGCGAGAGCGTCTGGCTGCGTCGGGGTGGGTCCACATCGGAGCAAGCGGCATTCTGAGCTCACGGTCGTTGAGAAAGGAGCTCAGCCACACCTCGGGCTCCTGTTGTTCCTGCTGATTTTCGTCGAGCCACACCAGGCGCACGCTGGCATCGATGTCCCGCGTGCAGATCTGGCCGGTGAGCTCGTGATAGCCCAGCAGGTTAACCGGGCCCCAACTGGGGTGTATCGGTAAGACGGCCTGCATCCAGCTGACGGATTCCAGAGGTCGGAGCACCAGCTGGTAGGTCGTCCCGTTGTGTTCTACGGGAATTCGCTGTTGGTCATCGGCGGTCTGGGCATTACCGCACCAGCTCCAGGGGTGCTCGCCCCGGTTCATAAATCGAGGACGAAAGAGCACCAGGCAGCGCCCGGCGGTGTCGTTTTCTGGCTCGGGTTTCGAGATCGGACCTGCTCCCGGTAGGCCTGGAAGAGGGCGATGCCGCAGTTGCACCCGTGGGCCGTGCTGGCGGCGGGCTGGAAGCTGTGGGAAGGTGCCCTTCTCGAACCACGACTTCAAGGCCTCGTAATGCTGCCCGGAACAGGTTTTCCAACGCAAAATGCCGAGTTCGTCCAGTTGCAGGCTCTCGCGAAGGGGAGGTAATTGGTCCAGGTGCTCGCGCAGTGACTGGCGCTGACGCAACTCCGCCGGCCCGTGGTAGGCGTGAAGCAGGTCGAAGGGAATGGCGTCGATGGCGGCTCGAAAAGGCAGTTCTCGAAAGATCTCTGCGAACCAGCGGAAGTCGAGCAACGAAGGCTCGTAGCTCTGATCGGGATAGCTGAGATACTCGATCACAAAGGCGCTGTCACCTGCTCCCTCGGGACACCAGGGGTTGAAGCCGGCTCCTCGTTCCAACACTGACCGATGCAGCCCCCAGCATAGTCCGGGGTTCAAGGGAAGATCGCTGTGGTCTTGGAGGGTGAAATAAGCACCCACCGAGTTATAGGCAAAGGCGGGATCGAGAGGGTCGCAAATGCTGCGATAGCCCTGCACGGCCCGATTAGGGTTCTCGCGCAGCCGTTCTCGCAAATGTCGAAGCCACTTGCAGGATAGGCAGTAGATATCGGCATCGAGGAACAGATAGTAGCTATAGTCGTGCTCTTGCCGGGCCCACTGCCAGGCCGCGTTGAAGAGCGACTCTTTGAGGAACAGATATTGATGCTCGGTTGCCAGGCTGCGGCGTTGATAGCGGATACGCTCGAATAAGGCCGGGGGGATGTCCGCCTGCGAATCGTCGGGCAGCAAGTCGAGCACATAGGTGGTGCAGTCCAGATCTTGTTGCAATTGCTGCTCAAGCGCCTGACACAAAGATTTCCTGCGTCGGGGCTCGCTGCCAAAGCTCACCACGATTACAGCGGTATCGCTGCTATCGGAGCAGGGTCCCAGGGCCAGCTGGGGGATAAGGCCGAGTTCGGCTGCTCGAGTGGCCAGCCCCAAATTGTGCCGGCCAGCCGCGCCAGGTTCAGAGGGCTTCCAGCGTTGCGGGTGGCGTTCGTGAAAGAGTCGCTCGCCCCAACGTCGCACCGGCACCTGACGGCGCAACAGCCAGGACAGACAGGGATCCCACCAGGGCTCTCCCAACACAAAATCCGGCAGGCACGAGCGAATGTCGCGAAAAAAACCGGCTCGTAACGCCAGCCCGTCGAGGCCGTCCTCGAGCGGGGTGGAGATAAGGTCCCAGGGGCCGGGACCGTGGGGCAGCCGGTCCACATCGTGGCGTAGCAATTCTACGGCGCAACCTCGATAGTTGCGCAGATCGGAGTAGAGCTCAGGGTGGACCAGGCAATCGCTGTTGGTGAGCAAGAGCCAGTCCTCGTCGCGGCTACCCTCGGCCGCCAGGTCCAGTAGATCGAGAATGAAGGGCTTGTCCGAGGGATCCCCCAGAGAGCGGGCGTCGCGATGCAGTTGCCGGTTGGACCAACCCGGGCGCTGATAGGGGCGGTTCGGGCAGAGCAGCCCCAACCAGTTCCCGCGTGGGGCCGACTCTATCGAAGTCAACACCATCTCTTGAACTCGCCCCAGGCCATCGTTGTCCAGAAAGGGAGCCAGCACCTGGCGAATGGTCACGAATTGCCCCGCAAGAAGTTGAGCAGAGTCGCCTGATTGAGTTGTCGATCGCGTCCCAGTACGAAGCGTCTGCGCTGACAATGTCGCAGCAGAGCCAGCGCGGGCCTCAATCGCCCGGAGAGGCTTCCCAGGCGCTGAAACAGGTCCAGGTGGCTGCGCTCGAGGAGGAACTCCAGACCTTGGTAGAGCCCCACCCCGACCACCATGTTGGTAAGCAGCGCTCGGACGGCCGACAGCCTGGAAAGCGGCTCCAGGCAGCACTCCTCGCCCAGGCTGCGTTGCCCCACCAGCAGCCAGCGGGCCGGCACGGGCTGGCGTGACCACTGATCGCCAAAAACGTCCAGGTCGATCAGGGTTTTGGGATCGAACTCCATGCGTTGAACGGTGCGTTGAGCCTCGAGGGGAAAGCTGGGGTCGGGCCCGCCCTTGATGCCCGGACAGAGGGGAAAGGGATGAACTCGGCCCGAGGCGTCGACCAGAGGACTGTCTTCGCTGATCACTTTCAAAGGCCCGCCGCGCAGAGCCTGCAGGGCCATGGTGCTTTTACCACCGCCCGAGGGCAGCAGCAGCAAGGCCGCCTGACCCTGGTATTCGAGCCCCAGAGCGTGGATGCGAATCAGTCCCCTGCGGTCAAAATGTTGACCGGCCTGGGAAAGCAAAAACAGGTAGGCGATCTCTCGCGTGAGATCCGGTTCGCCTGCCCAAACCTCGATGTGTCCTTCACGCCGTCGATGGAGCAGCACCCCGCGACCAAAGTAGTCGAGAATCTGCAGCTCCTGGCTGTGGTAGCAAACGTTACGAGGTGTAACGAAGCTGGCCCGCAGCGGCGGTAGCCCGCCATAGTCTGGTTCCTGAACCTTGAGTTGAAGGTGGAACCTTGGCGAAGTCACGGGCTGCTCGACCCAGAAAGCAGAAAAATCTCTGCGCACATGGTCGAGCAAGGCGATATTTTCAGAGCTGACCTGCACCGAAAGACCGTGGAAATTGAAACAGACTGAGCTCACGCGCCTCGAGCCTACTGGTTGTCGGGGGTAACTTCCTCCCAGGGGGCTTGCCAGCCGGGCAGATTTCGAGGCTGAATTCTGCGCTGGCAGGCTTCAAACCGGTCGAAGGCACCCCAGTGCAGCAGCGATGGGTTGCAGAGCTGGTCGTAGACGGCGCCCTGGACACGGATCTCGCGCGATTCGGGCGAACTGGCGAAGGCCAGTCCTCCGGAACGTGGAAACCCCCGTCCTTGATCGCCGCAGTGGTTGCGGGCTGCTCGAACCTGGATGAACTGAACCTGGTGGGCGGGAAAAGCCGAAAAGCATCCATTGCTCATATGCCATGTGTCCACTCGCACCACCCGACCCTGGCTTGATTTCTCGAACATGACTCCCGCCCCTGTAGGGGCATTGTTGCCCACCAGCAACCCGTCGAGCAGCTGAACGTGCTGACTCTCATAGACGGAAACGATGTCCTCGGGGTGAGATGTCTCGGGTGGGTTGAGGGCGAAGAAATGCTGTACTCGGGCCCGTCGTACCCGGTTGAATTGGAACAGCTGACCCCGGGGATAGGGACCGCGAAAATCAAAACCTTCCAGGTGTTGCAGGTTGAGGTCGCTGCAGTCGGTGAAGAACAACCCCGAACTGCCCCAGAATACTCGAAGATAGCGCAGGTCCAACTGGTGGCAGTCCCAGGCCACAAGGTTACTCTGCTCCTGGGGGTGGGGCCCACGAGGCGGCGCCCCCAGGTGGAAAATCTCCACCTGCTCCAGTTGGAGATTCCGGCAATTGTAGAGGACCAGGCCCGGACCCCCACGATGGAGCAGGCGACAGCGTCGAATGACGACGTCTCGCAGACCCTGCACCTCGAGAGCAGGTTCTTCCTCTCCCGATATCTCGAGATTTTCGATAATCTGACCGTGGCGCGAGGCCTTGAAGGCCGAAGCTGACCGCAGACTGCCCAAGCTTAGATCGACTTCAGAATGCGTTTGATATCGGCATGGATTCGATGCAGGGGTTCGCTGGTGATGCCCAGGGCGTCGCGGTAGTTGACCTTGCCTTCGATGGATTTGAAAATGGCGTCTTCTTTCAGGGTTTCCATGCCTTCCGAAAGGGCCAGCATGGTGAATTCTTCCTCGTCGAAGGCTGCCACCACCATCTTGCGCAGCGTGTCGGTCATGATCAGGATTTCCTGTACGCCCACCCGGTCTTTGAAGCCTCCGTTGCAACGATTGCATCCCACGGGAGCATAGGTGCGCACGGTTTGGAAGGGCTCGTGGCCATCGGCCACAGCGCACTCCGGACACAGACGGGGCACCAGTCGCTGAGAGACCACTCCGTTGAGCCCCTGGGCCAGAATGACCGGCGGAACCCCCAGATCGAGCAGGCGCAGAACCGCCCCCACGCAGTCCTGCGAGTGCACCGAGGAGAGCACCAGGTGGCCGGTGAGCGAAGCGTGGAAAGCCAGTTCGGAGGTTTGACGATCGCGGATTTCGCCCAGCATGATCACGTCGGGGTCCTGGCGCAGAATGGAGCGCAGCGCCGACTCGAAGCTGAGAAAGCTGCCGTCGACCTGGATCTGGTTCATGCCGTGAAAGAAATACTCCACCGGGTCTTCGATCGTGACCACGTTGCGCCGGGTGTCGTTCAGGTAGTTCAGCACCGAATACAGGGTGGTCGTTTTACCCGAACCGGTAGGCCCCGAGATCAGCGTAAGGCCTGCCTTTTGCACCACGATTTCGCGAAGCCTCTTGAGATTCACATCGCGAAAGCCAAGCGTGCGGAGATCGCTGATGCGGTTCACGTTGAAAATTCGCACCACCAGCTTTTCTCCAAAGACCTGGGGGATGGACGAGACCCTCAGGTTGAGGGGCACGTCGTCGACAAACATGTCAAACCGTCCATCCTCGGGCACTCGTGACTGCAGTTGGAGGGCGCTGCGGGCCTTGATTTGAACAACGATGGGATGGGGTTTCTTGGGTCCTGGAGGGTGGCGCAGACGAGCCATCTCGAAAAGGTCACCCTCGATGCGGCAGCGGATGCGCATCTCGGTGGGCATGGGCTCGAAGTGAATATCGCTCGAACCTTTTCGGAACGCCGTCATAACAAAGCTCTCGAAGCTGCTGATATCGAGCGACTGCAGGTCCTCTAGGAAATCTTCGTGGATGATGATCTGGCTCACGGGCTACCTCCGAACCTCCTGGAGTAACGATTGGCATCGCGCCTTCCGGTCTTCTACTTCGTGTGGCGGCACCTCCATACAGTAGGTGCAGATCGGGCACCGCAACCCGTAAAAGCTCTTGTAGGGGATCACGGGAACGAAGAACAGCGTTGCATAGTCGGCGAATTTGACCAATTCGAAAAAATCCTCGTGCCGACAGCGAGGGCATGGGAATTTGTCGGCAGGCCCCAGCACCTGCTCTTTGCGGTGTCCCCAACCGACGATGATCACCAGGGCCCCTTCGCCGCTCGGGAAAAAGGGCCTTGGCCGGGACAAACGAAAAGAAACGGAGCCTGTCCTGAAAGGAATCGTTCATGTCTCATCATGTCCCCGTGCTGATCGCGGGTTCCGGCTGCGCCGGTCACACTGCCGCCATCTATGCCGCTCGCGCCGATCTGAAACCCCTGGTGTTGGAGGGCCACGAGCCCGGTGGGCAGCTCAGCCTGACCTCCGATGTTGAAAACTTTCCCGGTTTCCCCGAGGGCATTGGGGGCTTCGACCTGATTGAGAATATGAAGAAACAGGCCCAGCGCTTTGGGGCGCAGTATGAATATGGCCATATCGAAAAGGTGGAAGCGGGTTCACCCCATCGCTGCACCCTCAGCGACGGCAAGGTCATCACCTGCGACAGCCTGATTGTTTGCAGCGGCGCTCGGGCCCGCCGCCTCGAGGTGCCGGGCGAGGCCGAATTGTTTGGCCGCGGGGTCTCCAGTTGCGCCACCTGCGATGGGGCATTTTTTCGCGATCGAGTCATCGCCGTCGTGGGCGGGGGCGACTCGGCCATGGAGGAGGCCCTCTTTCTCACCCGTTTTGCCAGCAAAGTGATGTTGCTGCACCGGCGCGACACGTTCCGCGCCAGCAAAATCATGCGCGATCGCGCTCTGCAGCATCCCAAGATCGAAGTGCACTGGAACACCGAAGTCGAGAGAGTCCAGGGCACTCCGGAAAGCGGAGTTCAGTCTCTTCACGTCGTGGTGCACCCCGAGGGTACGCCCCTGCATCGCCTCGATGACCCCCGGCTCGAACGCCGCCAGCTGGCCTGCGACGGCCTGTTCCTCGGCATCGGCCACGTGCCCAATACCGAGTTTCTGCGCGGTGTTGTGGAACTGGACGAGGAGGGTTATATCATCACTCAGCTCGGCAAGACCAATGGCGAGAACGTAAAGACCAACGTGCCCGGAATTTTCGCTGCCGGTGACGTGGTGGACAAGCGCTATCGCCAGGCCATTACGGCTGCCGGCATGGGCTGCAAGGCCGCCATGGATGCCGAACTGTATCTGGCCGAGCACTCTGCTGCAGAAACGGTGATGACCCATTAGACCTGGTTGGTTGCTGGGCACTGCGGGCCTGGTGGTGGTGGCCTGGATGTTGGGCCTCCGCCCCGATCCCCCGCCGCTGCCGCCCCTGGCCCGAGCGCAACGACCCCCTTCGTTGCGCGAATTTTCCAACCAGATGGCGGCGGTTGTCGAGAAGGTCTCTCCCTCGGTGGTCAGCATCGAGGCGGTTACGGTCGTGCCCGGATTTCGCTTTCCCGCCGATCCCTTCGATCCTCATTCCGAGCAGGAACTGTTCACCCCTGAGCGGCGAATTCCCAGCGTGGGTTCTGGGTTCGTGGTGAGCGCCGAAGGCCACATTCTCACCAATCATCATGTCATCAATGGGGTGCGCGAGATTTCTGTGACTCTGCCGAATGGGGAAGTGGCCCGAGCTCGCAGCGTCGGCAGCGATTCGGCCAGCGATCTGGCCGTGTTGCAGATCGACCGCAAGGACCTGAAGCCCGTGCGCTGGGGTGAGGCCTCCAAGATGCGGGTTGGTGAGTTTGTGCTGGCCTTTGGGTCCCCTTTTCGGATGCAGGGGTCGGTCAGTCACGGCATCATCAGCGGTAAGGGGCGGCGCGACCTGGGAATCGCCGACCTGGAGGACTTTCTTCAAACCGACGCCGCCATCAATCCGGGCAATAGCGGGGGGCCTTTGTGTAATTTGGATGGGGAGGTTGTCGGTGTCAGCACCGCCATCCTCTCTCGCAGTGGTGGATCGCAGGGCATCGGTCTGGCCATTCCCGCCGAGGTGGCCCGCAGCGTGCTCAAGGACATTCTTGAAAACGGACGGGTCGACCGAGCCTGGTTGGGCCTCTGGGCGCGCAGCGTGGCCGAGGTCGACGCCCGACGTCTGCGCCTGCCCCGAGTTCAGGGGGTGCTGGTCATGGGCGGGTATCGCAACGGCCCGGCGGGTAAGGCCGGTTTTCACGGCAACGACATTATTTTAGAGATGAACGGTCTGACCGTGAAAGATGAGGCCCAGTTCCGTCGTATGCTGGTGGGCGTGGCTATCGGCAAGACGGTCGAGTTCCTGGTGTGGAGAAAGGGTCGCTCGTTAACGCTGAAGGCCACGACCGAATCACGGGCCTTGGACCCGCTGGGTCGGCCAGCGCGGGGTATCTAAGGCTCTCCCAGCCAGCGCGAAACCTCGTTGTAGAAGTCTTCTTCCAGTTGTCGAAAGCGGTCTTCGTCGACCTCGTCCGGCAAGTCTTTTCCATACCAATACAGGGTGAAAGGGATGAGCCAGATCCAGCGCACCACGTCGACGGGCAAGGGCCCTTCTGGCGGGCTACTCGAGCGCAGTGTTTCCAGCAGCGCATCTCCCTCTTGCAAGAGAAATCGCCCTTCCTTTAGAGGTTCAATGAATCGCCCCCAGCCGGCGGCCAGCTGGGAAGGCAGGTCGAGTTCGATCAAGAACCCCCGCTTCCCATGGTGGACCGATTGGATGAGGGCTGGGAAGAGCTGCTAGACCCGCTGCTCTCGATGCGTTTCGAGAGGAACTCGGCCCAGCGATTTCTAGAGACTCTGGCCGCGATTCCAACTCCCGAAGATGTGATTGAAAGGGAACTGGTGCGTCGGCTCTGGACCATTCCGTTGCTGCTGGATCGAATCGGCTCGGCTTTCCAGCGCCACGACGAAGGCCGGTATCGAGAGGCTTTCGTTCCCTGGGAGCAGAGCGTGTTTGTTGAACTGGCACGCATTCTGGGCGAGCCTTATGAGCGCAGCAGGCGGTAAAGCAGGTCGAGCTGGAGCAGCGGGCGACGTTTGCTGAATTCCTGAGCCAGCCAATCCTCGGCACCTTCGCCTTGCAAACCCTCTCGAAACCATTCGGGCAGGCGCAAAGGGCTCCATTGCCGGGCCCAGCTCGCGAAACGGTAAGGCCGAGCCAGGGGCATCCAAAGGGGATGACGGCTGGCTTTTTTCAGAATGGAGAGGGCCCTGTCGGGGCTGAAAAGGCCCAATCGTCGGGCCGCCCGCAGAAAATTGTGGGGAGAGAAGCGCAACCAGTCGGCTACTTGCTCGGGACACTCTCGACAGATGCAGGCCAGTCCGCGCAGCAGGGACGCTCGGCGCTGCGTCTGGCGCAGGGCCTTTTCTATTTCATTCCAGCAAGAAGTGGGTAGTTCCCAATCCCGTGGCTGCTTCAGGCAAGGAAGAATCAGTTTCCAGCCCTCTAGAGGCTCGATGGAAGGATGGCAGGGAGCGGCGCAGACACGGCTCAGAAAGTGGCTGACCAGGCGATCGGGGACGTCCAGTTGATGAAGGCCTGCCGAGTAGGCTTCCCATTTGGCTTCGTGCTCAATCGACTGGGAAGGAACCTTGGAGCTGCTTGCGTAGCCACCAGCGATGTCAAATTCGAGTGATTCCAATGCGTCCCCTGATTCTGCTTCAGTTGCGGTTGATGAAAAGCAGATCCAGAGTTGGGTCGACCCCGACCAGCCACAGGCCAGCGTCGACCGGCTGAAATCCTGGAAGCTGAAAGTCAAGGCAACCGGTAATCCCTATCTTCTCGCTCATTTGCTCTCTTACCTTGGCCGCTTCCAGTCTCAACTGCGGCGATTCGAAGAAGCACGCGAGACCCTCAACGAGGCCGACTTTGTGTTGATCGAGGCCGCTCAGCGCGATACCCACGAATCGCCGGTGCGCCATCGCGCCTGGGTGCGTTACATGGTGGAACGAGCCCGCTTCTTCCACTACACGGGGTGGGAATCGTCGGCTCGCAGCACGCTGGAAAACGCCGTCGACATGGCCCGTGCTACCGGACACTTCGACCTGTTTCAGGAGGCCACCCGGCTTCAGGCCGAGCTAGATTTCCTGCCAGAGCAGCACGCGGGCCCGGTCCAGCACGCCGAGTAGCTGGTTGGGGTTCATGTCCAGGGTGAAGCGGTGTTCGGGGTCGTCTTTGCGGCCCGACAGGATGTCCAGATAGAGCCGAAGTGGGTCCTGGGTGAAGGTGGCAGAATGGTCTTCCTCGCTGGCGTTCCAATACCAGTCGGCACGATAGGAATTCTTGGTCCAACCCGCCCCTACGGCTCCCTGGTTATCGCGGATGAATTCTTTGATGTCCTCGTAGCTTCTCAGCCCCGAGGCCTCTCGCGGCGCCGAAAGCAGCGTGGATGCATCGTCGGAATAACCGCGGATCTGCACCTTGTAGCTCAGCGGCTCGCGGGTTTCTGAATCGCGCTCGGTGACTCGGATGATGATCTGGACGGTGTCGTCGTCGCTGTGGTTGCGCAGTTCCAGGCCTTCGATCAGGCTGATGGTAACAGGGGCATTCAGCAGATTCACTTCGTTGAGTTCCAGGGCACCCCTGGCGATCACGGCCCCCAGTACGGTGAGGTTGTTGGCCACAACCTCCTGTTCTGAATAGAGCAAACCTTTGAAGAAGAAGGACCACTTGTTCTGACCTTCCAGGACGATCTTTCGCCGACTGACCACGGCCACCTGATCGATGGCGTTGAGGTTGGCCCCGCGATGGATGCGCGTCTCGCCATCGACGAACACCGCTCCCTCTCCGGTGATTCCGCCATCTACGGTGAGGTTGCCGCGAACGAACAGAATGCCGTTGTCGAGGTGAAGGTCGCCGGTGACGTGCAGGTCGCCGTTGCGTTGTGAGTTCCAACTCATCGGATCGCTGCCGGAGATGGTTGGCGTGGTGATGAGGTCCTTGCCCACCTGGGCGTCGAGCTTGCCGAAAATCGAGTCGAGGTTGAGCTGGGGCAGGGGTTGGGGCTCGATTCCCTGGCGCACCTGGCCGCTGACCACTACGTTGGTATCCAGGCGCACGCTGCCTACGGCACCCACGTTCCCCTGAATGTTGGCTCCACTTCCCAGGTGAATGGCATTGGCTCCGGAGAAATTGCTGACCACGTGAGAAGGCGCCCGGTCTTCGGGCGGAACCTGGTCGTAGTTGCCGGGGAAGTTGGCCGGGTCGCGCACACCGGCCACCAGCAAACCACCGGTGCTGCGCACGGGGCCTTCCGAGGCCAGGGCGCTGGGGAACGGTGGGATGTAATAGAGCATCTCCACTTTCTTGCGGCTTTCGCCGCAAGTGCCCAGAGCCACCAGATACAGTGTGTTCACGGGAACTTTGCGACTGCCGGGGTCCTGATGCACGATCGTGCTATACAGGTTGTTGAACGAGGCAGGCATGTCGCGGTCGCGGGCGGTGGGGGGATGGAATGTTACCAGCCCACGTGCTCCGGGATAGAGCGAACTGAGCACCTCTACCTTGTCGCTGGCCCCACGACTGGTGCCAAATCCCTGGTTGGGACTGTTGAGCACCCGGACCAGTGCTTGATTCAGTGCCGATTCTGCCAGGTTTCGAGCGGCCTGTTGTTGCTGCATAACGGTGGCGAAGTGCAGATGATGGGTGGCCATCCAGGTCAGGGTGCTGATCATCACCGAAAAAGCCGCGATGGCGATCAAGTAGGTTCCTATGGAAATTCCCCGTGATCTTCGCCCCATTCCGATAGCCTAGCACAAGATTGTCGTTCGCGCCTAGGAGCGCGGCCGACAACCTCTTGTTCCGTCGCGGCAAAGCCGCTCCCCCACAAGATTTTGTATAGTCGCCGCGATTCTGGCACAACCTGTGGACTGTTGCCCGATCTACAACCCCTTCTCGACTTCGTCAAAGGGGGGGGCCGGCCGGGCGCCTATAGAGGTCGAATCAACCTGAGACCAGAACTCTAATCGATGCAGCAGCGGGGGATCACGTTGATCGAAACGGTGGTGGCCGCCACTTTGCTCACTCTGGGGTTGCTGGTGGCCCTCAGTGTCCTTCCGGCTTCCAGCATGCTTACCAATCGGGGCCGGTTTCGGGTATTTGCTTTGTCGTTGGCCCAATCGCTGCTCGAAGAGCACCGCCAGCGCCCATGGTCCAGCATCACCAGCCTGCCTCATGTCGAGACACCGGCTGCGATCACGATGGAGGGAACAGGAACGAGCTTCCAGCCCCGAGTCGAGGTCACGGTCGTGCCCGGTTACAGCGGTGACCAGTTGAGGAAGATTCGCGTGACCGTCGATTGGACCGAGCGCAGTGGGCCGCAGCGTATCCAGCACGAGAGCAGTATTGCCCGTGTTCCGAGGTTCTGAGGTGCGGGGTTTTACCCTGATCGAAACGGTGGTGGCTTCGGCCATGTTGGTGGTGTTCCTGAGCATTACGGTCGCTCTGCTGATCAAGGTTTCCGGATTTGTGCAACGCACGGCCCTGATCAGTGAGCTGCAACAAAGCGCCCAGCTGACCATCACTCGTATCGATAGCTTCGTGAAGCGTTGTGATGGTGGCGGAACCAGTTTTGTCTATCGCCCCGACCTGGTCGCCTTGTCGTTGCATCCGGTGGGGGATGTGAACGCCGAGGCGCGTAAGCTGTACGAAGAGTCCGTGACGCTGTTTTGTTGGGATCAGGCCGGGCTCAGGTTGTTGGAAGTTCGCTCTGATCCTTATCCATTGGAGGAACGCTACCAGCCGAAGAAATTGGGGGTATCCGCAATCGAAGTGCTGAGCCAGCGACCCCCGTCGCGCATCCTGTGTAAGTATCTGGAACTGATGCAGATCGAATCGCCCGACGACCATTTCCCCGTGCGGCTGCGACTGTTATTTCGCTCGAACGCGGCCGGCTACGGTCGCCAAACGTTTTTGCTTGAGCGCCACCTGGTGCCACGAATTCATTACTGATGTGCAGGTCTCTGGCGGTGCTGTTGTTGACGTCCGTGGCACTGGGTGCACGCCCCCCCGACCGCTACGTGACCTTCCGGGTGTACCCCCCCGAGGCGAAAGTGCTCATTCAAAGCGGGTTGAAGACGGTTCCCTACCGGAGCAACCAGCCAGAGTTGGTGAGCTTTCCCTCGAATGCCTTCGATCTGCAGTTTGAGGCCGAGGGCTGGGAGGCCGATCCGGTACCGGTCAACGTCAATCAGTTTTCCGACCAGTGGCCACCGGGGGGAGCCACCTTCAACATGCGCCCTGTGAGCCTGATGGCCCGTCTGTCGCTGCTTCCGCGCTGGCCTCTGCTGTTTTTGCTGTTGATTCCAGTGTGGCGCAAGCGAGCCAGGAATGCAGTGCCTCCCGCGGTCGTGCATCCCGCGGTCAGCTTGCCCTGGGAATTGAGTGCGGGTGAAAGAATTGGCCCCTACGAGGTCTTGGAGCGCCTGGGCGAGGGGGTCTCGGCCGTGGTCTATCGGGTGCGAGGCACTTCGGAAGAGGCGGCCCTCAAGTTGCTGAAGCCACAGGCCCTGAGGGACGGCGATGGGGCCGCACGGTTTCGCCGAGAGATGAAGACGCTGTGTCGCTTGCGCCACCCCAATATCCCCTATCTGGAAGATTTTGGTGAACACCTTGGGATGCTCTATCTGGTGATGGAACTGCTGCCTCAAGGCAGCCTGCTGCAGGCCCTGCAGGCAAGTGATTGGACTCGCCAGCGGGCCCTGGGGGTGTTGGCTCAGCTCGGTTCTGCCCTGGAGTTTTGTCATCGCCACGGGGTGTTGCACCGCGATATCAAGCCAGAGAACGTGGTTTTTGGAAGGGATGGTCAGGTGCGGCTGACCGACTTTGGATTGGCCAGGCCTCACGATGCCACCACGCTGACGGTCGAGGGAAGCTTGTTGGGCACTCCTGCCTACATGGCTCCAGAGCTGGTGCAGGGTGCCCATGCCAGCCAGGCCAGCGACCAGTATAGCCTCGGCTGCCTGGCCTATCAGCTGTTGAGCGGGCGACCTCCTTTCGCGGGAGACACTCCGCTGGCGATTTTGATGCAGCATGTGCAGGCCCAACCCGACCCCCTCGACGATTCTCTTTGGCCCTGGGTGGAACGCACACTTCGCAAGTCTCCAGAAGAACGCTTCCCCACCACGGGGGAGGCGGTTCAGGCTCTGATGGAGCTCACGAGATGAGCCGCTTGCAGGGGTTCAGCCTGCTGGTTGCGGCCCAACAGCGGGCCGTGTTTTTTCGCTGTCTGGCCACCCTTTTCGAAAGTGGGGTTCCGCTGGTTCACAGCTACGAACTGCTGTCGAGACAAACCGAGCATCCCGGCCTGGCGGAAGCGGCCGCCGATGTGTCCCGACAGCTCTCGCGCGGTGTTCAGCTGTCCAGGGCTATGCAGCGCCATCCCTGGTGTTTTTCCCCGCTGCATCTGGCCTTGATTCGAGTGGGCGAGAACTCGGGAGCGCTGGGGCAAATTTTCTTGCGCCTGGCCCGAGAGGAAGAGGCGGCTTTTCAGCTGCAGCAGCGCCTGCGCTCAAGCCTGATGATGCCGTTGATCATTACGGCTGCCTGCCTGGTGCTGGTCACGCTGGTGGCGCCGCTGGTCCTGGGCAGCGTGCTCAAAAGTATGGAACTCAAGCCCGAGCAGATGCCCTGGGCCACCCAGATTCTCATCGTGGGCTCGGCCTTGCTGACTCATCCCGTCACCTGGTTCCTGTCCTTGTTGGCACTGGCCGCCGCCTTCGCGGCCTGGCGCGCCCACGGCGGCAATCCGGGCTTTCGTCGCTGGCTGGCCTACCGGCTGGACCGGGTGCCCGGTTTGGGTCCTCTTCTGCGGATGTTTGCGGTGGCCCAGTTCGTGCGCACATTGGAAATGACCCTGGCGGTGGGGTTTCCTCTCATACAGGCTCTGCGCATGGCGGGCGAGGCAGGTGCCAATCCGCAGTTGCAGGACCATCTGTTGCGCAGCATCGAGAGTGTTACCCAGGGCGATGAACTTCACCAGGCCCTGGAGCAGGCCGATTATTTCCCGCCGATGGTGATCCAGACCGTGCGGGCTGGACAGGAGGCGGGCAGCCTGGTCAAGTTGCTGGCCAACATCGTCAAGATACTCCAGCTGCAACTGGACCACGCCACCGAGACCTTCACCACCGCCCTAGAACCCGTGGTCATCGGGGTGGTCGGAGCTCTGGTAGGCTTTTGCGTGATCGCCACCATGCTGCCGATGGTGAAACTGGTCGACAGTCTGTAAACCGGGCTAGCTAACGGGTTGCAGCCTGAGCTGCCTGGAGCGCTTTTTGAAACTCGGCATAAGCCTTGGGCTCGTTCTTCCGCAGCGTTTCCAGCCCGGGGTTGTTGACCCCCGCGTTCTGCAACGTCAGTTTGGCCGATGTCCAGTTGGTCAGTTCATCCCCGGCCTTCTTCACCAACTCGTGGGTCGATGCCAGGTTGTCGGGATAGTCTCGATACTGGGCAATCTCTCGGGCCAGAGGCCGGGCCTCGCGCTCGACCAGATTGTCGAGAAACTCGATGCGCCGCATCATTTCCTTATGCTGAGCCGGGGTCTGGTTCTGCAGTGCCAGGTGAATGGGTTCGATAGGTCGGGCTTTGGCCTCGATGCGCTGGATCGACTGCAGCCACTTCTGCCACTTGGACCGGGCAGCGTTCTCGCTATCTTTGGCGGCGCCCGGCAACACGACGAGCAGAACGAGAAGCAGATGGAGAATTCTCAAGGTCACCTCCCCGAGCCAGAGGTTCTCTCCAGGATTGCTACCCCCTGCAGGGCGAACTCGAGAGCCATGCCGTTGTTGCTGGTGGCCCAATCGCCCCTGGGGGAAAAAAGACGGTGGGCCCTGGCCGAGGCGTCGATTGTAGGGCGCAGTCACCCCCAGGCGCCAGCCGAACTGCTGCAGGTCGAAGGTGACGAGCGCCTTTCGCGCCAGCATTTCCGCATCGAGCCTGGCGACGGAGGGGCCCGCGTCGAGCGACTTCCCCAGGCGCGCAATCCGCTGATCTTTGGAGGCGAGGAGCAAGAACGATTTGAGCTTCGGGTGGGTCAGTTTTTCTTTGCAGGCCGCACCCAGTTTTTTCTTGTCCAGGCCCCTACAGCCGGCGAATTTACCCTGGTGGGACAGGCTCGACAACGTGCCCGCCAACGCCGAGCCGAGGAATACTTCGCCGCCGTGATCGAGTTGTTGAGCCTTCTGCGGCGCGAGGCAGAGGACCCGGGGGGTCAGGCGATTCAGGTGCTCACCCAGTTGCTCCCGGCCAGCACTTTCTGTGCTTTTCTCGAGCAGCACGACGCCAGTTGGGAGGTGCTGGCGCAACATCCCGCCAGTCCACCGGTTGAACCCGACGATGAGATGTTGCGGGTGCTGAGAGAGGCTCAGGGAACGACCTGGAAGCAGGACGAGCAGCAGGAGTTGGCCCAGCAAGAGACGCTTCGGGCCTGGCAAACCTGGCAGATGGTCAGCCCGTTCTCGATCGCCGAAGGCGCGCGTTTCGCGCTGTGGCTGCGGGGCCACGGACCTCTGGCCGAGCAAGAGGCCGAAGATGTCGCGGCCCTGGTGGACCTGGTGGCCGAGTTGCTCGGTCATCATCTGGCGGTGCGGCAGGCTGCCGAATATGGTGGACTGCTGGCCGTATTCGGTCATCATGTGGGCACGCTCTTCAAGGCCTCCGGCGCTTTGGAGCTGTATTCCACCACGGCCGACCCTTCGGCGCGGCGCGTGATCGAGCGTTTGTTGCCCATTTGGGGGGTTTCTCAGGCGATTTCCTTGCACAAGAAGCAGGCCGAGACTTCCTGGCAGCAGTTGCGCCAGGACTGGGTTGAACCAGGGGTTCCCACGGTGAACGAGCTGCGAGATGCCGTGCGCAATCTGGTGGGTTACGTCTATTCGGCGGGCACTGAACCCCCCTACCTCCCCTGGTATTTCGAGGGGGAGAAGTTGAGTTTGCAGGACGGTCGACTGACAACTCTGCCTCCCTTGAAGGATCAACCCCTGTTGTTCGACCGCACCCTGGCTCTCTGTGTGGGGCTTCTGGAAATGCTCAGCAACCTGAGAAAGTACCCTGAGCCAAGGGGCTCGGGGCGCGAGGACCGGCGCGAACTGGGCGAACTGCCCGAGGAACAGCGTCAGGTGCATTTTCGGCTCGAGATGTCGCAAGGTTGGCTACGGCTGGATGTCGAGCAACCGGTGGTGACCCGAGGCGATGGCAGCCTGCCCCGCTCGGCCAGCCTGCAGCGTATTCGGCCTTTGGAGTCGCGGTTGTTGCATTCACTGGTAGAGACCGGCGAGATGCAACGCGTTGCAGCCACTGCTTCGCCCTGGGTGGTGCGTGCTCGCCAGTCCTGGACCTACCGGTGGGGGCGCCTGTGCCTGTGACCCCGCGTCGCCTGCGAGTGTTGCTGATCGATGACCGTCCCGTCACGCGACTCGAGACCGAGCACTTGGAGTTGATGTCGGTGCCGCAGGGCGACGAGCACGACCCCTCGCTGGGGACCTGGGCTCAGCATTTGCGCCTTTGGAGTGAGCAGCGGTTTCCTCAGCCCGAACCCGATCTGATCCTGATTGACTGTCGCTTCGAAGAGGATCAGCAGTATGCGCCGACGTCGGCCCGACTGGCCCAGCAAGACCCGCGCGGATTGCTGCACGGGGCGCTCTACGCGGCCCGCCTGTTTGGCCGCGACCGCTACCATCCCTTCGGCTTCGCCATTTATTCCATGGACGCATCGGGTTTTGCCGAGGATCCCTATGCCCAGACGTTCATGGGTTTCTTGCTGGCCATGCGCGACTCCACCCTGGCCGAAGGTGAGCCGGGGGCGGTTCGGGGCCGACGCGACCGCGAACTGGTAGGGGTGTGCAGTCGGGAACTGGCCTCCACCGTGCGCCAGAACCCGGCTACGGCCTGGAGTTGGGCTTTACAAATGTACCGTCAGCGTTTGCGCGAAGTGGCCGATGTGCAGGGCGTGGTGTTCGATCGCGAGAGTTGGCTGCAGGCCCGCGACGCCGTCGAGCGCCGCCGCCCGGGGGCCAGCCTGCGCTGGCGACGACACGACGGGCGGCTGGATGAGGTACTGCTCGATTCCTTGTTCGCCGACCGGTTGCTGGGCGCCGCCTGGGCCGAGGAAGCCTGGACCGCTGTTGCCCAGTGGTTGGACGGGTTGCTGGTGCTGGGCGATCACCTTGGGCAGGCCCGACAGTGGGTTTACCAGTTGCTGGAGCAGCAGGCCGATCCCGAACAGTTGCCGGTGCCCCGGGGACAGGATCTCCACGGCAACCGTCTGACTTCTTTCTTTCACGCCTGCGCCGGAGTGGTGGCCTGGTATGAGAATCGCAGCAAGGACGAGCCCCGATTGGCCAGTTCCAATCTGGTGCTGCAGTTGGGTTTGTCGGACAAGCAGCTCAATCGTTACTTTAAACCGCTGGTCGAGCTGCCCTGGGGGCGGGTGGTCGACCTGCTCGACGAGGGTCTCGAGCAGGGCTACTGGCCCCTGCCCGGCCAGTGGGAGTTGCTGCGGGTGGCTCGAGAATGGTGCCGAGAGGTGCGCGGCGTCGAGTTTCCGCTGAGAGGTGCCGGAGAGTGACACCCGACCTCGACGAGACCGTGGGCATGACCCTGACGAGCCTGGAGCAATCCAAGCAGGCCTCGCGACCGGTAGAGATTCCCGGATACGAGATTCGCGGTGAACTGGGCCGGGGTTCGTTCGGCATTGTGTATGAGGCGGTGCGCATCCAAACCGGTCAGCGTGTGGCGCTAAAGCTGGTGGTGCACGAGCAGCGCCTTCACTGGCAGTATTTCGCTCACGAGCTGGCCATTCTCTTGGACCTGGAGGACCATCCCTATACCCTTACGGTGCTCGATGCACGGCTGGACGGTTCGCCGCCCTTCATCGTGACCCCCCTGGTTGAAGGTGGCTCGCTCCAGCAGGCCTCGCAACCCGAGCTGGAACGGGTGGACCGATGGTTGAGCCAGATCGCCGAAGCCCTCGAACATATTCACAGCAAGGGCGTCATTCACTGCGACCTCAAGCCCTCAAATATCTTTCTGTCGGGCTCGGAGAGCATTCGCGTGGGTGACTTTGGCCAGTCGCAGCGGCTGCTCGAGGGAGAGGTGGCGTGGGGAACGCTGGGGTTCATGGCTCCCGAACAATGCCTGGCTGGCGAGGAGCCTCGCACGCCCCCGTCGGTGGCCTGGGACATCTATGGCTTTGGGGCCACGGCCTACTGGTTGCTCACGGGGCAGCGCCCCCGTTTGCAGGAAGCCGACCAGCAACGCCTTTCGGAACTGACTTCGGCCCGTGATCGGGCCCACTACTATCAGCAGTGTCTCCAGCGCAACCGCCTGGTTCCCATCGCCAGCCTGCGCCCAAATATCGACCGCGACCTGGCCTCGCTGGTCGAAGCCTGTCTGCGCCTTGACCCTCGCAGCCGGCCCCCCAATATGGGACTCGTTCGTGCCGATTTGGAGCGGCGTCGACGCGGCGATCCGTTGCACAGCCTGAAGCCCTGGTCGGCCAACTACCTGCTGCGATTGGCGCTGGGCAAACGGGTCGTGCAACTGGGTTTGTTGCTCTGCCTGGTGGTGGTGCTGGCTCTGGGTGCGGCCTGGGAAAGTTCGCGTCAACGGCAGTTTGCCACGCAGATCGAGAGTGGCCTGCACGCCGAAGAGTCCGGGCGACTGGAAGAGGCCTATCTACACTGGTTAAACGCCTTGCAGATCCGGCCCGGCGACCTGGCCACTCGCCAGCGTCTGGCGATGATGCCGATTCTTGGCACCTATCCCCACTCGGAGGTGGTGACCTCGCTCGATTTGACTCCCGACGGGCGCTATCTCGTGACGGCTTCCCAAAGCGACAAAGTGAAGCTGTGGGAACTGGCAAGCGGGCAGCTCCTCGCCACTTTCCGTCATCAGGCCGACGTGGTCCAGGTGGCTTGCTCCGATCGGCTGGCCGCCTCGGTGTCGCTCGACGGCAGCTGTCAGGTCTACGATCTGGAGCGGCGCCAGATAGCCTTGACTTTGCGCCACGAGGAAGAGTCGCTGGGGCTGTCTCAGGTGTTGTTCAGCCCCGACGGGCACTGGTTGGCCACCGCCGACGACGGGGGCGAAATACGTCTTTGGAAAATGCCCGAAGGCACCCTTCGCAAACTGGCCCGTCCCCCTGAACGCGAGGAGGCCGTGCTGGAGCATCTGGCCTTCTCGCCCGATGGTCGCTGGCTGGCGGGATTGTCTAATGGTCGCACCGCCAGGGTTTGGAGCCTGGCCGATGGCTCGCTGGTGACCCCTCCCCTGGTTGCCGACCAGGAGGTGAACGATCTGCAGTTCGACCCGTCGGCACCAGCCCTGGTCACCGGAGGCGATGACCGCCGGGCTACCCGTTGGGATATCGCCAGCGGCAAAGCCACCCGCAGCTATCCCATGGAGAGCCCGATTACCGCCCTGCGTTTCGACCCCAAGGGAAAGGCTCTGGCTGTGGCCGGCAGCGATGGCACGGTGCGGGTTTGGCTGGGCACCTCGTCGGAACCACCCTTGGAGTTGCCCCATAGTCGCCCGGCTCGCTCGTTGGAGTTTCGGGCCGACGGACGTATTCTGGCCGTGGGCACGGCCCAGCGCAAAATTTTGTGGTCGGCCACCGAGGCCAATGGTGGGCTGCGCTGTTGGTATGTGCCCGAGGGCGTGCCGGCCAGCGATGTGTTGCCCCACGACGGAGCCGTCAACGACCTGGCCTTCCACCCCGATGGCAACAGTGTGGTGACCGCCTCGGGTGGGGGGGAAAGGCTGTCTTCGGTCTACCAGGGCATGGCTCGGCGCTGGGCTGTGATGATGCCCACCCCGGGTAGCCCCGAACCCCCCCCGTCGTCCGCCTATGGCGAGCTGGACGTTCGCATTCGCGAGGATGGCCAGGTTGAGGTTCTGCAGGGTGAAAGTGTAGTGACCACGGTGTCCCACGGCCATCAGGTCAAAGTGCATCAGGCGGTTGTCTCCGCCGATTCTCGGCGGCTGGCCACAGCCTCTCAGGACCGAACGGCTCGGGTATGGAAGTTGCCCGAGGGCACCCCTTTGGGAAATCCCATTCGCCATGCCGGGCCGGTGCAGGCTCTGGCCTTTTCACGGCGTGGCGACTGGTTGGCCACTGCTGCTCTTCTCGGAGAGCATTCCTCGGGTTTACGGCTGTGGGACCTGGACGGCGAGAAGCCGCTGACCCCAACTCTGTATGAGAGTCAGCCCGTGACGGAGTTGCGGCTCGAAGAAAAAAGCCTTCGAGCCGTTCGCGCCGACGGGTCGACCGGCGTCTGGCCACTGGTCGGGCCTGGAGGAGACCCCATTCAGCGATTGCAAACTCGGCTCACTCGAAGCGGAGTTCTGGTGCCTTCGTCAGAACTTGTCATGATGGAACCCGAACCCTCGGCTACGATGTCGCCATGAAGAAGTGGCTCGCTCTGATGACTCTGGTGATGGTCTCTGTTCCTGCTCTGGCTCAGCCTTCGCGGCCTCCGATGCGGCCGCAGCCACGGATTGGCGCTGAGTTGCCCGCTCCTGCCGTGCATCGCCATCAGGAGGACCACATTCATCAGGTTATCCTGGCCAATCGGACCTTCTATATCGCCAGTTGTTCTCAGAAAGATCTCTATGTGCGCTGTGCTACGCTCATGGCGGCTCGTGCCGTGGCCATGAAGCACCAGCGCCAGACGGGCCACCGCACAGGAGTAGACAAGGAGTAGTCTGTTTGAGGGCGGTCCTTCTGCAACTGGCTTACAGCAATCTCTGGATCAGTGCTACGGCCGCGGGCTTCACCTGGGCCAACCAGTATTTGTTGGGGCTGCAATGGGATGGACGTTCTGGCTATCTGGCTTTTGCCACAATGTTCATGGTGTATACCTTTGCCAAGGCGATTCACTTTGATCCTCAGGCCGACTGTGTCAATGACCCCGAGCGCACGTCTTTCTTGCTGCGCTGGCGAAAGCTACTGATCTTTTCGGCGGCTTCGTGCTATGCGTTGGCCGTGGCATTGGCTCAGGCACGTGGGGTCGCCTGGCTCTGCCTGCTGCCTTTTCTGACGGCTGTGCTCTATGACGTGAAGTGGCTCCCGGCGGGATGGCGCTATCGTCGCCTGAAGGATATCCCCGGCGTCAAAAGCCTGGTCGTGGCCCTGACCTGGGCACTGGTGACGGTGTTTTTTCCCGTGCTCCTTGGCCCGCCGCTTAGTCCACTGGCGGTGGCCCTGGTGTTTGTGTGGAACACGCTGATCTGGTTTGTGAATACGGCCTTCTTCGACCTGGGTGATATGCGGGGCGACGCCCTCGAGGGCACCCGTACCCTGCCGCTGGTCCTGGGTTTTCAGCGCACCCGCCTGCTGCTGCTGGGCCTGACACTTGTGGCCGCGGCTGTGTTGGAATGGGGGTTGTGGCAGGGGTTGTTCGACCCCGGTTCCCGTTGGGTTAACCTGGTATCCGTGTATTCCGCCGCTTTTGTTGGCTGGGCGCGCGACCCCGACCAGGATCTGGGATTTACCTGCGACGTGGTCGCCGACGGTGTTGGCCTCGTGGCCTGCCTTCTGGCCCTGTGCGTCTGGCATTGATTCAGCAATTTTTCCGGCCCGGGTTCTAGGGTGTTGTTGGAGGAATTGTGCTATGACTTTGATTCAGGGCGTCCGTAGCGCGCCGTATCCCCAGCAGGCCCAGGGAACGCCGGGTCGACAGATCGCGGTGTTTAGCGACCGCGACGGCGTGTTCAACGAGGTGGACAAGCATGTGAACACCCCCCAGCAACTGCTCGATGCGCTGATTCCCGAAAGCATCGAGGCCGCAGCCCGGTTGACTCGCGAATTGGATTGCAAACTGGTGATTGTCACCAATCAGGGGGGCATCGACGCTGGCTTCATGAGCGCCGAGCAGAATCAGGCCATCCAGGAAACCCTCGTCAGCGAGATTGAAAAGGCCGGTGGCCGTGCCGATGCGGTGCTGTTCTGCCCCAATGGTAAGAAATTCAAGGTGCCCGAGGGTGAGGCCGATGGCCGTAAACCAAATGCGGGAATGTTCTACTTCGCGGCCAACCACTTTGGGCCCAGCATTGATTTCGCCGACAGCTATATGATCGGTGACATGAGCACCGACATTGCCGCTGGCGAGAAGGCCGATGAGCGCATCACCACCATCCTGGTCGAGACTGGCTTCGCCGGTAAGGACGGTAAGGTGCCCTTCAAGGCCGATGAGGTGAAGGCTGACCTTTCCAGTGCGGTAGATTTCATTCTGGCTCGCGAGAAGTCGCGCTAGGCGATTGCGCCTCGGCTACCAGCTCTGCAACGATCACCTTCTGAACGGGCCCCAGGCCCTGGCAAGCCTGGCGCGACGCGTCGAGGAGCTGAAGTTAGAGAGCTTCTGGGTCATGGATCACATGCTCCAGATCGAAGCCCTGGGTCCAGCCGATCAGCCCCTGGGCGAGGCCTTTACGACCCTGGCCTACGTGGCGGCCAACACTCACAGAGTGCGCCTGGGTGTGCTCGTCAGTGCCATCACCTTCCGTTCTTCCGAATGGCTGCAGAGTTTGCGTCATTCTCTGCATGTCCTCAGCCAGGGGCGTTTTCTGCTGGGGGTGGGGGCCGGTTGGTTCGAGCGCGAGCACCGGGCTATGGGAGTGCGCTTCGGTTCGATTGGCGAACGTTTCGCCCAGCTGGAAGCCTTCCTTCAAGCCTATCCCGGGCCGGTGCTGGTGGGCGGCATGGGTGAGCGTCGCACCTTGCCGCTGGTGGCGCGTTACGCCACGGCCTGCAATTTTTTCCAGGGCGAGGGCCCCCGGGTGATCGAGGCCCGCTTGCGACGCCTCGATCAGCTGTGTCGCCAGTTCGGGCGTGACCCCGCCCAGATCGAAAGAACCGTGCTCGGAGTGTTCTATCCCGGTCATCACCGCGAGTATCGTCGCCAGCTGCGCCAGCTGCACGACCTGGGCGTCGATACCGCCATTGCCACTCTGGCGGTGCCCGACGACCCGGGTACGTTGGAGTTGCTGGCCGACATTGGGCGGGACCTGGCTTCGTCCTGAAGAGGACGGCCTTCCGCAACGGGCCTTCGTGTCGGACTTGCTACTCTTGGCGAGCAAGCATTCCTGAATGAGATGGTGCCCGCGTCCACTCCACCTGGAACTTCTCATCCCATACCGCTATTAAAGAAAATACTTCAAGAAATCGGGTGCAAAACATGAAAACTCAGCAATGCCTACAGCAGCTTTCCGGCTTGCGCTTCGAGAGCGACTGGAAGCGCACCTCAGCCTACTTGCCGCTGAAGCCCACCCTCGGCCGTCCCCGCCGCAGCTGGTGGCAACGCTGGAAGAAGATGCTCTGGCGGTTAATGCGATAGTTTCGCCCTGCTCCCCCCGGGGAAAGTAGGCCGCTATGAGCGTTATTGGTCAACTTCCCGCAGCCGAAAGCAACCTGTATCACCAGCGCCGCACCGAGCCCTTGAAGCAAGATGCACGCGGTGCCTGGTTTGCCAACAAAATCTCCCCACTGATCACCCCGCCGCTGGTGGTGGCGGCCTGGGCTCTGGCCCGCCTCAAGGGGCTTCCCAAAGCCAGGGTGTATCGGGACATCGCCCCCCATTTTGTCGACCACTACGCCCCCAGCCTTTACCCCTCGCTAACCAAGGCGTTGGAACTCAAGATCTGCCGGGAAATCCCCATCGAAGAGCCTTCCTTGGAAGTGGGAGTCGGCGACGGCTATTTCAGCAAGTTGCTCTATCGCGATCAGAAGCTGACCTATGCTGGCGACCTGATTTACGAAACCCTGCTGGCCTCGCGCGACAAGCAGTTTGCCCGCGAAGTGGCGGTGATGGACGCAGACGAAATTCCGCTGCCCGACAACAGCCTGAAAACCTATTTCATGAACAACCTGATGCACCACCTGCCCGATCGCCAGAAAACCCTGGCCGAGGCCCATCGGGTACTCCAGCCTGGCGGTCTGTTTCTTTTCAACGACAACACCATCTCCTGGGCGGCGGGAATCTGGCATATCTGGCTGGCCGAGCGCCTGGGCTTCAAGAGTTGGGCCAGGCGCAAGCTGGATGAGAAATTGCACAACTGTGCTCAGGCCCTGATTGAGAACGCCGACTGGTGGCTGCACAACATCGACCTGGAACAATGGGAAGTGGTGCGCTCCGAGCCGTTTTTCTCCAACCGAAGTTACCTGCTGTGTAGCCTGCTGGAAAGCCTGACCTTCAAACAGGGCGGGCCGGTGGCGGCCTCACTGCTGAAGAAGTTCATGCGCGTTCCAATGGCCCGCACCATCTACCGCTATTTGCTGCCCGACCTGGCCGAGCGCCTGATGTCGGTCGACCAGGAGTGGGCGCGCCGCTTTGGCAGCATCTTCACCTTTGTGGTCTTGCGCAAGAAGGGCGATGGTGCCCCCCAGAAGCCCCAGTGGGTGTGCCCTGAAACTCATCAACCCCTGCAGCATCAAGGAACCAGCATGGTATCGCCCAGCCAGAAAGTCTATCTGGTGGACCAGGAGGTGCCCATCTTGTTGCGCTATTGGGAAAAGCTGCCGGGCTACCAGGAGCACCTGGCCCGCATTCGCGAGCAAGGCTATCCCGAGTATCTCACATAAGTCGTCTGGGAAGGCTGGTCGTGACGGCGCTCCCAGATTTGCCCGCCCAGCCGGTCACTCAGCGCCACTATAGTCGAGCGAGTGCCGTACTCGGGTCGGGCGGCAAAGAACGACCGCCTGCAATAGCTTGGGCCAGGGCCTGGTTTGCAGGCACAAAGTGCGCGCATTCCAGCACCTGGGGGCTCGGAGAGGG
>CAZYPN010000001.1:83968-354351 GCA_964649085.1 uncultured Burkholderiales bacterium | reverse complement strand
ATCTCTCTGTGGCCCTCTGTGTGCTCTGTGGTTAACCTAAATATCAACAGGCCCTAAAACAGACTCAGAGGTTTGCCCCCGGCGGGTCGAAATTCAACCGAGGTGGGAAGAGACATCAACTATTGGGCCGAGCGCCGTGAAGGCGACCAATGGCGGGCGGTGGGTGGAGAAGAGCGCCTCCAGCAGCCCCCAGACTGGATCGTGTTCCAATTCGGAGAACGCCATTACGGCTTCTATGACTTCCTGATGTCCTTTCCCGAGCGCGGCGAGCCGCACCCTCATTGTTGGAATAGCTGGGTCGGACTGTTGGAACTCGAGGCAGGCCTGATGAACCTCATGCCTCGGGTCGTGCTGAACGACCTGGAGTTCCTCGAGTGGATGTGCTCGGGAACCCTGCCACTGCGACCGGGACGCCTCGGTCGGCTGGCCGACGGAACGATACGCCCCGACCGTATGCGCAGCCTGATTCTCTCGGGACGAAGCACTCCCGAGCATCGCACCGGCGTCGTCGACCTGAGCCAGTTCCCCTTCCTGAGCATCTGGCAATCTTTGGGTCCTCTCTACGCACTGGGCAGGCCCGAAGACCTGCGCATCTCCTTCTCCATAGACCGATGAGCCGAGCAGCCATTCCAAAATGCGTCAGAAACTGTACAGAGTTCCCTAAGGGGCTTCAGCGGTCGGTCACCAGGGTAGGAAGGATAGATGTCTGTGAAACGCCTCTCCTTCTGTGTTGTGCTTTTCTGGCTTGCGCCGTCTTGGGCTCAACAGGAGCCTCTGCCCCAACCCGTGATCGAGTATCCTCGAATCACCACGCGGGGACAGCTTCAACTGCAGATCGACGATGGCAACCGTGGAGCCTCGTCGGGCGACGACCCGGCCGCAGTACTCAATGGCATCGGTCGTTTTCGCACCGACGACAGCCTCACCATCCGCCGTGGACGCGTGGTCACCACGCTGCAATTCAGTGATTCTCTGGAAATTTCCAATGAGAGCAACTTTGACACACGCTCGCAGGAACTCTCGGTGCTCGATCTCTACATGCGGGCCCAACTGAACGACAGCCTCAACCTGCGGGCAGGCATGTTCAAGATGCCCTTCGGGTGGGAAGGCCTGCGCAGCTCGCGCTCGACCAACACCATCGAGATGAGCGACGTGACTCGCGGCATCTACAACTTCCGAGACAGCGGGCTGGCGCTGGGATTCGAAGATGGCCCCTGGGAGGCCACCGTGGCCGTGATGCAGGGTCAGGGCGGTGTCTGGACCGATACCAATGCGGCCAAAGATCTGGCCGCTCGCGTCGGTTATCAGGTCGACGAAAATCTGCGCGTCGGGGCCTCCACCCAGTTGGGCGTGTTTCGCAATGATCTGGGCCAAAACTTTCCCGTCCGGCGCTTCGGCCTGGAACTGCAGTTCGACAGCGATCCTTGGAAGCTGGAGGCCGAGTACCTGTGGAGCGATGGCTACAACTTTTCAGCCCGCCGCGACACGCGGGCCGACGGTTTTTACGTCGCTCTGGTGCACAAACTGAATGAAGAGAACGACCTGGTGCTGCATTTTGATCGCTTCGAGCCCGACCTCAACAAAGTCAACGGGACCGTCGCTTCCAACGATAGCAACACCCGCAATCGACTGGTCATCGGCTGGAACTATTACCTGCAACGCTCCCCAGAACATCGGTTCATGGTCAACTACGAGTTCGCCAATGAAGAAGAGGGGCCAAGGGTGCGAAATGACGGCTTTCGCGTGCGCTATCAGTACGCCTGGTAAAGGCCGGATCAGCTGGCTCGGCCGAAACGCCGATCGAGCCACTTCGACCAGCCGGTGGCCCGGTCGAACTCCAATTCCCGGTAACTCAGGCTGCTGCGGGCGAACTGTTGATGGCCATTCGGGGCCTTCACTGCCTTGCGGGTCTGGGGGATCTTGCCTGCAGGCAAATAGACGGAAAGGCCGTTGCCGTCGGTCAACTCCTGCCCAGAGCAATGGTTCTCCAGCACCGCCGCCCGCACGGCCCGTTCCACGACCCCGGCCTTGAGAGCCACGGCAGCATCGGGACACTCGCTTTGGAGCAGCTGGCAAAAGTGGGCGATGTCGCGGTAATCGGAATCGGGCTTCTGACTGCTCACCAGATTGAAGTGCTGGGTTTCTTCAATCAGTTCTTTGAGCCTCGTCCTGGACCAGCTGCTGCTCGCCAGCGCCTTTCCCAGTTCGGCCATACTGTCGGCCAGAGGCTGCATGCGGCTCAGCCGGATGGCGGCCAGCTGCTCGGCAGCCGGGTCTTTGCCACGTTCGACGTCGTCGAAGCTGTCCTCGGAAGAAATCAGCACCAGATCCCTGGCCAGCGCCGCGGGCTTGAGACCGGGCTGGGCGCTGAGATGCTGTAAGAAATCGCGATGAGGAAGGCCTTGAGTGCCGATGATCTCTTCCGAAGCCACCAGGTAGCGGGCCGAGTCCCGCAACTGGTAGGCCACTTCTACGGCGCCCATCTCGCAAGCGTCCATCACCAGCACGTCGGGCTTGAGCCCCGACTCTTCCAGGCCTTGTTTGAACTCCTTGAGGTCCAGCAGATCTTTGTGCAGATAGTCGAAACCGGTTCCCTCGAAGCCCTTGCCGTGGTCACCGATCACCACCATATAGTGGCGCGCGGGAAAATTCTCCATGCCCCAACGCAGGAAATCTCTCAGCGTAGCGGCCTCACCGTGATTGGGCGAACTTTCCTGAAGGTGAACCGGCTCGCTGCCCAGCCGCGTGCGCGAGGAATGGGTGTTGACCACATAGCGACGCATGCCGGTCCAGTCGCCGTCCAGTCGCGTCTTTTTCCGGCTGCCAGGGCCGTGGACCAGTTTTTGGGGGGCACGGGAGATTTGGGCCGCAATCGTCACCCGGTCGCTTGAGCCCACCTTTTCCACGTCCATCAGGTTCTTTACCAGATGGGGCTCCAGATCGTTGTTACCGTTCAGGTAATAGAGAACGGTCCAATCCTTTCGAGGCGTTCGCGCGGCGATCTGCATACCCTCAGCATGGGGCAACGTCGTTGCTGGAGCCAGAGGGAAGATGTAAACTCCTGCCCTGCGTCGCGGGCTTACGTCTCAAGCTGCGCAGCAGGGCCCATGCCACCCCCAGGTTGAGAGCAGCGTGGATGGCCACCCCATGGGGCAGGCGATGCAAACGACTGTCGAGCGGGCCGAAGCAGCCACACACCAGGGGGGTGCCCTGCCACCAGGCAAAACCGAGGGCGCCGGCAAAGACCAGAAAGAGCAGCGCCGCCCAAAGACGGGCTCCGTCCTGGGGGCGCACCAGCAGTTGCAGACCCACCACCAGTTCCAAGGGGCCCACCAGGTCCGCAAGCGGACCCACCAGCGCCGGGGGAAACAGGCGATAGGTGTGGAGAGCCTGCATGAAAGCCTGACTGTTCAACAATTTGGGGATCGCCGCCAGGGTCAACAGCACCCCCACACCTCGAGCCAGCTTCATCGCAGAAACACCCCTGGGGCTCCGGCCCGGGGCAATCCGTCGCCACGAGGAAAACCCATCCGGCCGGGCAGCGGAGGGTCGACCACGACCCAGATGGTATCCCCCCGCTGGCGGTGCAGAGCAGCAGCCAGCATCTGAGCCCCGCCGCGGGTTCCGGGCCAATCGTAGCAGGCCACTGAAGGATGTCGGCGGCGGTCGAGCAGGAAAGCAGGCAGCGCCGGCACTCCCTGGTTACAGGGCAGCGACAGTGCTCCGGGAACCTGGCCGGCGGCGAAATCCTGCACGTCCCTGGCGTCGAGCAGCAATGTTCCGGCCGGCAGCGAACGAAACGAAACCACCAGAAACGGGGGCCGGGTGGGCCCCACGATCAACACTCGTAGCAGGGCCAGCAACAGGGCCACCACTCCCAGCGAGACAAACTGACGGATCACAGTTGGCTGACAACCTCCAGAAAAGCCTCAAAGCGTGGGGACTGCATCACCGAGTAATGGTCTCCCCCCAGCCAGCACACCTGCACCTTTCCCGAACTCCAACGGCTCAGGTCCAAAGGCTGCTGAGTCTCTCGGGCCAGGGCCACCGCCAGCGGGCAGCTCAGGGGCTGGGGGTCCAGGCTCGCGAGCAGATCCATGGTGTCGCCGTAGAACTGAATGCGCCGTTGCCAGGCTTCGGGCGTCCAGCGACCGGGCGGTACCCAGCCACGCCGCTCACACTCCTGAAGGCTCTGGCTGCCCAACCTTGCCACAGAAACGATTTCCGACCAGGGCAGACCGGGAAAGGCAAAATCTCCCAACCAGCCGGCCAGGGCCAGGGCCTCTTTGTTGAGGTGGGAACATTCTTCGGGCAGAGGAGGGTCGACCATGCCCACGGCCACGACGGGCACCCCCAGCCTTTCCAGGGCTTTGGCCGTGGCCTGGGCCAGCCAGCCCCCTAAGGACCAACCATAGAGTCGACAGGCTCCCAGGCCCCTGGCCTGGAGCTCGTGGGCCCATCTTTGGGCCAGCTGGGGCAGGGTCAGTGGCTCCAGGGGCGGCTCGAGCTGAAGCGCCCAGACCGGTGCGGAAATGCATCGGGCCAGCTTCAAGTAGGCTGTCAGCTGGCCACCGGCGGGAGGAAAGCACACCCAGACCTCACCCTGGCCTGAGCTGCGCAGTTGCAGCCAGCCCCCGGCTCCCCGAGCGCCGATCAGGCTGGTCCAGCGCGAGGTGGCCAGCTGGCCGGGGTCCAGGCTCCAGCCAAAGCGGTCCTGGAGTCGCCCCGCCAGCTCTACCGCCCGCAGAGAATCCAGGCCCTGGTCCAACAAGGTTCGCTCGGGGTCGGGCACACTTCCCAGCACGGCCGCCATCTCGTCGCACAGTCCTGCCTCGATGGGCTCCTGTTCCTGCTGCCAGGCATCGCGCCGAAAGGGCGTGGTCGGCAGCACAATCCGCCTGCCCTCTCTGCCCTTCCAAAAGGCCTTCCAATCGGGATTCCATCCCGCCACATAGAGTTGCCCCAGCGCCTGGAGCAGCAACTTTCGCCCCGAATCGCGACGCAGGCTGGCGACCCGAGGAACGGGGCAATCTCGCGCAATCAGCCCCAGCAGCACGGGATGAGGCCCGATCTCCAACAGGGCCTGCCAGCTGTGCTGCATCAACTCTCGGCTGGCGGCCTCAAAATTCACGCTGTGACGCAGACTGTGAACCCAATATTCGGGCCGACTTACCTCCTCCGGTCGGGCTTTCCGGCCCAGGTGGGTCGAGTAGAAGTCGCAGTTCAAAGTCCCCCACTCCAGGCCACCCGAATGCAGGGCCTCGGCCCAGGCCCCGAGCACTGGCTCCAACCAGCGAGAGTGGAAGGGCGTGGCGACCTCCAGCCAGCCCCACGGCAGACCCGCCACGTCCAGTCGGGCTCCCAGTGGCTCGAGTTCCTCGCGAGGGCCCGACACCGCGAAGTCCTGGGGACCATTGCGTGCGGCCAGATCGACCTTGCCTTCCAGCAAGGGCTGCAACTGTTCGTAGCCAGCCCGCACCCAGAGCATGCCCCCTGCGATGGACTCCATCAGTTCGCCCCTCAGGCGCGCCAGACCTAAAGCCTGCTCCAGCGACCAGAGCCCGGCCGTACAGGCGGCCGCCATTTCACCCAGACTGTGGCCCAGCACGGCCCCCGGAAACAGGCCCAAGCGGTTCCAGAGCCGACTCAGCGACCACTGAAGCGCTAGCTGAGCAGGCTGAATCAACGGTCCCTTGCCGCGTTCGAGAGCCTGGAGCACACCCGGGCAAAGACGCTCGCATTCGGCCAGAGCCGCAGCCAGCTCGGGCTCTTGTCGGGCCAGTTGCAAACCCGCCTGGGGCCACAGGCTACCCTGGCCGGTGAACAACCAGGCAACCTCGCCCGGGGCTGCCCGCCCCCAGGCTTCCCAGCTGCCGACCTCGGCCCTTCGCCAGCCAAAAGGGTGGCGCCCCAGACTGAGGGTATAGCTGGTATTCCGGTTGCGTGGGTAGCCACCAAGCCTGTGCTGAAGCTGGTGCAAGGATGCCTGGGTTGGGGCCGACAGGCAGATCAGCACTTCCTCGTCGGCCTGTTCAACGGTCCCGATCGGTGGAGCCGACTCGACCACGGCGTAGGCATTGGTTCCGCTCATTCCCAGTGAAAGTACGCCGGCTCGCCAGGGTCCGGGCCCTGCAAGGGGCTGGACCTTCTCCACCACAGCCAGCTGGCTTCCCGACAATCGGCTGGATCGTCGCTGAAAGCCGGCCTGGGGCGGCACCACACCGTGAGCCACCACCAGCGCTGCCTTGAGCAGCCCCAAAGCTCCCGAAGCCGTTTCCAGGTGACCAAAATTGGCCTTCGCCGAACCGATCCACAGGGGTTGAAGACACCCGCTGCGCAGCCAGGAAAGGGCCTCCCACTCTACCGCGTCCCCCAGCAACGTGCCGGTGCCGTGGGTTTCCTGATAGTGCAGATCCTCGGGCTGCAGACCCAACCGTTCCAGGGTCCGCTGCATCAACAACCGTTGGGCCTCACCATTGGGAGCCGTCAGACTGCTGCTCAGGCCGTCGTGGTTGAGACCGCTGCCCCGAATGACGGCCAACACGCTGTCCCCCTCCGCCAGCGCCAGGCTCAGCCGCTTGACCACGAACATCACGCAACCCTCGCCCCGACCAAAGCCATCTGCCCCCTCCTCGAAGGCCTTGCAGCGCCCGTCGGGGCTGAGCACGCGCATCTGACTGAGCTCCACCCACGAGCGCGGCGAGGTCAGCACATTCACACCACCCACCAGAGCCAGCGAACACTGGCCCTGGCGCAAGGCATGCAGGGCGGTGTCGAGCGCAGCCAGGGAAGAGGAGCAGCTGGTGTCGATCACCATGGCCGGCCCGCGCAGGTGGAGCAGCTGTCCCAATCGAGCCACCGCCATGGACGGCAGCCGGCCCAATTCCAACGAACCTGGGGCCATACCGAGGTAGACCCCGCAATCGGCCATGGCCGCCGAACGCGGAGCGTATCCAGCCCGTTCTAAGGCCTCCCAGGCCACCTCCAACACCAGTTGATGAGCGGAATCGAGCTGTTGGGCCTCGCTGGGGCTCAGACCCCAGAACTCGGGGTCGACAGGCTGCAACTCCAAGAGAGAAGCGCGCCGAACATAGGTCTTGCCTCGCCGCCCTGGAACGGCATCATAGAGCCGCTGCATGTCCCAACGACGAATCTCATCACATGAGATGAGGCCCGAGAGCAAAGCCCCCCACAGGTCGTCGGGCTGGGCAAGGCCCGGCAGTCGACACGACCAGCCCACGATGGCCACGGCCTCGTCGCTCCCGGCCATCGTGCCCAAGGCAGTGGGACTTGCAGGCGACGGACGCGGAAAGAGATGCTCGACCAGGCGAGCTGGAGTGGGGTGGCTGAACAGCAGGGTGGCTGGAAACTCCCTTGCCAGACGGTCGCCGAGCTGATTGGCCAGCAGCACTGCCCCCAGCGAGTCCAGGCCCAACTCCCTCCAACTGAGCTCGGCCTGGAAGCCCCCCGAGGTTCCGCTCAGCCGGGCCAGCAAACTCGGGAGGAGAGACTCCAACTGGGCGCGACTCGTGACCTCGGCCCGCTCCAGCGGTAGGGCCGCCAGCTGGCGCAGTTCGCGTCGCAGCAACTTGCCGGCCGGGCTATAGGGAAGGCTACAGAAGTGGCGCACTCGGCTCGGCGAACGCCGCCGCTCGAAATGCTGGCCCAAATGCTCCAGGACCTGATCGGCCGTAACCTGCCCCACCACGCAGGCCACGGCCTGCTCACCGAGATAAGCATCGGGCACACCCACCACCGCTGCCTCAACCACTCCCGGACAGGCCCTTAACACTTCCTCGATAGGCTCGGGATAGAGCACCATCCCACCTTGAAGAATGCTATCCTCGGCCCGGCCTGCCCAATGGAGCAGGCCGCTGGCGTCGAGACGACCCAGGTCGCCGGTGTGGACACCTTCAGGACACTCGGGTCCGTAGAGCACCACCTGGCCCAGCTCACCGATGGCCACGGGCTGGCCGCCATCATCGACAATGCGGACCGAAAAGTCCGTGCCTGCCAGGTCGAGTTGCTGGCTGGAGCCCCCCGGAATGGAGCGGGCCACAGGTCCAAGTTCGGTAAGCCCGTAGACAGTGGTGAGGCGAATGCCAAAGCGCTGAAAAAAACGCTCGACCAGCCCGGGAGAAACTCCAGAACCACCGACTAACAGGCTTTTCAAGCTGCTCAAGCTGGCCTGAGGCAAAGCCAGCAGCGCCTCGCACATGGAAGGCACCAGCATGGCGGTTTGAATGCCCCAACGGTCTACCAGCTCCACCACCCGGGCCGGGTCGAAACGATCCAGCAAGACCAGCTGCATTTTCTGTAACCATCTCAAATAGAGATACTGAGCTCCAAAAGAAGCCGAAAACGGCAGCACGCCGAGGGCCACGCGGGGTCGACGAGGCACCCTCTTCTCTTCAAATCGCCGATAGCGCCGCTCGATCTGGCCGTGGGTCCAGGGGATGGCCCGAGCCGTTCCGGTCGTTCCGCTGGTCAGGCAAATCTGGGCCGGGTCCTGCTCCCCTCGCGCTACCGGCTCGTCCAGGGGTTGGCCGTGAGGCAGTTCAGCCTGAAAGTGCATCCGGGCCCCCAGTTGTTGGAGCCAACGAGCGGCTTCTTGCGAGGAAGCCTCGGGAGGCAGGATGACCGCCACCCCTCCAGCCCGAAGTACGGCCGAGAAGGCCATCACCAGCTGCGCACTGTTGGGCATTTGCAGCAGTACCGCCTGACCTGGAGCCAATCCCGCTTCCAGCAGGCCGCCTGCGATCGCCATGCTCGAGGCGTGAAGCTGGCGGTTTGTCCACACCTGCTGGCCCTCGACCAGGGCGGGAAATTCCCCCACTGTCAGCAACTGCCGGTCGGCCCAACCTGCGACGTTCACGGGTTGGCCTCCAGCCCGGAGAGAACGTGTTCGATACCGGCTTCACTCAAGGGCTGCTGGTTCCACAATGAGACAAAGCGCTGGCAGCCGACCTTCGTTCCACCCACCCGGGGTCGTTCCCAGAAGCTCCACAGCGGCAACAGAGTCGCTTCCGACTGCTGCTTAGGAAGCTGACGCAAGGCCTGCCCTGCCCGGGCATAAAATTGCTCGTAGGGCAGCCGCATCAGCCCCCAGCGCCGCGACGCTGCCGCCACCCACTGGTCTAAGGAGGGGCCGCCCCGAGCCTGGGCCGTAACGTGCACGACCGGGTCGGCGGCTGGAGGCTGCAGCACCTGAGAAGCCAGACAAGCGGCCACCAGGTCCACCGGCAGCGCATCGTAAGGCCCCGCAAAAGAACCGAGCGACTCGGGTGCCACCCCCGTCGACCGCAGCGTGCGAAGCAGACGAATCAGCGTGTCCTGGGGATTGAATTCGCCAGGCCAGGCACTGTGGGGCAGCAGCAAGCAGCAACGCCACAGCCTTAGCGGCAGACCCCATTGGCGCTGAGCCCGGTGGAGCAGCACTTCGGAAGCCCACTTGCTGGTGAGGTAGCCATGGGCATATAGGTGACTGCGCCGCTCGCGCCAGCTCCAAAGCTCTTCGGCCGAAAGGCTTTCCTCGACCCGTCCGGGCCGTCCAGCCAGCAACCCCAGACTGGAGAGGTAGTGCACGGGCTTTCCACCGGCGGCCATGGCCAGTTCCAGCACCTGGCGGGTTGCTCCCAAATTGGTGGCTTCCAGGTCATCGAAGGTGAGCAGATGGTTGACCATCGCACCGGCGTGCACCACCGCTTCAAGCCGCTGCGAAAGACGCTGCCAGCTGGCAGCGTCTAACCCGAGTCGGGGTTGCGAAAGGTCGCCCTGCAGGTGAGTGAAACGCCCATTGCCCAGCTCTTGAAACAGCCCACGCCCCTGGGCACTGCCAAAGGCCTCGGGCAACCTCTGATGAGGCCGGACCAGTCCCCACACTTCGACCTCGGGGGGCAGTTGCTGGAGCAGCTCCAACACCAGAAAACGACCCAGGAAGCCCGCCGCCCCAGTGACCAGCACACCACCGGGACGAACGGGCTTCACGGCCGGGGGGCGTGCCGGCAGCTGTAGCTGCTCCAGCGAAATGCGATCGGAACCGGCATCGGCAGGCATCTGCTCGGCCCAGCTGGCCAGAGAGCGTTGCGGATCGAGGATCACTTCAGCCGCCACTCGCTGGCCAAGACGCTGCTCGAGCCATTGACAGACCCTCATAGCCGCCAGCGAATCGCCTCCCAGGCTGCGAAAACTGAGTTGCTCGTCCACTTCTTCTGCGGGTAAGCCCAACGCCTCCGCCACCAGCGACAGTCGATCGCTGCCCGGCCTGCGCTTTCGCTCTTCGATGCCGGCCCAGAGGGCCTGCAGTTGCTGGCCGTATCGCTCCATGATGTGGCTCCGACGGAGCTTTCCCGCCGCACTGAGCAAACCATTCTCTTTGGAGAAGCCCTCGCTCAAGAGGATGAAATCGCGGGGGACCTCGTGAGGCGGGAGCCCCCGCAGACTGGCCACCCGGCTAAAGGCTTGCCGAAGTTGGTCACGAGAGCAGCGGGCCAGAGCCAGGGCCAACAGAGAATCGTGGTGACTATCCCCATGCAGCATCAGTTGCTCGAGCTCGGGAATCTCCGAGGCATACAACTCTTCCAAGTGCTCCAGATGGACGAACTTTCCCTGCGGCAGTCGTAGGGTGTTGCCACAACGCCCCAGCCAGCGTAACTGCCGATGTCCCGTCTCTTCCACCAGGTCACCGGTGAGAATATATCCCTGGCTATCGCGCAAGCCGACGCTGGCGGCGGCATTCCGGAAGTAGCCGGGAGTCATTCGGGGAGACAGAATGGCCAGCTCGCCCCTGGGATGGGGCCGGTCCTGCCGGCTACAGCCAAGCTCGGGTCGATCGACAAGTTTGTAGCGCAACCAGGGATGCACTCTCCCGTCCACCATCACCGGACCCAACTCAGTGGCCCCATAGACCTCGGTGACAAACAGGCCCAGACCCGCTTCCAGGAAGTGGCGCACCTCCGGGGCCGTGGGAGCGGATCCGATATGGACGAAGGCCAGACGATGGCCGATCCACTGTCGCTTACGCTGGCGAAGCAGGCGAGCTGCAAGCGGGTCTGCCAGCATGGCTGCAAGGTTGTTTTCCCGTCCACCGGCCTCGCGATAGCTGGCCTGGAAACGCTCCACGAGCCAGTTGGACAGACGGGGAATGAAGATCATGTGGGTGGGTGCGAAGCGGGCCAGTTGCTCGAGCAAATCGCCCCCTTCGTGGTGGACAAAAGTTGTCATCCCTCCAGCCATCAGCGTCATGTACAGGTTGATTCGACCTGCCATATGGGCCAGCGGCAGATAATTGACGGCCAGCCTCGGCACCCGCGGCAGCTGCAAACCGTCTCGCAGGGTCAGGGCCCAACGACGGTGCGTCAGCACAACCCCCTTGGGGCGGCCGGTGCTGCCGGAAGTATAGACCACGCTGAAGGGAGCATCGGGGTCGGGCGGTCCGGCGGGGCCCGGTTCCTCTCCAGCGACTCCCAGGGGGTCCTGTCCCTGGCCGAGCACGACCTTCAGGCCCGCTTCCTGCAGGATGTGGGCGCGCTCCTGGCAGGTTAACCCCGGCGCCAACGGAACGGATATCGCCCCGCGACGCAACAGGGCCAGATCGTTCACCACCCACTCCAGCCCCGAGGGACCGTCAAGGCCAACCGGCTCTGCGGGTGCAACCGTCAGGCGCCGGGCCTTTTCTTCTACCCGGTGCCACAACTCGCCAAAGGTCAGGCTGGCCACCTTCTGTCCCGGGCCAGCTTCGCACAGACAGGTTCTGGAGGCGTAGCGACGGCAGGCTCGCTCGATCAACTCCCAGGGATGGTTTCCTGCACCGATCCAGACGACATCTCCGAGTCCGACCCGATGGCGACGCAGTTGCTCGTCGTTCAGCGACTGGCACCAGAGGTAGAAGCGCTTCCACCAGTAGCGCAGCCCTCTAGTCATGCGACCGTTTTTCTCCAGAAAGGTAAGCGAGGAACTGACCCAGGGTAACTTCGTCACCTCCCAGATGCTGGAAACACTCCTCCAGCTGTTGACGAATTCGGTCAGTTTCGGGCTCCCGTAAATCCGCCAGCCGATGCCGCAGGATCGGTTTGTGCAAACCGCTGGCGCGAACCGAAGCCGCCACACGCAATGAGGCCGTGTCCTGGGTGCGGTGCAGGGTGTCCCCACGCAAGACCAGCAAGTCTCCCTCACGCAGGTGAGGAGTTTCCGCCAGGGCCTCCAGATTCATGTCGAACCTGGCCGCCGGTTCGGCCTGGTCGAGCCCCAGGTAGAGAGCCGTAGTGCCGCCCTCGACGACCCAACGAGCGCCTCCCAGTCCGTGGGCCCGTTCGGCTGCCTCAGGATGGTGCTTCCACAAGGTGTCCCAGGGGATGATGGCCAGATTGGAAATTTCCAGCTCGGGCTTCTGAAGGGGCATCCAGAAGTTCAGATAGTCCAGATGATTGTCCGTAAGGCGATAGTCCAGATCGAAGTCCTGATGCCAATGCGAACTGCGCTCGGCGCGCCGGGTGGTGACATAATGGCTCAGGGTCAAAAAATTGATGCTGTCTACCCGCAACGAGGTGGTCGCGCTGATCTCGGCCAGCAACGGGTCGAGCCGCATTCGAGCTCGCTGCAGGGCCCTTCGCCCCAGTGGCTTAAAGCCGAACGGAAAGGCTTCGGGAGGCTGTCCGCGGGCGAAGTCCTCCAGCAGATAGGCACGGTCCTCGGCGGGCAGAAATCCGCGCAGCACCACGAAACCTCGACGTTGCAGTTGGCTCCAATCGCCGTTCACGCCCGGGCAACCTCGAGTATGTTGACTCCTCCCCGAAGGGGCAGGTGTTGCAGCAATCTCAGTCCCGAACCTGTCAGCAACTGGTGAAACTCTTCCAAGCTGCGTTCTCGTCCCCCGTGCATCAGCAGCATGTGCAGGTCGACCCAAAGGCTCTCGGGGTCGTGAGGGTCACGCAGACCCTCCACAATGAGCAGCCGCGCCGAGGCCGTCAGAACCTGAGCACATCCCCTGAGGATGGTCTGGCAATCCTGGTCGCTCCAGTTGTGAAGGACATGCTTGAGCAAATACAGATCGCCGCCGGCCGGTATGGCCTGCAGCAGGTCGCCGCCCACAGCCTGCCATCGCTCCCCAGCCCGGGGGGTGAGCCCGGCCACCACGTCCGGCCGTTCCAACAATGTTCCGCGGGCCTGGGGAACATGTTGGAGCAACCCGCGAAGCAAGCCGCCCTCGCCACCGCCCAGGTCGACAATATGAGCAAAGCCAGAGAAATCGTAGCTGGCCAGCAAAGCCCCCAGCACGCGTTGCTGAACGGCCAGCATCACGCGCTGAAATCGCCTCCCCTCTTCGGGACAGGCCTGACGGTGCTCCCAGACAGTGTGCCCAAAGGCCAACGGAAAGGACGCTTCGCCACTGCGCAGGCTATGCTCAAGCTGGCCCCAGGCCGGCAGGTACTCCTCGGCGATCAGTTGACCCCAGCTTGCCATCCAGCCGTCGACGAGAATCTTTGAGGCCCGCGTCAGGCCCACCTGATCCCCGACGTACTGCAGTGCGCCCAACTCGACAAGCAGAGGAAGCACCCGCATCAGGGTGGGGCAGTGGAGTCCCAGTGCTTGAGCCAGTGGCTCGGGGGCCAGCGGCCCCTCACGCAGCGCCTGTAACAGACCCACCTTCAGGGCGCTGCTCAACAGGCAACTGCGACGATATCCATTGAGATGGGCCAGCAATTGTTCCAGCTGATCTCGTGTACTCATAGGTGAAACCCGCCGTCGACAACCAGCAGTTGACCCGTTACCTGGCTCATGCTCTGAAGCAGCGAAGCCACCACCTCGGCCACCTGTTCCGGCTGAATCACCGCACCCAACGGAGTTGACTGCTCCACCCGTCGTCTGGCGCGGGGGTAGCGCGAGCCGAGGCCCTGCTGCACCCATCGGGTATCGACGAAACCAGGCAACACCGCGTTGACCCGAACCTCGGGAGCCAGGGCCCGAGCCAGACTGAGGGTCAGGTTGTTGAGCGCCGCTTTGGATGCGGCATAAGCGGGACAACTTCCCAGGCCACTCAAACCCGACGTGGAGGAGACATTGACCACCGCTCCTCGGGCCTGGCGCAGCCAGCCGGCCGAGGCGCGCGCCATCAGGTAGGGGCCGGTGGCGTTGACCGCAAAGATTCGCTGCCACTGATCCGGCTCCATGCGGTCCCATTGATCGGCTTCGAGAAAGGTCGTTGTGGCGGCATTGTTCACCAGCGCATCGAGGCGCCCCCAACGCTCCACTGCCAGCTGTACCAACCTTCGGGCCACCTCGTCGCAGGCCACGTCACCAGCAGCCACCAGGGCCTCTCCCCCACGCCTGCAGGCTTCCTGCGCCACGGCTTCGGCCGCCTCGCGCGAATCGCGATGGTTGATCAACAAGGCATATCCCTGCCCGGCCAGATGCAAGGCCGTGGCCCGACCAATACCGCTGGAGGCACCTGTGATCAGCGCCACGGGTCGACTCACAGACAAGTCCTCGCAAGCAACATCTCGATGATGGGATGGCGGCCTTGCTGCAGTACGGGTTGCTTGAGCTGGCCTTGCGAGCCGCTGCCGGGCCGTAGCTTGAGCAACTCCCCGCCGCTCAGGGAAACTGCCCGCACGGGCTGCAGATCGCCAAAACTGCGCTTCATCGCGTAGCGCGGGTTGAGCTGGCACAGCCGTCCTTCGAGCTCTGGACCCACAAGCTCAGCCCCCTCCGTTTCGGCCAGTAGAACGTAACCGGGCAGCTCGGTCGGCCCTTGCGCTTGAACACCCCAGAGCACAGCCGGGGCCGGCATCAATCCCAGCGCTCGCCAACAGTCGCCCAGAGCAACCTCGACCTGGGACTCGGCCAGTTTCTCGCCGGTCAAATCACATACCGAGCGGCGGCCCACGTATTCCAGCCGAGGGATCTGGCCCAACCAGCCCACCACTCGGAAGAGATCGCGAGTCGCATAGCGATAGAGACCGGCCAGCGTTGTCACCACGACTTCATAAGTTGCGCCGGTCGTCAGCTCCCAGAACCAACGAGTGCAACAGTGCGGACCAGCCTCCTGCTCGGCCTGGATAAACTCAAACAGGGATTGGCGAACCTGCAGCGGCTGGGCCAGCGGGTCGTCATCGACCGTCACGGTGACAAATCCTTCGCTGCTGACCGAAGGCTGGGCCAGGAACCCCCCACCGAAGGCCTCGTTCATCAAGGGGCGATAGCGCTCGATGTAGGTCCCGCTCCAGCTCATCAGCAGCTTCAATCCGGGCCAGATATCCCGGGGCAAAAGCTGCCCCTGCTGGCGCAACTGCTCGCGCAGGTGGGCCGCCCGCTCGGGCTGGGGTGAGCGCAAGGCCACCCCAGCCACGGTTCCCCTACCGAGTTCGTCGAGCAACTCCTCGGCTCGGTCCTGAAGACAGCGATAGACGGTTTGAAAGCGACTGGGATGCAGGCAGGCCAGACCTTGCACGGCGTGGCCGGCGGCGTAACAAAGCAAAAAATAGAGACGCAGCGACTCATCGACAGGCTGCTGTTGCAGCGGTAAAAGCCAGGGGGCCAGCAGGCCTTCTCTCCCCGGGCGCACCTCCACAGGTACCTCCGTGGTTGTGGCACACGGTACGCGACGGGGGCCCAGAAAGTCCCGATAGGGGCGGGGCGAAAGATGAGTCATCAGCAGTCCGTCCGGGCTCTCCTGAACGGTTGGGAAGTACTCGTTCAGGCTACCCTGGACCACCAGGAAGGCCTCCATCGAGCGATGAGCCGCGGCTGGTGTCCAGGGCAGCAACTTGGCCCGAGCGGTGGTGCCCGTGGTTTTCCAGTAGCGAATCGGTTCCTCGGCGGTAAGCACCTGGGGCTCTCCCGCGATTTCCCGATCGATCCAGCCGGCCAATTCCTCGTGGCTGCGCAGAGGCACCGCCCGGCGATAGCTCTCCAGACCGTCGATCTTTGAGAAGCCGTGCTCTTTGCCGAAGACGGTGTCGCGATTGGGCCCCACAGCCTCCCTCAGTATCTGCTCCTGGGCAGCACGGGCGCCCGACCCGGCCGAAAGTTCCAAAAAGCGTTGCCGCGACCGCGCTGCCTGCCGAGCCAAAGCTCCTCGCAGATCGGCGGCCACGGCTCAGCTGCCCTGCAGAGCTGCCACCGCAGCCCCGACCAGATTGACTTCATCACCTCGCACGATGCGACAGTTCCCCGACCTCAGCAGGGAAGAGAGTTTCTCTTCAACCCGAGCGGCATATCCTGGTGCTTTCCAGAACAGGCCACCTTCGGCCTGAACCACCAGACTGTCGACGGCAAGCCGATCGGCAACTCCAGCCAGGCCAGCTGCCACAAGGTCGGCCGAGCGATTCAGAATCCATCGAGCACTTTCGCCTGCCTGCCCCTCTCGCCCCGAACACTCCACTACCCACTCCGAGGTTGCCTCGGCCGGAGCAGCCAGCTCAGGATGCAGCCGGGCCAAAAGTTGAGGAAGATAGAAACCCGACACGGCCTTTTCATAACGCTGACGACCCGGGTTGTCGCTGGCTCGGTCGAGTTCTTCGTCCAGCTCGCTGAGGTGGGGGGGATGAAAGTTGCCCGACTCGAGATTCACGGCCATCGGGCCGGTCCGACTCCCCTGGAACCGAGGGTAGCTCTCGGCGGGGAAAAAGGCCGCCATATTGGTGCCCGTTCCAACGATCAACCCCACCGAACGCTCGGCCTCAGATCCAGCCCAGTAGGCTCCACCTAAGAGGCAGGCCACTGTGTCGTTCAGCACTTTGACAGGGCCTCTCAGCCTTGCGGCTCGAAGCAGGGCCTCGCCAACTCGCTGGCCCTCGACACCCGTCACACGAATGCCCTTGGTCCAGCGCAGCAGGCGAGCGTCGCCGTCGGGCTCGACCTGGGCCGGATAAGAAAAGCAATAGCCCAGCGGCAGGTCGAGATCGGCCTGAAGCTGATGCAACAACTCGGCCTGGTAAGCGAAAAACACCTCGCAGGTGGTGGGAGCCTGGCGACCATCCGGCAGGGTGCCGGAAAGAGGACCTGCCAGCACTTGCGAGCGGGCCTCCCCCAAAATGTCCACCAGGGCTGCCCGGACGTTTGTCCCTCCCGCATCCACGACCAGTGCCCGTCCCCGCAGGCTCGGGTGAGGGGGAGCCAGAAATGCGGGCAAACAGGCGACCTGCTGTCCCTCCGAGGCCATGCCCTGAGAAATTCTCTCGGCCAGGGTGCGCCGAATCTCTTGTAGTTGAGGAAAGGAGAGAGGGATGCGCATCGGGGCAACTTGGTCAGCAGCCCCGGCTTCCCCTTCTGACACCCTGTTAGCCGTCGGTGGCCTGCAAGACGCCGAGCTGCCGTCGAAGCTTGACCATCTCCAGTCGGCTGTCCTCGAGGGCTACCAGCAAATTGTCCTGAGTTTCCACCAGTTGTTCCAGGCGCTGCTGGGACAGCTGCAAAGCCAGTTCCAGTTGCTGCGAGTCGGTATACAGACGAACCACTTCAGTCTGCAGGTCGCCTACAAGAAACTCATGCTCGTGCAACTGCTGGGCCTGCTGCTCTTGCAGGCGACACACCGTCTGGCGACTTTCGTCGAGCTCCAGGCGCAATTGCAGCCACTGGGCCCGCAATGACTCCTTCTCCAAGTCGCTTACGAGACTTTCGTGTTCGTGGGCCAGGACTTGCAGGCGCAGCCCCTCACAAAGGCTCTCGAGTTCCAGCTCTCGCTGGGAAGGCGGGGGGCTCTGACGTTCGCGCAAGAAACGAGCCACCAGGCTTCGATTGGCCTGAAGCGACTGTTCTAGCTCCGAGCGTTCCCGAAGCAATCCTTGCATTTCGGCCCGGGCTCGTCGCTCGCAGCGTTGCGCTTCGGCCAGTTCCTGACGGGCTTCCAACAGCGCCTGGGCCAGGCCCCGCGAATTCTCAGCATCGCATTCGGCTTGCTCAGGCCGGGCGGTCATCACGCCCGGCCCGGGCTCTGCGGGGACAGTGCGATGAGGATGCAGCGAGCTGATAAATCCCGCCTGCCCGTTGGTGCGTCGCTGCGGGCGGAAGTAACGTTTCCTTGTGCGAACCTCGGGTTGGTGGGTGTCGCTAGACATCAGGCTTCCTCCAATCAGACTCCCCAGGGCTCCAACATACCGCAAAGATTGCAGCCAACTCTGTATTCGCGATCACATCATGGTAAGGTGAGCCCATGCTGAACCTGCCTTTGCCGACCGACTATCGGATTCAAGACGCCCTGCAGTTTCACGGTCGCGATCCCCAATCGCCCGCCGAGCGAGTTACAGCAAACCGCATCGTCAGGGCCTTCAGTCGGGCCGGTCGAGCCTGCCGCATCGAGTTAACGCTGAGCCCCGGTCAGGCGCTGGTCGCAGGCGATGCCCCGGCCGCCACCTTAGAGCCGTTGGCCCATCGTTTGCTGGGCCTGCGCTGCCGGGTGGATGAGTTTCAAGAGCGTTATCGCCAGCACCCGGTTCTGGGACCGTTGATCGCCGCCCGCCCCGGGCTGCGAATCCACGAGCAGGTCAGCCTGTTCGAGGCGCTGACCTGGGCAATTATGGGGCAACAGGTCAACCTGGCTTTCGCCCTGACGCTGCGGCGTCGTTGGATTGCCCTGGCGGGAATGCGCCATTCCAGCGGACTGTATAGCTATCCTGAACCCATCGCGGTTGCAGGTTTGGATCCGGACCAGCTGCGCCAGTTGCAATTCTCGCAAGCCAAGGCCAGGACCCTGATCAGCTTTGCACAAGCAGTGGTCGAGAGGCGAATCGACCTGGAGCAACCGCCCGAACAACTCGCCCCCTCGCTGCTGCAGCACAAAGGCATAGGGCCCTGGACGGTTCACTACGCACTGTTGCGCGGCTGCGCCTATGCGGATGGTTCCCTTCACGGCGATGCGGCCGTCCGACGGGCGCTTCAACGCCTGCTCGGACGGCCGCTCAGCCCGGTTGAAACCGAAAACTGGCTGCTGGACTTCCGCCCGCATCGTTCGCTGGCGGCCGCCCACTTGTGGGCCAGTCTCAGGGGGTCGGAACCTGATACTGCTTCATCATCTTCTGCTGTTGCTGAGCCTGATACTCACTATCGGTCACCTTCTTAAAGTCGGCCGGAACTTCGAAGAGACCCTGATCGAGCGCGGCCGTCGAGTGGTCGACGAAAGTCTGCTCCGAGGTCTTTTGATCGCCCTGGTAAAACACCATGCGCACCGGCATTCCGTTGTAAGCTGAGCGCATCAGCTTGACGTCACCTTTCTCGACATACTTGACGCGACAGGTCGGCTGGCTATAGCTGTTGTTGTCCCAGCAATTGAACACCTCAATAGGTGCCGTCCAGACCTCCACTTTGGAGGTGTTGTCGAAGGTGCCGATGCAGCCTGTGCCCACCGAGTGGGTGGTGACCATCCAATGATGGGCTTTCAGGTTGGCCACCGTCTCGACGCCCAGGTCCTTCACCGTATAGGTATTGGTCACGGTTCCGGTAGCTACGGTGGCACCCGGTTCGGGCTTGGGGTCGAGGGCCTCCATCGATTTGAGCGTGTAAATCTTCAGATCGGGGTCAAGGGTGGCCGTCAGTCGCTTATCGCACATCGTCAGCATGACGGATTTGGACTTGAACTGACCCATGTCAGTTACGGTCTCCACACGCTGGCGCTTGCCCTTGGTCCAGGTGGTCGTCACGACGGCCACCGGACTGTTGGCGGTCGTCATCTTGGTGGTATAGCGCACATCGCCGTGGGCGGCGATTCCCAGAAGGGCGAGCAATACTGTGGTCAGTGGTAGAGTTGGTTTCAGCATCGCGCCCCATTCGCACCCCCAAGGGGAACCCCTTGAGCCCTCAATCCTGATATGCCTGTCCGGTGGGATCTGTAGGTGCCAGGGTCAGCCTCAAGATACGAGCCAGAAACAGGCCCAGTAAACTGTAGACCACGATGGCCACGAGCAGTGGGAACTGCAGTACGCTGTCACCCACCGAGGGGTTGCCACCAAAGAGCGTGAGAAACGGACCGGCAAAGGGGTAGGTCAGACCCAACACAAACTGCGTAAAAGCATTGTCTCGGTTGGCCCCCAACGCCAACAGAACGAAGCGAAGCAAAAGCAACATGCTGACGGTGCCTGTGGCGAAGTAGATGGCCTGCACCGCGCGCTCCACTCGTCCCAAGCGACGAATCCGAGGATGTTGTGAAAGTAAAGGGGTGGTAGAAAGTTGCACGAGAGCCTCCTGAAGTGAACTGGACTTGGCGTCCTTGAATTCAGTCTAGGCGGACTCTCCTCCCAACGACAGACTCTGGCGTCCCGGTTGGCCGGGATCCTGGTACTATCCGTTACTTCGGCCGGAAGCGCTCCCAAGATTGTATGATACAGTGGCGGGCTGCCGTCTGAGTACCTGTATAACTGAGGTAGTCGGTACACACATCGAGCAGACTGGCCACCGTATCCAACTTGCCATCGGCCACCTTCAGCACGCCCTGCAAACGACCCAGCAGACCCTCGCGGTTCAGGCCCTGAGCGGAGGTAAATCCTGATAGCCAGCCAGCACTGGCGGCAAAGGCGCTGCGCACGCTGGCTACGGCGGCAGCGCCTGGCAACATGGGAGCCAGGCGGGCAAAGAGGCCGCTTTGCTGGAACTGCTGTTCATCCGAACTCTCCAGCACGGACGTCACCTTGCTGACAAAATCAGGGCCCAATGGAATGACGCCATCGAGCGCAGCCAGGGCCGCCATGCGCATGCGACTCTCGTGGGCCGAGTGGGACAGACTGCGCTCGAACTCGCTGAAGTTCTCTCCTTTGACCCCGTGCAGGTTGAGGTGAGCCAGGGCCTCAGCCGCAACTTTCATTGCCAGGTCCAAGGCTTGCAGTGTATCCGGTTTGGGAGTCACCTTGCTTAACAGCCCCAAGAGCTTGACGCTGTCGCCCAACTGATGGGCCAGCGAAGCCGCAGCCAGCATGCGATCGCTGCCGTCGATACTCTGATACAGCCAGACCGCCCGCTGAGAGCCTTTCTGCTCGCCGCTGTAGAGCTGATCGGCATGATGACAGATCACCTGCAACTTACCGGCGCGATGCTCCCCGGTGATCTCCCTGGCCATGGAGGCAAAGTCGGGATAGGTCTTCCACTGCCCGGGCACGGCGAAATCCAGGGCACCGAGCACCATGGTTGTAATGCTACGCTGGGGTAACCTGTCCACCAGTTCGGAAATGGGGGGGGTGTTGAGCATCCCTTGGGGTTGAACCGTTGACCGGGATCTCCTCCCCGAGACTTTGGTCACGGAGCTCGGCACCGGCTACAGCTAGACTGAAGGAATGAAACGACAACTGCTGTTGCTGTGGCTCCTTATCGCTGTAGTAGCCAGCATGGTCGGCCCTCCGGGCCCAACCCGGTTGCCCAGCCCGGTGCGCGTCGATGGACTTCAGTTGGGCATGGAGGACCAGCAGGTCCAGGCCCGCCTTGGTCCTGAATTACCCGGCTCAGACTGTCCCCCCCAGGGCAACCATCGACATTGGTATGGAGGCGGAACCGAGGTCTACTTCAGCAAGCAAAGCTTCCTCGTCGAGGCCATCGAGGGCAGACTACTCGAGTTCTACTCCCCTTCACAGGGTTGGACCCCGCTGGTCCGAGCCGGCGACCCGGCCGACGCCATCCTCTTTCCCTCCAGGCTGCCCCTACAGGAACGCAGTGGCTGGCTGAACCGCCAGGTGCTGAGCGACTTTCATCCAGGCGAAGCCACCACCAGTCCGCTGGGGCCCTGGGTATCCTATCGCTACGCTTCAGAGGCAGGTGAGATGTGCGACGGATTGGATTTTGACATTGTGGTGCAGCGAACAAATGACAATCGGGTGGCTCGGATTCAGGTGGTCTGGCAGGGACACTGAGGCTGGAACGTCGCGCGAAGTCAGAAAATCTTCAAATCGTCTTAACAAGGCGTTCATCCACTCGCCTCAGACTGAGCCCACAGCAAGGGAGGTATCACCGTGAAAATACCCGCTCCACCCCTCTGGGTCCTGGGGATGTTAGCCCTATTTCAGCTCTCTATCGCGCTGAAAGAGTTGACCCCCGCTCCCCTCCCCGGAGAGGTTCAAATCCACGCCGTGGCGACATCCCCGACACCACGGGCGTCGATAGCCATTGAAGAGACTCTGCGTCCCTTCGAGTACTCCGGCGACCCGGGCCCGGCACTCAACGTGGCCGCTCAGGCTCAAAGCAATCCGGTATCCTGCGGCCAGAGCTGCGTGGCCATGGCCGTCAACTATCTCACCGGCAAACAGTTACGAGATGATGACGTCGACAGCAAGTACGGCTTCGCGTTGCTCGAGGCCCTGAAGGAAGAGTGCCGGCCCGCCGGCTACACCTGGCGCGATGCTGGCGATCTGGACGCGAGTTCGTGGACGCTAATCAAGTCCAAACTATTGGTGGAGCGCATACCCGTCATCCTGGCCCTGAACGGTGAGCACTTCAGTCCCAAGGGTCGAGGGCAAATCGTTCTGGTCACAGGCATTTGTGGCGAATCGGTGCTCTACATCGACCCCGCCGACGGCCTCTGGCACACCACCACGCGCCAGCTCATCGAAGCCAGTGAAAGCCATCCCGACGGCAAGTTTATCTTCGTGGCCGAGGCCCTGTGAGGCGGGCAACTTGTCTCTGCAGCCGACTTCAAATCGAGTGCCAGGGAGAGCCGGTAAGAATCTCCATGTGCCATTGCCTCGACTGCCAAAAACGCACAGGAAGCGTTTTCGGCGTGCAGGCACGCTTCGCTGACGAACAGGTTGAGGCCGTGACTACTGACACCTTATGTCACTATACCCGCAAGGGAGACACCGGAGGGCTGGTGACAAGCTATTTTTGCTCCAACTGTGGTAGCAACCTGTTCTGGAGGGTAGACAAGCTCCCCGGATATACAATTGTAGGCGTAGGCAGCTTCGCAGATCCTCAGTTCGGGGCACCCAGCCTGTCAGTCTATGAAGACCGGCGCCACCCCTGGACCCGCCAGCCACCCGAAATGGAATGCTGGAACTAGCCCCTAACCCGGCTCGCTCCGCTCCCCGGGTAGATGTTGGTTCAAAACATCCATTCCAGGGCTCCTGCGTCGCCCCGGGAACAGCTGTTTGAAACTAAACTTCCGCTCACTGATTTGTGCATGAAACAGGCAAGCGTTCAAGCAGGGTTCTTATCAGTCCCCGAAGCGATGCGGGGTTGCCCTGATAGCGGTTGAAGCGACGGAATAGCCGGAGGTGAAGGGCCGACAACGTGGGGAAATAGCGATTGTGAGTGGCGACGCGCTTGGTTTGCCGCCACAGGATCTCGATTGGGTTGAACTGGGGTGAGTAGGCGGGTAAGAAGTGCAGCTCGATCTTGTCGGCGTGGGCCTCTACCCATTCTCGAACGATTCTCGCGTGGTGGTAGCCCACGTTGTCCAGAACTACTAGAATTTTTCTGGACGCTCGCCTCACCATGCCTTTGAGGAACCGAAGGAAAGTGTGGGAATTGAACCGCTCTGCGAACGCGAAGTGGAAGCGTGGATTGTGTGCCAGACTCAAAGCTCCGAAAACCTTTACCGACTTGCGGACGGGGGCGCTGAGGACTTCTCGGCCCTGACCCACCCTTGCCCAGGTCCGTGTGACGGTTCCTGACTGTTGGAAAATCGACTCATCCTGAAAAAAATTTCCGCGTCCTCATCCGCGGCCTTCTGCAGCAGGGCTGGTAAGCGCTCTTCAGACCAATCCCTCTGCTTCTCTGGATCGGCCAACGCCAAGCGTCGCTTTGGGACCTGATAAGAGAACGCCATCTTCCTGAGAAGTCGACGCACTTGTGGGGCTGAGTAGTCTTCGTTGAATACCTTCTTGATCAACTTACTCACGATGGGAGCTGTCCAGCAGCCTGTGTCCAAGCCATGTGCTTCCGGACCAAGCCTGATTATGGATTCCAATTGAGCAAATTGCTCGACGTTGAGGCGGCACTGCTTACCGGGTGCCTTTCGGGTAGCCAGGCCTGCGACGCCTTGCCGCTTGAAACGCTGTTGCCAGCGATAGAGCACGCTCTCTTCCACTCCGACCGTCTTGGCCGCCTCCAAGCGAGTGTAACCGTCGCGACCCACCAGAAGCAGTGCTCTGGCTCGCCGATAAACGGCCAAGTCGTTGGCCTTCAGGGCTGCCTCGTAGCAGACCCGGAGTTCCTCAATCGATTCCTCCGTTAAGACGAATTCTGGTTTGCGTCCCACAGCGATACCTCCGTGGACAACGCTTCGTACCCTGCTGCGAAAATCATGCTTCGGCCCCGGACTTTTTCATGCAAGCTTAATGAGCGGAAGTTTAGCCCCCGCAGCGCGTTACACCCTGAAGCCGAGTTGGTTCTCGCGACCTCGCCCCCCGACACAGCGGCACTCGAGGCGGCCGATTTCAAGACCCGGCGGGACCTGGAGGTGCGGTCCCTCTGGTAGCCCCTAAATGTGAATGGCCCGACCGTCCACCGCCAGCGCCGCCTCTTTCACCACCTCCGACAGGGTCGGATGGGCGTGGCAGACGCGGGCGATGTCTTCGCTGCTGGCCGAGAACTCCATGGCCACCACACATTCGGCGATCAGGTCGCCCGCGCTGGGGCCCAGGATGTGCACTCCCAACACCCGATCGTTGTCGGCCCGGGCCAGGATTTTCACCAGCCCGTCGGTCTCGTTCTGGGCCTTGGCCCGCCCGTTGGCCATGAAGGGGAAGGTGCCCTTGCGATAGTCGATGCCGCGCTCCTTGACCTGTTCTTCGGTCAGGCCCACCGAGGCGATCTCGGGATGGGTGTAGACAATGGCGGGAATGGCCTCGTAGTTGATATGGGCGTGACCGGTGGCCAGATACTCGGCCACCGCCACCCCCTCGTCTTCGGCTTTGTGGGCCAGCATGGGCCCGGGCACACAGTCGCCGATAGCGTAGATGCCCGGCACCGAGCTTTGAAAGTGGGCGTCGATGACCACCCGCCCCCGGTCGGTGCGCACCCCGACCTGCTCCAGATTGAGGCCATCGAGGTAGGGGCGACGTCCCACCGCCACCAGCACCCGGTCGCCTCGAAGTTCCAGGCCGCTCTCACAGCGCAACAGGCACTCCTCGCCCGGAGTCACTCCGATCACCTTCTGGCCCAGGTGGAACTCCAAACCCTGCTTTTCAAGGATCTTCTGGGCCTGACGGGCCATTTCCAGGTCAAGGCCGGGCAAAATGCGGTCGAAATATTCCACCACGCTGACCCGGGCACCCAGGCGGGCCCACACCGACCCCAGTTCCAGACCGATGACCCCGGCTCCGATGACGATCAGGTGTTGGGGGACCGAGGGATAACTGAGGGCTTCGGTACTGGTGGCCACCCGGTCAAAATCCAGTTCGACGCCGGGAATGGAAATCGGCACGCTGCCGGTGGCGATCAGGATGTTGCGGCACTCCAGCAACTGCTCGCCCACCTGTACCTTGCCCGGGGCCACAATGCTGCCGGTGCCCTGAACGCGCTCGACCTTATTCTTTTTGAACAGCCCCTCGATGCCCTTGGTCAGGGTTTTCACCACTGTGTCCTTGCGGCGCATCATGGAGCCCAGGTCCAGCTCAACCCCGGACACCTTGATGCCGTGACGGTTCAGCCCGTGCAGGGCCTGATGATAGAGCTCACTGGACTCGAGCAGAGCTTTGCTGGGAATGCACCCCACTCGCAGGCAGGTGCCGCCCAGGGCGGGCTCTTTCTCGACGCAGGCCACCTTCATGCCCAGCTGGGCAGCGCGAATGGCGGCCACATAGCCACCGGGACCGGCTCCAATAACCACCAGATCGTACATGACCTAAACCTCCAGAAGAATACGGCTGGGGTTCTCGATGCACTCCTTAATGCGCACCAGGAAGCCCACGGCTTCGCGACCATCGACCAGGCGATGGTCGTAGGTCAGAGCCAGATACATCATCGGTCGAATCACCACCTGGCCCTGATGAGCGATGGGGCGGTCCTCGATTTTATGCAGACCCAGCACCCCGCTCTGGGGCGGATTGACGATCGGCGTAGAGAGCAACGAGCCGTAGACGCCGCCATTGCTGATGGTGAAGGTGCCGCCCTGCAGCTCTTCCAGCTTGATCTTGCCGGCCTGGGCCCGCTGGCCAAAGTCCTTGATGCTCTTTTCGATGTCGGCAAAGCTCATGCGGTCGGCCGCGCGCAACACCGGCACCACCAGACCCTTGCCGCCGCCCACGGCCACGCCGATGTCGTAGTAGTTCTTGTAAACGACGTTGGTATCGCGAATCTCGGCATTGATGGCCGGGAAGGCTTTGAGGGCCTCGATGGTGGCCTTGATGAAAAACGACATAAAGCCCAACTTGCAGCCATGGCGGGCCACAAAGGCGTCCTGGTAGTGCTTGCGCAGCTCCTGAGCGGCGCTCATGTCGACCTCGTTGAAGGTCGTGAGCAAAGCCGCCTGCGATTGCGACTCGACCAATCGACGGGCAATGGTCTTGCGCAGCGGCGACATGGGCACCACCTCTTCCAGCGCTCCACTCGGGGCCACCGGAGCTGGGGCCGGGGCGGGGGATGGAGCCGGGGGCGGCGACGGCGCCTTGTGGGCCAGCACGTCCTCTTTCAGAACCTGACCGGCTTTGCCGCTGCCCTTGACCTGTTCGGCGCTGAGTCCGGCTTCGGCCAGCGCCCGGCGAGCGGCCGGCGTGGGCTCGCGCTTTTCCACAACCGCCGGAGCTACGGGCGCAGCAGCAGCAGCAGCAGCGGCTGGGGCGGCGGCCGGGGCCGCCCCGGGCTGAAACTCGGCCAGCACCTCGCCGATGCCCACCGTCTCGCCGCTCTGACGCAGCACTTTGGTCAGGCTGCCATCTTCAGGGGCTACGACCTCGACGTTGATCTTGTCCGTCTCGAGCACCACCAGCACGGTTTCACGGGCGACGCTTTGACCGGGCTTGACCAGCCAATCGCCCACCACCACCGTGGAAATAGACTCACCTACCGAGGGGATTTTGATTTCTACAGACATCGTGACTCCTTGCTCAACTTGGAACGGCCATTTTGAAGGCCTGCTCGATCAGGGATGCTTGTTCGATTTTGTGACTGGCCGACGAGCCCGTGGCCGGGCTGGCCGACTCGGGTCGCGAGGTAAACAAAAACGGATAGCGGTCGTAGAGCTTCTCTTCAAAGTGACAGCGCAGGAAAGGCAGCGCCCCCATATTGGCCGGCTCTTCCTGCACCCAGATGGCCGGGGTGGTTTTGGGAAAACCGGCTAGCGCCGCCTTGAGGGCCTTGTCGGGGAAGGGATAGAGCTGCTCCACCCGGAGAATGGCCACATCCTCGCGCTTGTGCAGCTTGCGATAGGCGTCCAGCTCGTAGTAGAGCTTGCCGGTGCAGAGCAGCGCCCGGGTGACCTTGCGCGAGCTGCCCGCTCCGCTGTCGGGAATCACCCGCTGGAAGCTGCCGCGGGCCAGTTCCTCCAGACCCGAAGTACACTCGGGGTGGCGCAGCAGGCTCTTGGGCGACATCACAATCAGCGGTTTGCGTAAGGGGCGCAGCACCTGACGGCGCAACAGATGGAAGATCTGGGCGGGGGTCGAGGGGTAGACCACCTGGATGTTGTCCTCGGCGGCCAGCCCCAGAAAGCGCTCCAGGCGAGCCGAGCTGTGCTCGGGTCCCTGACCCTCAAATCCGTGAGGCAGCAGCATCACCAGGCTGTTCAGACGGGCCCACTTATCTTCGCTGGAAACGATGAACTGATCGATGATCACCTGAGCCACGTTGACGAAGTCGCCGAACTGGGCCTCCCAAATCGACAACCCCTCGGGGCGCTCCAGGCTAAGCCCGTATTCGTAGGCCACCACGGCCGTCTCGGTGAGGGGGCTCTCCCAGACCTGAAAACGCGCCTGGTCGGGGCTGAGCCGGGTCATCGGAATGTAGGTTTCGCCGTTCTCGTAGTCGTGGAACACGGCGTGGCGGTGGCTGAAGGTGCCACGGCCCACATCCTGGCCCGTCAGCCGCACCGGAACCCCCTGGGTGACCAGTGAGGCGTAGGCCAGATTCTCGGCCGCCCCCCAGTCCAACGGCCTTTCTCCGGCGGCCATCTGGCGACGCGCCTCCAGCACCATCTTCTCGAGCTTGGGATGGACGTGGAAGCCCTCGGGAGCCCGGGTTATCCCAACCAGCAACTGAGACAGACGCTCCTGCTCGACGGTGGTATCGAACTCCGGGGTATCCTTGTCGAGCCCACCCCGGTAGCCCGACCACACCCCGGTGGAGGAAAGGGCCCGATAGTCGAAGTCTTTCTGACGCGCCTTGGCCAGCTCGGCCTCCAGGTCTTCGCGGCGCAGGCGGGCGATGTCATCGGCCTCCTGGCGTGTCAAAAGCTGTCCTCGCTGAGAAAGGTTCATCAGCGTCTGGATATAGCTCTCGCGCACCGAAGAACGAGCGGCGATCTGGCGATACATCACGGGCTGGGTGTAGGTGGGGTCATCGCCTTCATTGTGGCCGTGGCGACGGTAGCACCACATGTCGATGACCACGTCCTTGAGGAAGCGCTTGCGATACTCCATGGCCAGACGAATCGCCTGGGCTACCGCCTCGGGATGCTCTCCGTTGACATGGATGATGGGAATCTGCAGCATCTTGGCCACGTCGGTGGGATACACGCCCGAGCGCGCCTGGCGCGGCGAGGTGGTGAAGCCCACCTGGTTGTTGACGATGATGTGCAGGGTGCCACCCACCGAGAAGCCCGGAATCTCGCTCATATTGAGCATCTCCTGCACCACGCCCTGGCCGGCAAAGGCCGCGTCGCCGTGGATCACCACTCCCATGACTTGCTGGTGAGCACCGCTGCCGATGCGCTCCTGGCGAGCCCGCACTCGGCCCATCACCACCGGGCCGACGAACTCCAGGTGGGAGGGGTTGAAGGCCAGCGAAAGAGCGATTTCCTTGCCGCTGGAGGTGGTCCAGGTGGAGTGGTGACCCAGGTGGTATTTGACGTCGCCGCGGCCGAAGTGCAACTCGGGGTCGGCGTCGTCGAACTCGCGAAAGATCAGCCCCGGGCTCTTCTGCATGATGTTGGCCATCACGTTGAGGCGGCCGCGATGGGCCATGCCGATCACAATTTCGTTGATGCCAAAATCGCCCGCGTCTTCGAGCATCAGGTCGAGCAGCGGTATGAGACTCTCGGCACCCTCGAGTCCGAAACGCTTGGCCCCGACATACTTCTTGTGGATGAACTCCTCGAAAATCTCGGCGTCGGTCAAGCGAGTGAGAATCCGAATCTGCTCGGCGTGGCTCAGCGAGCGCGTGTTCTCGGTCGATTCCATGAACTGCTGCAGCCAGAACTTGGGCTCGGGGTCGTCGATGTGCATATACTGCACACCGATGGCCCGGCAGTAGGTGTTCTTGAGAACCGTCAAAATCTGGCGCAGGGCGACGGGCTGATCGAAGCCCACCGACAGAGCCCAGAAGCGAGTGTCGAGGTCGGATTCGGACAGGCCATAGTGGGACAACTGCAGTTCCGGGAAGGGAGCCGGTTCGCTGCCCAGGGGATCGAGGTGGGCCGTGCGATGGCCCCGCACCCGATAGGCGCGAATCAGTTGGTCGACTCGCTCCTGCTTGTAGGCATCTCCCACCGTGGCTCCCGAGCCGGGATTGAAGACACCCCGAGCTTGAAACGACGGCCCCAGGGCCAGCCGCTCGCCGTTGACCCCCTGGGCCTCGAAATATTGGCGCCATTCGGCATCGACCTGGGAAGGGTCTTGTTGATACTGTCTGAGAATCTCCTCGACGAAATCGAGATTGTCCACATTGGGCAGGAACTTCACGGAGTAGCCTCCTTTGGAGTCAGGACGACGGGTTCCCGCAGCAGCACGAATTCTTCGGCTGCGGTGGGATGCACCGCCAGGGTCCGATCAAAATCCCCCTTGGTCGCCCCGCAGGTCAGCGCGATCGCCAGAGCCTGAATCAGCTCGGGCGCATCGCTGCCTACCATATGGCAACCCAACACTTTCTGGTCGCTACGGCGAACCACCAACTTCATCATGACTTTTTCGGGCAGATCGGGCAGCGTGTACTTCATCGGCCGAAAGCGGGTGCGATACACCTCGACATCGTCGGGAAACGTCTCGAGCGCCTGTTCTTGGGTCAGCCCCACCGTGCCCACCGCCGGTTGAGTAAAGACGGCCGTGGGAATATGGGCGGGCTCAAATCGGTAGGTATCGTCGCGAAAGAGCCGCTCGGCCAGGGCCCGTCCCTGGGCGATGGCATAGGGCGTGAGTTGCACCCCGCCGCAGCAGTCGCCCAGCGCAAAGACGCCGGGCACCCGGGTCTGGCACAGCGCGTCGACGATCACCTCGCCCTGAGGACCGAGCTCTACCCCGATTTCCGCCAAACCCAGGTCCTGGGTATTGGGCACCCGCCCGGCGGCGCAGACGAACAGGTCGGTGTGCCAGCTTCCCTGGTCGGTGACGACTTCATAGCCAGCAGCCAGTTGCTGCAGGTGGGCACCGGGCACAAGCTCGACGCCGCGAGCCTGCAGTTGCTCGGCCAGCGTCTCACGCACGTCCTCGTCGAACCCCGGCAGCGGCAAGCGGCTGCGATACATCACCTTGACGCGGCTGCCCAGGCCGGCAAAGATGCCGGCAAACTCCAGTCCGATGTAGCCACTGCCCATCAGGGTGATGTGCTGGGGAAGTTCGTCGAGTTGGAACAAGTCATCGGAAACCACCGCCTGCTCGATACCTGGCAGTCCGGGCCGGAAGGGGCGAGCCCCCACGGCTATCGCCAGATACCGACCACGCAGAGTCTGTCCGGCCACCTCCACGGTGTGCGGGTCGAGCACACGGGCTCGACCGCTGAGCCGCTGCACGCCCGATCCGTCCAGCAGACGCTGATACACCCCGTTGAGACGTTCCAGCTCGCGATTCTGGGCCGCCCGCATGCGCGACCAGCTAAAGGTAGGCTCGACCGCCTCGTAGCCATAGGCAGGCAGCAGCCCCAGTTCGTGGCGCAGGGCGCTGGCATAGACCAGCAGCTTCTTGGGAACGCAGCCGCGGTGGACACAGGTTCCGCCGTAGGCCGACTCTTCGCAAATGGCCACGCGAGCCCCATAGGAAGCAGCCCGCCGGGCCAGTCCTACCCCCCCAGAACCAGCTCCGACCACGACCAGATCGTAATCGTCATGAGCCATCTCAGCCCCTTTGTCTCGAGGCAGAGGAGTCCTCCCCTGCTTGCCAAAGCGGCCCGGGTGGACCGTCGCTGGCTCAACCGCAGCTCCAGATTTCTCAGTTTCCCCGTATTTCGCAAGACGATGCAGGGAGTGCTGCTGATTTCCCTCTACTCGGTGGGCACCATGGCCTACGAGGTCTGGTTGTTGGGTTCTGACCTCGAGTTTCCTCAGGGGGTGCACACCCTTCTGGGCGTCTCCCTTTCGATGCTTATGGTCTTTCGCAATAACAGCAGCTACGACCGCTGGTGGGAAGGCCGTAAGCTGTGGGGCACGCTGGTCAACGAGTCACGCAGCCTGGCCTCGGCCATCTGGCACATTCCCACCCTGCCAGAAGAGGAGCGCCGACAATCGCTGCAGTTGATCAGCCGCTTTGCCTTCCAACTGCGCGACCACCTGCGAGGCGCCTGGCCAGCCCCAGACAACCTGCCCCAGCGCACCACCATGACCCTGTACGCCAGCCTGAACGACTGGCAACAACGGGGGCTGTTGCAAACCCAGCAGTATCTGGTCATCGAAAGGCACCTTTCGGTGCTCTTCGATGTGCTGGGGGCCTGTGAACGCATCCGCGGCACGCCCCTACCCCTTAGCCACCGGGCGGTGGTCCCCCAAAGTATGTTGACCTATCTGCTGGCCCTGCCCTGGGGCTTGCCCAACAGCCATCTCTCGGTGCTCATCGTGGCCGTGGTCAGCTACTTTCTGGTCAGCCTGGAAATGATCGCCGAAGAACTCGAAGAGCCCTTCGGCCAGGATCCGGACGATCTGCCCCTGACGCGCACCTGCCTCAACATCGAGAGGTCGATTCAACGTTTTTTCGAGCCGCCGCCGGTGCTGGTGCCCGAGATCGTGCGCGAGAAAAGCTTCCCCTAACCCATGCGGTAGTAGCCGGCCTGCAGTTCGGGATTGCGGCGCAGTTCACGCACCCGGCGCGCCGCCAACAAACCGGCCACGGAATCGGCATAAAACATGCCTTTGGGCGTGAGTTGCAAGCGCTGTTCCCATTGTATCAGGCCAGCTCGCCGAAGAGCGGCCAGCTCTGAACCGAAGTCGTCGAGCGGGTCGCAACCATGGTGCTGGCGATACTCGCAGCGATCGACCTCCAATCTGGCCAGGCCTCGCGTCAGCGACAGCAATTTCCGATCCGGCGAGCCGTAGACGAACACCTTGTCGCGCCGATTCGCCGCCGCTCGATACTGGTCCGACGATGCGTGGTTGAGCCACTTCACGGCCATGTCTTGGGTGGGAGACGAGAACACCGAGATGGCCTCGGGCCCAAAGCCCGCTCCATCGAAGTGCTGCGGTTGGTAGCTGAAGTCTTCATAGCGGTAGTTTCCTTGACGCTGGAAATTGGTCAGGCTGGTCTGGCGATAGCCGAGTTGCAGCGCCAGTTGGCGAACTTCTAACCAGTTTTCATAGGCCCGTTCACCCTCGGGAAGTCCAGCCAGCATTTCCGGCTGGCGCGACCAGGGAGTGCCCAGTCCGCGAAACAGAACCAGATGATACAGGCACACCTGGTTGAAACCCAGGTCCGAGGCCTGCAGCAAATCCTGCTTCATGGCCTGAAGGGACTGCCCCGGCAGATTGATCATCAGGTCGGCCGAATGATTGAAGCCGCGCGCCTGGGCGGCCCGCAGGGCTCGCCTCACCTGCTCGGGATTGCCCAAAGCCTGGCGACCCATGGCCCGAATCCTTTGCTTGTCGAAGGTCTGCACCCCCATGCTCAGGCGCCACTCCGAATCTGGGAAGTGACGCTGCAGCAGCTCGAGCAGTGCCTCCCGCCGAGCCGTGAAATACACCGGGGCCCCCTCCAGGGTGATCTCGGCCCCCCTCAGCTCGAAGGCCCCGGCGAGTTCGGCGCAGAGCAAGTCGAAAGCCTGAGGCGGCGTGAGATTGGCCGTTCCTCCGCCGAAGTAAAGCGCTTCGACCTTACGCTGGCGCAGAGGTGACTGTCGGATCTCCTGAACCACGGCCGCAACCGTGGCCTCTACCTGTGAGCGTCGAAACGACTCGTGGGGGAAGGTGCAGTAGCCGCAGCCCTGCACGGCTGGATTGCAGGCCGCGTGGGGCAAAACCCCCACAATCAGGGGGCGAGAGACCTCGGGGGGCAACGGGTCCTGGCCCTGGTGAGACACCATCAGCGGTGGCAAGGGATAACCCTGCAGCAATCGATGGCGCTGAGGCCCCCGCATTCTGCGCTCCAGATCGCGATCGTGGTCGATCTCGCTCGACTCGAAAGTTGGGGACATTGGACTGACGCTGACCGAGACCATGGCGACATCCTCCAGGCTCTGGACTTACAGTGTAAGTCTGTGATACACCGACCTTACATTGTAAGGACACCGATGTCAAGGAACCCACTGAGCCGAAATCAGATTGTTGAAGCCGCCCTGGAACTCGTTCAAAGCGAGGGGGTGGCCAGACTCTCCATGAGAAAACTGGGGCAACAACTCGGTGTAGAGGCGATGTCCCTCTATCACCACGTGAAAGACAAGGACGACTTGCTCGACGCCCTCCACGAACACTTGCTGGAAAAGCTCGAATGGCCCGCTCCCGGACAGGCTCCCTGGTGGCAGCAGGCGGCCGAGGTGGCCCGTCGTTTTCGCAACCTGCTGTCGAGCTATCCGGGGGCGATTCCCCTGTTCGCCTCACGTTCGGCTATCGCCCCGGGTTCGTTACGTCTCGTTGAGGGCTCGGTGCAACTCTTGCTGCAGGCCGGATTCGCCCCAGACCAGGCCCTGTTTGCCTTTCAGAACCTCTTCTGCTTTACGCTCGGACACGCCATCTTTCACCACGCCCCCCGCAGCCAGCGCTCCTATGCACGTGGGGACGATTATTCAAGCCATGAAGGGCTGGCCCAGGTTGGAGACCCCAGCCGGTTGAGCTCGCAAGAAGAATTTGAATTCGGCCTGGAGAACCTGCTTCAAGGGCTGCGACTCCGATTGGAACGCCCTTGAGAATCCTTTGCCTTGCGCTCTGGCTGGTTCTCGTGAGCGGGGTTCAGGCCGACCCCTTCTGGGAGCGACTGCGAGAGGCTCGACCTTCGCTGGCCCGCCGCCATCTGAGCCGCCCTCCTCAACCCCTGCAGCAGGCCCTGCTCGCCTACTACGAAGGCCGCCCCGATCAAGCCTGGGTGCTGGTCCGCCAGCTCGAATCCAGCTATCAACCGGGTCAACAGCCACCCGAATTCTTCTGGCTACGCGCTCTGCTGTTGCGCCACGACAACTGGGACCTGGCGGTGAAAAACCTGGAAGGACTGGTCGAGGGTCCTCTGGCCTGGGAAGCTCACTCCCTGCTGGCCGAGGGCTGGATAGTGCACAACCCGGCACTGGCTCAGAAACATTGGGATCTGGCGGTGCGAGCCGCTCAGGTTCGCAGCCAGCCCTCGGTGGCGCTGCGGCTGGCCATCAGTCAGGCTCGACTGCTCAGCTTGCAGGGACGCTGGCGAGAGGCTCAGGTGGTGCTGCTTACAGCCCGGGCCCTGGCCGAGCAGGCCCAACTGCCGGCGCTGGCAGCCCGAGTAGAACACTTAAGAGCCGAAACCCAGAGCCGACTTTCCGAGTGGGACCTGTTCCCTGAAACCTGCGCCCGGGCCCTGGAGTGGGCCCGCCGCAGCGGCGAGGGCGACCAGGCACCCACCATTGCGGCCTTCTGGGTAGACCAGGAGCTGGCCCGGCGCTCCGATCGCGCCGCTCTAGGGCGCTGTCAGGCTGGCCTGGAACAGGCGGCTCGAGGCTTCCGAGGAGCCCCACGCTGGTCGCTGATTCAACAGCAGGCTCGCCTGGAAGCTCTTGGCCTCAACCAGGTCGATTCCGCATTGCAGCGCCTGGAGCAACTGGCCAGGGAAATCGATTCGCCACGTCATCGCCTGGAAGTTCTCATCAGTCGGGCCCAGCTCACTCCGGCGCGCCAACGAGAGCGACGCCGTCAGGCCATCCTGGACCTGCTGACGGCCTACCAGCAACTCGACCTGCAGGCCGACGACCCTTTGCAGAAGGGAAGAAACGCCTGGTGGGTGGCGCTGGCCGACAGCTTCCTCCCCGAACAGCCCGAGCAGGCCTACGCCTATTTTCTCAAGGCCCGTCAACAAGCCGACTCCCCCTCGGCTCGGCTGCAGGTGGCCAATGCCCAATTGTCTCGGTTCAGTTCCCACTCGGCTCTGCCCTGGGCTCGGCGCAGTCTGAACGAACTGCTCGAACTGTTGCAACAGATTCCTCTCGACGCCGATGCCGGGCGCCTGTTGAGAACGCAAATGCTTTCTCTGCGTTCGGGGGAGAACCAGCTGGCCCGACTGCTCATCCTCGATGAAACTCGGCCCGCTCCCGAATCGCCTTCCTTGCTGCTCTTGCAGGAGCTGCTGGCGAACCGCCCCTTGCTCGAGCAAATGGAGGAGCAGCTGCGCCAGCAGCTCACCCAGGCTCGTGACGATCGCGAGCGAGCCCAGGCTTACTGGCAACGGGCCGAGTTTCTGCTGGCCCAAGGACGCAGCGGCGAGGCGGGTCTGGCGCTGCAGAGGGGCCTGGAGGCGGCCGACCGCGGAGGTTGGACCCGAACCCAGGCCCACCTTTCGCGCATGCTCGGCGATGCCTATTGGAGCCTTGGGCTGATGGCTCCCGCCGAACAATCGCTGGTCAGGGCCGAATCCCTGTATCAAACCAGCGCCAACGCCCGCGACCAGCAGTTGGCCCAGGAATGCCGAATTCTTCGCGGCTACTACCGATTACGCCAGGCACAACCCCAGGCCGCCGTCGAGCTGATCAACGGCCTGGACAGCCCCTGGGCCTGTTTCCTCAGGGCTCGCTGCTGGCTGGCTCAACAGCAAAAAGAGCGCGCCCTTCAGGAACTGAAGCGCTTCCGCTTTGAAGACCGCCTGTTTGAGGTGGGTCGCAAGCTCTACCTGGCCCGCTGCAGCTCTCGTGAGGATGCCCTACAGATCTATGCCGAGGCCTATCGCGAATCCGATGAAATCGGCAGCCTCACCGTGCGCAACGTGGCCCTCGAGTGGATCGCCTTGCTTGGCCCCGATGACCCCGCCGCACGGTCGCTGAGAGAGCGAACGGCAGCCCGCTTCCTGCAACTGATCGAAGAATACCCGGCCGGTTTGCGCCAGCGCCTGCTCGAAGAGCCCTCCACCCAGCGGTTGTTGGGCCGGCAACCGTCCAACACCGCCAGTGGTGGGGAAGACCCTCGCCAATCTCGTCAGGAGTTTTTGCGCGAGGCAACGGCTCTGCTCCAACGCTATCCCCAACTCGACACACAGCTGGCCTGCCCACCACGAGAAATGCTGGAGTTTCAACGCGAGCTGGCTGCGGGTCAGGCTCTGGTGCAGTATTTCCTGAGCCCCACCGACCTCCACATTATGGCGGTCGACCGCCACAACGCTCGCCTGTTCGCCGTAGCCGTGGAAGGCAGTCAGGTGGAGTTGTGGATCCGAGAGCTGCGCAGCGCCCTGGAAAACGGACGAGAATTGCCGCAACGTTCGGCCCGCCGACTGCACGCTCTGCTGCTCGACAGCCTGGGGTATCCGGCCGAAACCCACCTGCAAATTCTACCCCAGGGGCTCCTCTGGTACCTTCCCTGGGACGCGTTGCTCGACCGTCAGGGGCGCTACGCCTGCGAGAACTACACCTTGAGCTGCATCTCGGCGGCCGAACTGTGGCGAGCTCGCCCCATCCTGACGAAAGGTGAACGCTCGCTGCCGGTACTGGCTCTGGGTGGAGCCAGCCCGGAATTACCGGCCACGCGCCAGGAAGCGTTGCAGGTATCCACCAGCCTGGGAGCCGGCAAGGCCTTACTCGACGGGCAAGCAACTCGAGAAAATCTGGAGCGATGGGCCCCCCAGGCCAACATTCTTCATCTGGCGGCTCATAGCGCTTTGGGCTCCGATTTGAACCAATCGTTCATCCAGTTGAGCGACGGAAAGCTCACGGTAGAGGATATCTACGCCCTGCCTCTCCGGCCCGGAGCGACGGTCGTACTGAGCTCGTGCCAGAGCGCCTTAGGGCAGAAATACCCCGGTCGTGAGGTGGCCAGCCTGGCCACTGCCTTCTTGAGCAGCGGGGCCGCTCAGGTCGTTTCGGCTCTGTGGAAGGTGGAGGATCAGCATTCTGCCGACTTCTTTCGAAGTTTCTATTCCCGCCTGGCCCAGGGTCGCACTCCGTTGCAGGCACTTCGAGAAGCCCGCCTGGAACAAAAGGACCGTTTGCCGGTGTCGGCCTGGGCTGCCTACCAGTTGACCGGTTATCGCAGCGCTGAGGCGGTCGAGTCCAGCCCCAAAGACTGAGACACAAATTCGCCGATTCGGCTCAACACCTGTGGGTCGTGCAAGATTCGATTGTGCCCCAATTGCTCGGTCACCAGCCACTCGGCTCCGGCCCAGTTTTCCACATAACGACGCGAGGCTTCCAGGGGAACCTCTCGATCGTGCTGGTCGCAGACCACCAGGGCCGGAATCTTCAGGCCCACGGCCATCACTTCGGGCACCAACTGGTCGAGTTCGACGTGCTCGCGCAGTTCCAGATCCTCCTGCAATAGAGCCGCCACCTCCGAACTGAGCCCGTAGGCCGTGGCAAATCGGCGCACATAGTCACGCACATCGGCCGGAGGAGCCAGCAACACCGCCGCCCTCGCCGACATCCCCTGAGACAGGGCCAGAGCACCGGCGGCACCACCCATCGAGTGGCCTACAAAAAGGTCCAGGCGTGGCAGGCTGCGAGCCACGCGCCGCAGGCTGCGAGCAAACTGAGGAAGCGAGGCGTGACGACCCGTGCTGGCCCCGTGACCCAGGTGGTCCAGAGCCACCACCGTGAAGCCCTGCTGGCGCAACGACTCGATCAGAGGGTAGAGACGGAAAGCATTGCTGTTCCAACCATGAGACACCAGGGCAACCCGCGAGGCGATGGAGAGCGATGCCCCCCAACTGTAGCCTCGAAGCCTGCCGCCTTCGGCCCGCATTTCCCATTGATGCTGGGGCCGCTCTACGATCCCCAGGCGGGGAACCGGCACCGGGTTTGTGCGAGTGAACTGGCTGCGCAACATCCAGGCCACCCAGCCCGGCACATGCTGCTGCATTTCCTGGATACCCAGCCTCACAAAAGACCGAACGGTCGTGCTATTTATTGGGGAAATTTTTTTCATCTCACATTCCTTTCAAAGCCAGTTCGGGTTCAAGAATCTTGTCCAAAGCACGCCAGGCCCGGGCTCGTACCCGAGCTTCCTGGCCAAAGAGTCGCACGTCGTGATGAACCCCCAACACCAGGCAAAAAATTTCGAAAGCCAGTTGCTCGGGCTCGACCTCGGCACGCAACTGACCCTTCTCCAGGGCGTGTTGAACGCACCGAGCGATTTCCTGGCGCCAACGCAACTGCCCCTCGGCCACCGCATCGCGCAGCGGTCCGGGGCGGTCGTCATACTCGATGGCGGCCGAAATGAACAGGCAGGCTCGACTCGACCCCTGCTGCCAGTTCAGCCAGTTCTCCACAATGGCCCGCAGCCTGGACAACCCTCGAGGCTGAGCCAGTGCTGGCTGGAGCACCTCGGCCACAAAGCGCTGTCCGGCGTAGTCGAGAACGGCCAGTTGCAGGTCTTCACGACTGCGAAAGTGAGCAAATACGCCGCTTTTTGACATGCCCATCTGCTCGGCCAACTTACCGATCGTCAGACCCTCCAAACCCAACAGGCAGGCCTGATCGTAGCCGACCTGAAGAATTGCCTGACGAGTTTGAACGCCCTTGCTCACGGGCACCATTTTAGCACGACCGTGCTTTTAATGCAAGAACCCCGGTTGCTGGAACCTTGAAGGTGCGTGGCTGCTTGGAGGGGAACATAAAGAAATCTAAACACCACTGATTCAACAGTGCCGGAGGTATCATGCAACTCTTACTCGAGCGCTATCGCGACTTTCGCCGCAACGTGCTGGCCCACAATCGCGACTTCTACGAGAGTCTCGCGGAAGGTCAGGCTCCCGAGACGATGCTGATCACCTGTTCCGACTCACGCATCTGCCCCGAGAGCATGTTTGGCTACAAACCCGGCGAAGTGTTTGTGCTGCGCAATGCGGGCAATATCGTGCCCGCCTACGGCATCGGCAGCGGCGGCGAAGCAGCCACCATCGAGTATGCGGTTGCCGTTCTGAAAGTGAAGCACATCGTGGTGTGCGGACATACCGGATGCGGAGCCATCAAGGCCCTGCTCAGCCCCGAAACGGTCGAATCGCTGCCCGGAGTGGCCTCGTGGCTGCGAGCCGCCGAGAATACCCGTCGCGTTGTGATCGAGGCCAATAACGGAACCCCGCCCAAAGAGCTGCTCGACGAAGCCGTCCGCGAAAATGCTCTGTGTCAGCTCGATCACCTGCGCACCCACCCTGCAGTGGCCTCGGCCCTGCGCCAGAATCGGCTGCAGCTGCACGCCTGGATCTACCAGCTCGAAGACGGAATGGTCGAGGCCTATAATGAACAGAGTGGGAAGTTCGAGGCCGTGGCCGAGGCCTTCGCCGCGACTCCCGGTTAGACGCATCGCCGAATGTTTCGCAAAAGGGCGCCGGGTTTCTCCCGGCGCCCTTTTGCTACACCCAACTATAGGCGTACTCCGGCACCTCGATGCCTAAAGCAGCCTCGCAAACCTTGAGAGGACGAAAGGTGTCCACCATCACGGCAAGTTCGGCGGTCTCGGTTTTGCCAATCGAAGCCTCGGTGGCTCCGGGCTGGGGGCCGTGAGGCAAACCCGAGGGATGCAGGGTCCAGTCACCCTGTTCCACGCCACGCCGACTCATGAAATCACCGTCGACGTAGAAGAGCACTTCGTCGGAATTGACGTTGCTGTGGTTGTAGGGAGCTGGAATCGCCAGGGGGTGGTAGTCGAAGAGTCGGGGGCAGAAGGAGCACACCACGAAGTTATGAGCGTCGAAGGTTTGGTGAACCGGCGGCGGCTGATGGATGCGGCCCGTGATGGGCTCGAAATCGTGAATGCTGAAAATCCAGGGATAGAGATAACCATCCCAGCCCACCACCCCCAGCGGGTGCTGGGCCACGATGTGGCGGTGCAGCTCGTTTCTCGCCTTGACCCGTACCTCAAACTCGCCCTCCTCGGCATAGCTTTCCAGCACCTGGGGCAAGCGAATATCCCGCTCGCAGTAGGGACTGTGCTCCAACAACTGGCCGTGTTGGTTGCGATAGCGCTTGGGGGGCTGCACCTGACTGGGACACTCAATGGTAAAGAATCTGGCCTGTGACGAGCGCAACTGCATCTGCCAGGTAACCCCAAAGGGAATCACCAGGTAATCGCCGGGGCGCACGTCCAGGTTGCCGAACTGGCTACGAAAGTGAACCTCGCCGCTTTCCAGGAACCAGACCTCATAGGCCTGACCATTGCGGTAAAAATAGTCCATGTCGCGGTCGACCACGGCCATGCCGAGCAGGCAATCGTCGTTGCCCAGATAGACGGTCCGCGCTGCCACGGCATCACCGCTCGGGCTGAGCCCACGGGTGCGGAACTGCCGGGCCCTGAGGGCGCCAAAGTCGACGAAACGAGGCTCCAGGTCGGAAATCTTCTCTGCCTTGCGAATCCGCGTTGGCGGATAGTGATGGTAGAGCAGAGACTGAATGCCCGAAAAGCCTTCCAGGCCCATCACCTCCTCGGTGTAGAGCTGCCCCTCGGCATTGCGAAACTGAGTGTGACGCTTGTGGGGCAGTTGCCCCAGGCGATGATAAAACGGCATGCGGTCCTCCTGGGAATGAGTTTCCCTGGCTGTAGAGAATTCACACGTCGTTCACATGGCTACGATGCAACCTGGCTACTATATCGGGGACACATTCACCCACTAGCAGCACATGAGGAGAGACCGATGAGCACCATCCAACCCAACCTATCGCCCGTCAATTCCGGGCAAATTCGCCGCCCGGAGGGCAACCAGCCCAAGCCGGAATGCACCACCCCGCAGGATGTCGCCGACACCCTGCGCCAGCGAGCCGACGCCGACATGCAGCGCGCCGATGAACTGCGCGCCCAGGCCGAGAAGCTGAAGAACGAGGGCACCCAGTTGGTCGGCCAGGGCGCCGCCAACGTCGGCGAGGGCGGCCTGAAAATCATCCAGGGCAAGCAGGAAATTGGCGCAGGCCAGGCCGCTCAGGAAGAGGGCCAGAACAAGATTTCCGAAGGCATTCAGGCTGAAGAGGCGGGCATCGCTCGCGAACAGGCCGGAATCGACACCTTCTCCACCCAGCTCAGCGAGGCCAAGCGCCTGGCCAACGAAGGCACCGTTTCTACTCTGGCCGCAGCCGCTGCCCTCTTTGAAGAGCAGCAGGGCCTGGGTCAGGTCCAGGAACAGAATCAGACCTTCGCTCAGCAGCTCGCCGAAGCTCGCCAGCAGGCTTCGGCCCTGGGAGTCCAGGTTGCCAACCTGACCGAAGCTCACCTGAAGGATGAGGAAGGTCGTAACCAGGTGGACACCGGAAAAGCACAATACGATGCGGGCATCGCCCAAACCAAGCAGGGCAGCGAATCCTTCGTGGCCGGCACCGCCGAGCGCACCGTCGCGGCGGGTTATGACCTCAAAGCCTCGCAGGCCGAGAACGAAGCCAACACCAACCAGATCCACGGGGAAACCCACCGCGACCTGGCCAATGCCAAAACCGCCCAGGCCGACCAGAAGGTCGACCTGGCCATGGGCGAATTTGGCAACGCCTTTGAGAAGGCCGGCATGGCCGACGAGCAGCACGCCAAAGGCGAGAACGCGTTCAGCGTAGCCGACTTGCTGGCCGAAGTGGCCGCCGTCGACCTGCAGGCTGGCGAGGCGCTGCGCAACATCGCCGGTTACGCCTCCGAAGGCAAAAAGACCATCCAGGACTCCGACCTCAAGGCTCAGGAGTCGGAAGAGCATCGTCAGGACGGCCAGGGCCACTTCAATGCGGCCGAAGCCCTGATGGGCGAAGCCGAGCGCAGCGTTGAGCGCGGAGTGACCTACTTCGAAGAAGCCAATGCCCTCAACCAGGAAGCCAGCGAACTGAACCAGCAGGCCGATTCCGAATTCGCCACTGCCGCCGCCAAGCGCGAGGAAGCAGCGAACCTCAAGCAAACGGCTCAGGAACTCGACGCCAGTGGCCAGGCCAAGGTCGACCAGGGCGTCAAGGACCGCGTCGAAGGTGGCGCCTCCACCGCTCAGGGCCTGTTCAACATCGGTTCGGGTCTGGTCAAGGAGAACGAGGCTCACGAAGCCGCTACCGTCGCCACCACCGAGATCGGCAACATCTCGGCCGCTCAGGCTGAGGCCTCGGCAGCTCGCGGTGAAACCCTCGATGCCATCACCGAAGGCTATGCTGGAGTGACGGCCGCTCAGGACACTCAGGAAGCCGAAAATCAGAACCAGGCCGCCATTCTCGAGCAGCAACGGGCCACCGTGGCCGCTCGCAAGGAAGCCCTCGGCGAAATCGTCGGTGGCGGCATCGAGCAGCGCCTCGGCTACGAACAGCAGCAGGACGGCCTCGACCAGGTCCAGTCGGGCACCGACCAGGAGCGGGCGGGCGTCAAGCAGGTCCACGAAGGTCACGCTCAGGTGGCTCAGGGTTCTGCCGAAGTGTCGCAGGGCAAAGACAAGCTCGAAAAGGGCGACCGCGACGCTCAGGCCTCTCAGGTTCTCAGCGACAAAGCTGCCAAATACAACGAACTGGCCGACAAGGCCGCTCCCCCGCCCCAGGGTTAAGCCTGGCGACGGTCCTCGAAAAGACCTCCGGTCCCAGACCGGGGGTCTTTTTTTTGCTTGACACCCCGAGAGTCGGGCCGTAACGTGAGCCCGTGAAGGTTGCCCTCTATCTGCACTTCCCCTACTGTCGGAGCCGCTGCACCTATTGCGACTTCAACGCCTATCAAGATGCCGGCGAATCGGCTCGTGACGACTACATTGAGGCCCTGTGCCAGGACATTCGCCAGGTAGGAGCGGAGAGACAATATCGAATCGCCACCGTGTTTTGCGGGGGAGGAACGCCCAGCCTGCAAAGCGCAGAGCAGATGGCCAGGGTTCTGGACGCCTGTCGCCAGGCCTTCGATTTTCAACCACGAGAGCTGACCCTGGAGGCCAACCCCGGCACACTGAGCGCCGAACAACTGGTGGGGTTGCGAGCCGCCGGATTTAACCGACTGTCGCTGGGTGTGCAAAGTTTTGAGTCAGCCCTGCTGGCCCGGCTCCAGCGTATCCACTCGCCCCAAGAGGTGGAACTGGCCTGCAGCTGGGCGCGCCAGGCGGGCTTCGACAACCTGAGCCTGGACTTGATCTACGGGTTGCCGGGACAGTCCACCGCGGGCTGGCGCGACACCTTGCAGCGAGCCTTGCAACTGAACCCCCAACATCTGAGCTGCTATCAACTGACGGTAGAGCCGAACACCCACCTCGAGGTCCAGCTGCGGCGGGGCGAACTGGAACTCCCCTCCGAAAGCACGCTGGAGAAAATGGAGCACATTCTTCGCCGCGATTTGAAGCAGGCCGGCTTTCAGCGTTATGAAGTGTCCAACTGGTCGCAGCCAGGATTTCACTCGCGGCACAACCTGTGGTATTGGAAAGACCGACCCTACCTGGGGCTGGGCTGCGGGTCCACCGGTTTTATCCAGGGGTGGCGCATACGCCGCTTGTTGCACCCCCACGCCTACCAACAGGCCCTGGCTCGCGGAGCCTCGCCGATCGCCGTGGCCGAGCGACGCGACGCCGAGGGCGCTCTGCGCGATCACCTGATGATGGGCCTGCGCACCCGCTGGGGGGTGAATCTGGCCTCACTGCGACGGCGATTTCCCCAGCTAAAGAAACAGGCCCTGGAACACTTTCTCCAGAGCCTGCCGCGAGACTGGTGGTTGCTCAACGATCACCGACTGAAGCTGAGTTCACGCGGTGTCGAGTTCGCCTCAAGCGTATGCGAGGCGATGATGGATGTGCTGCTACTGGCCCCGCAGCGGGCGGCGGAAAGCCGAACCAAAGTAGCGTCGCTGGCCTGAACGCAGCAACTGGGGGGCACTGCTTCCCAATTGATTTAACCAGTTGGCAACCGCTCCCCCGGGAGTGGCAGCTACGGCGACTTTGCGCTGAAACGAGGGCTTGAGAAGATTCGGCACGGAAGTTCCTCCATCGATGTTGGTCTTACCAAGAGAATAGAGGCCACGGCCCTGGGAGACATCGAGAGGTTGTTAACGCCTCGCCAGCCAGCCCTTGAAAATTTTTAAGGCACTTCCAGGTCTGCAAGCTCTCTGTCGAACAAGCCCTCGAGATGATCCGACGACTGGCTGAGATGACCTGGCGCGAAGTCGAGCGACTGGAGGCTGCGCAATGCCTGGTGTTCTTGCCGATCAGCCCGCTGGAACAACACGGCCCCCATCTGCCCCTGGGCATGGACCTCTACGGTGCCGAGTATCTCACCCTGCAAATGGCCGAACTGTTCCAGGCGTTGTACGAAGACTGGGATGTTTTGCTGGTTCCCGGAATTCCCGTGGGCTGCAACGCTTTTGACTATCCGGGCAGCCTCTTCACGCGCCAACGCCTGGTGCGCGATCTGCTGGTCGACTACGGCGCCTGCCTGGCCCGCCACGGACTGAAGCACCTGGTACTGGTCAGTGTCCACGGGGGCACGGGCCACATCATTGCCCTGGAAGAAGCCGCCGGCATTCTGAACCGGCGCTTCAAGTGCCGAGTGATCTCCCCACTGGGTGCCCTGGCCACCAAATTCTTCAGCGGAGGCTACGAAGAAGAGCTTTCGGCCTGGAACGGAGCCCCCCTGAGCGACGAACAACGCAGGCAGCTGCGAAGTGACTGGCACGCGGGCTGGTGGGAAACCTCGCTGATGATGCTGGCCCGTCCCGACCTCGTGCGCCCTTTTGGCGACCTGCCCGATGTGATCGTCGACGACTACCGAAAAATCAACGATGCACTGATTCGTCAGCTCAACGATGGAGAGGGATATTTGGGAGCGCCCGCCCAGGCCTCGGCCTCGTTCGGGAAGCTGCTCACCGGACTGTTCATCGTCGACGCCGTGCGCCTCATCGACCGCATCATCATCCAGGGCGACTCGGTGCGATCCGACGACCGCTCGCCCCTCTACGACATCCCCTTCCTGCGCACCGACTTCGTGCGCAATTCCGTGGCTCTGGGGGCCGGCGTGTTGCTGACCTTGTTAGGCGTAGAGGCCGTGCGCAAGCGCAAACCCCCACCTGCTCTGCCGGAAAGCGAAGAAGACGCTTGACGAATCCGCTCCTGACAGTTTTACTGTAATTACAGTAAAACTGTCAGGAGGTCGCCGTGTTTCAAGTAGGAATCTTTCCCAGGTTTCGCAACTGGTTGCAGCGTCGACTCGGCCGAAACCATCGCCCTCGCAACGAAGAGCTGCCCCTGGTGCGATTGCGGGGGCTGGTTCAGGTGCTGGCGTCGCACAAAAAAACTCCCCTGCAAACCTTCAAGCTGGCCCTGGACGGGGTGAACCTGGAGCGCATTCGCTGCAAGGGACAGGAGTTTTTCGAAGAAGGTGCCCAGCTCAACCTGGAACTGAAGTTTCAGGACCAACCCCTGGCCCTCAAGGCAATCGTCGAGTGCTTCGAAATCTCGGGCGTGGCTCACACCACCCACCTGCGCATCCTGCACAATGAGGCTACGCGCCGCACCTGGAAAGAATTTCTCTATCGACTCCAGTGCGAAGAGATGCTGGTAAAGTAACAGCTACACTGACAGACTAGCGTTGACCGGCGATGTTCCAACCGTCGGTCATACTGCCCGGACCCTGGCTTTGGAACAACGAGCGATTTTGGCGCACCAGGAACTCTATCTCTGAGATGGCGCGTTCCTCCGCGTCGGTTTGGCGGGGAGCCACCGTCGCCGCTGGCGGCATTTCCGGGTTGCTGGCTGCCTGCAGCGAAATCATCTGATCGAGGGACATTCGGTCGGAGCCCGGCACTCCTTGAGTCCAGGAAGAGAGGAACTCTTCGAGCATCGCCTCCGACTCGTCGGGGACAGGGGCAGCCGCCGGCGCCGAGGTCAGGCGCTGGAGCGGGTTGACGCTGGAGATCGAGTGATTGGGATTGATCATGGCTCAGGCAAATTCTCCCTCATTCTAAGACAAAGTAAACCGCCTGCCAAGACTTCCAGGTTCTTTTCAGACCTGCGGGTTAGGCTGTAGCCGATGCAGATCGATTCTTCCCTGTCCCGGCAGCCCCAACAGCCCTCGGCCCGCGCCGGTCAGTTGCTGGTGAGGCTGCGCGAACACGACGACGTTCGCCTGGGTGAACTCTGCCAGGAGCACGACCTGACCCTAATGCGGCAGTTCACGATGCCGGTCAGCCCTGAACGACCCCGTCCCTCCCCTCCCCTGCTTCAGGTGGCCGTCGACCCCAACGAGACCGACGAAGCCCTCACCCGGCTGCAGGCAGACCCTCGGGTGGCCTATGCCGAGCCCAACTACCTGGTATACGAACTGGCCCGTCCCAACGATCTGGACGAGCGACTGTATGGCCTCGAAGCCATGCACTGTCCTCAAGCCTGGGATCAGGTCCAGGGTGAGCGGCAACGGGGCCCCGTTGTGGCCGTGCTGGACTCGGGATGCGACTATGGCCACTTCGACCTGGCCGAGAATATCTGGCGCAATCCAGGAGAAATCGCTGGCAACGGATTGGATGACGACGGCAACGGCGTGATCGACGATGTGCACGGATTCAATGCCGCAGCCCGCAGCGGCGACCCTATGGACGACGGTAGCCACGGCACCCATGTGTGCGGTACCCTGGGGGCCGTGGGCAACAATGGCCAGGGAGTGGTAGGGGTCAACTGGCGAGCTCAAATCATGCCGGTGAAGTTCCTGGCTCAGGGGTTTGGAGATACCGCAGACGCCATCGAGGGACTGCTCTACGCCACCCGCCAGGGTGCCCGCATTACCAGCAATTCCTGGGGGGGCATTCACTACAGCCAGGCTCTGCGCGATGTGCTGGCCGAGTCGCCGGCGCTGCACCTTTGTGCCGCGGGCAATGACACCAGCAACAATGACATCAAGCCCGTCTATCCGGCCGGCTACCAGCTGCCCAATGTGCTGGCCGTGGCCGCCAGCGATGCCGCCGACCAGCCAGCCCGGTTCAGCAACTACGGAGCCACCAGCGTGCACCTGGCAGCCCCGGGGGACAACATCCTTTCGACCACTCCCGCGGGACAGCTGGGAGTGAAGAGCGGTACCAGCATGGCCACTCCTCATGCCAGTGGCCTGGCCGCTTTGATCGCCACTCACTACCCGGGAATCAGCAACCAACAACTGAAAGACCGCCTGCTCTACGGGGTGGACCGATTGCCAGCCTGGCAGGGGAAGATCTTCAGCGGTGGGCGACTGAACGCAGTCAAGGCCCTGGAGGACGACCGGATGGCACCGGGGGCGGTGGGCTCGCTGGGGGCTTCGGCCACGCCGTTTCAGGTGGATCTGAGCTGGACGGCCCCTGGCGATGATGCCCTGACCGGTCAGGCCAGCGCTTATGAAATCTACTCTTCCGATCAGCCTCTGTGCGCCGAGAATCTCGAGCGAGCCCGCTCTCTGGCCTCACCGCCTCCGCAGGCTGCCGGGAACTGCGAGAACTTCAGCCTGGCGGTGCCGCCTCGGGCCGAGGAACGCCCCCTGTATGTGGGGGTTCGGGCCGTCGACAATGTCGGCAATCGGGGCCCTCTGGTCAGCGCGGTGGTGCAGGTACCGGGTACCCCCGTGGCCTTCGATGGACAGGCCTGGCAGGCCACCGGCAACTGGGGTCAGATCGAGGTGCCGGGGCGGGGGCTGGTCTGGACCGATAGCCCCAAAGGTCCCTATCAGGAGGGCGAAGACAGCAGCCTGACCTCAGAACCGTTCTCACTGCGCGACTACCGTCAGGCTCGGCTCGACTTCGAGTGTCGCTACGACCTGGAGAAGATTTTCGATTCGGTGACCCTCGAGGTTTCTCACGGTGGCGACAGCTGGCAGCCTCTCGATCGTTATGAGGGCCTGATCGGCTGGGAAAAGCGCAGTTACGACCTGACGCCGTTCTGCGGAGAAAGCGGAGAACGGGTGCAGCTGCGGTTTCGCCTCAAAACCGATCTGGACGTCTGTCAGGATGGATTTTCCCTGGACCAGCTGGTGGTTACGGGTCAGCTCAATTGCGATCCAGATCCAGCACCAGCCCCGTAACCTGGGTCAACCCCGGGCGCACGCCAAAGATCCGCCGGCGAGGAGGCGGCGCGCCATTGGCCGACGAGCTGCGTTCGAACACCAGCAGAGCCGAAGCTCCGGTGTCGGCAACATACAACTCGTCGTTGTCGGCCCGCCGTCGCAGCTGAGCCGGGCGCACGAGGCCGGTGGCCGAACCCGAAATGCTGGCCACCGGGGCCACGTCGCCCTGAAGGTCGACGCTGCCCTCATAGCGCAGGATCGACTGGTTGCAGGAAACCCACAGCTGCTGACCGTCCAACAGCAGAAACCCCGGAGAGCTGAGTCGGGTGTTGTTGCCACGGATCACTCGGGTGGGAGGCACCGCCCCGTTCAGGCTCGAGGCGCCCTCGTAGACCAGGATGGCGTTGGCTGTGGAGTCGGCCACCCAGAGCCGATCGTTCTCGCTGTCCAGCGCGATGGAAGCCACCGAACTGAGCTGTGTGGCCGGCCCCGACAACACGCGAATGGGGGCCACACTTCCCTGCAGGCTGGAAGCGTTGGCGAAGACCAGCACATTGCTGCCCCCTGAATTGGCCACATAGAGCAGGTCCTGGCGCAGGTCGAGCACCACCTGAGAGGGCCGATTGAGCTGGGTAGACAGCCCCGAGAGAAATCGCAAGGGGGGCACGTTCTCGGCCAGGCCGTGCACGCCATCGAAAAACAGAATGGAGTTGTCCCCGTTGGGGACAATCATTCGATCGGCCAGGGGGTCGTACGTCAAAAACCCCGGGCTGTTCAGCCGGGTGAGCTGGCCACGCAAGCTGACCTGGGGCAGAATGTCTCCCTGAGCCGTGGTGGCACGCGAAAACCGGGCCAGCGAGTTCGACCCCTGATTGGAAACGTAGATCACGCCCGTGCCGCCTTCTTCGTCCTGGGTAGAACAAGCACAGCACAGCAACGCCAGCAGCAACACCAGCAAGGAGCGCATCGCCAATGATGCTCCTCGCGGCGGCGATTCCCTGCCGAGGGAATCGCCGCCCGGGTGAGAACATCAAACGGTGTTTGCCCCTGTGCTGCAGCGCTACGGACTGGATCTGGCCCTGGACCCCGACCGTCTGCGCAATCTGGTGGAGCACCACTGCCGAAAGCACCACCTACCCTTGCCGGATGAGGCGGCCTGGCTGCCGGTTCAGGAGCAGTGGTTGCTGGGCTGGCCCCAGCGGGGCTCCTCTAGCTTTATCGACCGCTACCGGCAGCTGCGCAGCGGATTGATCCGCGCCCTGGGCGGTCACAACCCCGAGGGGTGGTTGGACCAGTTGCCCGCGATTACCGTGCTTCCCGAGCCTCGGGGCGAGCTCGAGGTGGGCCTCCAGCCCGGAGCCCAGCCCAACGTGGCCGAAGCCCTGCTGCGCTTAGGCCGGGGCGGACGCCTGCTGCTCGACTGCCATCCCCAGCAGGTGCCAACCGAACTTCCCGAGGCAGAACTGCACCTGCTGGGCACGGAGATGTCCCCTGGACAGCTGGACTTCGGCTCTCACGGTCGTTGGCGCCAGGGCTGGTTGCGCCTGGAGAACCTCGAACTGAAGGGCAAACTGGTAGTGGAGGGAGGACTCGTCGAGCTTCGACAATGCCGCTGGCAACCCGGTTCTCGCCTGGTATTGTCGGGGGTGGGAGCCTATGTGCAGGCGGAAAACTGCGATTTTCTGGGGCCCGTCCAGGCCGGACCTTGCACTTTGCTCGAGGCCTATCACTGCAATTTCGAGTCGGCCGCCGTGGGGCTCGAGGTGGCCGGGTTGGCGCGGCTGCGAGGGGTGGCCTGTAGCGATCATCCCGAGGCTGCGTTGCGCGTTCTTCAGCGAGGCCGGGTGGGACTGGAGGATTGCCAACTGCGGGCCAGCGGGCTGGGGCTCGAGGCTCTGGGGCAGTGCCTGGTCTGGATGCAGGACTGCTGGGTGCGGGACAACCTGGGCCCTGGTATCCAGGCCCTCGATGCTGCCCGCTTGGAACTGCTGGCCTGCCACCTGCTCCACAATGGCGGCGACGGCCTGGCCCTGGAACACCAGGCCTGCTTACGACTCGAGGGGTGCCAGATCGCCGAAAATCGGGGAGCCGGGGTCCGCCTCGAAACCGGGGTCGTCCTGGAGCAGTCGAACAATCGACTGCAGGCCAATCACGATGGTGACTGGCTGGAGCTGCAGGTCTGAGGTGGCACTGTCGGTACTGTTGGCCCTGAGTCAGCGCTATCAGGCACAGCGCAGTGAGGACACGTTGCGCCAAGCCGAATCCTTGCTGCCAACCCAACCAGCCCAGGCCAGCAGGCTAATACAACTGGCCGCCACCGAACTGCGGCAGGTGCTGCAGCACCGGATTCAAGATTGGAAGCGGCGAGAAGCCGAGACCCCCGTACAATCCCCGCCCCCGTCGCATTCGCTGGGTCCCTTCCTCGAGAGTGACCCGGCCTGGAAAATTCCGCTGAGGCAAAGGCTCGAGCACCTGCGCCGTGAGCTTCCCGCCTGGGCACCCTCGGCAACTGCCGGTCGCGGCTGGCTGGGCTCGTTGCGAGCCACCCTGGACGGAAGCCTGCGCGAAGAACTGCCGCGCCGCTTGTTCGAGCAACTGCAATCGGCCCTGCAGCGAGGGCTGGAACAATATCACCGCGACCTGATCTACCAACTCGACCGACTCTGGGACGATTTCCTCGATCGCTGTCCTCAAGCGGAGCCTGCTCTGGGACTGGAGCAAAATCCGCGTTGGGCTGACCAGCTGCTGGAACAGCTGCGCCAGCGACTGCAGCTCAAACTGGAAGGCGGTTTTGCCCTGCCTCGCAGCTGGACAGCCCGTCCCGATCTGTGGATGCGCTCGAGCCAATCGTGGCCCGTGACCGACATGATTCGGGAAATCGAACAGGAGCTGATCGTACAACTCGGCCAGGACCTCTCCTCGGTCTATGCCGACTGGCTACGTCCCATCGACCAGTTCTATGCCGAGCAGGGCAATTCTCGGGCAGCCTTGCTGCAAGAGCAGGAGCAACTTCGCCAGGATTGGCAGCTCCTCCACGAAAGCGAGCAACGATTTCCAGCGCCTAGAGAGTAAAAAGCGGATGATGGCGTGGGTCTGGCTCCGCCGGAGCAGGTTCCACCAGCCGACGCAACCGCGAAGGTGCCCTGGTCACCCGACTGCCGTCCACCCCCCGGCCCACCAGCCAGCAGGTATCCACCCGTTCGGCCACCAGCGGCACGTGACTGATCAGCCCTATCAGCCTGCCACGGGCCAGCATCTCGAGAGCCTGCAAAGCCCGATCCAGGTGCTCCTGGCTGAGCGTTCCAAAGCCTTCGTCGAGAAACAGAGCCTCCACTCGCCCTCCGCTGCGCCCCGCCAGTTCCGACAGAGCCACGGCCAGTGCCAGCGAGGCCAAGAAGGTTTCGCCCCCGGAAAGCGTCGCCACCGGTCGGCTACGACCCGAGGGCAGATGCAGCACCTGCAGAGCACTGACGTCGTCGCTTTCACAACCCAGTCGAAACTGGCCACAGGAAAGCTGCTCGAGCAGATCGGAGGCGAGCCCCAGCAGCTCACCCTGACGCTGCACCAAAAGCCATTGGGGGAAGGTGAGCGCCAGGCCCTTGTTGCGCTGGTAGCTCAGCAACCGACTCAGGCGCTGCAAGCGCTCGAGCTGGGCCCGGGCCGGGCCCAGGCTCTGCTCCAATCGCTCGACTTCGGCCAGCTGATGGCGAGCTTCCTCGAGACGCTGCTCGGCCCGGCCCAACTGCTGATCCAGCTCACTCCAACCGGGCAGCTCGTCTGCGCCTTCCCAAGACGCTCCGTCACCTGCTTCCAGGCTGGCGATGCGCTCCAGTTCTTCGTCGCTGCAGTCGGTCGCCAGGCCCAGGATCTCCAGGCAACGCGGGCGCAGCTCGCGGGCCGCCCGTTCGGGCTCTGCGACCTCCTCTCGCCAGATTCGCTCCAACGCGGCCAGCTGCTGCTCGTGCTCCAGTCGCTGGCGTTGCAGCTCGGTCTGAGCTCGCTGCTGCTCCTGATGAATGCTCCAACGCTGCGCCTCAAGGCGCTGCAGGCGGCTTTGAAGTTCCTGCTGCTCCTGCTCCAGGGGCGCCGGGTCGTCGGCTGGCAGGGCCATCGGTCGACCCTGCAACTCGACGACCTCGGCTTCAACGCCGGCGAGCCGCGAGCGGCAGGCCCCCAGCTGCAGCAACAGCTCCTCCTGTTCGTGCAGGCCCCAGTCCAGGTTGTCGGCTGGAGCCGAAAGGGGCTCCTGCGCACTCCAGGGCGACTGACAGACCGGGCACGGGTCTCCCGCCAGGCGCCCACTGGCGAGATGCCGGGCCAGCACCTGCTGGGTTCGCGAGCGTGCTACCTGAAGCAGCAACTCCAGCCGGGCAGCCTCAGCGCGCAGCCCTTCGGCATCGACTTGTAAGCTGGCCAACCTTTGCTGGCTGTGGCGGTAATCACACCAGAGCTGCCACTGATGGCGCGCTTGCTGGCAGCGGACTTCGAGCTCGCTCTGGTGAGCTTGCACCCCAGCGAGTTCGCCCTCCAGGGCGACGAGCTCGGCCCCGAAAGAGTCGAGCTCCTGCCCAGAGACCCGGGCCCGAACCCTGCGAAGCTCCTCGATTTCGTCCGCCAGGCGCTGGCCAGCGCCAGCCCCTAACCGGGCGCGCAACTGCAGCCAGCGCAGCATTTCGCCTTTACCCCGCTGGCGACGACGCTGAAGGCAGTCTTGCAACTCTTGCTGGCACTGTGCCAGCCGCTGTTGGGGGTGCTCGGGCAGGCGCAGGCGCAAGCCTTCGGCCCGTTCGACCACCTGGCGAGCCCTGGTCAGGGCGCCCTGTAGGCGAGCCTCGAGGGGCTCGTAGGCGTCGAGATGAAGCAGCCGCTTGAGCAATTCTCCCCGCTCCTTGGCTCGCGAGGTCAGCAGCTCATGGAAGGCCCCCTGGGGCAGGAGCACCGATTTTTGGAACTGCTCGCGGTCGAGCCCGAGCAGGCTCTCGATCTCGCGGTTCAGAGAAGGCCCATCCTGGGCGCGCAGCAACTCTCCTTCGCGAAGCTCGAAGTGTCCCGAACCGCGCCGGGCAATGCTGCGTCGGGCAACCAGCCGGCGCCCGCGAACCTCAAACTCAAGGCTGACGCGCAGATCCTCACAGCCCTGAGCGATCAGGTCCTTGTTGCTGCGTCCACCGCCGGAGGGGCAGCCGAAGAGCGCAAACACCATCGCCTCGAGCAGGGAAGACTTTCCCGAGCCAGTAGGCCCCGTGATGGCCAGCAAGCCCCGTTGGGGAAATTCGAGGGCCTGGGCCTTCCGGTAGGATCGAAAGCCCTCCAGCTCGAGACGGACGGGCCTCACGACAATCCCACCTCAGCCGCCAGTCTCTCGATTTCCTCGAGTTCGAACGGGCCCTCTTCCAGCCGCCGCAACAGCGGCAGCACGTCGTCCTCGGCCCCCACATCAGCCAGATAGCGGGCGAAGGCGCCAGAAAGCGAGCCTGCTTCAGGAACTTCCAGAGAGACGGGCAGGTCTGGCTGTCGGACGGCCTCGGCACGCACCTCGAGGACGTCGACGATATCGGCACGAGGAAACAGCCGTCGGGCCCAATCGTTCAGGTGGGGGTCTCGAAAGCCCGCACCCACCAGCACCTTGAGGCGCAACAGGCACTCGCCCACCCCGCTGGCCTGACGCTCCAGCTCGGGCCGCGTGCCCTCCAGCACTCGCAATGGCCGCCCTCGGTCTAAAGAGCAGCTTTGCAAGCGCGCGCGTCCTCCTGGCCGGCACTCCACCAGCACCACTTCTTTGCGGTCCTGGGCTTCGCCGAAGTCCAGCGGAATCAGCGAGCCCGCATATCGGCCCGGGGCACCTCCGGGAAGGTCTTGAGGAAAGTGAATGTGCCCCAGCGCCAGGTAGTCCACCAGAGGCAGCGAGCTGGGCTTGACCGCATAGGTGTCGGTGACGTGCAGGGCGCGTTCGCTGCTCGATAGGCGAGCGCCCTCGACAAACAGGTGAGCGGCAAAGACCAGGATGTCGCGCTGGGCCGAGGCGCCCTGTCGCAAAGCCTGAGCACACTCTTTTTGAATGCGCATCATGCGACTGGCGTAAGTCAACAGGCGGGTCGATGGGGCTTCTTCGCCTTCCAGCAACTGATGGGCGGCCACAAAGGGCAAAGCTGCCAGGCGAATCGACTCTCCGCTGTCACCCGGAAAACGCAGGATTTGCTGGGGGCGAGGCACACCCAACCAATGAACTCGACCCCCGGCGGGGCGCATTGAGGCAAAGAATTCAAAAAGCTGCGGACCGTCGTGGTTACCCGCCAGTACCACCACCGGAGCCAGGTCCGCCAGGCGCCGCAGGCCTTCCCAGGCCAGCTCCAACTCCTCCACCTTGGGCCGGGGCTGGTGGAATACGTCACCGCTGTGAAGCACGAGGTGGGGCCGGAAGTCGGCCGCGATCTCGTGGAGTTGCTCCAACACGCGAGCCTGATCGCCAAGCCGCGACGCCCCTCGGGTGGAAACCCCGATATGCCAGTCAGAGGTGTGAAGCAAACGCACCCGCCAAGCTACCTTGCCGGGCGGGTGCAGGCCTGCCGAACCTGTGGTCGATTCGAGAGACGATCCCTAACCCGGCTCGCTCCGCTCCCCGGGTAGAGGTTGGTTTTAAACTTTGGCTACGTCCTTGAGCTTGTCTTGAAGCTCGCCCGTTTCATACATTTCCAGCAGGATGTCCGACCCGCCAATGAATTCCCCTTTGATGTAGCACTGGGGGAAGGTGGGCCATTCGCTGAATTCCTTCAGGCCTACCCGCAGGTCGTCGTCTTCTAAAATGTTGACATCCTTGAACTTCACTCCGGCCGCCTGAAGCACCCGGGCAGCGCGAGCCGAAAACCCGCACTGGGGGAAGTTGGCGGTGCCTTTCATATACAGCACCACGTCGTTGTCCTTGACCTCGTGGGTCAATCGGTCTTTCATTTCTGGGGATAAACTCATGGGGGCCTCCTTGGTTAATTTGAAGCAGCTTTGCGAGCTGCATCTGCCGGAGTCAAAGTGGTCAATTGAAGCGCATGAAGAGGGCCGCTGAAACTGTCCCCCAGGGCCGCATAGACCATTTTGTGCTGCTGCACTCGCGATTTCCCCTCAAAGCTGGGGCTGATCACGGTGGCCTCAAAATGGGTCCGATCCTGGAGGGGGTCGCGCACCTCAACATCCGCGTCGGGAATACCCGCGCGAATCATTTCAGCAATTGTCTCGGTCTTCATATTTCAGGCGTTCGCAGCCCAATCAACCTCCCCTGCAGGGGCCGCACCTCAGGGCGCCAAGTTCTCTCTATGCGAGCCTGGATGGGCCTGTTCGGTCTGCTGCTGGGGTTGGCGGGGGTTCGGCATTTCCGCTCACCCCTGGCTCTCGATCGAAACCCACCTGCGGTCACGGCTACGGCGACCTTCGCGCTGGGCTGCTTCTGGGGACCCGAGGCTCGGCTGGCAGCCCTGCCGGGCGTGGTACGAACCCGAGTGGGCTACTGTGGCGGCAGCACCCCGAATCCCGCCTACTTTCAGCTGGGCGACCATAGCGAAGCCGTGCAGGTCGAATTCGACCCTGTGCGCCTGAGCTATGCTCAACTGCTGCAAGAGGCGGCCCAACTCGGCGACTTCGGTTCGCCGGTCCGCAAGCGCCAGTATCGCAGCGCGATCTTTACCCACGACGCCCAACAGGCGCAACTGGCTCGCCAGCAGGGGCTGGCAGAAATCGAGCCGCTGGGGCGGTTCTATCTGGCCGAAGATTCCCACCAGAAGTATTACCTGCAGCAACACCTCTCGTTGATGCGGGAATTGCGTTCCCGATTCGCCGATTTTCGATCCTTCAACGACTCGACTTCGGCGGCTCTGGGCAACGCCATGGCGGCGGGCGTCCTGCCGCGGCGCCGAGTAGAGCAGCTCTTGCCCGGGCTGGAGTTTTCGGCGGCAGCTCAACAGTTGCTGTTGCAGCGTGCCGAGGAGCCGCTTCCCCCGGGGTGCGGAATCCGGATCCGCTGAACCCCGACGAAGGAGCGGCCTGGCCGCGACGGAACCACGGTTTTTCGGCCTTGCTCCTAGACATTCAACCCTGTTGACGTGACAAAGCCTTATGAGTTTTCCAGATGAACGCCGCCGACAACCACGCATCGCCTGTCAGCGGCCGGCGCGCTATGCTCGCGGGCACCAGGTGCAGCCAGCCCAACTGCTCGACCTGAGCGCCTCGGGCGCCCGGTTGATTCTCGAGGGTGCCCACTCTGCCCCCGAGCACTTTCGCCTCGAATTGGGCGGGCGCGTGCAACTGCTGGCACAAACGGTGTGGAGCCAACGAGACGGCGAGGGACGCCAACAGGTCGGAGTGCGCTTCCCGAGCCATCCCTGGGGTTGGAAAGCTGCCTTAGACGACTACCTGAGCTCCCTGGGCGCCAACGTCGCCTGAAGCGAAGAAACGCAGAACCTCATCGGCTCGGTTCAGCACATCCTGGCGCCCAAACTCCATCAGGCTTCGGCAATATTCGCCATCGAAGATCAAATAGCTGGCCAGTTCGGCCGTAGCCTCGTCGTCACCCAGGCCTCGCAACAGGTAGCGAACCGCTGGTGGAATGCGCTTTTCCAACTGCAGGGCCAGGCTGGCCAGGCGCTGGCTGGGACGCAGCCAGAGCACGTCGATGGGACGAAACGAATCCCCCTGCATGGCCAGTTTGTTCAGGCGCAGGCAGTGCTGTACGTCCACTTCGATGGCGTCGAGCAGCACGGCATCGAGCAGTACCCCGGCCACGTCGGCCAGCTTGGGAGGCTGAATGCCACCGCCGATCGGCACGCCCATCTCGGCCCCTTCCCTTACGCCTACGGCCACAATCTTGCGAGCACCCAGCTGAATGGCCGGGCCCAGCGGAGCGGTGTTGCGCAGGCTACCGTCGCCATAGAAGCAACCGCCCAGCGGGATGGCCGGGAAGATCACGGGAATGGCACTGGAGGCCATGAGATGTTCCTTGCCGATCCAGCCCCGTTCGACCCGATAGCGCACCCGCGTCCAGGGGGGAATATCGGTGCGGTCCTGCAGGAAAAGCACGCCGTTGGAGGTGGTGTAGTTGGTGGCCAGGATGCCCAACGCCTGATAGCGTCGCTGCTCCAAATTCCAGCGCAGACGGGCCCAGGGCAGGCTGGTGAGCAAGCGCTTCAAAGGGGCCGTATCGAGCAAAGCCCGAGGGCTTACCCTGCCCACCAGACCGCCCAGAGAGAGATCGCGCACCCAGCCTACCGCATTACTGATGACCGACCAGACGTCGGTGCGAAAGACCTGCGAGGCCCGCAGTCGGCTCCAGACCAGCTGCATCTCACGCAGCCCCTCATCGGGGTTGTCCGAGTAGGCGGCCCACATCGTACAGTTGAGCGAACCGGCACTGGTGCCGATCAAAATGTCAAAGGGTTGCTTTTGGGCCCCCACCACGCCCAATTCTTTCAAACCCAGCAAAACGCCGGCCTGATAGGCGCCACGCGCTCCCCCGCCGGACAGGACCAAAGCTGTGCTCATCGAGATGTACTCCCAGGACTGATGTCAAACAACGTAGTGGGTTTGCCCCCCCACCACCGTTCGCAGCACCTGCACTTCCGATGGCCGTTCACAGGTGAGGGGGTTTCGGTCTACAACGCAAAAGTCCGCCCAGCAGCCAGCCTCCAGTCGACCCGTTTGTGACCATCCCAAAGCCCGGGTGGCTTGGCATGTGTAGGCAGCCAGTGCCAACTCTGGCGACAGGCACTCTGCGCCATACCAGGCAGGTTCATCGTGCCGACGCCGCCGGGTGGCCGCCTGCAGGCCCAGCCAGGGGTTCACATCGGCCACCGGAGCATCGCTGCCAAAATTCAGAATCACTCCTTTGCGCGCCAGCGAGGCCAGCCGATAGTAAGCTCGTGATCGCTCTCCCAACAGGCGCTCGCTGACCTCCTTATCGTCGAGCAGATGGAGGGGCTGCATGCTGGCCACCCAGTTCGGGGAGTTCAGGCTTTCCAATACGTCCTCAGAGAGCAGCTGCAGATGCTCGATTCGATCGGGCACCGCCAGCTTCGGCAACCGCCGGTCCTGCAACACCGAGAGCACAACGCCGACAGCCTCATCGCCGATGGCGTGAACGCTGACAGGAAAGCCCAGGCCCTTGGCACGGACGATTTCCTCTGCCAGTTGCTGGGGCGGGGTCAGCCACAGCCCCCGTTCCTCGCCGCCCAGATAAGGCTGCAGCATACGCGCCGTGCGGCTGCCCAGAGAACCATCGGAAAAAAGTTTGACGTGACCGCAGCGCAGCCAATCGTCGCCCTGGCCGAAGCGAGGTCCTTGCAACAGGTCCTCATGCACGGCTCGATTGCAATGAATACGCAGCGGCAGGCGGAGGCGCTGATAGAGTTGCCAGGCGATCGGGCCATCATCGACGTCCTTGATGCGCTGGTCGACAACCCCCACGATGCCCTTGCAGTGAAGCAACTGGCAGGCGCGGCGCAATAAGTGTTCCTGCTGGGTCTCGGATAGTTCTGGAATGGCCGCTTCCAGCGCCAGCATGGCCCGATCCATCACCCTGCCATCGAGGTTGCCCTGCGGATCCTGTCCCAGGGCTCCTCCGTCGATCCGGGTTTCACCCGTGTAACCAACGGCTGCCAGGGCCCGACTGTTGGCCAAGCCGGAATGCAGGTCGCTGCGCCGCAACCAGCAGGGCCTATCACCTGCAGCCTCGTCGAGTTGCTGCAGGTCGGGCAGATTCGGGCAATCCCAACCGCTTTCGTTCCATCCGTAGCCGTCGATCCAGCCCGTTCCCGGCGCTGCGCGCACCTGCTCGAGCAACTGCCCGGCGCTGGCGCAGGCGCTGAGGTCGAGGCGTGCCAGCGAACGGGCCCACAGCAGCAGGTGCTGATGGGTGTCCCAAAGTCCGGGGAGGAGATAAGCCCCCTGCAGGTCCACGCTCTCTTCGCCAGGTTGAGGCTGCACATCACCGATGTGCTCGATCTGTTGCCCCCGGATTCGCAAGCTCACCAGGGGCTGATTGCGATGAAGCAATTGTGCATTCAGGAAAATCACCCCGGGCGCTTCTGTGCCCGAGGTTCTGAACCTCGGGCTATACGGAATCTTTCTGCAAGTCTATACTCAAAACATGCTGCTTCGGCTGGGTCAGGTACTGCTGGCCACCCTGGGATGTGTCCTGGCCATGCCGGTGATCGTGGTCATTCCTGAGGTGCTGGCGGACCAGCACCCTGCGCTGGCGGTGTCGGCCATCGCGGTGAAGGTCATGCTCGGGCTGGTGATTCTGATGGCCAGCTTCCATCTGTATCTGCGTGCCTGCTTCCCAGCAGGCTCGGCTGCTCTTGACGACCCGGTGGCCCACTGGTTCAGCCAACAGCTCGAAGCCCTGCGCAAACGCTCGGGCTGCCTGTGGTTGCTGGCCCAACTGGTGGTTCTCTTCACACCCGTTCTGCTCAGCCTGTTTTTCCTACTGACCCTGTTACGACCCTTTTATGCCACCTTGCAGCACAACGCTCCCAGCCTGGGGGTGCTTTTTCAGGAACTGCGCCGCACCGGGCGCTTCCTCTGGGCCAGCGCCAAGGGGTTGTTCTTGCTGACCCTCAGCACCCTTTTGGGCGCCGGATCGGCCCTGTTGACCCTCTATCTCTTGGTGCGGCAGGTCCAGGGCTCATAGCTTCTTGCGCACGCGGCCCAGGATGTACTTCATCGGCCCTGCACCCGGATCGATTTTGTGATAGGGCTCGGCATTGACGAGATCGAGAACCCACGGACAAACCTTCCGGTTCATGCGGGCGACCTGCTCATGAGAGTAGATTTCATCGGCTGAGAGCTGGTGGTCGCCCAACAGGTCCAGGACCAGGTCGGCGGCCGTGTCCATGGTGGAGCGACGATTCATCAAGTCCTGTTCGTCGTTTGCCACCATTTCGATATTGATGGCCCGATGATTGATACCATAGGCCGCTCGCGAGCGCACATTGGCAGGCAGCAACTGGTAGACCGTCTTGCCCTGCACCACGAAATGACTCGCCAGGCCCGGCTGCTCTCCCGCAAAATCCTGTGAACGCACCAGGTTCCAGGGGAAATCGCGGCCCGCCGTATAGTGCAGCACGATGCACCGGGGCTCAAGCCGCCATTCGGCTTCGCCATAGTGCTTGCGACTGTATTCGCGGATTTGCGCCTTCCAGCTTTGCAGCGGTCGTGCTCGAGAGTGGTCGAGCGGCACCCGCGCCGCCAGGGGCGCGCACAGCAGCATCCAAAGGGCCCAATATTTCATTCCCGAGGCTGCGCGAAGCGTGCTGAGTACCCTGCCAGAGCAATAATCTTGGACATGCTTTGGCAACTCGTTCTGAGGCCACCGGCTGCTAATCTGGATCCATGAAATGGCTGACCCTCGCACTGCTTCTCCCACTGCCCGCTTTGGCGCAAGAACTCGTCCACGTGCGCTGCAAACTGCGATTCTCCAACAGTGACCCTCAATGCAAGAAGAGGTTGTCCTGCGACAGCAGCTTCACCACTCCCACCGGTCAGGCGATCAAGGTGCCTTTCCAGCAAGGGGATTTGAAAGGAGAATTGCTGGCCCGACCGGTTTACGACGAGCACCGGCGTTGCTACCTGATCCATCTGGAAACGCGAATCCAGGCGGCCGGATTTCAACTGCACGATCGGTTTTCCGGCCAGCTCTACTGGGGTGAATCTCTACAGATCAGCCACCGCCGGGGCAAGCTGCGTCTCGACCTGGACCTGACCCCCAATCTGGAATGAAGGCAGTCCGGCTTGACGGCGGGGCAGCGGTGGGTTCCCATGGAGCGATGAGCTCTCCGATGTCAACTGCCGACCTCTGCGACCGCGAACTGCCCGGCATGCAGGTGGCCGATCCTCTGTTTCGCGACTTTGGTGGCCATGGGTCGTTCTGTGGGAACATTCGCACACTCAAGGTGTTCGAAGACAACAGCCTGGTTCGAGAGACCCTGGAAAGTCAGGGCCACGGCTGTGTTCTGGTGGTGGATGGTGGGGGCTCGCTGCGCTGCGCCCTGCTTGGCGACCGCCTGGGCGAGCTGGCGGTAAAGAACGGCTGGGCGGGACTGGTGATCTTCGGTTGCGTGCGCGACAGTCAAGCCCTGGCCCGGCTTCCGCTGGGCATCAAGGCGCTGGCTTGCCATCCCCTGAAAAGCTACAAAGCGGGCCAGGGCAGGTCCCAGGTATTGCTGCGATTCGCCGGGGTCACCTTCGAGCCGGGCCAGTGGTTGGCAGGCGACGAAGACGGCCTGGTTGTGCTACCCTCGGCCCCCCTCTGAGTTCAGCAACTCTTCAAATTCAGCAACTCTTAAGATTGGGCAACCGGGTTCCTCAGCCGACTTCCTCATACTGAGGCTATGAAAAAGATGCTTCTCCTGCTCGCTCTCACCTCATTGGGCTGGGCTGCCCCGGCCTTTCAACCCAAGGTCGACCTCAAGCGTTGCCTGGTGGGCAACCAGGCCGGTCTGCTGAAGGTGGTCACCCCCCAGCGCACTCTGATGTTCGGTCGCGGCATCGACGACCGCAGTCTGGCCAAAATGTCGCCCCAGGACAGAGCCGCCCTGCTCCAGGCGCTGAACATCACTCCTCAACAGGAAGCCACGGTGGCTGCCAGCTTGATGAAGAGCTTTGCCACCCTGCCTCGAAAAGAGGCCGTGGCTCTGCTGGCCACGCTGGCTGCCGGTCCCATGCAGCCCATGCAACGCCTGGAGGTCGAACGATTTTTGGTGAAGACCCTGCAAAGTGACAGGGATGTCCAGGTGCGGCGCCAGGCGCTGCTGGCCCTGGCCGTGTTACCGTCCAGCGAAGCCACCACGGCCCTGGCCGTGGTTCGCCACTATGAGGTGTGCACGAACCTCTGGGAAACCTTTCCCGTGCAGCAATACTTCGAGCATCAATCGCAGCAACTGGCATTGCTCCCGGAATTTGGGGACATTCAACGACGCGCTTCGGCGGTCTCTTCGCTGTATGCCCAGTCGGTGGGAAGTTCGCTGGCTCAGGCCCAGGCCCAGGTCGCCCGCGACCGACTGGCGGAAACACGATAGTTTATCAGCCTTCTTTCAGGCCTCTCTGCCATTCTGATCAGACTTCAGGAGGGAGGGCTAACAATGTGAATTTTTTTCGCGCCGCACTGCTGGCCGTCATGTTGCTCTGTATCTGGGCCGAGCACCTGACCTGCCCAAACTCGGGCGCGGACCAGCTCAGCCTGCAAACCGACGGCAGTTTCATCTGCGTCTGCTGCAACGCTCCCTGAGCGACTCCGGACTGGCTGTCTAAAGAAAAAAACCCCGATGTCTCGGGGTTTTTTGGTGGGCAGGGAGGGATTCGAACCCCCGTAGGGCGGCGCCCGGCAAATTTACAGTCTGCTGCCATTGTCCACTCGGCCACCTGCCCAAGCGACGCGCTTATAGTAGCCAGCCGACCCTCACCTGTCAAGCAAGCCAGGTTCTCAACTGCTCCTCCAGTGGCTGGGGCCGCCAGCCCAAAACACGGCAGGTTTCCTGGCAGTTCAGCGTCAAATCGCGGGCCCGAGGCTCGGGAGAAGGAAAGTCAAGCCGAGAACTGGCCCGGACTCGCTCTGGTTTGCCCAGCTGCTCGGCCAGCAACAGGCTCATTTCATAACGCGAGCGGCGCTCTCCGGCCAGGTGAAGCAGGCGACGCTCGGGCGGGCCTTGGGCCAGTTTGAGCAGGCCGCGGGCGGCATCGCGAAACGACAGGATGCCCCGCCACTCATCCTCAAACGACTCGACGGGTTCGTCCCGACGCAGGCGCTCCAACGTGAGATCGTAGTGGCTTTGGTAGTTGCCCAGGGCCGGACCAACCATCAGGGCCACTCGAGCCACCCACCCCCCGTGGCGCAAAGCCGCCTGCTCGCCCGCGGCCTTGGTTTTCCCGTAATAGGAGAGTGGGGCCACCGGCGCCCCCTCGTCATAAGGGGCCGACTCGCCGTCGAAGACCATATCGCTGGAAACGTAGACGAATCGAACCGAGCGTCGTTGGCACTGCTCGGCCAACCGGTCGGTGAGTTCGACGTTGATCCGCCATGCGAGATCGGGTTCCCGCAGGCACCCATCCACGCTGGGCATTGCGGCGCAATGGATCAGGGCTGCAGGGGCATCCTGGCACAGCGCCAGGGTCCAGCTTTCGCTATCAAGCAGTTCCACAAAACGCTCGGGATGCCCCCAGTTGCGGACTCCGGGCCGACGCGTCCAGGCCACCAGGGCCTGCCCCGATTCGGCCCCCTCGCTCAGGAGATATTGACCCAACTTGCCGCTCGCTCCGGTAACTACAATTGCCATCGCCGAAGGTTCTCGATGGCCATGAAAACCCTCTCAACCGGGAGGGTGAATGGCCTCGAAGCGCAAACGGCCCAAGACTATGAATATCTCGAAGCGAGGCAACGCCTTCCCCCTGATTGCGGCAGCGGCTCTGGTGCTGGGCTTGCTGCTCTGGCAACGAGTCAAACCTTCGGCCCCTCCCCCAGCGCTGCAGGAGTGGACATCGCAAAACAATCCCAAAGTGATCCCTCTGGCTGGCCAGGTGATGATGCTGGGAATGAATACCCACGTGCGCCTTGAGAGCCAGCAGGCCGACAAGGTGCATTTGCGCCTGATGCAGGGCGATATGCGCATTCAGCAGCGCCAACCCATCATTTCGGTCGAAACCGAGCACTTCAAGGTGCTGCCGCTCGGCAACCAATTCGGCGTGGCCACTTCAAAACAGCGCTCCTACGTCAAGGTCTTTGAGGGCCAGGCCACGGTCGTGGAAAAGGGCAGCGGCAAGAGCACCACCCTGGGAGCGAATCAAAGCCTGCAGATCCCCCCGCCGCCTCCCATCGCTCAAACCCCCTCAAAGAAAAAGCAATAGACATTCTGAGACAACCACCCCGGATGACGTGGCGTTAACAAGTTGGAAACATGTCCTACCGGGGGGTACAGTAGCTTGGACATGAAAGTGGAGGGTTCTATGGCTACAATTCACGGGTTCGGAAACGTTCAGGGTCCAGACAACTACAAGCGCAGCCCCGGGGTTTCCAACAAACAAACAGAGGTCAATCCCCAGGTCGGCAGCGATGGCTTTGCGGGCAGCGTGCCCCACGAAAGCAAAACACCGGAAGCGAGGGTTCTTCCCTCGGCCGCGCCAGCCGTCGAGTCGCGTGCCAGCGAGGCTCCCTCGCGCAGCAACGTGCCCATCACGCTCTCTATGGATCAGGGCGTGGGCGCGATCGGCCTGAGCAATGGCGCCGACAAGATCGCTTCGACTCCGTTCACCAACGGACTGGGCTCCAACACTCTGGTGGGCCTCAGCGGACGAGTACTGGCCGGCGGCAACCCGTTTGGCAACAGCTGAACGACCCGGGCCTGTTCCAAAAAAGAGAGCGGTTCACACCGCTCTCTTTTTATTTTACGCACAAATCGGCAACACAGCAGGCGTATTATATGCAACATGACACACGAACTTTTTCATATCAGCAACCGTCGTCGCTGGGCGCGAGTCCAGGCCCAGGCTCCTGTTCAAGTCGATCAAGGTCCACTGGGATACACCCTGGACGTCAGCCTGCGGGGCGCGCGCATTGTGGCTCGTCGGCCACTTTCCCAAGCATCTTTCCCCTTGCGCATCGAGATCGAGCCGGAAGGACTGACGTTAGAAGCCGAATGCATGTGGACCCAACCCCTGGGCACTCCGGGACTGACCGTAGCCGGACTTCGCTTCCAGCCTACCGAGCAGCAACAACGTTCCCTTGAACGTTGGATGGAGGGGAGAAAACGGGCCAGCTAACCAATATCTGCAACCATGTCCCGCTTGTGGATCGACCTGACCCCCGACCAGCGCCCCAACCAGCGTACCCAGTACCTTTGGGGGGTTGTCCTCGTGAGCACCGTCACTTTTGTGGCCCACCAGTCACACCGATGGATCTCGGAGGACAACCTCATGCTCTGGTTCCTGGTATCGGTGATTGCAGCTGCCCTCTATTGGGGCGAGGGCCCGGCCCTCCTGGTGGCGTTCCTGAGCTTCCTGGCCCTCGATTTCGGCGTCTTCCGCCCACGGTTCGACGCCTTCCGGTTCGATCTTCAGTATATCCTGTCGTTAATGACCTTCCTGGGAGTTGGCTTCGTGATCAGCCGGCTTTCCAACCACCTGCGGCGACAGGCCGAGGAGGCCCGGCGAAGCGCGCAAATCTCCCACGCCATCCACGACTTCGGCAGCGACCTTGTGCATATCGAGCAGGTTGAGTCCATTCCGGCAGCCTTCCAGCAACGGGTCAGTGGACTGTTCGAGCATCCCCTGAGGCTGACTCTGGGTGCAGACCAGAGCTGTCGTCTGGAGGGGCAACTCGATGAATCTCAGAGAGAACTGGCCGAGTCTTTCACCCAGCAGGCTCAACTGGCGATTCAGCGCCTCTACAGCCAGGACGAAATGCGGCAGGCCATGCTGCTGGCCGAACGTGAACGCACCCAGAACGCTCTGCTCAACAGCCTTTCTCACGATCTGCAAACCCCACTGGCTTCGGTGGCCGGTAGTTTGCAGGTCCTGGCCGACCCCAATCTTACGCTCGAACCCGAGGTGCGCCAGCAACTCCTGCAACTGGCCCGCGAGCAAACCGAGCGCTTGCGGCGACTCGTCGACAACCTGTTGCAACTGACCCGGCTCGACGGTCCCGGTCTGAAGCTCAATCTGCAAACTGTCGATCCCGAGGAACTGTTGACTGTGGTCAAAGACCACTGTCCGCCCAGCCTGCGGGGTCGCATCTCGTTTCTGCTGCGACCCGGCGTGCCCGAACTGCAGGTCGACTATGTGCTGGTGGCCAACCTGCTGCAAAATCTGCTGGAAAACGCCCACAAATACACGCCCGAAGGTAGTCCTGTCGAGCTGGAGGTCTATGCCGACGGGCCGGGTTGGGCCCGCTTTGACGTGCGCGACCGCGGTCCCGGCATCCCGGCAGAGGACATCCCCAAAATTTTCGACAAATTCTATCGGGCGGAAGGCCAGACCCATTCGGGAAGCGGCCTGGGACTCTTCATCGTGAAGGGCGTGGTGGACGCTCACGGCGGGCGGGCCGAGGCACGCCTGCGTCCCGAAGGCGGCCTGGAAATTAGCTGCTGGTTTCCCACCCAATGAATCGTCAGGTGCAGCAAGTTCTCGACCAACTCACCGGCGAGGGGCAGCTCGACTCGGCCGGCAGCTTCTCGATTGACTATTCCCGGGCGTTAGACAAGGTCTCGAAGAGGCTTTTCCAAGAACCCGACGCCTACCCGGTGCAGTGGCATCAGGCCGCCTATCTGCTGGGGGCCGGCGAAGTGCGCCTGCGCGCAACCAAACAGCAACTGGAATACCAGTTTTCCAGCCCACAACTCAGCCCGGACCTGGTCGAGGAACTGCCCCAGCAGCTGAACCAACCGCTTCCCTCTCCGGGCAGTGCCCTGGGGCACTTGCTGCGCGGCATTCACCTGGCTCGAATTCAGGAAGGTCTTCAACTGGCCATCCTCTACCAGGATCAAGAGCAGGGCTGGCTGGAGCCCTTGAACAACAAGCGCCAGCCATTACCAGCCAGCAAGTCGGGGCCGCCCCAGCTTACCCTCATCGTATGCAGTTCAGTTCCTCGCTCCTGGGCCAGTGAAAAACAGCTGCTCAGCCAGCGCTGCGCACTCTCCCCTGTGCCGATTTACTGGAACGGGAAATCCATCAATCCTTGCTCTCCCTGGCTGCCTTCTCGTGCCAGCGGTCTGGCCAGCCTGCTGGAGCGCATTTACCTCAGCCAGCAGCCCTCGCGAGACCTGCTGGCCCTCCCTCACGCCACCCAGGTTCCCGCCTTCTGCTACGATCTCGGAGGAGGCTACCAGGACCGTTACAGTTACGGAAAATCGCTGCTGTTGCAGTGGCGCTCGCCGGGCTCCAGGGCACCCTACCCCCTGTGTGCCGCTCCCGATTTTCCATTGCTCGAGTCCGACCTCGTACAGGAAGTCTTTGGCATTCCCAAAGAGGCTTATGCTCTCAACCACGGGCTCATTCGCCCCGGGCGAGTCACCGGGTCGAACAACTTCTATCAGATCCTCTACGTGCCCAACACTCAGAACTATACACGCACCGCCTTCGACATCCCCCAGGGTCGCTTTGGCAAACAACCTTCACTGGCCGCTCATTGCTGGATGCGCTGCCCCACCTTGCCCACCCGCGAAAGTGCCCTCATTCTGCAACAGCACGGTGTGCTGCTCGACCCCGTTCCTTTGCACCTGGAGCCGGCGCTGGGAGGGCTGCAGGTCTATGCCACCCTGGCTCAACCGATAAAAACCGATCTTTCAGGCATGGCGCCGCTGCACGACGAGCAACTCGGCCCACTTCAACACTGGGTCCAGGACGAGGTCGTCAAGGCTCGCAAAGAGTTGCGCAAGGCGCTGCGCTGGAATGACAAATACGGGCTCTCCGATGCCCAGTCGGAAGAAATCCATCGCCTCCACTCCCTCGATCGGGGCGAATAGATAACACCTTCGTTACACATCGCTCCAGATCGTCGCCTATGCTGAGAGCATGCAGGTACTGTCTACTCCCCCTCCCCTCCCCCAGCGGGCGCTTCCACCCAAGACAAAGACGGAGGAACCGCCCAAGAACCCACTGGAAGCAGACAGCTTCCTCTTCGACTTCCCCTCGTATCAGGGGCAACTCGATAGTGAGGTGCAGGAACTTCCCGGCTCACCAGCTCCCGAGCTGCAGCGCCCCGTGTTGCTGGTGCATGGCTTTACCAGCAGTCCGGGCGCCTGGCAAAACATGCACACCTGGCTGATTCAGGCCAACCCCGACGGCGGAGTGGTCAACAGCACCAGCCAGCCCGACCCTCAGGGCAAAGTCTTTCGCATGGAGTTTTCTCGGCCCTACAATCCCCTCTCCAACAATGCGGCCGAACTGCGCCAGGCAATCGACCGCATCTGTCAGGCCACGGGTGCCAGCGAAATCGATGTCGTGGGGCACAGTATGGGCGGCCTCGACACCCGCCTCTACCTCGATCAGGGGAATGAAAAGGTGCAGAACCTGGTGATGATCGGCACCCCGAATCACGGCAGCGTGCTGGCCGATATCGAGCTGACCTTCCGTGAATTGGGTCTGCCCATCAAGCCCCCCACCGACGACCCGCTGGTAAGGCAGGCCCTTACCGACCTTTCGGAGGTGCGCGGTGACAACAATCCCGTGCTGGCCCAGTTGAACAAGAACCTGCCCCGCCAGCGAGACCGCGCCCGTATGTTGACCATTGCGGGCAACGGAACCCCCACCCTGGCCAACCGTTTCTGGCTCACGATCCGAGGCGATGGCACGGTTTCTCAGGCCAGCGCCAAACTGCCCGAGGTCGAGCATCGCAATATCTGGTGGACCAACCACAACGGCGTCAAAGACCACCCCAAAGCCCTGGAAATGACGGCCGCCTTCCTTACCGGACGACCGGTGCCGCTCGACGATCCCGAGCCCCCGGATGTACCGGATGACAAGGAGATCGTTCCCGAGCAGATCAGCGCCGACCAGGAGCAACTCCACTACGTCATTCGTTCCTGAACTTGGGCGACGAACTCGACGACTATCTGGCTCAACACACCGCCCTGCCCTCGCTGGGGGCAGGGCACTTTACGCTCGACCCCTCACGCCAGCAAAAGATGCTGTCGGGGCTGGGCCTGAACGAGCCCGAGTTGGGACTTCTCAAACTGGCTCAGGCTGCCGTCCGGTCGGCTGCCCCCCAATTGCAATTCACCACCGGGAAAGACCGGTTGAGCCTGCAGTTCACCCCGGCTCAGCCCGTGGCCAGCCCGCTCTGGTCGCTGGAGGGGGTTCAGCCCTGGCAGCGCGACCTGGCTCTGGGCCTGCTAACCCTGAGTCAACGTTATCGAGTATGCTGGCACACCGGCACTCATCGAGGACAGGCACAGAATGGAGCTTTCGAAGAGCGCCCAGACCCCCATCCCTGCTCGGGACTTCAATTGACTCTCGAGCGTCCGCGTCGCTGGTGGGAACCCCGCTGGTTGGCGCGCTTCAAACGTCTCTTCGATCACCGCCTCAACTTCATTCCCCTGGCAGCCAGTTGGGACGGACAGCCTGCCCACCGCATGGATCGCCTGTCCGCACAGGCCGAGGCGCTGGTCTACGCTCCCCAGGGACAGCTGTGGTTTCCCGAACGATCCCTGGCCAGGGAAGTCCACCGCCGGGGCGAGGCGGGGGCCCTGCAACTTGGGTATCGATCCCAGGGTCTGGCCTGGATGGCGCCCGGTAGTCGCTCCTGGTCGCAGGCCTGTTTTGTAATTCACGGCGTGCACCTGGGTTTCGAATCCAACGTCCTCGACCGGCCCGGCATCACGGGCATCTTTTGCGTGTCGGGACTGGTCACCGACCTGAGCGGGCTGCACCTGGTTCACGGCGCCGAATTTCGTCGATTCTTAGAGAGCCTGCGCCCCGAGATTCGCTGGATCGACGAAATTATCCAGCGTGGGGCGCATTAAGGTTGTAGGCCGAAATCCCGATCTGCGGCTCCACAAAGGTATCCACGTCGGTAATGACGGCCTGGGCCGGTAAAGCTGGCGATAGGCACTCGATGCCGGCAATACGTTTGACGGCCGTGCCGATGGCCATAAACTCGACCACTCCGTTGCCCATGTTCTTGATGTAGGTGCGCACCCCCACCACGTCCTCGGCCCCGCAGCTCTCGGCGTCACGGGCCAACTTGGCAACCGCATTCTCGCGGGCGTCATAGATCAGCGACGTCATTTCGCTGATCTCTCCCGACACCAAAGACTTGAACAGGGAAGAAAAGCTGCCCATCAGGCCAATGGAATACACGGAAACGCCAAGCACCAGGCGGATGGGGCAAAACCCCTGGCGGATGACGTTCCACATCTCCTGATTGGTCAGATCGCTGGTAATCGGATCGGCCGAATACTCGGCCGGCAGGCCCGGGTGATGGCTGGCCGTGCCGATCATGATCATTTCGCGGGCTCCGTAAAAGGGAGTGATGGTGGTGCGAATGCCCAGCACGGCATTGGCTCCGGCCTGCCTGGCCTCGGCCACGATACGTTCCAGGGCCAGATGTCGAGTGCGATTGAAGACTTCCGACCACTCCTTGACCTCGCCTCGTCCCAAGCTACGAAAAGCCCCCTTGAGCCCTCCTCCGATGCCAATGGAGTAGGCCACGTTGCCAAAGACAAATCGAATGGGGCGAAACCCGCAGTCCAGCTGGCAATACAACCCTTGCCCATCGGCCGAGGAGGAGAAGAACTCGACCTCATCCTGATGATGCTGAATGCAGCTGCCAATGGAAAGAAACTCCAGCCCCATGGGCTGCAGCACCAGCTCGCTGGTAACACCGGTGATTCCGTGGCCACCCCTTTGACGCGCCTCACGCACCAACTTTTCAAAAGCGCAGCGCCGACCGTTGTTGATCCACTCGGTATACTGGCTCACCTCGCCTCCGGCGATGGTTCGGGCCAGCGAGGTCACGCTGGAGGCCAGACCCAGCGACCAGACGCTGTTTCCTACCACCAGATCTCCGGGGTCGTAGCCCTTCTCTTTCAGGCAAAACATCTCGTTGCCGGACAACCCGGTTACGATTGGCATAGGTTCAGTGCCCCCTTTGCAAACTGATCAGACACAGCACACTGAGCACCCACATGGTCGGGCCCACTTCGCGCCCGCGCCCTGTGCACAGCTTCAACATGGCATAGCTCAAAATGCCCCAGGTCAGTCCATTCGCCACATTGAACGTCAGGGGAACCATGATCAGCGTCAAAAAGGCGGGCACGGCCTCGGTAAGGTCGTCCAGGTGGAGCTTGAGCAAAGGCTCCATCATGAAAAAACCCACCAGAATGAGAACCGGCGCCGTCGCCTGGGCAGGGATCAGGGTGGCCAGCGGAGCCAGGAATACGCAAGAACAGAAACACAGGCCAGTAACTACGGCCGTCAGACCGGTGCGGCCACCCTGGGCAATTCCCGAGGCGCTCTCAAGATAGGTGGTTGTGGTGCTGGTGCCGAGCAGGGCCCCGATCATAATGGCAAACGACTCGGCGATCAGCCCCCGCGGAGCCTCGTCAAAAGTGGGCTTGTCGCGATCGATCCAGCCCAACTTGGTGGCCAGCCCCACGAACGTTCCGGCGGTGTCGAAGAGGCTCACAAAGGTGAAGGTGAAGACGATCATCGCAAAGCCGAGTTTTTCTGCCCCGGCGAAGTCCAACTGTCCCAGGCCCTGAGTAAAGTGGGCGAGGCTGGGCCACTGCAGCTGAGCCAAAGAGACCAGCGGCTGTCCTTCGGGGCCAGGCACGAAAAACCCCAGGCCCGTGACCACCAGAATGCCCCACAGCAAGGCCGCTGTGACCTTGAAGTAGAGCAATGTGGTCATCAACAGCAGTCCGAAGAGCGTCAGCAAACTCGAAGGTGAATAGACCGAGCCCATGCGCACGAAGGTGGCCGGATCGCCAACCACCAGCCCGACCGACTTGAGCCCGATGAAAGCGATAAAGAGTCCGATGGCTGCGGCGGCGGCCAGCTTGATGTTGAAAGGGATCTCTTCGATCATCCGCGAGCGAAACGGCAGCAGCGAAAGAATCAAAAAGATCACTCCGTCGAGAAAGACCGCCGCCAGAGCCGTCTGCCAGGGAATCTGCATCTGCTGGCATACGGTATAAGCAAAGTAGGCATTCATTCCCATGCCAGGAGCCAGCCCGAAGGGCAGATTGGCGATCAGGCCCATCAAAATACTGCCGATCCCGGCTGCCAGCGCCGTGGCAATCAGCACGGCCTGCTTGTCCATTCCGGCAGCGGACAGAATCAACGGATTCAAAAACAGAATGTAGGCCATGGTGGCAAAGGTGGTCACCCCCGCCAGCACCTCGGTTCGGGCCGAAAGGCCACGTTCTTGCAGTCGAAATCGCTCCAGCAGCATTGCAGAAGATGCGCTCAGTGCCAACCCGACTCCTGCCCGCAGGGGCTGCAGTCACCTGGCAAGAACCACCGGCCATGCTCAGCCCCCTGTTTACCGATTTCTACCAGCTCACCATGATGAGCGGCTATTTCGACGCCGGAAAGTACAGCCAGGCCAGCGTCTTTGAGCTCTTCTTCCGAAAAATCCCTCAACAGGGCGGCTACTGCGTGGCTGCAGGCCTGGAGCAGGCGCTGGACTACCTGGAAAACCTCCACTTCAGCGCCGAAGAAATCGACTATCTGCGTAGCTTGAAACTTTTTAACGAGGCCTTCCTCGATAGCCTTCAGCATTTCCGCTTCCAGGGCCAGGTTTGGGCCGTGCCCGAGGGCACGGTCGTCTTCCCTCACCAGCCTCTACTACGCGTAAGCGCCCCTTTGCCCCAGGCCCAACTGGTGGAGTCGGCGCTGCTGAATATCTTGAATTTTCAGACCCTGATCGCCACCAAGACGGCCCGCATCACCTGCGCCGCCGGGCCCCAGAGCCAGGTGCTGGAATTTGGCATGCGGCGTGCTCAGGGCCCCGATGGCGCCATGAGCGCCTCCCGAGCCGCCTTCGTGGGCGGCGCCACCGCCACCAGCAACGCGCTGGCCGGTATGCGCTATCACATCCCCGTGCGGGGCACCCAGGCTCACTCCTGGATTATGTCGTTTGCCAACGAACTCGAGGCCTTTCGGGCCTATGCGCGCCGCTATCCCGACACGGCCCTGTTGCTGGTCGACACCTACGACACGCTGCAGTCGGGCGTGCCCAATGCCATCCAGGTAGCCCGCGAACTGGCCGCCGATGGTCACCGCCTGGCCGGCATCCGCCTCGACTCGGGCGACCTGGCCGAGCTTTCGATTGCCTCCCGAGCCATGCTGGACGAAGCCGGATTTCCCGACGTCCGCATTGTGGCCAGCAACGACCTTGATGAGTTTCTCATCGAAAGCCTGCGCAACCAGGGAGCCAGGATCGACACCTGGGGCGTGGGCACGCAACTGGTCACCAGCAAGCACGAACCCGCCCTGGGCGGAGTCTATAAGCTGGTGTCCATCCAGGAGCCGGGCGGATGGCGCGACTGCATCAAGATCTCGAGCAATCCCGCCAAGGTGACCAATCCCGGCATAAAGCAAATCTATCGGGGCGTGCAACAAGAACAGTTCGTCGGCGACCTGCTGGCGCTGGCCAGTGAACCCGCCCCCTGCTCGGGCGATCTGCTCTGGGACAGCCTCTATCAAAGCCCCCCCAGGGCTGTGGAGGCCGACCGCTTTGAACCGCTGCTGGAGAAAGTCATGGACGAAGGGCGCCGGCTGGCCCCCCCGCCCAGTCTGAGCCAGATCCAGCAGCGCACCCACCAGCAGCTCGCCTGCCTGCCCCCCGGTTGCCTGCGCCTGCAGAACCCCGCCCTTTATGCCTATGGCCTGACCCAACAACTGCACGACCTGCGCAACCGCCTGCTGATGGAACACGCGCGTCCGCGAACCCCGGCCTGAGTCCTTCAGACTTTTTTGGGTCCAGTTTCCTATGCTTGGGTTCAAGAGCGGAACACCGCCAGCACAAGGAGAGCACCATGCAGATTCAATCTTTTCAACCCCACGTCGGACGAGCCCTGAAAGGCCCCGAGCAGCAACCCCCCCAGCCCGACCAGGACCCCAAAGAAACCTTCACCCCGCAGGATGAGCCCTTCCTCGGTGGCTGGGGCCCCACCCTGGCCGCGGCGGCCGTCGGCACGGGCCTCGGCGTATTCGCCGGCCTGGGCACCGGAGTGCTTCCCACCCTGGCGGGCGTAGCCGCCGGTACGGGCTTTGGTGTGGCGGCCGCTGCCGGCACTGCCCGGGTGGGCCTGGATGAAGTTTCGGGAATGGCCGGCGCAGCTGGTCTCGTCGGCGGTGCCATCGCCGGTGGCTACCTTGGATATGCCGTATCCCATCCCGCTGCCGCCATCGCGCTGGGCGCTGCGGGCGGACTTGGATTCGCCTTCTACAAAGCCATGTCGGAGTGGAACTGACCCCCGAACCAACCGAGGAAAGCTCGGCTGCCCCCAGAATAGCCGCGGAGTGAAACCCCTTCTCGTTTCTCTTTTGCTCAGTCTGGCGGTTGCAGCCGAGCCTTTGCCACGTCTGCTGATGGTCGGTGGGGGGCAACACCCCCCCGCCGCCATGCGTCAGTTCTACGACTGGGCCGGCCGCGACAAAGCCCATATCCTGGTCATTCCGTGGGCGACCTCGGTGCCTCAGGAAAGCTTCGACGAGTTCGCCAAAGATTTCGAGGGGCTTCCCAGGGCCTCGATGGAGCTTGCCCCACTGGCACCGATCGACGCGGATGCCCGGTCCAGGCTGCTCCAGCAGTTGGACCGGGCCACCGCTATCTGGTTCACCGGCGGCGACCAGGTCAAAGTCATGGAGGTGTTGCAGGACCGAAGCCTGTTGCTACGCCTGCGCCAGCTCTACCAGAGCGGTGTGCCTTTCGGTGGCACCAGCGCGGGCACGGCCATCATGTCCCCCCGCATGCTCACCGGCCAGGCCGACCTGAGCGTCATTGACGGCAGCCGCGTGGAAACTCGCGAGGGCCTGGGCCTGCTGCCAGATTCGGTCATCGTCGACCAGCACTTCCTCAAGCGCCAGCGAGAGAACCGGCTGTTCGGACTGCTTTTGCAACATCCCCACAGCCTCGGCCTGGGCATCGACGAAGACACTGCCGTGTTGCTGGAAGCCGGCCATCAGGCCCGAGTAGAGGGCAGCAGCCAGGTGATGGTGATTGCCCCCGGCTCCGCTAGCGACACGCTAAAACTAAGGCTCTATCGAGCCGGACAGAGTTTTCCACTGGCTCCCCAGGCCGCCGGGGAGCAGCCCTGACGTGCCCCAACGCTCTGCTCTCGTTTTCCTTGCCCTGGTCGTTCTGGTAGGCGACGCCAGCCTGGATCTCCATATGGTTCGCCCCGAGCCTGCCTGGATTTTGGCCGCCTGCGTTCGTACCGGGCTGTTGCTGGTCACGGTTGTGGCCCTGATCAAGCCCCATCGCCAACTGGTAACCCTCAGCCTGATCGGCGTGCTTATGGCACTGATTCGCCGCGGCCTGTACCTGGCGCCGATGCTGCAAAGCCTGGCCCAGCACGATTTTCTGCTACAGTCGTTGCTCAGCGGTATCGACCTTGCCTTTCGCATCGCCCTATTGGGCTGGGGTTGGTACTGGCTGAAGAACACGGCCGGGAAGGAGGCATAGCGTGCAAAAGAGAGCATTTACCCTGGTCGAATTGATGATCGTGGTGGCCATCATCGCCATCCTGGCAGCCATACTGGTTCCCTGATTTTTCTACGCTCGTGCGCAGGGTCAGTTGACCGCCTGCAAGTCCAATCTGAAGAACCTGGCCACGGGGCTTGAGATGTATGCCACCGACAATGCCGGACGGTATCCCAGCTCCCTGTCTCAGCTATTGCCACGCCAGCTGCGAGTGCTTCCGACCTGCCCTTCTGCCCGCCAGGATAGCTACAGCGCTAGCTACCAGGCGGTGGCTACGCCTGACAACTTCAGCCTGTGCTGCCAGGGGCATCATCACAAGAAAACCAGGGTGAAGCCCGACAACCCGGCCTACAATGGAAGCATTGGTCTGCTCGAGGAAAGAGAGCCCTACTAAACGGAGGTGTTGGGGCTCCACACCGGCAACTCGCACAACCCCCCACCCAAGAACAAATGGTGCCACAGCTGGGTGGAAATCACCCCTACCAGGGCCATTTCATCGCGCATGTGGGGGCCCAGCCGCACATGCCAGCCACTCAGCAACTTACGGCTGCGCTGCACTCGCCAGGGCTCAAAATAGCCCGTTTTGCGCAGCGATTCCTCACTGAGCAACTGTTCCACATAGGCTGGGGGGGAGTGAAGAAATGAACCTGCGTAGCGGGCCCGAAAAATATGCTTGGGACGCTGGGCCACGGCTGCCGGCAGATAGGCGGATGCAAAGCTGCGCAGCAGGTCTTTGTCACGGCGCAGATGACGCAGCTTGAACTCGGGCCCCACCTGGGCACAGAAGTCCACCAGCGCCTCATCGAGAAACGGGAAACGAGTCTCGACCGAGTTGGCCATGGCCGGACGGTCGCCCTTGTGGGTCATCAACAGCCCTGCCAACATGACTTTGTAGCCCAGATAGAGTGCCCGGTTTAGCGGATGCCAGCGAGCCATCCTGGCGCGATTCAGCACCAGGTCGTGACAGGCCGTGTGGGTGCCCATCTGCTCCAGCAATCCATCAGAGAACACCCGATAGCCCGATAAAGAGCAGGCGGCATAAAGATCGGAGGTGGCGTGAAAACCTCCCATCAGGGCGTAGCGTTGCTGAAAACCCTCCCAACCCAGCCCGCGCCGGTTGGCCCGCAGAAAAAACCTGCGCCGGGCGCGCTCGCCCAGGCCAAGGCGATCAACCCACGACAGCATCCGATTCACCTTGAACCAGGGATAGCCCGCCAGAGCTTCGTCGGCCCCCTCCCCGGTCAGGGCCACCTTGTAGCCAGCCTGGCGCACGGCCCTCGCCAGCCGATAAATCGCGGCCGAGGAAGTGTCGATCACGGGACACTCGGAGGCCACCACAAGATCGGGATAGCTCTCGGCAATCTCGGCCTCGCCACACTCGATCACCTGGGGTGTGGATCCAATTGCCGCTGCCGTCAACAGGGCGCGCGGCACTTCGTCGAGTCGGGGATGACGAATGCGAATGGTAAAGGTGGGAATGGCTCGACCCAGCTGGCGACTGGCCAGTGTGGCCACAATACTCGAGTCCACGCCCCCAGAGAGATAGCTGACCACCGGCACATCGGCCCTGAGCCTCAACTCTACGCTGCGCTGGAGCAGCCGCCCAAATTCTTCGACCAGATCGGGGGAGCGCAATTCCTCTCCCTGATCGGGAAAATCCAGGTCCCAATATTGTCGTTCCTCGAGCCCTTCTCGACCCACCTTCAGGTAGTGACCCGGCAGCAGAGCCCGCACTCCCTCAAACATCGTGCGACGCATGCCCATGGCAAAGAAACTGAAGACGTGATCGAGAGCCAACGGGTCGGAACGGGCCGCAACCTGACCCGAGGCCAGCAGGGCCTTGATTTCCGAGCCAAAGATCAACCAGCCCTGCTGGAGACTGTAGAACAAAGGACAGATGCCCAGACGATCGCGCCCAAGAATCAACGTTTGGCGGTCGCGGTCGTAGAGAGCAAAGGCAAACTGACCTCGCAGATGTTCGAACATGCCTTCCTGATGATCTTCCCAAAGATGCACCAGAATCTCGCAGTCAGACTCGCTGGCGAAGCGATGGCCCCTGGCCTCCAGCCTGGATCTCACCTCGGGGTAGTCGAAAAATTCTCCATTGCACACGGCCACAACCCGACCCGACTCGTTGAACAGAGGTTGTCGCCCATTATTGAGACCCACGATGGCCAGACGCTGCGAGGCCAGGCCCAGCCCCGGCTCACACAGTTGACCCTGTTCATCGGGGCCTCGCTGTCGCAGGGCCCGGCCCATATTTCTTAGCTGCTCGGGGTCGACGGACCGCTCTCCCAGAGTATCGAACAGGCCCGCAATACCGCACATCCCATGCCGGTTCGCTACCCGGGAGGAACAACCTGGAGATCCCGGCTAGGGGGACGAGCGGGCCAACACCTGATAGGTCGGTGCCAGGCACATCTGGCTTTCACTTCGGCGAAAGTCCCTCAGTTCCAGCAGCAGCTGCGCCAGACGGGCACGATCGACCAGGCCCTCTTCCACCAGACCCCTGGCGATGTGGGCCAGCGTCAGCTCGGCCACACGCCTGGTCGGGCCCTCGCGAATCAACTTCAAACTGGCGGCCGAGTAGACCACCTCCAGTCCGGCCTGGCGGCAAAGGCGCCACAGACTACGCCCAATGCAGGCATTGCCCCCACGTCGACGCAGCAATTCCGTGTAAAGCTCGACATAAGCCTGGAAGGCCGCACACAGGGGGTCGCAGGTGTGGCCGGGAAAGTCGATGTCCTCCAATACCAGATAGCCGCCAGGGCTGAGGCGGTCGACCATGCCCTGGACCACTTGCTGAGGGTCGTTCAAATGAGAAAGCAAGTAACGAGCGTAGACCACTTGAAAACGCTCGTCGAGAACATCCAGCCTGCGAGCATCGCCCAGGCAAAAGTCTGCCGGCCCTTCGCTATGGTCCAGGCAATTGTCCAGGCCTAAGGCCCCTGCCCCTCGTCGGGCCAACTCACGAGTCACCGCCCCCAGTCCGCAGCCCACATCCAATGAGCGCCAGTGGGGCTGCCAGGGCAGCTGATCGAGCAGAGAGGCGGTGGCGGGAGCCGCCGCCTGAGCCAGTACCTGCAGACGCAACGCGCCAATCCGGCCACGCCGCAACACATAGTCGCTCACTTCAAGCGACAGGATCCATAGTTCAACAGGTGGAGCTCCAGGGGTTTGCGGTCTCGGGGCAAACCGATATAAATCTTGGTAAAGACCACCGACTTGCCCGGCTCCAACAGCTGGCGGTCGGCATAGCGAGCGCGCTCGATCCCATGCCTGGCTCCCTGATCATCGAGCACGAAGAACTGATTGTTGCTGACGGCCACCGCCTGCGAACCCAAATTGCTGCAGCGCACTTCGAACTCGTACAGCTGCCGGGCCGGGTCGCTGGTCGAGGCCGCGTGCTGGCGCAGCAGTTCGACCTGCACCTGGGCCTGGCGAGGGCGACGCGCTCCCGCCTGCCAGGAACTACCGACCAACAACAACACGATGCAAAGCAGAGAAAGACGCATCTCGATGAGTTCGACAGAGGAGGTCGAGTTCCCCGTGATTCAGGGATCCACCTCGGCCAGCAAGGGTTGGCCCTCAAGATAGGTTTGTAATACCCGAACCTCGTGTATCTGCTCGGGAGCCAGCCGGAACACATTGCGCTCGAGCACCACCAGGTCGGCCCACTTGCCCACCTCGATAGAACCGGTCTCGCGTTCGAGGTGGCTCAGAAACGCTCCGTTTCGGGTATAGGCAGCCAGGGCCTCATCCAACCGCAAGCGCTCTTCGGGCAGCCAGCTCGGCTGCCGACTTCCCGGCGCCCGCCGGGTGAGGGCGACTTCGATGGCCTGTAAAGGATTGGCCGTGCTTACCGACCAGTCGCTGCCGCCAGCGAGAACCGCACCGCTCTTCAGCAGCGAGGCCAGAGGATACTGACGCCGGGCACGCTCGGGCCCCAGGAGCGGATTGGCAAAGGCCGTCACGTACTCGTCGGGCTGCGCCCAGTAGGGCTGAACGTTGGCCACCACGCCCAGCTGTGCAAAGCGGGGCAGGTCGGCGGGGTCGATCAACTGAAGATGGGCTATGGTGTGGCGTAAGTCCGCGCTGGGACTGGCCTCGAAGCTGTCGAGCGCCTGACGCACAGCCCGATCGCCAATCGCGTGCACGTGAATTTGGAAGCCTGCACCTACGAGCTCCCTCACCCGCAGTCGCAGTTCCTCAGGCTCCAGCAAGAGTTCTCCCCGGGTAGAATGACCCACGTAGGGTTGCAGCAAGGCAGCGGTACGGGCTTCGACCACGCCGTCTAAGAAAATCTTCACGGCCGTAGGTCGCAGCCTCGACCCCTGATATTGACTTCGCAGCTGTTTGAGTCGCTCGACCGGAGCCAGGGTCTGAGCAGCCACCACCCGGGCGGTGAGCAAGCCCTGCTGCTCCAATTCGGAATAGACACTCAGGTCTTCGGGCCCGGCATTGGCCTCGTGGAAGCTGGTGATACCCAACCTGTTGAGGTGTTGCAGCCCCCAGAGCAGCGCCGCCTTCCTCTGCTCTTTCGTGGTTGGGGGCAGGTGGCACTGCACCAGTGCCAGGGCCTTTTCACGCAGGGTGCCGCTGGGGTGCCCTCCAGGCTCGCGTTCGATGCGCCCTCCCGGCGGGTCGGGCGTTGCGGCATCAATACCGCAAAGTTGCAGGGCCTTACTGTTGAGCCACATCGAATGACCGTCGGCAGACTCGAGGGCTACGGGGCGGTCATCCACCACAGCATCCAGGTCCTGGCGTCGGGGGTTGGCCTCGGGAAATAGGGTCAATGACCAGCCCGAGCCAACAATCCAGGGCAGATCGGGATGTTCGGCGGCATAGACTTTTAGCTTATCCTTCACAGCTTCCACCGTGGCCAGGTCATTCAACTGGCAGCGAGCGGCCTCCAATCCGGCCAGCAGCGGATGCACGTGGGCGTCGCAGAAACCCGGCAAGACCATTTTGCCTTGAAGGTCCACCACCCGGGTTGCCGGGCCCAGCCAACCGGTGACCCCGGACTCATCCCCAACATAGACAATCTTTCCTTGCCGGACGGCCAGGGCCCGAGCCCAGCTTCGGCGCTCATCAAGGCAATAGACGTCACCGCCCCGCAACACCAACTCAGCCGGCTGTGCCCAGAGCCCGACGGTCAACAGCAACCACCACGAGAGCCAGCGCATAACCCGAGGGTTCGTCACACCCGATGAGCCTTCCCGGGACCTGGATCCCGAGTCAGAACTTTGCTCGTTGGTATACAAGTTGGAAACCAACGTACGAGTGGCGTCGGCTAGGTTTACGACTATGAAAACCCCCTGGATAAACTTTCAGCCCCAGCCCCAGAAGCTGGAATACCACGCTCCTTCGGGCCAGAAGCGCAGCCTGACCGTCGTTAAAGATGGACTACTCGAGCCTGAACTGCGCGACCGACTGGAACCCGGCTTCCTGGCCGATTTGTCCGATCCGCGCCTGCACAGCGAGCGCCCTGGCGCCGGCAGTCTGGGCCCCGGCTGGACCTACACCTATCAAGGTGGCGAGAAGCTGCGCCTGGGCTCTCCCGATGGCCCTCACCAGTTGGTAACGCTGGAACCCCTGCCCCAGGGTGGACATCGGGTCGAGGTGACCACCTTCAACCAGGGGGTGGAACACCATCTGGTGGGAGACTGCCGACAGGGTCAGGTGGAATCCGCCAGCGAGCGAGCCCAGTTGGACGTTTCGGCTGCTGGAATCGACGTGCTCTGCGACGGCAAAGTGCTCTTTCAAATGCCCTCAGCTTACACAGGCGGCTGCACCTGGTAGTTGTGGCCGAGCTGCCTTAACCGCCCAGAGCTTCTAAGTCCCGTCTAACTCAGTTGGTTAGACTGAACCCATGAAAACCAACTGCGTTCCGGTTCAACAAGCTGGCTACTACGTGCGGCCACAGTTTGAGCGGCAAGTGGCTGAGGCCGGTCCCTATGAGCGAATCGAAGACCTCTACGAGGCCTTCGAACGGGGAGACTTTCAAAGGACCCCGGGGGCGATTCCTGTGGCTCGCTGGAAAACCCGGCCAGATGCCTACGAGCTGGCCACAGCCGAAATGTGGGAGGGCGAGGCTCGCCGGACCTGGCAGAGCAAGGACTCCCGTCTGGCCGAATCCGAGAAGCTCGGAAAAATCTGCAAATGGGCCTCCGGTGGAGTGGCCCTGGCAGCCGGTCTGTCCTTCTCGATATACGGTGCACCGCAGGCACTGGGACTGGCCCTGGCTGCCACAGCTGTGGGTTGGGGATATGTCCAAATAGAAACGAAATTTGCCAGGCTGCGGGCAAGCCACCAGCAGAACCGGGACAATCACCCCTCGGTGCAACAAGCCGCCAGTCTACGCCAGCCACACTGGGGTCCGCTGCAGAAGCTAGAGTACGAAGTTCGCCTTCAGCCCCCAGGGATGTAACCGGCCAGCGGCAGGAGCCTTCAACGGCAACCCCCAAGCTTCGTCGATGTCCTGGAGCGCGCATTTCCCCTGGCTGCACTTCCCGCGTCAGTGCCTGGTCCATGTCCGCAGTCGCACCAGACTGATGGACTATCAGCAAGGCCGGCTGCAGCAACTGATGCGACACGCGGTTGAGCAGGTGCCTTTCTATGCCCGGCGCAACCTGCCACCCGAACCGGGCAGTTTTCACCATTGGCCGGTCTTGAAGAAAGACGACCTGCGCAAGTCGGGCCCCCAACTGCTGAGCCGGGGCCTTTCTCCCAGCCAGTTGCTCGCCCACCGCTCCAGCGGATCCACCGGCAGCCCGGTGACGATCTATCGCAGCTGGCACGAAGAGCGCGCTCTGGGCCTTCTGCGTATGCGGGCCCAACATCATTGGGGGTTGCGCTGGCACCACCGCAGGGTAGCCCTGCGGCCCGGCGACTTTAACTGGGACCGAAACCGGGCACTCGAGCTGCTCGATCGCCTGGGGCTCTACCGCCTGGCCAAGGTCAACTGCTTTCAACCCCCCGAGGCCATCTACCACCAACTCGCCAGGCTGCAACCTGACTACCTGGGGGGTTATCCTCAGGTCATTGAGGCCCTGAGTCGTTGGATGTTGCAACACGGTGCAGCGCCCCTACCCATACGTTGGGTGGGCGCGGGCGGCGAGCTCTTCACCCCCATCGCCCGACAATCGATTCAGCGGGCTTTTCCGGCGGCCTGGGTGGGGGAAACCTACGGCTCTATCGAGTTCAACCTGATCGCCTGGCAGTGCCCCCAGGGGCCATGGCTGCACCTGTGTGAAGACGCCGTGAAGGTGGAGATCCTGGATGACGAGGACGTGCCGGTACCCCCGGGTCAACCCGGACGGTTGGTGGGCACGGCTTTGCAGAGCTTTGCCATGCCGCTGATTCGCTTCGACCTGGGCGATCGTGTGGTGGCCGGGCCTTCGCCGTGTCCCTGCGGACGCCCCTTCGCCACGCTGGCCCGGGTGCAGGGGCGGCAGCTCGACACCTTCTGGTTTCCCGACGGCAGCTCGCTGCATCCTTTCGAACTGACCAATCCGCTGGTGGAGCTCTGTGAACTCGGCTGGTTAAGGCGCTATCAACTGGTTCAGCAAGAGCCCGAACGACTGGTGTTTCGCTTTCTGGCCGAATCCAGACCATCAGACCGGCAACTCGAAGCGGTTCGTCGGGTCATGCAAGAGGTGCTGGGAGATCGTGCCCGGCTGGACCTGGAAGAGGTTCACGAGTTCGAGGCCGAGTTGGGGGGCAAGTTCCGCTACTTTCGGCCCCTCCCTGGAGGGCGGTGACCATGTGTGGCATTGCAGCACTGGTAGCGGAAAACGTCCAGCCCGAACCCCTGCGGTCCATGGTGGCCGCCATGCACCATCGCGGTCCCGATAGCGATGGCTTCTTCTGGGAGGAAGGCGTGGCTCTGGGCATCCGTCGCCTGAGCTTCATCGATCTGGAGGGCGGCCATCAACCGTTGAGCAACGAGGATGGCCAGGTGGTGGCGATCTGCAACGGGGAGATCTACAACTATCTGGAGTTACGCGAGCAACTGCTGGCCCGCGGACACTACTTCAAAACCCGATCCGATGCCGAAGTGCTGGTGCATCTCTGGGAGGAGATGGGCGAAGCCATGGTCACCCAGTTGCGCGGCATGTTCGCGCTGGCCCTGTGGGATCGAAGGATTCGACAGCTCTTTCTGGCCCGCGACCGTCTGGGCATCAAACCGCTGCACTACGCCATCTGCGAGGCTGGACTGATCGTTGGATCTGAACTGAAAACGGTGCTGGCTTCGGGCCTGATCGACCGGCAACTGGACTCGCTTGCCCTGACTCGCCTGTTTCGCAGCGGCCTGCTGCCAGCGCCAGACACATTGTTGCAGGGGGTCTTCCGCCTGCCAGCCGGACACACCCTGTGTTACCAGTCCGGCAAAGCCCGACTGAAGCGTTATTGGCGCCCCCCCTTTCCCAGCCAGTCGGACTACCGTCGGCGCCCCACCCAGGATTGGGCCGAGGAACTGCGCCATCGCCTGCACGAGGCGGTGGCTGTGCATCGGCGCAGCGACGTGCCCCTGGGGACCTGGCTGAGCCCTGGCATCGACTCGAGCAGCATTGCCGGTCTGATGGCCCTTCAGTGCAACCATCCGATTCCCAGCTTCACCATGGGCTTTGAAGACCGAAACTGTGACGAGTTGAGCGCGGGTCGCTTGTTGGATGACTTTCCGGAATATCAACTGCAAGGCCACCGACTGATCTGCAGGACCCACGATGTGCAGAACCTGGAACAGGGGGTATGGCATCGCGAACTGCCCACCAGTGCGGGCATGGAGCTGATCCATCTTCAGCTGGCTCAACAGGCCTCGCTTCAGGTTAAAGGGGTGCTTACCGGAGAGGGATCGGACGAAATTTTGTCGGGATACCCATGGTATCGGGCCCAGAAGGTGCTGGGTCCTTTTGGCGCTCTTCCCGTCTGGTTACGACAGGGGCTGGGGGCAGTGCTGGTGACCCACGGTCGCTGGCCTGGGGCCGGTCGTATCCTGCAAGCGCCCGCCGAGATGGGATGGGAACGTTTTCTGGCACTGATCGGCCGACCGTACTGGCAGCCCCTACAGCGCCTCTTTACCCCTGACCACCGTAACCTTCTCGAGCAGCCCCTGGCCCCACTGGACCTGCCGGAGCACTGGCCAGAACTGCACCCGCAAGCGCAGCTGAGCTATTTGGACCTGACCCTGCGTCTGCCCGAAGTCATTTTGCGCACGCTCGATCTGTGCACCATGGCCCACTCTCTGGAGGCCCGGGTGCCCTTTCTCGACCACCCGCTGGTAGAGTTCTGCTGCCAGATCCCCCCCTGGGTGAAGATGCCCGGGCTGAGAGAGAAAACGCTGTTGCGCAAAGCCATGCGGGGAATTTTGCCGGAAGAAATCCGCCGCCGACCCAAAAGGGCTCTTACCCCGCCTACCGAGAGCTGGATGGCCTCGCGCTGGGGCCCGGCCCTTGAAGCCCACCTGGCCGCCGAGCAGATTCATCGCTTCGGCGTCTTCGAACCCCACGAAGTGGAGCGGCTTCGACGCCAGGGCCCCCCCCGGCTGCTGATGCTGGTCTTAACCACCCAGATCTGGATGCAGCATTTCCTGGGCCGCTAAATACGCCGCGCCAGGGCCGCCACATAGTGGCCTGTCCAGGCCGCCGTCGGCAGCTTCTCAGCGCTTTCACAAGCGGCCAGCAGCCGGCATAACCAGCGCCCCCAGCCAGAGGGGCCGTTGTCCAGCCAGGAGCAGGCCTGTACCGCCAGCACCCGAGGCGCATGAAACCACCATCCTGTCTTTTCCACCACGAAGCCACAGGCTCGTAACTCGCCGACCAGTTGGGAAAGGGTCAGAGTATGGCCCGGATAATAGGGCACCAACGGCAAAGGGGAACCCAGCTGCAAGGCAAGTTGGCGCCGCAGCCACACCAGAGGATGGGCGGCGTTGTCGAGGCTGATCAACAGCAGGCCTCCACTGCCGAGCACGCGGTAGAGTTCGCGTAGGGAGTTCAGCAGGTCGTCAGCTTTCTCGAAATGATCGAGAGTAGAGTTGGACACCACCAACTCAAAGTAGCCATCGGGGAACGGCAACTGGCGCACATCGGCCACCTGGGCCCGCAACAGCGGATATCGGGCGGCAGCTCGTTGCACCACGTCGGGCAACAAGTCGATGCCGTAGACGGTCTCACCCCGTTCCTGCAACAACGGGTAAAGGCCAGCCGTGAGCGATTCGTCGTACAGGTCGGTTTTGAGCACTCGAACAACTCTGCCCTGTCCGAGCCAGGCGCCAAAGCGGCGCTGATAGAGGTCGTCGCAGAAGGTTCGCCAGAGGACCGAGGGTGCGTGCCCAAAGGCCAGTCCCCCAGCTTCAGAATCCGCCACCCGGGCAGCTTCCTGGCTCGGGAAGGAAAACCTCCAGTGCCCGCAAACGCGTGGGGATGGCCTGGTACACCCTGGTCGGTAGAGCCTGGCAGGTGGCCAGGCAGGAAGGACCGGCGAACTTCTGGTTCAAGCTCTGCAGCGGACTGGGCTACCGTCGACTGATACTTTTCGAACGCAAGGTTGCCCCAGCCGAGGGCCGGTTGTCGCTACCGCCCGGGGCCTCCCTGCACCTGCTGTCAGAGGAGCAGATTGCCGACTACCTGCGGTTCCGACCCGAGACCAGGGCTGCTGAGATCCATCGCAGATTTCAGGCTGGCCACCTTTGTTTCGTCATTCGCTCAGCAGAGCACATCCTGTCGGCCACCTGGGTAGCCCTTAGCTCGGCCTACGTTGACTACCTGCACTGGGAGCTTCGGTTGCCCAAAGGAGAGGCTTATGTCTATGACGCCTACACCCTGACAGCCTGGAGAGCTGCAGGACTGAGCAGCACCCTGTCGGCCTTTTTGTCCGAGCAGTTGTCCCAGCGCGGTGTGACTCGAAGTTGGCGAGCCGTCATGCCCGAAAACGCCGCTGCGATGGCCATGCAAAGCAAGTTGGGCAGCCGTCCGGTCTGGTTGATCAGGAGCCTCCGTCTGGGACCCTGGCGCTGGCTGAGCAGATCGACCCTGGCAGGCAGCGATCGGCAAGTCACTTAAGCCTTTCCCCGCACCCGCTCCAGCCGAGAGACCCGGCGAAACCCCCGACGAGCCAGGCTCTGCAGGGACCACCAAGCCTCAGCCAGGGGAGGCAAAGGATCGCTCCAGCAAAACTCTCCCAAGGTTCTGCCGTCGGGCCAGAAAACGTTCTGAGGATCTCTCATCGCCTCAGACGCAACGGGTCGCCGTTCCCAGGCCCTGCAGGAAGTCGATTCGATCGGCCAGTTCCGGGAAGTCGATCAGCGGGTTGCGATTTCCCTGGATCTCCTCGATGGCCTGATTGCGATGCCGTTCATAAAGACTTACAGGATCTTCACGATGCCACTGCAACAGGGTCTGAACATCTTCGGGGGTGTATTCGCCCTGTTTGTCACCGAGCTTACCCGGATAGCGCAGCAGGAAGTAAAGCGTGGCCCTTGCCACCGCGCCCTTGCCTGCCTCGGGCTCAAACTGCTCCGTCGGAACGTTTACCCAACCCTCGCCCTTGCGGTGGGCCTCGGTTTCGGGCACCTCGCCAAAACGATAGTGCTGACGAATGCTGTTGGCTCCGCGCTCACAGGTGAACAGGTGATGCAGGTCGCCTTTGGCATCCTTGTCGCGGTCGAAAACAAACTGAGGCACCGAATGCTCGGCATTATAAAACCGATAACCCTCGATCAGGGCAATCTTCTGGGCAACATCCAGAGCATTGCCTGCTCCCTGGAGCAACACCCCACCCCACTGGGTGGCCTGCTGGCGAAAGTCCACCTTCTGGTTGGCCCAGCGGTCGGGCCCACGGGTACCATCGGCACGTCGATATCCGCGGGCGCGCACGCGAATCTTTTGAACGAAGTCCCTGGGCCGGGTAACCTGAACCGGAGCGTCGGTGGCCACCGGCTCGGCCGAGTAGATGCTTTGCAGACGCAAATTGGGTCGCAAGTCGACCCAGGGGTGAAGGTATTTTTCGGGCTTGAAGGCCAGGCGATTGTGGTGGGTGCGTCGTACCAACTGGGACAGCTGAGCAAAAAGCTGGCCGGGGTCGGCTTCTTTATCCAGCTGCTGGTAGTAGGCCTGACGGGCTTTCTGATCAGCCTGCTCATCATAGTAGGGGCGCCCCACCCGGGCCAGTACCTCTTTCAGTTGCGGCGGCACCTCCTCGGACTGAGTCGAGTTTAAGCTGACCATGTCCGCTGGTTCGAGTTGCCGAGAAACCGCCAGGGGTTTGGGCATAGGCTGATACTGCGGGGGGGGGATGGCCTTAGACCGAATGTTCACGCCTTAGATTAACACCCGGAGCTGAAGAGCTTCTGAAATTTCTGCTATCTGCGGGGTTTTCGGGTAGGCTTTGCAGCCATTCCAGGGTGCGCTCCAGCCCTCGAGCGGCCGACCACTGGGGAACAAAGCCTAACTCGTCACGGGCTCGCTCCAGACTGCACTCCCGTTCTCGCACGAACAACTCCAGACGATGCAGCCAGGGCGATTCTCGGCCCCGATACCAACTCCAACCCGCCAACATCCGATAGAACGGCTTGAACGGCCAGAGCGGTAACTGCCATCGGGGCTCGACCCCCACGCCCAACTGCTCGGCCACCGTTCGAATCCAGTCGCTCAGTTGCAACTGCGAGGGCGATCCCAAGAAATATGCCCGCTGGTTACGCCCCCGTTTCAGGCAGGCCAACAAACCCTCGACCACGTCGTCCACGTAACTGAGATGGATTCGCTGACGCCCCTGGCCCAGCATCAAGAACCGACCGCTCTTGACATCCTGGAAAAGTCGCAACAAATTCGTGCTTCCCGGACCATAAACCCCAGTGGGACGGGCCACCACAACGCTCATGCCCGGATATCCTCGCAAAGCCTCGGCCTCGCCGAGAGCCAGCGATCGATGCAGCAGGGATACCGGCCGCACCTCATCGTCTTCCAGCAAGGGCAGGCGATGCGGAAGGCCGTGAATCCCCGCTGAACTACAATGCAGAAAGCGCTCCACCCCGGCTCGATGAGCAGCCTGTAGCAGATTACGGGTGCCCATCTGATTGACCTGCACCAAAGTGGCCCAATCGCTGGCTTCTCGCCAGTTACAGGCGGCCAGATGCACCACCGCATCGACCCCCTTCAGGGCTGCCGTCAAGGAATCGGGGACTTGCAGGTGGACTCTTACCTGTTCGACGTCCGTGGCCACCCCAGGTAAACTCCGCCTCACCAACAATCGCACTTTGCAGCTCATATGCTTCAAGCGCTCCAGCAGATGCTGGCCGAGAAAACCGCTGCCACCGCTCAAAGCCAGTTTCACTCGCAGGCCATTCACCACACCTTCAGGTCATTCCCGGTATCTCGTACACTGAAGTCAATGGGCCGATTCCGATCGGCACTTGCCAAGAAACAGGCCCCTAAGACCCGGCAGATGAAGAAGCCGGCCGATGTGGTATCGTCTGCGATTTCATCTGGAGAACTTTTTGCTGAGAGGGACGCTCTATCAAGTGACCTTTCTGGCAGCCATTCTCTCCACTCTGGCGGTCGTAGCCGCAGTGACGGTCTTTGTCTTTGACCGTCCCTCCCATAAAGACTTTTGGGGGGCACTGTGGTGGGCCTTCCTGCGCCTGACCGACACCGGTTATCTGGGCGAAGACCATGGCTGGCTGGACCGCTCGGTTTCTACGGTGTTGACTTTCTCGGGCGACGTCGTCTTCCTGGGAGCGCTGGTGGCGATTCTCACCACCGGACTCGACCGCGCCATGCGAACCCTGAGTTCGGGCCGAGGCCGCGTACTCGCCGAAGGCCACCTCGTGATCATGGCTTCAGCCGGAGAGATTTCCGTAGTGGCCGAGGAATTGCTTTCGGCCGAGCGACGCATCCGCCCCGATTATGGGAAATCGACTCTGGTGCTGCTGCTCCCCGAGGTCAATCAAACCATCGTGTCGGAGGTCCTTCGCTCCATTCCGGCGGCCCTGGCCCGTTCGGCCCGTATTCTATGTCGCCAGGGTGACGTGTTCGACGAGGAATCTTTAGAGCGGGTCAGCTGGAAGAAAGCTTCTTGTCTGCTTATCCTGGCCCCGCCCGAGGGCCCCCCGGCCGCGGTATTCAAGCTGCTGCTGGGCCTTTCTCGCCAGCCTGGCGAAAAGTGCTTGCCCCGGCTGGTCACGACCAGCTGGCAAACCTCGGAACGAGAGAGGCTCCGTCGACTGAACTGGCCCTCTGACTTCGATGTGATACCCGAACCCGATTTCGCAGGCCAAATCCTGGCCCAGACTTTGGATAGCCCCGGTCTTTGCGAGCTCTTTCGGCAAATCCTCACGGATCAGGAAGGTGACTCGCTCTATTTACTGCGTCCAGCCCCACCCGAGTATCACGGAATGTCGCTTCAAGAAGCCGTGCGAAGCAGCCAGGGCTGCACTCCCATCGGAGTGCTCCGAGACATTACTCCCCAGCACTCGTTGGTATCCATGGCTCAACTCGATGAGACCATCGAACCCGGCGACGGGGTCGTCATTCTGGCTTCCAGCCCGCGGGTGTCCCTGTCGAAAGCAGCCGCCCCCAGCCAGGTTCCATCCCACTGGATAGAGCACCGTCCGCCAGGCAAGGTCTTGCTCTGTGGCACCTGTCCCTGGTGGCAGGCTTTGTTGCTGGACCTGTGTCTGCGCGGGGGCCCCAACCTCAGCATTGTCTGCCTGGCCGAAAGCTTTCCCACCACTCACGGCCTGCCCGAACAGGTCTCGTTGCAGCTGGTCGACGACCTGGAACAAGTGTTGCTGCACTTCGACTTCTCGGGAGTCGACCAGGTGCTGCAACTGGCCGGTCCCTTTCCCAAGAATGCCAAGGTGGCCGACATTGAAACGGTCACAAATCTGCATGCGATTCTAGAAAACCCCACCTTTGCATCGGCACGCCCCCGCCTGGTGTGCGAACTTTATCTGGAGAAAAACCGGGCCCTGATTCTTGGCCTCGACCCTTGCGTCGAGGTCGTTACCACCGCCAGGTTCTTGCAACACGTGGTGGCTCAGGTGGGCGCCAAGCCTGCACTGTATGAAATCTACGAGGACCTGCTGGCGGTAGGAGGCTGCTGTTTTCAAAGCTTACAGCTGGTGGCCTCACAGACAGTGTGCTGGCAGGACCTGAAGTGCTGGGCTCTGCAACGCGGCTTGCTGCCGTTGGGACTCTTTTTTTCGCGAGAGCAGTCCGGCTGGAGCACCGGGGTTCACCTTCATCCCGATGGGGTTCGCCCCTTACAACTCAGCGGTCAAGAATATCTTCTGGCTTTACGCAGGGAAGCTCAGGCTTCGTTACCGTCAGACTTTCACCCGAAATCAGAAGCTTCAGGAGCGCGCTGAATGGCCTGACATTCGCGTTCGCCTTAGCCACTTCTGCAACTCCACCACCAGCACCAGAGCAACAGTGAATAGCACTGCAGCACCACGCCAAGAATGGCCACACCGACAACGATAATGGCAGTAGCCCGGGCTACCATCTGAGTGAACTGCCGCATGCCTGGCTGCAAAGGCGGCTCTCCCCCGTGGACCTGAGTGACTTCGTGAGCCAGTCGACCTACCGCGGTGCAAATGCCGTTGTGTTCCGGCCCCGAGCCCGACCCCAAACCACTGTGCTGGCGGCATACGCTTTCAGTAGGTCGCCCTCGGCAAATGCGTCTTTCGGACGGGAAGAGACTCCCCCGTGAGAAAGGACTCGTTGACCTCCAGCCAGGGGCCTGGCCCGGTGCATGAAAGCGGACTTCCACAGCCTTGCATAGCCACCTATCAAGAAACCCTCAACAGGAACCAGCCGAAGGAAGTAAAAGGGCTTGTAAATTGTAGGTGCCATAGGAGGCGTCCCCGGAAAATGTTTCATTGCATACTGGTCGCCATCGATATCGACCCTCAAGGTGAATGCCCCGCGCCCTCTCAGGCGGCCGCTCGGCTGGCCATCCAGGTGGCCACCTGGTCTCGGGCGCGGCTGCGTTTCTTCCACGCCCTCGAGGCCGACTCGGGCCTGCAGCAACAGATGCTTTCCCCCCAGGATTCGGCCGCTCGCCGCTACTACCAGCGAGCCGAGCAGCAGTTGCAGCATTGGGTGAAGGAGGCGCAACAGCAGGGCCTCGAGGCCGAGTCCCGACTGGTGTTCGGTCGCAACTGGCAACAGGCCATCGAGCAAGTGACTCAGGGCTGCCACGACCTGGTCTTGCTTGGTACTCGCCATCGCAACGTGGTTTCCCGCGCGCTCTTTGGCAGCTTTGCTCTCAAACTTCTGCGCCACTGCCCCTGTCCAGTATGGGTAGCACGCCAAGAATCGGCAGCGCCGCGCACGGTATTTGTAGCCCACGACCTGCGAGACGTGGGCAACCGGGCTCTGCAGATAGGCCAGTGGCTGGCCCAGGCCACTGGAGCCGAGTTGCACGTGATGCACATCCTTGAGCACCCCGAGTTTCAGGCATTTCTCGCCTCGCTGCCGGCCGAGGTCATCGAGCAACGGCGCTCTCAGGCTCGGGCACAGATCGAGTCTCAACTGCAGCAGCCAGCCAGCATTACCATTGGCGACGGTCGAGCCTACGACGAAATTCTTGGCCACCTCCGCAAGCACCCTGCCGACGTCGTCGTCATGGGAACCCACGCCCGTTCGGGAATCTCGGGCGCGTTCATCGGCAACACCGCCGAGAATCTCATTCCCTGGATTCCCTGTTCGCTGGTAGCGGTCAAGCCAGAAAAGGAGGCGCCGTGAACGAGCCACAGGAAGACGACGAACTCCGCTGGACCGGAAGGCCCCTCGGGGGGCTGCGCGACGACCTGGCCCGCAAGTTACCCTATTATCTGGGGGACTTTCGCGACGGCTTCCACCCCAAGGTGCTGGGCTCCACCCTGTTCCTCTATTTCGCCTGCCTGGCCAATGCCATTGCCTTCGGCGCTCTCACCGGATTGCTGACCGACAACCTGATCGGGATCGCCGAAATGCTGGTGGTCACGGCGGTTGGAGGAGTTCTCTTTGCACTGTTCTCCGGGCAGCCGCTCACGCTGCTCGGTGGCACCGGCCCGATCACTATCTTCACGGGACTGCTCTACGCCCTCTGTAAACAAAACCAGATCCCTTTCCTGGCCACCTATGCCTGGGTGGGCATCTGGTCGGGAGTCATCCTGATCGTCTGTGCTCTCACCGACGCCAGCGCCCTGATGAAGCACTTCACGCGCTTCACCGACGAAATCTTCGCCGGGCTCATCTCGGTGATCTTCATCTACGAAGCGGTCAAAGACATCCTGCACGCCTACGACGGCGGCGATCTTTCCAAGGCCTTTCTCTCGACCATCCTGGCCCTGGGGACCTTCATGTTGGCGCGCAAACTCAAAATGGCCACTCGCCGGCCTTACCTAAGCCGTGGAGCCCGAGAATTCCTAAGCGACTTCGGTCCAGCCATCGCTATTGGCCTGATGACCTACTTCGCGCTGCAATTTCCCGGGGTGTCTCTGGCCCGGCCAGCCGTGCCTGCCGAGCTGACCACCACCTCTGGACGACCCTGGCTGGTAACCCTGAGCGACCTCTCTGGCATGCAAATTTTGCTCTGCCTGATCCCGGCACTCATGGTCAGCATCTTGCTCTTCCTCGACCAGAACATCACCGTGCGCATCGTCAACGCGCGCGACCACCGATTGCGCAAAGGTGGCGGCTACCACCTTGACCTGCTGGTGGTGGGCCTGCTGGTACTGGCTGCCAGCTTCTTTGGCCTGCCCTGGATCGTGGCGGCCACCGTGCACTCGGTGAACCATGTAAAAAGCCTGGCCGACACCCGCATCGAAAAACTGGGCGACTCCAATCGTGAGGTCATCGTTTCTGTGCGCGAGAACCGCCTTTCGCCACTGGCGATCCACCTGCTCATCGGCCTTTCGCTGCTGTTTCTCGAGGCCATGGCCCAAATTCCCATGGCCGTGCTCTTTGGCCTGTTCCTCTACATGGGCGCATCTTCTCTGGCTGGCAACCACTTTTGGGAACGATTGCTGCTCTGGATTACCGACCCACGCCTCTACCCCGAAACCCATTACACCCGTAACATCCCGATGTCCAGCATTCATCGCTTTACGCTGATCCAGTTGCTCTGCTTTGTGGCCCTCTGGCTGCTGAAGAGCTCTCGTCTCGGCATTCTGTTCCCCTTGATGATCGCCGGCCTCGTCCCCATTCGGATGTTCGTTGCGCGCTACTTTGAGGCCAACCACTTCGCCCTGCTTATCGCCGACGACCCCGAAGAGGTTCTGGAAATGCACTCGACCTGAGGGCCTTCAGGTACGCAGGCTGCGGTCGCTCCCACGGGCCATCGCGGCCGTTACGGTGACAAGCACGGCCATCAGCAGGAACATATTGCCCTCGCCGAGATGCTGGGCAATGCCCCCTGCAACGGTGGCACCGAAGGCCTCGCCGCCATCAACGCAGGCCGCCACCAGACTCATACCCCGACCGCGCTCGTGGGAAGGCAGACGCTGATAGATCAGTCCGGTCAACAGCGGATAGACCAGGCCGTAACCCAGGCCGGCCACTCCTCCCACGGCGACCAGCATGCCCAGCGAGGGCGGGCCGGTCCATTGCAGGCTTCCCAATCCGAAGTTACCCAAAGCCAGGGAAATCAGGCTCAGGGTAATCAAATTGCGATTATTGAAGCGACTGGAGATCGGCCCGCAAAAGCCCCGCCCCAGGCCGGCGACCAGCGTCAGCATCACAAACACTGCCGCCACATTCTCGACCCCCAGGTGAACCAGATAGGCCGCCGCAAAAGCAAAGATGCTGCCCACGGCCAGGCCGAAACTCAGCGAACCCAGCAGCGGCCCCCTCAAAACGTCACGGCGGGCCAGTTGCAGCATGGACCCCTGACTCTCCGAAGGGTCCGCATCCGAGGGCGAAGTCAAAGGAGCGTCTTTTAGCGTCAACAACAGCGCCAGTGAGAGACACAGTGCCAGGCAGGCCGAGTTGAAAACCCGAGGATCTTGAGGAGGGTTGCCGTGACGCAGCAACTGAGCCGCCACCGGACCAAAGAGGCTACCGAGCAGGCTGGTAAGGCCAAAAACGCCGAAATACGTCTGCATTTTCTCGGGGGGAGAGTGATCCGAGAGCCACGACCAGGCAGCGGTGAGGTAGAAGGCAAAACCCATGCCCTGCAACATGCGAATCGGCAGCATCCAGGCCATCGTCACCGGGGCCCGTGCATAGAAGACCGCTGCCAGCATTAACAACACGACCCCGCTGCGCATAAAGAGCACCCGGCCCCGGCGGTCGAGCTGGGGCCCCAACCAGGGCTGGAGCAACACCGAGGCCATCCAGAACCCTCCCTCGCAGGCCCCGGTCTCCCACTTCTGCATGCCCTCGCGCAGCAGATACGCGTTGAGAAACATGAACATCGTGGAACCGGTCAGGCAGGCGACGTTTGAGAGTAGAAAACGCTGGAGGGCAGGGGTCATCGCAGGTCCTTCGGATGCAATACTCTTTCAACCTACCTTGCCCGACAAGCTATGATCGAGCGCATAGGTGGACACAGGAACCTGTAAGATGATGCATGCAAGGAGCACAAGCATGACAGAGTTGAACCCCCTGGCCGATCTGGACAAGGCCGACCGCGACATGGGTTGGCTGCTCGGATTGTTCCGTGAAGTCCTTAGCAGCACAGGCTCTACACAGATCGCCGACATCTTGCCGGAACCAGGCACAGACCTGGAAGTGCCCCCCCTTCCGCGCTCCAAACGGGCCATTCAGGCTCTGGCCATGGTTTTTCAGATGCTCCATCAGGTCGAGGAGAACGCCGCCGCGCAGTTGCGACGTCAGGCCGAGGACCACAGGGGTGTGGCCCACGAGCGGGGGCTCTGGGGGCAGGTGCTGCACGACCTGCGGCAGCAAGGACACAGCTTCGAAGACATCGCCAGCCTTCTTCCAAAGCTTTGCGTTGAGCCCGTATTCACCGCCCACCCCACGGAAGCCAAGCGAGCCACGGTGCTCGAACACTATCGACGGCTCTATCTCCTGCTGGTACGCCGGGAAAACGCTGTGTGGACAGGCCTGGAACGCCAGGCCCTCGACTCGGAGGTGCGCCAGACTTTGGAAATGCTCTGGCGAACCGGCGACATCTTCCTGGAGAAGCCCGATGTGGCTTCGGAGCTACGCAATGTGCTCTATTACCTCGGTCGAGTACTCCCCAGAGCCCTTGAACTCCTGGACCAAAGGCTGGTTCAGGTGTGGGATGCCTTAGGAGGACCCACCCCAAGCCTGTGTCGAGCCGACCAGTTTCCCCGCATCCGATTTAGCACGTGGGTGGGAGGCGACCGCGACGGGCATCCGCTGGTCACCCCCCAGGTCACCCGCCAGGCGCTGCAAGAACTGCGCCTGGAAGCCCTTCGTCTGCAGCGCGCTTTACTGGTCGAACTGGTGAAGAAGCTAAGCCTCTCCGACCTGCTGCAAACTCCACCCGCTTGCCTGCTCGAGAACATCGCTGTGGTGGCGACTCGTTGGGGGCCAGCCGGGGCCGAGTGTCTGGCCCGCAATCCCAATGAACCCTGGCGCCAGTGGCTGAATTTGATGTTGCTGCAATTACCCGAACCCGATCGACCCCAGCAGGCTTCCTATGACGGGGCCCAGCAACTGCTGGACGACCTGGGTCTCCTACGACAGGCATTGGAAGAAATTGGAGCGACCCAACTGGCTCGCAGCCTGGTCTTCCCTGTAGAAAGGGCGGTGCAGTGCTTCGGCTTTCATCTGGCCAGTCTGGACGTGCGCCAGAACAGCGATTTCTATGCTCGAGCCATGTCGCAGTTGTTGCGAGCCGCCGGCCTGGCAAACTGGAACTACGCTGAATGGGAGGACGGAGCTCGACAGGACTTTCTGGCCGCGGAACTGGCTTCACCCCGACCCTTCACCCGATCCGACACACCCCTTGGAGCCGAAGCCGAGGCCGTGATCGGCTGCTTTCGGGTGCTGTCGGAGCACTTCAAAACCCACGGCTCGGCCGGATTAGGAGCCTTGATCGTCAGCATGACCCGGTCGGCCCAGGACCTGCTGGTGGTCTATCTGTTCGCCCGCGAAGTCGGGCTGCTCTGCGAAGGCGAAGCGGGCTGCTACTGCCCCTTGCAGGTGGTACCGTTGTTTGAAACCATCGAGGACCTGGAGCACAGCCCCCAAATCCTGCAAGCCTTCTTCAACGAGCCCATCACCCGTCGCTCGCTGGCCGCCCAGGGCCAGGTACAGCAAGTGATGATTGGCTATAGCGACAGCAATAAGGATGGCGGCATTCTGGCCAGTTTGTGGGGATTGTATCGCGCCCAGATGGAACTGACGCGACTGGCCCAGAATCAGGGCGTTCGTCTGCGATTTTTCCACGGTCGCGGGGGCACCATCAGTCGCGGTGCGGGCCCGGCAGGCCGCTTTGTGCGCTACCTGCCTTATGGCTCCCTGGGGGGCGACCTGCGCTTCACCGAACAGGGTGAGACCATAGCCCAAAAATACGCCAATCCCTTAAGCGCGGGCTATCACCTGGAGCTATTGACGGCCGGGGTGATGGGTGCCACCCTGAGCAAGGGCAAAAGCACAACGGCCGAACTGGAACCCGGCCTGGAGAAACTGGCAGGATGGAGTCGCCAGACCTATACCGAGCTTCTGACCACTGCGGAATTCGTAACCTTCTTCCGCCAGGCCACCCCCATTGACGTCATTGAGCAGTATCGCATTGGCTCGCGACCCAGTCGACGCAGCGGCAAGCCCAGCCTGAGCGACCTTCGAGCCATTCCCTGGGTCTTCAGCTGGAGCCAGGCGCGCTTCTTTCTCTCGGGCTGGTTCGGGGTGGGAAGCGCGCTGGCCAAACTTCAACAATCGACTCCTTGCGAGTTTCAGAAGCTGGCCGACCATCTGCTAACCTGGGCGCCTCTGCATTACGTAATGGCCAATGTCGCCACCAGCATCATGACGGCCTGCCCGGCGATCATGGAAAGTTACTCAGCTCTGGTGCAGGACACCCGGATCGGCTCCACTTTCTTCGAGCGTATTCAGCGCGAATACGCGCTGACCCGCCAGATGCTAGAGTTGCTCTACGCAGGACCGCTTGAGCTTAAAAGGCCCCATCCCGCCCGTTTACTGGCCAAGCGTCAGCCTGCCCTGGCTCAGCTGCACCGGCATCAGGTAGAACTCCTGGGCGAATGGCGCCAGAGTGGCAACGAAGACCTGCTCACGCGCCTTTTTCTCACCGTAAACGCCATTGCAGCCGGTCTGCGCACCACCGGCTGAAGAGAGGTGTTAAGATTGTATCCAATGCCCCGAGCAGGATCCCCCCCCAGCCTGTCGCACGCAAAAGATAGAGCGAGTGGCGTAGCGCTTCGACCGCCCTGCAATCCACTTTCGACTCGAATCTGCCGGTCACTGGTCACCGGTACTCTGAGGAGTTCACGATAGCCTCTAGCCAAACCCCCGCTTCCTCTTCCTCCGGTAGCCAACAAGTTGGCGTGGTTATTGGCGTTCAGGGCAGCGTGGTCGAGGCTAGATTCGAATCCCAACTGCCCCCGATTTACAGCCTGTTGCGGACAGGGGTCAACCAGCACATCGCAATTGAAGTGATCGCTCAGGTGAATCCTCAAGTCGTCCGTGGCATCGCCCTCAACCCGACGCAGGGACTCTTTCGTGGTCAGCCAGTCTACGACACCGGTCGTCCCCTGCAGGTGCCCGTCGGCCGATCCATCCTGGGACGAATGTTCGATGTCTTTGGCAATCCCATCGACGGTAAGGGCCCCCCCCCAGATGTCCAGCGACGCTCGGTGCACGGTTCTCCGCCGCCCCTGGCCCGGCGTTCTACTCGCACCGAGATTTTTCATACCGGTATCAAAGCCATTGATGTGCTGGTTCCCCTGGAACGGGGAGGCAAGGCGGGACTCTTCGGCGGAGCAGGCGTTGGGAAAACCGTACTGCTGACCGAGATGATTCGCAATGTCGTTGGCAAGCACCAGGGGGTCAGCCTCTTTTGCGGTATCGGTGAACGCTGCCGCGAAGGCGAAGAGTTGTATCGAGAGATGCTGGAGGCCGGCGTGCTCAACGATATGGTTCTGGTCTTTGGTCAGATGAACGAGCCACCGGGGGCTCGCTTTCGGGTAGGGCACACGGCTCTGACCATGGCCGAGTATTTCCGCGACGAAGAGAAGCGTGACGTATTGTTGTTAATCGACAACATCTTTCGCTTCATCCAGTCGGGCATGGAAGTTTCCGGCATGATGGGATTTATGCCGTCCAGATTGGGCTACCAACCCACCCTGAGCACCGAACTGGCGAGTTTACAGGAACGCATCGCCAACACCGACACCGGCGCAATCACCTCGATCCAGGCCGTCTATGTGCCGGCCGACGACCTGACCGACCCGGCGGCCGTCCACACCTTCTCCCACCTCTCCTCCTCTATCGTCCTCTCGCGGAGCAGGGCCAGCGAGGGGCTCTACCCTGCTATCGACCTGCTGGCGTCCGGATCCAAGATGGCATCCCCCTCGATTGTAGGAGAGCGGCACTATCGCCTGGCCCAGGAAGTTCGGAAAACCCTGGCCCAGTATGACGATCTGAAGGACCTGATAGCGATGCTGGGAATGGAGCAGCTTTCCAGCTCCGATCGCACGATTGTAGAGCGTGCCCGTCGACTCGATCGATTCTTGACCCAACCCTTTTTCACCACCGAGCAGTTCTCGGGGATACCCGGCAAGGAGGTCAGTCTGGAGGAAGCCCTCGAGGGCTGTGAACGCATCCTCAACGACGAGTTCCGAGACCTGCCCGAGGATGCCTTCTATATGATCGGGACCATCGACGAGGCCCTCGACAAACAGCGGGCAACTCAGACACGGGAGACGTCCCATGGCGCATCACATCCGACTTAAGGTATTGCTTCCCTTTTGTGTTCTGCTGGACTGCCCGGAGGTAGAGAGTCTGGTCGCCTGGACTCAGGCGGGTTCCTACGGACTGTATCCCCGACGAAGAGATTGCGTAACCGCCCTGGCACCGGGCATTCTGTCCTACCGTGTGCGTGACCAGGGCGAAGCCTATCTGGCTCTTGACGAGGGAATCCTCGTCAAGTTCGGTAGCCAGGTCCTGATTTCGGTGCGCAATGCCGCCAAGGGTTCTCATCTAGGCGAACTGAAGCAGTCTTTGGAAAGCGAGTTGATGGCCTTAGATCGGGCCGATCAGGCCATGCGGATGGCGCTGCTTAAAATGGAAAGTGAAATGATTCGGCGCATGCGGGAGTTTCATTGATGAGTTCCGACCACCACACCCGAGCAGAGCAGCACCTGAAAGCTTTCGTCGACAAGGTAGGAAACGACGAGGAGCGTCGCCTCTTGGCTCGACATCAAGCGACCTCCAAGTCCTGGTCTGGCTTGACCTTCTTCGGGACGGTGGGCTGGACCATCGCTATCACAACCCTTCTGGGTGCGGGACTTGGCTACTGGCTCGACCAACGCGCTCCTGGCCCTCGATCCTGGAGCCTGATCGGCATCGTGGCCGGATTGCTCATCGGTTGCTGGAATGCCGGACGCTGGATTGCGAGCGAAGAAGGTCGTATTCGAGAGTCGGAAAGGAAGCCGCATGACTGACCCGGCTAGCCTTGCGATGGCTCTGTTCCTCGGAATGGTCCTGGGCCTACTCTTCTACGGCGGATTGTACCTCACACTTCCTCGAGCTCTTGTGTCGCAGCGAGGGCCGCTCTGGCTGACTCTTAGCCTGATGTTGCGACTGGCATTGATTGGTTTGGGGCTGGCCGGCATGGCCCGACATCATCCGACGACATTGCTGGCTGGCTTCTCCGGCACAATTCTCGCCCGCGGGGCGCTCCTGCGACCCATCGTAAGAACTGGAGGCAGATGTGCACCTCAGTTCCGATGAAATCACCGTCTGGCAACACGGAAACTTCAAGCTGAATGCCACCATCGTCGTCACCTGGGTCATGATGTTCGGACTGACCCTGGGCTCCCATCTGGTGACATATCGTCTCTCCACCGGGCCGAGCATCTCGCGATGGCAGAGTCTGCTGGAAATGTTGGTCACGGGCATCCAGTCCCAACTTCGCGACACCGGACTGCCGCCAACGCTGAGGAATGTGTGTTTTGTAGGAAGCCTTTTCGTCTTTCTGTTTACCGCCAACCTGCTGACCCTGGTGCCCGGCTATGTGCCACCCACCGCCTCACTTTCGACAACCGCAGCCCTGGCGCTGATTGTTTTCGTGGCGGTTCCCCTGTTCGCCATTCGGGACCACGGAGTCGCAAACTATCTCAGGACCTATCTCCGTCCCACCCCGATCATGTTGCCACTGAACATCCTCAACGAAATCTCCCGAACCCTGGCCCTGGCCGTCCGACTGTTCGGAAACATGATGAGCGGCACCCTGGTCATCTCTATGTTGCTTGCGATCGTACCGCTCTTCTTCCCCATATTGATGACGATACTGGGCCTGATCACGGGTTCCATTCAAGCCTACATCTTCAGCCTGTTGGCTGCTGTCTATCTGACCGCTGCCACGGAAGTCCAAAAACAAGGCGACGAGGTGCAAGTAGCCCCCCCGTCGCCCAGCAAGGAGCAGAACAATGGATAATATCAGCCTGGTCGCCATGATCTCGATCTTCACAGCGGGAATCACCATCGCCATCGGCTCGACCGGTGCGGCTCTGGCCGAAGGCAGGGCCCTGGCCTCAGGGTTAGAGTCTGTGGCGCAACAACCCGATGCCGGACCCACGATTACACGAACGTTATTTGTTGGTCTGGCCCTGATCGAGTCGAGTGCCATCTACTGTTTCGTGGTGGCCATGATCCTCATTTTCGCCAATCCATTCTGGAATCAGATCGTTGCCAGGGTGTTGGAGAAATAGGCGTGTTGGTCGATGGATTCACGATGATAGCTCAAGGGGTGAATTTCCTCATCCTCATCTGGTTGCTCAAGAAGTTCCTCTATCGGCCCATTCTGGAAGCCGTCGACCAACGAGAGCAGGAAATCGCCGCCAGAATCGCCGAGGCCGAGCGTCTGCATCAGTTGGCTCAGGAAACGCGCAGCCAGTTCGAAAGGGAAAAGACTGCCCTGGAGCAGCGGCGAGAGGACCTGTTACGAGTCGCTGAGGACCAGGCCCGCCTGGAGCACCATCGTCTGCTGGAAGAAGCTCGCCAAGATGCGGAGGAATTGGCCAACAAAAGGATGAGCTCGCTGCACCAGCGGGAAAAGGAACTGGCCCGATCTCTGCTCAGGCGCACCCAAGAAGAGGCAGTGGCTCTGGCTCGGCAACTTCTGCTCGATCTGGCCGGCCAAGATCTCGACCAGAGGATAGCGGCAACACTGGTCCAGCGGATCGGCCAACTGCAAGGGGCCGAGCGGCAGGCTCTGGTAGCCGCCCTGAGCAACCAGAGTCGGCCCCTGATTCTTCGCTCCAGCCACCCTCTGGATGAGGCGGCCCGGACGAGCATTGAACAGGCCATAGAGCATGCCCTCGGCTACAATCCGGGCTGGGTCCACGAAACCGCCGTCGCGCTTGTGAACGGCCTGGAAATTGTGGCACAGGGACACAAGCTCAGCTGGAACAGCGCCGAACTGCTACAAAGAACGGCAGCCGAGGCCAATCTGGCGGGACAACAACGATGGAACCAGGAGAATCTCTCGTGATGAGCGATGGTCCAGCAAATCTGACCGCGGCCTCCGAGGCAGCTTTGTGGGCTCTTGAGCAAGCCCGTCACCAGGTAGGCGGACAACTGCGCATCGAAGAAGCGGGAACCGTCGTCAGCGTCAGCACCGGAGTGGCCCAGGTGGTGGGGCTACCCGGCGTGGGTATTGAGCACCTGCTGGAGTGCCCTGGCGGCCTTTTTGCTATCGCCTTCGACCTCAAAGTCGATCGTATCGGAATGGTCTTACTTGGGCCCTCCGAGCGACTGAAGGCGGGAGATGAGGTTCGACCAACAGGTAGAGTCCTCGATGTGCCCGTCGGAGACGCATTGTTGGGTCGGGTCGTCAACCCCCTGGGGCAACCTCTCGACGACCTTGGGCCTATCCGTTGTAGCCAGCGCCTGCCCATTGAGCGCCCGGCCAAGCCGATCATGAACCGGGCCCCCGTTCGAGCCCCGTTGCAGACCGGAATCAAGGTTGTCGATGCGCTGATTCCTATCGGCCGAGGTCAGCGTGAACTGATCTTGGGCGACCGCCAAACCGGCAAAACGACTCTGGCCTTGGACACCATTCTGAACCAGCGCGACCAGGATGTGGTCTGTGTCTATTGCGCCATCGGTCAGCGGGCATCGGCAGTGGCCCAGGTGATCGCAAAGCTCCGAAATAACTCTGCCCTGGACTATACGGTTGTAGTTGTCACTGAGGGAAACGAGGCACCCGGGCTGCAATTTATCGCTCCTTACGCAGCCACCAGCATCGCCGAGCATCTCATGGAGCAGGGTCGCGATGTTCTGATCATCTATGACGACCTTACCCAACACGCCCGAGCCTACCGGGAACTCTCCTTGTTGCTACGCCGCCCTCCCGGGCGCGAAGCATTCCCCGGCGACATCTTCTACATCCACTCCCGGTTGCTCGAGCGTTCCACTCGCCTGCGTGCCGAGTTCGGCGGTGGTTCTCTGAGTGCACTGCCGATCGTAGAAACCGAAGCCCAGAACATGTCTGCCTATATCCCTACCAACCTGATTTCGATCACCGACGGCCAGATTTATCTTTCTCCCACTCTGTTTGCGCTCGGCACCTTGCCGGCCGTCGACGTTGGCAAGTCCGTATCCCGCGTTGGCGGCAAGGCACAACTGGCGGCCTATCGAGCGGTGGCCAAAGACCTGAAGCTGGTCTATGCACAATTCGAAGAGTTGGAAAACTTCGCCCGCTTTGGCACCCGCCTCGATGCCCGGGCCCGACAACAACTCAAGCACGGTCGAAGGATTCGGGCATGCCTGAAGCAGCTTGAATCCAGACCGCTGTCGGTGGTCGAGCAGATCGCGGTTTTATTGGCGTTAAGAGAAGGCCTGTTCGACCAGGTACCCCGAGAGGAAGTGCCCCGAGCCGAGGCGCGGATTTGCTCAGCTGCGGCCGCAGTTCCTCTGGAAATCCGAGAGCGGATCCTCTCTAATCAGCGACTTCGCTGCGAAGATCTGGAGACGATCCTGGGCGTCGTCAGCCAGGCCTTGGAAATCCCGGAGCCAGGACGGCTTTGAACCACACCCTTGAGGGTCTACAGCAGCAACGCCAGAGTGCCAGGGCACTGGCTTCGGTCGTGAGTACCATGAAAGCTCTGGCCGCCTCTAAAATCGGCCAATATGAGGCTGCCGTCGACTCGCTGGCAGACTATGCGCGCGCCGTTCAACTGGGCATGTTGGCCTGTCGGCAAAAAATGAACACCACCAGGAGTGCGGTGCACACCAAGGGGGAGGGCAAGTCCGGAGCGGTGATCTTTGGTTCCGACCAGGGTCTTGTCGGCCGCTTCAATGAGGTCATCTGCGAAAAGCTGGTCCACTCCCTGGGGACGGCCGCGCCCCAAACAGAGATCTGGGCCGTGGGTGAGCGGATTGCCGGAAGCCTGGCCGATGCAAGTTTGCCGGTTGCAGCCACCTTTGCTGTACCCAATTCGGTGCAGAGCATCACTCTGCTGGTGGCAGAATTGCTTCTGAACGGGCTGGCTCAGGCGGTAGAAAACCGTCATCGCAGGGTACTGGTTTTCCACAACCGCCCCGTAGCCGGTAGAGGCTATGAGCCCACCTGTCTCCATCTCCTCCCCTTCGACCAACACTGGCTGCAACAGTTTGAGGGACAATCCTGGCCGGGTTCGGCCCAACCCGAAGTCATCGGTGGGTCACTCCCGGTATTAGGGGCCTTGATCCGAGAGTACCTCTTTGTGTCGTTGTTTCGGGCTTGTGCCGAGTCGTTGATGAGCGAGAACAGCACTCGCCTCTCCGCTATGCAACGGGCCGAAAAAAACGTCGAGGAACGACTGGAGAAGCTGACCCAACTCTTTCACTCACTTCGCCAGAAGACGATCGATGATGAACTCTTTGACTTGGTCTCAGGCTTCGAAGCAGGGCAACTTCAGTAGGGCCGAACCGGCGAGACGAACCCACTGGGTTTGAGAGCCAACAGTGAACAGCCGAGCTTTTGTAGCACATTCTCAGCCGTGTTCCCGATGACGAAGCCAGAGATACCTGAACGCGCAAGGGTACCCATCACGAGGATGTCGATGCCCCCGGTCTCGACACTCTGAGGAATTTTTTCGTCAGCCTGACCACGAAGATGCCGGACCACGCAACGCCCCTCAATGCCGGACTCCTGAATCAGACGGTCCAGGCCAGCGCGATGCTGATGGTCGGTGTCCATAATTGTCTTGAGAATTTGGCCTTCGTCGGTCTGCACCCAGGGGTTGCGGCGCAAAAAATTCTCAAACTGATAATCCCAACACGAGATGATGACTAACTCACCATTGCAGGTATCCGCCAGCGAACGGGAGAGTTGAAGCAGGCGCACCGCCAGGTCGTGCTCTTCAGAGGTGGAATTCTCGGGGTCGATGGCTACGGCCACTCGAATCTCGTTGCGAGAACGTCTGATCGGTCGACTGAGCCAGACGGGACAAGGACAGTCTCGCAACAACTCCATATCTACGGCCGTAAATCCTCGCGAAGTTGCGATGGTCTGGACCTGCTTGATCAACAGGTCATGGGAACACTTCAAGACCTGTCGGATGATGCGCTGAGCTGGCATACTGCCACTCTCCACCTCGAGCGTAATAGAAAGCCCGACTTCCGGTATTTTGAGTTCCTCGCGAACCGTAGAAATTGACCGGTGGAGATGCTCTTTCAGAGAGGCCTCATACTTGCCTTGATACTCCGACATCTCTTTAGGTAGGCGTGGACATACGATCAGCGCCTTGAATTGTGCGTGGTTATTGCGAGCCAGGCTAAGTGCCTGCTTCAAGGCCTCTGATTCGTCCTCCAGGCCGTGACTGACAAACAAGATGCTGTGAAACTTGTGCACCTGAACCTCCTTGAAAGACCTACCCGAACTACTTCGACGTGCTTGGACCGCCCATCAAGTTTGGTTAAGCCCTTCTAGGCGACACTCGCATCCCCCTTGGCTCGCAGAGAAGGCCTGGCAGAGGAGAAAAAAACCTGCGAAGCTGGAACCGAATCCTGGCAACTTACCTCGGGCCACAGCCAAAGAACGAAAGAGGCCCCTGGAACGAGTTGCCGAGACCCTGCAAGAATTGCGGTCCGACGTGCTCGTGCCCCTCCAGTCGTCGGTGCGAGGTTTCGTCGAGAATCACCTGACCAAGCCTAAAGGCGTCCCGCGTACACCATGGCCAGCACCACCAGTCCACCCACAATTCGATAAATGCCGAACAGTCTGAATCCGTGGCGCTGCAGGTAGCCGATAAACGTTTTGATGGCCAGCGCCGCCACCACGAAAGCCACCACGTTCCCCAGCAAGAGCATCTGCAGATTGTGCGGGTCGCTGAGGAGTTCCGGTTGCTTGACCAGCGCTTTCAGCAACTTGTAGCCGGTGGCTGCGCACATGGTGGGCACGGCCAGGAAGAACGAGAACTCGGCTGCCGCTTTACGGGTCAATCCCTGCTGCATGCCACCGATGATGGTTGCGCCGCTGCGGCTCACCCCTGGAATCATCGCCAACACCTGCCAGAGACCCACGTGAGCGGCCTGACGATAGGTCATCTGCTCGTCATTGCTGGTTTTGCCCTCGCGAAACCAGTTGTCCACGAAAAGCAGCACGATCCCCCCCAACAGCATGGTGACCCCCACGGTGGTCGGACTCTCGAGCATCTCGTCGATCTTCTTGGCAAAGAGAAAGCCCAGCAGCAAAGCAGGCATCACCGCCACCAAAAGCTTTTTATAGAAGTCGACCCGCCCGGCACGCAAAAACTTTTTGCGATAGAGGAGCAGCACCGAACCGATCGCCCCCAATTGAATGGTGACTTCAAAGAGCTTGGTAAACTCGTCGCTCTGAATGCCCAACAACGAGCTGGTCAAAATCATGTGTCCGGTTGAGGAAATCGGAAGAAACTCGGTGAGACCCTCGACGATTCCCAGAGTGATAGCTTGAAAAATTGTCACGCCACAGCATACACGCCCGGAGCCCCCGATGCCAAGGGGGCAGGTTGCAGCCCACGCCGGGCGAAATCCACTCCAGTGGACGATATCAGGCTTTTCTCCCCGTGGCTATTGGGCATCCTGGCGGGGCTGTTTGTTCTTGATGCGCTGAGAAGCCAGACCTATTGGGCCAAGCGCACCACCCTGGAATGGCCCTGGTATTACCGGGTGTCCAGGCCAGACAGTCCTGTAGCCTACTGGTTTTACGTCATTGCCCTCGGGCTTCTAGCCATAGGCTGCTTGCTGGTTCCCTTCGTGGTGAAGAGTTGACCCCTTTGGATTTGCTCGAACCCGCGCCTACTAAACCCCAGGTAGGTTTCCAACGCTTCTGAATCGATAGCAGGACTGTCCCACCTCGTTCAGAACGCGGATCGAATGAAGAAGCTGGCGGGAGCTTTGCTGTTGCTTGGCTGGGGCATGTTGGCCTCGGCCGAGGTGGGAGATATCGAAGATACCATCCCCCACATCCCTGAGCCTATGGTTTTCGACCTGATGCGGCCTCTGCATGCCAGGGCGGGCGAGGTCGAGGTGAACAGCATCGGCCTGCTTCCTCCCGGGGGCAGGTTGCATTGGGCTCCCGAACTCGAAGCCACACTGCTCGATGGGCTGGCCATCGAAGTGGAAATGCCCTTCGAAAACCTCAACTTCGAGTCGATGAAGCTGGGTCTTCAGGCCACCCTGGGGAACGATGCCTCCAATGTGCACGGCCTGCAATTTTTGGCCCAAAAGCCCCGCAGTTCCGCCGGCTTTGACCTTACCGGACTGTATCTGTGGGGCCATCGCATCGACGACCAGTGGAGCCTTCTATCGATGACGGGAATGGAAGTCGGTCGTGGTTGGAAAGGCCTGCAAAACCTATCGCTGTTCTTTGAGCCCAACAACAACGTGGTGTTGGGGTTGGAGACCCAATTCAAGTTCTCGGCCGAGAAATTCCTCGAGCAGATGTCCTTCATCCCCCAGATTCATCTGAGCCTGGGAACCGATGCCAGTCTGCAGTTGGGTGCTGGGTGGACACGCTACGCCAATGGTGGTTGGGAAACCAGCGTAGGCGTCCGAGTGATTGTAGACCTGACCCCCAATCGCTAAAAGAAGGTGTAGAGCATGCCTGAAAAAATCGATGCCCCAACGATTATCGAAGCTGCCGGCAACAAACCCAAGCTGATCCGCGAGTTTTTTGGCCGGATCAATTCTTCCGAGAGCCGCCTGAGCCTGGCCCGCATGAGTTCTCCGGCCGGCTGGTTCGAGCCCGGGCAACGCCCCGATTTCGACGAATACACGCTGGTGCTGTCGGGCAAGATGGTGGTAGAAACCGAAGCAGGACCGATCGAGCTGGGCCCCGACCAGGCGATTCTCACGCGCGCCGGGGAATGGATTCGTTACAGCACACCCGAAGCCACCGAGTATATCGCGCTTTGCTTGCCGGCCTTCAGCCCTGACACGGTGCATCGCGACCCGAGCTGAACTGAGAAAGTGAGTTCAAAATGAAACACTGGTTCTTTCGCTGCGCTATCATCGGGCTATTGACGCTGGCCTGTTGGGCCCAGCAAGTCCCGGCCCAGATGTGCGGAACCTGGAGCTACCTCAGCGGTGGGCAGGGCAGCTACATGAGCACGCGCAGGCTGGTTCTGCATCCCAACGGCACCTACGAATACTACGCGGAAAGCTCGAGCTCCGGGCCCAACGGAGGCGCCTACGGCAACGACCAGGACGCGGGCACGTGGTATGTGCAGGGCAACGTCATTATCGCCCAGTCCCAGAAAGAAGGGATGATGCAGTTGCCGTTTTCCATGTACCCCAACGAGAATGGCGACATCGTGCTGGAAATCGACGGTGACGTCTACGTTCGCTAAGCCTGCTGCTGTCGGGCCGCCAGCTTAAAGGTATCTTCGTAGCCTTTGCCCAGTGCCCAACCAGCCAAAAAGCCCCAGGGGGCGGCACTCAAACCGACCAGCGTTGGATGCATTGCCGCCGGAAGCAGGCTGGCAACCTTGAAGCCGACAGCGGCAGCCCCCAAAGCGCCCAGGGTAACCTTGATGGAGTTGGTGACGGCAGGGCGAGTCCAGAAGGGGGGCGGACCTCCCGGGCCCTGCCCCAGGTCGACCCGGTCAGCCGACGAGTCGGTTTGACCCGACCTGGAGAAGGCCGGTCGCCTGGCTAATGAACTGGGGGGGCTGAATTGTTGAACCTTCATCTGGCTGGTCTCCCGTCTCTCTTCCTCTTCAACATAGCCAGCGCCGCTGAAAAGACCCTGAAGTACATGCCGGGTATATGCGGACCAAATTCAGGAGAGTGGGACTACGTGCGGTTCAGGCGGCTGTGGCGCAGGCCGTAGAGCAGATACACCACCATGCCCAGCACCAGCCAGGCAAAAAAGCGTATCCAGGTTACCCAGGGCGATCCCATCATGAGCCAGGTGCAGGTCACGATGCCCAGCATCGGCACAAGCGGCGTGAACGGCGTGTTGAAAGGCCGCTCCCCACCGGCCGGAAGCTTGAGATAGGCCCAGCCCACCAGCAGACTCAGCGGCGCACACAAGTAACCGGTGATCACATCGCCCTGGTTGCTGCTGGTGGCCGCCCAGACCACCAAACCCAGCCCCAGCCCCATGGTGAGGGCTGCGCTGACCACGTAGGGGCGGCTCTCGCCTGCGGCCGCCTGCCCGTCGCGATAGCGCATGAGCAGCACCGCCGCACAGACAATCACGAAGGCAAATAACGTGCCGATATTGCAGAGCTCGATCACGGCCGCGATGTCCATAAAGGCAGCAGCACCCGCCACCGCCAGACCGGTGGCGATGGTGGTCACATAAGGGGTCTGATAGATGGGATGAACTTTGGCGAACCACTGGGGCAGCAGCCCATCGCGGGCCATAGAAAAAAAGATGCGCGGCTGGCCCAACTGAAAGACCAGCAGGACGGCCGTCATGGAAAACAGCGCACCGATTGTGACTACGAAATGGCCGAACTTGAGCACCTTCAGGCTGGCGGCGCTGAGCCCGGGACGGGCACTGGCCAGTTCCAGGGCAGTGGCCATCGGGTCTTCAGTGCCCAGCAGCTTGTAGTTGGCCAGTCCCGTCATCACCAAAGAGATGGCGATATAGAGCGCGGTGCAGATCACCAGCGAGCCGATCATGCCGATCGGCAGATTGCGCGAAGGATTTTCGGTTTCTTCGGCCGCCGTCGAAACCGCGTCAAAGCCGATATAGGCGAAGAAAATCACCGCCGCCGCCCCGTGAATACCCTGCCACCCGTTGGGGCTGAAGTCCGACCAGTTGCCCGTGTCCACAAAGAAGAACCCGAGCACCACAAAGAAGGCCAACACCAGCAGCTTGATCAGCACCACCAGGTTATTGAAGCCCACCGACTCCTTCACGCCCCGCACCAGCAGCGCCGTAATCAGCAGCACGATCACCAGCGCCGGAAGATTGAAGGCAAAACCGTGGCCTTCGTGCATCGACACCACGGTAGGCGTCATCAACCATTCGGGAATGCGAATGCCACACTCTTTCAGAAAGGACTGAAAGTAACCGGCCCAGGATATGGCCACGGCCACATTGCCGACGGCATACTCCAAAATGAGGTCCCAGCCAATAATCCAGGCGGCCAGCTCACCCAGCGTGGCATAAGCATAGGTATAGGCGCTGCCGGCGATGGGGATCAGCGAGGCAAACTCGGCATAGCACAGAGCGCAGAAGCCGCAGGCCACGGCCACCAGAATATAGCTGATCACCACCGCCGGTCCGGCGGCCGGATGATTGGCCCCACCCGCAGCGGCCGTGCCCGTGGTGGCAAAAATGCCCGCGCCGATAATGGCCCCAACGCCGAGGGCGATCAGATCGCGAGCTCCCAGGACCCGCTTGAGCCCGTGGCCTTCCTCGGCCGGTTCGGACAAAATCTGGGAAACGGACTTGGTGCGAAGAAAGGCGTTCATCGGCCTACAGTAGGGCTATGCGCCCGGGAAGACTTTTCTGGCATGTTAAACCTCACCCTATGGGCGCCGGAAGGCGGAGCCGACAAGGCGCAGAAAAACCAGGCCATGCTCCGATTGTTGATCGCACTGCTGGTGCTCGCCCTGCCGGCCCTGGCCCGAGAGCGGCCCTGGTATCATCCGGCCCACCAGGGACGGGCCTACGTCAACCCCGACCTGACTCCCGAACGCGCCCTGGCTCAACCCAGAGCGCACTGGCATCAGCAACTGGTGCTCTGGACGGGGCGGCTGCGCCAGGTGAAGCAGCGGGGAAAAGGCTGGAGCATGCAACTTGAGACCGCCGGCAGGCTGATTCCCGTGGAGTGCCCTCGCCCGGTGCTGACTCTCCAGCCCGATCCTCGCGAGGGTTGCCTGGTGGCCCTCAAGGGCAACCTGTCGCTGAAACAGGGGCGGCTGGAAAAACTTGTCGGTCGCTCCATTATCCTGCTCGACCCTCCCCAGCCCATTGCCCGCGGCAAGGTGCACCATTTTCTGCGCGACCGGGTGGCCTTTCATTGCCCGCATGAGAAGCCGGCGTATGCCGAGCAGGTGGCCAGTGCCCTGCTCGAGGCCTCCGGGGAGCACGGGATGGACCCCTTGTTTCTGGCCAGCCTCATCCAGATCGAATCGGCCTATCGCAAAGACGCGGTCTCACCCTCTGGGGCTATCGGATTGGGCCAGCTGATGCCCTTCACCGCCGAAGGGCTGGCCGTGAACCCCTGGGATCCCCAGGACAATTTGAAAGGTGCGGCCAGAATGCTGGCCGGCTTGCTGAAGGGCTGGCAATCCAAGCTCGACCCTCGGGCCCTGGCCCTGGCCAGTTATAACGCCGGTCCCAATCTGGTGCGGCGGTTACAGTCTATTCCCGACTATCCGGAAACCACCAACTATGTCTATTTCATCGGCTTTCTGCACCACTACCTGAGCCGCGCAACAGGGACTTAAACCCCGACTGCCGCAGGGCCTGAGGCAGCTCCTCCAGGGCAAACACTTTCTCGATGAAGGGTCTGGGTTCAAGGCCCCCGCGCAGCGCCTGCAAGGCACGCGGAATGCTACCACAGCGCGACCCCACCAGATGCAAAGCATTCACCACCAGGGGTGAGAGTTCCAGCGTCTGAGAGCCCGCCCAGGTCGATTTGACCACGACCGTTGCCCCCGGAGCCGCCACTCGCAGGGCCGTCTCTAAACCAGAAGGCGAGCCGCTGGCCTCGACCAGGTAAGGCCAGCCCGACTTCAGGGCGTCGGGGGGCAGGACCTGAAAACCCAGGGCCTCAAGACGCTGTCGACGCTGCGGGCTGCGGGCACAGAGAACCAGAGGGTTGCGACCCTGCAACACCAGTGCGATCAGTGCTCCGAGACGCCCGGCTCCTACCAGCAAGACCTCCTGGTCGGGCGGAATCAAGTCCACCACCTCGAGAGCGGCCGCCAGCGGCTCGGCAAAGACACTGCTCTCCGCGGGCAATCCTTCAGCATTGTAAAGATTGGCCAGAGGCAGCCGAAAACGCTCGGCCATCGCGCCGTCCAGGCCGCGAATTCCCAGCACAAGACGGCTGGGGCAGTGGCGAGCATCTCCCTTAAGGCAGCCCGAACAACGGCCGCAGCCCACGTTGATGTCGCCCACCACCAGTTCTCCTATCCGCTGGGGCTGGGCGCAGTCCACAATGCGAGCCACAAACTCGTGGCCGGGAACTCCAGAAAAATCGGCATAACCCTGCAAGAGCTGCAGGTCGGTGCCGCAGATGCCGATCAGCACGGGCTCGCATTCGGCCCATTCGGGGGCCAGCGGTCCCCTCTGCAGAGGCTGCCAGCTCAGACAGCCAGCCTGTACGACCCAGCCTCGAATCATTGTTGCGAAACCTCAACGAAAAACTTTGGCAACATACTTTACAACTCATTCACATCCTGTTAATATCAACAAGCGGTCGCAAGTGAGCGGCCTCAAGTTTTCCTCCTGTGTGTGTGTGTGTGTGTGTGTTGTATGGCCCGGCTCGTCCGGGCTTTTCTCTTTTCTGGAGATCTTCGAAGCGACAGACAAAAAAAAAGCCCTTGCGGGCGCTTACTTCTTCTTCTGCTCCGGTAATTTGCGAACTTCCGCTTTGAGTTGTTCGAGCCGTTCCGGCTCCATCCCCAGCCGATTGGCCACAGCGTTGATGTAGCGCAGCTCAGGCGGGTTCAGATGGCCCTTCGACATACCCAGAGCCAGCAACACCTTCATCAGATCTTCCCGTTCGGCCTGATTGCCGCCCCAAATGGCCTCGAGATCGGGGGGCTCGGGAGCCTCCTGCATCATCTTGCCGACCTCTTCCAGGTCCTTTTGGCCCAGACCGAGTTCCGCCAGCATCTGACCCAGAATAATGCGTTCACGGTCGTCCACCGTGCCGTCCGCCCAGACGATTTGAATCAGTCCTTTGATGGTCTCTCGATGGCTGGCGTTCATAGTAGACTCCTCAACCCGTTGTCGTGGCCTGCCCGACTTCTTGTGAGCGGCCATTCTCCCTCTTCCAATGCAACCACAGGCTGGCCAAAAGATAATAAGGCGGATAGAAGTTGCTCCACCAGAACAGGCGCTGCGACCACTCGCCGTCACACCACAGACTGGCCGCCACCAGGGCTCCCCACAGACCAGCGAGGGCCATGTCCAGTCGCGGCCAGAGTGGCGACTTGCTGGGGTAAAGGCAGCGGAACGGCAACAATACGCACAGAGCCAGCGTGAAGACCAGCCCGCCGTTGAAGGCCGCGCCTAAATCCCAGCGCCAAAGATAGAAGGCCACCACGTTCCACAGGGAGGGAAACCCGCGGAAGCAATCATCCTCGGTCTTGGCCTGGCAGTGGGCCATACCCAAGGCACTGCAGATCAGCGGTGGAGCCAGCAACAGCGGTGGCAACATTCCCCATTGAACCATTGCCAGCAACGGCACGATGACCCAGGTGAAATAGTCCACCATGTCGTCCAGTCTTCGACCGTCGATCTCGGCCGCGTGCTCGTGCACCCGATAACGCCTGGCCAGCGTGCCATCGACCGAATCGATGAAAACGGCCAGCAGCATCCAGAGGAACGCCAGTCGAATCTGGCCCTGCCAGGCTGCCTGCAGGGCCAGAACCCCGGCCAGCACTCCTGAAGCGGTAAAGATGTGAACAGCCCAGGCTTTGGTCTTCATGACCCGGCGTTCGCGAGCCCCCCCGGGGAACCATTCTGGACTGCGTTTGACACGCCCTCAGGGATTTGCTACCGTCGGGACGGCCTCCACGTAGCTCAGGGGATAGAGCGGCCGCCTCCTAAGCGGCAGGTCGGCGGTTCGATCCCGCCCGTGGAGACTTTTTCTCCCACCGATGACACCCCTGAAAACGCTTCGCACCTGGTGGCCACTGTTGGCCGTGCTGCTCCTGGCCACCTTGCTCCGGGGCTTTAACCTTCATTTCCCCGGCGAGCGCTATTTCGATGAAATTTACTACGTCGACGGGGCCATGGACTATCTGGAGTCTCGACCCGACAGCAACAATGTCCATCCGCCCCTGGCCAAACTTCAACTGGCAGCGGCCTTGCTATGCGTCGACGCCACTCGCTGTTGGGGATGGCACCAGTGGGACGGAGTGATCGGCTGGCGCCTGGCGCCCTTCCTGGCCGGCGTGGGCGTGGTGGCGCTGACCGCCTGGCTGGCCTACAGCCTGATTCCCAATCGCCGACTGGCCTGCACCGCCGCCTTGCTGGTGGCCATCGAGCACCTGTCCAACGCCGAGTCTCGCATCGCCACGCTCGACAACCTGCAGGCCTTCTGGATCACTTTGGGACTGGGCTGTGCCGCCCGGAGATTGTTCCGCTCCAACTCCGACAGCTGGATCTGGGCCTCGGGACTGGCCTTTGGCGTGGCCACCGGCTGCAAGTGGAACGGTTTGTTCCCGGCAGCCGGCACGGCTGCCTGTTTGTGGGGTCTGGTAACCTCCAGCCCCGAACTTCGCCGACCGCATCGCCTGAAGGTGGCTCTGATCTACGCCCTGACCATCGGGGGGGTCTATGCCCTCTCCTATCTACCCTATCGCAACCTCTATCCCGAGAAGCCCCTGGCCAAAGTGGTCGAGGAAATCAAGGGCCAGCACCTGCGGATGTGGAACTTTCGCAAAGATCCCAAGCAGTTCAAGCACCAGTATTTGAGCCACTTCTACCAGTGGCCCTTCGTGGCCCGGCCGGTCTGGTTTCACTACAAAAGCCACGCCAAGTCTCGTTGCACCGGCATCGTCGCCTTCGGCATGATTCCGTTCTGGTGGTTCGCCATCTACCTTACGCTCGAGTCGTGCATCACGGGCTATCAACGCTCCCCACAGGGCCCTGGCGACGGTCGCGATCGTGGCTCCCAATTTCTGGCAGTGGCCTACCTGAGCCAGTGGCTGTTCTGGGCCACCAGTCTCACCGGCGGTTTTTTCTACTACATGCTTCCGGTGGTGCCCGTGATGGCCGTGCTGGTCGCCCGCCAGTTGGAGGCCTGGTGGCAAAGTGGGAACTCGGGTTGGGCGGGGGGCTACCTGGCTCTACTCGGTTCGGTGTCGCTACTCTACTACCCGTTTGCCTGTGGCCTGGAGGTCCCCTACAAGTATTTCCAGGTTCTCTTCTTCATGGACAACTGGGTGTAGGCCAATTCTCAATCCCGCGGTAGGGGGAACTCCCCCAAAGCGACCGAAGGGCCCTGCCGATGCGGGGCAGGCAGTTCCTCAGTCTTAATATCAAACTGGCTCTGGCCATCGTCCCCCTGATCCTGGTGTTCATGGGGTTCAATTTCGTGGTCATCCTGGCCCACGAACGCTCCATCCTGCAACGTGCCACCGAGAAGCGTGCCATCTCCATGGCCAAAACGCTGGCGATTGTTTCCGGCGAGGCTCTGCGGACTTTCTCGGCCTACCAGCTGCAGCAGAACGTGGTGCAATTCTCAAAAGACGCCGACATTCTCTCAATCGGCATCCTGGACAATCAGAACCAGATCATCGCCCACAGCATTTCCAGCGAGCGCGGCAAGACCGACGCTTCCCCGGAGGCCACCCGGGCCCGCACTTCAGAAACGGAAATCTGGAACTACACCAGGGATGACAGTCAACGAGTGCTGGATGTCTACAGTCCGGTGGAGATCGACCGGCGTCGCCAGGGCACCGTGCACATTCGCCTCTCCCTGGACGGACTGGATCGAGCTCTGGCCCGCTCGCAGCGCTACCTCACCGGCCTGACCCTGGTGCTGCTCTCGGGAGCCGTCGTTTTTGTGGGCTTTCTGGCACGCTGGTTCAGCCAGCCCATGCTGACGCTGGCCCATGTGGCCCGAAAGCTTTCCCGGGGCGAGTTGCACACTCGGGCCCTGGTCTATTCCTTCGACGAAGTAGGCCTGCTGGGCACGGCGCTCAACCACATGGCCACCCGCCTCGAAGGCATGATTGAACGTGAGAAATCGGCCCGTCAGGAGCTGCAACAACGCGTCTCGAACCTGCTGGAGTTCACCGATCGGGTGGTGGCCGGCGACCTCAACGGTCAGGCCGAGGCTGGCCAGGACGACGAAATGGGCCGCCTCACGCTGGCGGTCAACGAGATGGTGCGCCACCTGCGCATCATTCTGGAGGATGAGCGCTCGGTGCGCGAACGTCTCGAGCGCAGCCGGGCCGAGCTCGAAGACGCCAACGAAAAGCTCAAAGAGCTCGACAAAATGAAAAGCGAGTTTCTCAATACCGTCAGCCACGAACTGCGCACCCCGCTGACGGCCATCAAGGCCTTCGCCGAAATCCTGCTCGACAATGCCGGTGAAGATCCCGATACCCAGGTAGAGTTCTTAGGCATTATCAACAAAGAAGCCGATCGCCTGACCCGGCTGATCAACAATCTGCTCGACCTCTCACGCATCGAGGCGGGACGCATGAACTGGCACTTTGAGCCCTGTGACCTCGAGGACATCGTCAACAGCGCCACCGAAACCCTGCGCCTCGCGGCCGAGAAGAAGGGCGTCGAATATCGGGTCATCCATGAATGTCAGGGCCTTCCGGTGCACGGCGACCATGACAAAATGGTGCAGGTCTTTACCAACCTCATCGGCAACGCGCTGAAGTTCACGCCCACCGGAGGTCAGGTGACGATCAGCACGCGCCGGGTGGGCGAACGCGCCGAGGTCGTGGTGGCCGACTCGGGCATGGGCATCGCTCCCGAGTTTCACGCCACCATCTTTGAGAAGTTCGGCCAAGTCGACACCTCGGAAACCCGAGAAATCAAGGGTTCTGGTTTGGGCTTGCCGATCGCTCGCAGCATTGTCGAGGCCCACAAGGGCACCCTGACGTTGGACAGCGACGTGGGTAAAGGGGCTCGCTTCATCGTGCGTCTCCCGCTCTTCGGTGTGGAAGTGGCCCCCCAGCCCCGCCCCGAGCCCGAGGTGTCGGTGCGTTTGCCCCTGGCCGAGGCCCGCACGGTGCTGGTGGTCGACGACGAAGCGAGTATTCGGCGCTTCCTTCGCCACCTTCTCGAGCAAGAGGGCTACGATGTGCTCGAAGCCGCTACCGGCTCCGAGGCCATCATGCGCTGTCAGCGGGACCATCCCGATCTCATCCTGCTCGACCTGCGCCTGCCCGACATGACGGGCTTTGAAATCCTCAGCGAACTGAAGCGCTCGGCCGAGACTCAGGAAATCCCCGTGATTATCCTCTCGATCATCCAGGATCGCGAAGAGGGCTTCCGACTGGGTGCCAGTGACTACCTGACGAAGCCGGTCGATCGCGAGAAGCTGCTGGAACGCATTCATCGACTGATCGGTCACCAGGGCGAGTTGAAGGTGCTGGTCGTGGAAGATGACCCCTCGGTGCAGCGGGCCCTGCAGGCCATTTTGGAGCACCACAACTACGAGGTGACTCCGGTGGGCAGTGCCGAGGAAGCCCTCGAATCGTTGGCCGAGAAGAAACCCGAGCTGATTCTGCTGGACCTGATGCTGCCTGGCCTCAGCGGCAACGACTTCCTCAAGGAACTCAAGCTCAACCCCCAATGGGCGGCCATTCCGGTAGTGGTACTCACGGCTGCCGACTCCAGTTCACGCAGTGAAGCCCGCTTACTGGGGGCCCACTCGGTGGTGGGCAAACCCTTTCAGGAACAAGAGCTAACCGGCCTCATCCGGCGCATCTTCGAAGGGGAGTCTGTACCCCAAGGCGAAAGGCCGGACATCGGAGGGTGAGTTGGCCAAGAAGATCCTAGTGGCAGATGATGAACCGGCGGTGCTTCGCTCGCTGGAGTTCATTTTGAAAAAAGAAGGCTATCAGGTTCTTACCGCGACCAACGGCCAGGAAGCCTATGACCTGGCCAGTGGCAACCTGCCCGATCTGGTCCTGCTCGACATCCAGATGCCGCGCATGGACGGCAACCAGGTATGCCGCAAGCTGCGCGACGAGCCCCCCAGTTCCGGTCTCTACATCATTATGATTACGGCCAAGGGCCAGGAGTCCGATCGTTTGAACAGCCTGGAGTCGGGGGCCAACGAATACATCACGAAGCCCTTCTCTCCACGCAAGGTGATCCAGCGCATCAAAGAGATTCTGGGAGAGTAGTGCCTCCTCTCGCCGAAACCCACCTGGAGCTGCTGCTCGATCCTTCGCTGCTGGAAGGCCTGAACCAGAGCTTCACGGGATATCCCGTGGCCTGGGTGCTGCGCCAGCTCGACGGCAGCCTCTACACGCCCTGGCCCGAGCGGCTGGGTCTCGACGCCGCATTGCTGGAGCAAGTGCCGCTCAGCGAGGGCGACCACCCCATGGGGCCGGGTCGGGCCTACCAGCGGGGCCTGGAGTTCGAAGATGGCCCGCTGGCCTGGGTGCTGGAGCTGCGCAATGGTGATTGCTCGCTGCCCAGCCTGATCGATCACGCCCTGGACCTGGTGCGTCGCGAGTGTCGCCTGCGTTATGAGCTGCAAAGCACGCTCGAAGAGCTGATCTCCAAGTATGAAGAACTGACCGTGGTCTACGACAGCGCCGAGACCATTGTCAGCATCACCGACCTCGACGGCATGGCCCAGCGCATTCTCAACGAATGCGCCGATCTGCTCGATGTCGACCACGCTTCGCTCATGCTGGTAGAGGAAGACCGCCTGGTCATCAAGGCCGCCCGCGGCGCTCGCAGCGACCTCGTCAACACTTCCTTGCCGATGGACGCCGACCAGATCTCCGGTTACGTGGCTCGTGAAGGCAAGCCGGTCCTGGTGGAAGATCTGAACACCGACCCCAGTTTTGGACGCGGAACGCGGGAAAAGGACGAGGCCCGCTCGCTGGTTTCGGTGCCGTTGCAGGTAAAGGGTCAGGTGTTGGGCGTGCTTAACGTCAACCACAAGCGCAGCGGCCAGCCGTTTAACTCGGGCGACCTAAAGCTGCTCATGGCGCTGGGCTCGCTGGCCGCGATTTCCATACAAAACGCCCGTACCTATCAAAATGCCATCACCGATCGACTGACCAATCTCTACAACTATGGCTACTTCCGCGAACAGCTCGATCGCTACCTCAACGAGGCGCGTGAGGAAAACGGCTGTGTCAGCCTGATCATGTTCGATATCGACCACTTCAAGAATTTCAACGACCGCAACGGTCACGATGTCGCCAACGTAGCCCTGGTCGGGGTGGCCTCATTGTGCATTAAGAATTCACGCCAACAAGGCGATCGGGTGCCCGATCTGGTGGCCCGCTACGGCGGTGAAGAATTCATGATCTTGCTCAAGAACGTCCCCAAGAGCGACGCCTATCACAGCGCCGAACGCATTCGCCAGTTGGTCGAATCGACCCGTTTTGAAGGCGGCGAGAATCAACCCATGGGTAAGGTAACGATCAGTTTGGGCGTGGCACAGTTTCCCGAGGACGCTGAGAACGCCGAAGAGCTCATCAATCAGGCCGATCAGGCTCTCTATCGGGCCAAGAGGGGTGGCCGCAACAATGTCCAGCTCGCCGGCTGATCAGGACTGGTTCGACGAAACCCTGCCCCTACCTCAGGCCGGTCTGATCTGGCCCTGGATCACGGCCGGTGCCCTGTTGTTCGGCCTGGGCATCTGGCTGCTGCTACCGGTCGATCCCGACAAGCCTCTGCGTCCGCGGGCCAGCCCCCTGGCCACGCCGATCGTCACCCCGCTGCCCACTCAGTCCGTCGACCCGGCGGCTTTGAACTGCGTTTTCGTCGACAGTTCCAACTCCAGCTTTGCCGAAGCGGCTGGCCATCTCGATCAGATCTTACGCACCCGATCCCAGGCTCAGCTGGGGCTGCAGCTTCACCCCTCGGGCCAGTTCGACGGCAAGAAACTCGACGAGATGTCGATCATCGAGCAGGTGCGCAGCGGACGGGCCCAGCTGGGCGTGGTTACCTGCAGCCCTCTGACCAACTTCAGCCCCGACTTCGAGATTTTCGACCTTCCCTTCCTCATCCAGTCCTATGAGCAGGCTGATCAGGTGCTGAGCGGACCGGTGGGCGAACAACTGCTCAGCAGCCTTGAACCTCAGGGACTGGTGGGGTTGGGCACTCTGGAAGTCGGATTTCGCATCTTTTCCTCCTCGATCCCACTGCCAGCACTCAGCGACTTTCGGGGCAAGCGCGTGCGCGTAATGCAAAGCTCTACCGCCATCCAAATGGCCCGACAGCTGGGGTGCGAGGCCGTCCCGGCACCGGTGGACCGGATTTACCAGATGGGCAAAGAGGGCTACATCGACGCCGCCGACCGGACTTATCCCACCTACTGGGACTTCCGCCTTTACGAGGTTCACCGCTACATCACGGAGTCGCGCCACAGCTACACCATGAAGGTGATCATCATGAACAAAGCGGCCTACGCCCAGCTCTCGCCAGAACAGCGGACCCTGTTGCGCCAGTCGGTTCAGGAGGTCGAGGGCGAGCAGCGCCAGCGCCAGCGTGAGGAAGATCAGCGCGTCAAGCTCGAGTGTCGACGGCGGGGCATCCAGATCTTCGAACTCAACGATCAGGAGATCAACGAGTTCGTCGAGACCTGTCAGCCCCTCTATGAGGAGTATTTCAAGCTGAGGGGCCCCGACCTCGTCGAGGCCATTCGCAAAACCCGCCCCGAGCGACCTACGAAGCCGAGTTCTCCAGGCGGCACTCCATCACGTACTTGAGAATGGTCAGGTTCAGCTGTTCCAACTGGTTGAGTTGCGAGCGCATCACCTCGAGCTGCTGAGAAAGCGCCCAGAAGACCACCGATTCACCCTGGCTCAGTGCGGCCACACCCTCTTCGGTCTTGGGGAAGGCCTGATCGGCCAGGGCACGCACGTTGTCAAGCACGGCTTGCTGCAGCCGGCTGCTTTCACGATAGCTTTCGATGACCGCCGCCAGCATTTCGTCGCCAGGGCCGACGTCTACATTCTCTTCTGAGCTCATTGCATACCTCCAGTTTGGGGGCAGGTTCGCACCCACCACCCTCTTGCCCTGCGCAGCCTGCTGCGGATATACCTGGGGCATGCGAACCCATCTACTGGCCATGTCCTTCGACGCCGGGGCCTCTCCTCAAGTGTATTTCAGTGGACTGCCACAGGTCGTCGATCCGGGCAAAGTGCCCTGCGGCTGGGGTTTCGGTTGGTATCCCGAAGGCGAACGGGCAGCCTCGGTGATCAAGGACCCGAATTGTCGGGGCGACGACCCCATGGTGCGCATGCTCCAGGATTGGAGCCACTTCCGGTCGACGGTGTTCGTTTCGTTCGTGCTCGGAGCCGCCGACCGTCGCACCCATCAAGACACACACCCATTTCAGCTGCGCCATGCCGGGCGGGACTTTCTGCTGTCTCACAACGGCGAACTGGAAGACTATGTCCAGGGCCTTCCACTGGGCGACTATCACCCGGCCGGCCGCACCGACTCCGAGCACATCCTCTGCTGGTTGGGCTCGCAGTTTGTCGACCACGGCGCCGACCGCCTGGCCGACCTCGAGTGGCCCCTGCTTCATCAGTTGTTTCAAAGAATCAATCAGCTTGGCACAGCCAATCTGGTGCTCAGCGACGGACTTGACCTGGTGTTCTACCGCGACCAGCGTGCCCACAATCAGGCCTACTGGGTGCGTCGCCTGCCTCAATCGGGAGCCACTCGGCTGCGGGCGGGGCTGGTCGAACTCGACCTCAGCGACGCTGCTCAGCACAACCGCACAGCCGTTCTCTTCTCGACGTTGCCCCCCGAAGAGGAAGACTGGACCCCCATGCAACCCGGCCAGATGCTGGTAGCCCGCCGCGGCAAGCTGCTTTGGAACAGCCTTGAAGCGACCCCAGATTCCCCTCCTGCCTCGGCTGGCCCGCCCCACCCTTCGGGCTCCCGCTCAGGCCCCGACCGTCGTCGCTATCGGGTGGTGCACGAAACCACCTACACCTACGAACAGGCCGTGGAGCGAAGCTCCCACATCTTCCGGTTGGCCCCCCTCAGCGACCGAGCCCAGCAGTTGCTCGAGTACGATTTGCACATCTCTGTTCCCGGCACGCGCCGCGAATATGAAGACGTGTTCGGCAACCACACCACCCTGCTTGAGGTGGAAACCCCATTTCAGCAGCTCCGGGTGGTCAGCAGGTCGCTGGTGGAAATCCACCCACCGGCACTCGACCCCAACGGAATCGCCCTGCGCAGGCTCAGCATTCCGCTGGCCTGGATGCCCTGGCAACGACAGATGATGTCCCCCTACCTGCTGCCGCCCGAACTACCCGAGAATCAACTGCTGGAGCTCTCCGACTTTGCGCGTGCGGCGGTGGAGCGGAGCGACTATCATCTGTTGGACACCCTGATCGACCTCAACCGCACCATCCATCGCGACTTCAAATACGCGCCGCTGAGCACCACCCTGGCCACCACTCCCTATGATGTGCTCTGGTCTCGGCGCGGAGTCTGTCAGGACTTTGCCAATCTACTGATCTGCCTGGCCCGTTTGCTGGAGGTACCGGCCCGCTACCGCATGGGCTACATTCGCACGGGCAGCGACTATGCCAACCAGCTTCAGTCGGAAGCCTCTCACGCCTGGGTGGAGTGCTATCTACCCTGGATCGGATGGGTGGGCTTCGACCCCACCAACGGCAGCCTGGCCGGGCCTGACCACATCCGGGTAGCCTGTGGCCGAACCTTCATCGATGCCACGCCTACCGCTGGCACCCTGTTCCGGGGCGGCGGCGGGGAGCAACTGGAGGTCAAAGTGCGCACCGAAATGATTCCGGATTGAATTCCCCCTGTCGCTGCTTGCTGCCGGCGAAGCTCTCAAAGAGCTGTTCGTGAGCACGTCGGGAAAACTCGTCCTGGCGAACCTCATAATCGGCAACCCACTGCAACAGCATGGCAAGATTGGCCTGTTGCTCCTCGAAGGAAGAGTACTTATGGGGTTCCCAGGGGCGGTTTCGGCAATTTTCCAGGCAACGCTCCACACCCGGGTCGAGGAACACGGCCTGCTCGCAAAGTCTCAACGCCACCTCGATCAGATCGGCATAGCTGCCTTCGATCACCCACTCGGAGTGGCTCGCGGCGAAGTTCTGCAGGGCCTGCGAGGCCTGTTCGAGCGGGCTTCGCTGCGGCGGCACTCCGGGCAGCCAGGCCAGGGTGTCCAGATCGAGATGAGGCAGACCCAGGGCCCGCGCCAGCGTCGACTTCCCGGCACCCGAATTCCCCCAAATCACCACTTTGCGCATCCCCTACAGGTTGGCGACACGTGCCTGTAAATCCCCTCTGCTCAACCTTATCGGAGTTACAGTCGATGGGGTTTCTGGCCCATCTCGAGGCCGACTCCTGTCAGCGTGAACTGGAGCGAATCTGGGGGTGCGCGTTCTCTCCAGGACTCGAGGGAGAAGCCATGCTGCTCACTCTCGATAGGAAGTGCTGTTGGCACGGCGACCTCAAGGTCGACGAGGATCCGGCCCGGCACTATCGGGAAGTGCTCTACAGCTGGGCCTCTCTCAGTCGCGGAGCTTTCCACCCCACGATCCCCCAGCAATCCACCGCGGTTCTTTTTCAAGTCGATGCCTATCAAGCTCAATTCCAGCCAGGGCCCGGGCACTACCTGGATACGCTCGGGCTGATGCACCTGGTCAACGCTCACATCCCGGGCCAGTCCCAATTCGAAATCAGCGATGCCCTGGGTATGCCCAACCTGGTTCTCTTTCTCGACGAGGCCAGGCGAAGGGCCCTGGAACAACGAGGGTGGAAATTCTACCCTCAGCAGCGGTGGGGCTACCTTTCCAACTTCTGGGAACAAGGCATGGAAGAGTTTCCCTGGCGCATCTGGCAATGCCGCCGCCACAGCCAAAGCCCCACCACGGGCTGGAGTCGAGAAGGCATGCATCGACTCGCAGAAGGCGATCAACTCGAAGTCCTTCAACACGACGGCTGCTTGCTCTGGCGAGGTTGCCTGCAAACGCGAAAGCAGGGGTGGTTTGGCAAGCTGCGGGTCAGCCGCCCCGACTGGCATCCGCCCGAAGTCGCCAGCGAGGTCTGGCAACGGTGGTTCGAGCAAAACCCTCCGCTACGCGCCCGGCTGCTGCCCTGAGACTTGCGATCGTTCGGCTTCGTCGAATTCGAGCCAGGCGGCATAGCCACGACGGCGCAGCACCGCCTCGATCTCGGCGGCGTTCGTCACGCCGTCCTGCCAACGCTTCAGGCCCTGGCGAACCAACCCGGCCGCCACTTTATGCGAAGGTAATCCCAACCATTCGAAGACGCGATCGGCGGTGGTCTGGTGGCGGGCCGAGTCTTCCAGATCCTGCCGATACTCCAGGGCCAGATGCGGAAAACGCTCGACCGTGGCCTGCTCGTAGGCCCGCACGCGCAAGGTCCAGTCCAGGCAGTCCGCCACCCGCTCGGGAGGAAGCTCGATGGGTGGCACCGGCACTCCGTCGAGTTGTATCCAGCGGCCGCTCAAACCGGCTCGAACATGGGAAAGGGCCAGCCGAAGAGCGTTCTGACGAAACAGATGGATCAGCTTCCAGGGCCCCAGTTCCAGGAGCAGCGACCCCGATCGGCCGCAAACCCGAAAGAGATGGTCTTCTCTCAGTATGCAGCCGTAGGTCTGGGCCTTGCGACGGGTGGCCATGCCCAACAGATAAGCACGAGGCAGCAGCACCCGCTGCGGCCAGGTCTCGAGAAATTTCAGCAAAACCTCGCCATCACAGTGGATGGCCGGATGCTGGGCCAGTAGATTGCGCAGCAACTGACTGCCACTGCGCGGATGAGCAAAGATCGCGAAGGCGTGACGAGGGCGAGGTCGTCCCGCTTTCCACCAGCCCGCGTAGACGCCAAGCTCGTGAAAACGCGTGAACCACCAGGTTGACATCGCTGTAGCTTCGACGCGAGTGTTCCTACACCACCTATACCAATTGGTCTAGCCCCAGATCTCCATGCGCAGACCGCGCTCGTCGTATTGAGGTCGCTCGGGAAAGCACCAGCCCTGGCCCCGGAGCTGATCGGTAGCGGCCAGAGCCAGGCCCAGCGCATCGACCACGTCGTCAGCTTGCACCAGCTTGCGGGGCCAGCGGACTTCGGGCAATGGCGCGGGAAGCAGGCGGCGGCGAAGTTCCAAACCGTCGGCCGACTTCTTCGCCAGGGCCAACGGCTGGCCAGACCTGCGGGTCCATAGCAATTCAGGGTGGCACTCCACAACGCGCTGCTGATCGGCAACGCACAGGGCTTCATCCAGTTGACGGATTTTGGGCAGCAGATAGAAGGTCTGCAGCGACATTCCCGTCCCTCGAACCTGGTCATAGTCGGTGCACTGCAAACTCGAGCGAGCAGGAGCCGGAAACAGACTGGCCCGGCGCACGCCCAGACGTTGACGCACCAGCCGATCGCATTGCCGAATCTGGCCGGACTCGGGAAGCCCGATCGGCATGTCCACGGCCACCCGGGGGCAGCCTCGGGTGACCTCGAGCACCTCCTGGAAGTGCTGGCACAACATCAACCCGGGTTGGGGTTCGAGCCAGGCCAGCAACCAGCCCCCTCGACAGCCATCGACGCCTACCGGCACCTCAGCGAGTTTCAATGCGCACCCGGCCGTCTTCGATCGTAAAGATGCGTTCCGCCTGCTGGGCGAGGCGCTGGTCGTGGGTGACCATCATGAAAGTCACGCGATGCTCGGCCATCATTTCGCGCATCATGGTAAAAACTTCGGCTGAAGACACCGAGTCGAGATTGCCGGTGGGCTCGTCGGCCAGAATCAGCGACGGCATGTTGGCCAGGGCTCGAATGATGGCCACGCGCTGCTGCTGACCTCCAGAGATCTGATTGGCCTTCTTGTGGATCACTCCACCCAGGCCCACCCGGCGCATGAGAGCCTGTACCCGCTCGACCTCCTCGGAAGTGGCCCTACCCCGACGAATGACGATGGGCATCAGGGCATTCTCCAGACAGGTGAACTCGATCAGCAGGTGATGAAACTGAAAGACAAAGCCGATCTGCTCATTGCGCAAATGGGCCAGCCCAAGAGAGTTCAGCCCCGAGATGTCGACCCCCCCGATGCGTACCTCGCCGCGGGTCGGTTGGTCAAGGGCTCCCAGAATGTTCAGCAACGTCGACTTGCCCGAGCCGCTCTGGCCGACGATCGAAACAAACTCACCTCGTCCCACCTCGAAGCTGATTCCTTTCAGAACCTCAACTTCCAGTGGAGTGCCCAACAGATAGGACTTGTAAAGCTGGTCCACCCGCAACAGCGGCTCGTCAGCCTTCACTGATCACTTCCACCGGATTGGTCCGGGCCGCTTTCCAGGCCGGCAGGGCCGAGGCCAGCAAGGTGGCGGCGATGGCCGCCACAATTGCCCCCACAAACACCTGTGGGTCGAGAATCGAGGGAAAGAGCTGGTCGCTTTTACCGAATCGAGCGGCCTGCTTGATGCCCGAGAGAAACTTCAGCAACAAATAGCCCGAGGCCGCACCCAAAGCGGCTCCGATCACCGAGATGAACAGCCCTTGCAGAGCGAATACCCTGAGAATCTGACGGTCGGTGGCCCCCATACTCTTGAGGATTCCGATCTGACGCGAGCGCTGGATCACGCTGACAATCAGCACCGAAGCGATGCCGAAAGCCGAGGCCGCCAGGCTAAAAAAGCTAATCATGATGCGCGTGCCGTTCTGGGCCGCGAAGGCATTGACGAACTGGGCCTGCTCCACCATCCAGCTCTCGGTTTTCAGGCCCAGCGAGTCGCTGATGCTCTGGCTGACCCGATTGGCCTGCCAGGGATCGTCGAGCTTCAGGCTGATGGCATTGGCGTCGCGACCCGTGGCATACAGCTGCTGGGCCGCCCGCAACGTGACGAACACCGTGCCGCCGTCGATGGCGTTCTGACCGGTGTCAAAAATGCCCGCCACTCGAAAAGCCACCTGTATGCCTTCTGAACTGAGCAGCGTTACGGTATCCCCCAGTTGCACCCCGGTGTCGCGGGCCAGTTTGAAGCCCATCACGATATCGCTGACGCCGATGGTCAACCAGCGGCCGGCCACCATATCATCTTCCAGGTGAGTAATCGACTCCTGTTTGATCGGATCGGCTCCACGCACGGTAACGCCGAATTGACGAACCCCCCGAATGATAAAGCCCTGCCCTCCCACCGACGAGGCCGTAGCCCGCACGTGGGGGTAGCCGGCCAGGATGGACTCCAGCGCCTCGGGCCGACGCAAATCGCTGCGTTTCTGCAGTTGCTTGCGAACGCTGGCGGCCACTTCCTGGCCGCGCAACGGCACAGGGTCGGGGTCGGGCAACTTGACGGTGATGTGAGCGATGGCACCGATCAGGTCGCGGATGAAACGGGCCTGAACCCCCAGCAGCAAGCAGTTGATAAAAACGATCAGACAGACGGCCGCTGCCACCGCAGCCACGGTCAGGCCGGTCTGTCCCGGGCTGGTGACCACGTAGCGCCAGGCCAACATGGTCTCAAATCTCATCAGGCCTTACCTTCTGGCCTTCAACCAGGCCCTGCGGACTGAGCACCACGAGATCTTTGCTTTCCAGTCCGCTCCGCACCAGATAACCCTGCTGAGTGGGGCTGGAAAGCTCGACCTCACGAAAGCGAGTCAGGCCGTTTTCGACCACCATGACCTCGGCGTGCTCACCGCGCTGCACCACGCAAGTCAACGGAATCAGTGCGCGGGGGGCCTTGTCGGCCAGAAAAAGATTGACGTCCACACTCTGCCCGGGCACGGCCCAGGAGGGCGCCTTGACCGGGTCGAGATAGGCTTCCAAGGTGCCGCGCACCGAATCGACTTCCGCACCCAGCCGAGTCAATCGGGCTTCAAAGTCGTCGCCAAAACCCTGGGCTCGCACCCGAGCCCGCAAGCCCGTTTTTAGCTGACCACGATCCGACTCGTCGACATCGATGCGAATTTCCAGCGCGGGCTGACTGGAAAAGGTCAGTACCGGCTGGCTCGGACCGGTGGCATCGCCCACCCGCAACAACCGTCGCCCCACCACGCCATCATAGGGAGCCCGCACCGTGGCCAGCGCCAGCTGCTCGTGGGCCAGCTTCAGGGCCGCCTGGGCTTCCCGCAACTGGGCCTGGGCCAGCTGGATGTCTTCGGCCCGAGGCAGATCGAGCAACTGTTGCAGCCGCGCGGCTCCGGCCTCGCGAGCCTGGCGCAGGTCGGCCTCGGCGGCAGCCACCCCCTGTCGAGCCTGCTCCAGCTGCTCGACGCGAGTGCCTTTCTCCAGTTCTGCCAGACGTTGACCGAGCGCCTGCCAGTTCTCCTGGGCTCGTTGGGCCAGGGTTTCGGCCTGCTCCAGGCTCTGGCGCGCCACGGCATCCTCGCGAAAGAGTTCTTTCAGACGATTGGCCTCGCGCAGTCGCTGGTCCCATTCGGCCCGAGCTTCACGCAGATTGGCCCGAGCCTGTGCCACCGTCTCGGGACGCGGCCCTCGCTGGGCCTCGAGAAAACGCTGACGAGCCGCTTCGAACTGAGCCCGGGCGGCTTGCTGCTGGCTGGTCACCTGGGCTCGCACCTCTTCTACCTGCGAAGGCAGGGGGCCGCGACGAGCCACCTCGAGCTGAGCTTCGGCCACCCGCACTCGCTCTTGAGCCTGCTCCAGTTGGGCCTGCAGTCGCACTTCGTCGAGCCGAAAGAGCGGCGCACCGCGGCTTGCCGCCTGACCCTCACGTACCAGAATAGCCTCGACCGTTCCCTGAACCTCGGGGGCCAGGCGGCTTTCCTCACGCCCGCGAATGCGCCCCGACAACGCCAGCACCTCGGCGACCTCTTGCTGGCGCAGGCGAACCACCTCGACTCGCGGGGGGCGCTGTCTGAGCCACAGCCAACCCGCCAGCAACACCAGCAGAGCAAGCGATACCCATCGTTTCATTCTGTTCTTCAGCCTACGCCCCCCGAGGGCTGGCTCCTGGATCGACGCATAGACCAATTCTCCCAGATGTTGACCGCACAGACCCAAGAAAATCGGCTTGCAAGGGGGCCAATGGGTATAGGAAAGAAGCCAGAGGCTGAGAAGCCGTTGGAAATGAGCGAAGCCATCTACGACTCGAGTGGCTCCTTCACCGTGGAAGCCCCACGCCAACGAGGGCTATTGGGCGACCGCTCGCTCACCGAGCCCGGCCTGGCCGTCCTCTGGCTGGTTCAGGCTGCGGTGGCGGCGGGGGCCAGCGAGGTTCGCTTTCGTCTGCGTAGCCACCAGCTCGACCTGGCCATCCGCCCGGCCCTGACTCCTCCCTCGGCTTTGTGGCAGAGGCTCCTGGCCAGCTGGGGAGAGCCTCAGAGCTGGCAGCGAGGAGACCTGCAGCTCTTTCGCTGGCCACGCCGGGTTCCCAAGCTCCAGCTGCAGCGCGAATGCGAGTTCCTGCGCCAGCGCGCCCGCTTTTGCCCGATTCCCGTCAAGCTCCAGGGCTACATCGTGCAACCTCATCTGTATGGCTATCAGCCCCAGGGGTCGCGGGCCGGGGTGCCGCGCAACTATCATCTGGCCGAGGTCTATCAGAAGCGGCTTGGACCCGGGGTGAGCCTCTTTCGCAGCCAGGGTTCCACGGCCTGGAAAAGCCGGGAAGAGGGAACCTCGGACCTGCGCTGGTGGATGCCCTGGAGAGTGGCAGGCCAGGTGGCACGTCTGCGTCCGGCTCGAGGCATCCGGGCCGGGGCCGTCGCTCTGCTGCTGGTTCAGCCTGGCCAGCCCTCTTCGGTGGTGGCGGTGTCGCAGGGTGTCATCGTTGGCCAGCAAGAGCTGGATTGGCCCGAGCTTCCTGGCCTGCAGCTCGTGCTCGACGTCAGCGACCTTCCCCTCGACCTCAGCAACCTTCAACTGGTCCAGGGTGAGGCCTGGAAGCAACGGCTGCAAGAGCAGCGCCAATGGCTGGGGCAATGGGTGGCCGAAAATCACCACCGCTGGGACCTGCGCCATCGCAGGCACAGCGTCATGGCCGAGCAAAACCAGAAAGAGATCACCGCCTGGCTCTCGGTTTGGGGGGCCAGCCTGATCAGCGGGGCCGGAATCTATCTGCCTCTACCGCTGCTGGCCCTCCCCTGGATCGTCTGGCACCATAGCAGCCGACGCTCGCTGGCTCAACTGTGGCAGCGACGCCTGAGAGAATTGAGCCAACCCACCGCCTCGATGACCAGATAGGTCTGCAGGAAGAGCATCGACACCTGATAACGAGCGTAGTGCTGCACCAGCACGTAGGGCAGCAGAAAGCTCAGGTAGAGAAACACCGCCTGGCGACGACCGCTCATGCGCCACAACACCAGGCAGGCTGCGGCAGGTGGCAACGTGAAGGCATAGCTCCACAGCCACTCGGCCCACTCCCTGCGGCCCTGCACCCACTGTTCGACAGCCCGTCGCCGACTGGCCAGCAAGCGCTGACGTTGGCTGGGGGGACAGCCAGGAAGGCAGGCTTCGATTCTCGCCTCCGGCCAGTCCATGTAAATCCACAGCGGCTCCCCGCGCCGCAACTTGACCAGATCGCAATCGCGCAACAGGGCGATATCACCCGGGCCCAGTCCCTCGACCTCCTGCATGTCGCCCTCGTTGGCCATTCTCCAGGCCGCGTTCAGGGCCCGGTTGCGACACCTGAGGGCCCAATCTTGCCAGGGTAAAGCCCGACATTCCTCACGCGAAATGCGCAAGAACTCGGGCTCGCCCAACTGCACATACTGCTGCCGCGCGGGATTGTTGATGATGGGATGAAAGCAGCTTACGGTCGAGGCCGTCAGCACTCCATCGTCGTCGCGCAGGTTGGCCAGGGCCAGATCGAACCAGAGGTTGGACTTCACCGGATAGAACTGGCCCATAACCTGGTGATGACGCAAACCCCACAGCCCACTGGTAAGCAGCATCGGCAGCAACAAGACCCAGGCGCGCCGCTTGAGGGCCAGCAGTGCATAGGGCAGAGCCAGAGCCGGACTGGCCAGCGGCAGCATCCCCGAGAACAGAACAGCAGCCCGCCCATGGCGCTGCCGCCGCAGCACCTCCAGAGCCACCACCGACATCAACTGTACCAGCCACGAGTCGTTCAGGTCCAGCAGCGTGTGACGCCAGTCCAGCAACCACAGGCTAAGGGCCAGCAGGAACGCGGCCCGGGCCCGTCGCGCTGTGGAAAACCAGCCCAGAAGGCCATAAAGAGCCGCCCCCGCGGCCAGCATCTTGAGGGCCAGGGCCGTGTGCATAGCGGCCGCCGAACGAATTCCAAAGACCCGAAACAAGGCGGCATAGAGGGTGGGTAGCAAGGGAGGCATCCAGGCGGTGGGCCCGCTGCCAGAGGTCATGCAATCGCTAAAGCCCTTGCCTCGGGCCAGGGCCTCGGCGATGTTACCGTACTCAAAGCCAAAGTAGGGCAACATCGACAGCGGGTGATGGGACGACAGCCAAAGACCGAGACACCAGCTGCCCAGGGCAAAACTCAGGGAAAGAGAAAGGCGCTCGCGACGGCCCATCGACCGTCTTTCACGAGAAAGGTTCCGAACCCTGGCCTCGCCAATCAGGGCCCATGAGCCTGGCAGAACACCTGGAACGGGCCGCTCGCCTGCACCCCGAGCGAGGGTTTCACGTGGTTTCCCACGGCACTCAAGTCGTGAGCTCGCTAAGCTATGGCGAACTCGACCGCCAGGCCAGGGCTGCTGCCTCGGGTCTGGAGCCGGGCGTGCCGGTGGTGCTGGCCTACCCCAGCGGATCGCTGGAGTTTCTGGTGGCATTCTGGGCCTGTGTGTATGCCGACGCCCCGGCGGTGCCCGCGCCTGCCCCTCATCCCCAGCGCCTGCAGCGCACCCTGCCCCGGCTACAGCAACTGGTCAGCGACAGCCAGGCCCAGCAGGTCCTCACCAGTGAGGCCCTGCAACCGCTGATCGCGGGCTCGCAGCGGCTGCGCCTGGGCCCCCCGCGCTTCCGTCCTGGCCAGGGCCTGGCGCTATTGCAGTACACCTCCGGCTCTACTCGCCAGCCCCGCGGGGTGTGCGTCCGGCACGCAAACCTGCTGCACAACCTGGCCATGCTCGCCGAGTTTCACGGCCTGCGTCAGCCCCAAAGGATGCTGTGCTGGCTGCCGCTCTACCACGACATGGGCCTGATCCGCGCCATGCTCAGCACAGTTCAGGCGGCTGGCGAGGGCTATCTGATGGACCCCTGGGAATTCATCCAGCATCCCGGGCGCTGGCTGCAGGGCCTGCAACACTTTGGCTGCAACCTTACGGGTGCACCCAATTTCGGCTACGAGCGTGTGGTGCGCAAGGCGCCCGGCCAGCGCTTCGATCTTTCGCGACTGGAGGTCGCTTTCTGCACTGCCGAGCCTATCCGGGCCCGCACGCTGCGCGCCTTTGAGCAACTCTTGCAGCTGCCTCCGCAGGTGTTGAAGACCTCTTACGGATTGGCCGAGAACACGGTGATGGTCACCGGTCAGGCCAGGCCCTGCTGGCGCAACGCCCCCGGGCCCCAGGGGCGCGAGTGGGTGTCGTGCGGCATCGCTTGGGGCCAACAGCGACTGGCCATCGTCGACGATCAGGGCAAACCCCAGGCCCCGGGCCAGCTCGGAGAGGTCTGGGTTCAGGGGGACAGCGTGGCAGCCGGCTACTGGCAGCGCCCCCAGGAAAGCCAGCAGGTCTTCGCCGCCCGGCTCGAATCCGATCCCACGCCCTGGTTGCGCACCGGCGACCAGGGTTACCTCACAGCCGAGGGCGAGCTGTGCCTGACCGGCCGACTCAAGGACCTGCTGATCGTGCGCGGGCAGAACTACTATCCTCACGAGCTCGAGGCCGCCGTCGAAGAATGCCACCCCGGCTTGCGCCCTGGCTGTAGCGCAGCGCTGCAAAACGACGATCAGGTGGTGGTGCTGGTCGAGCTTTCGGCCCCCGTGCCCTCTCGTGAACTGGTGCGCCGGGTTCAGGCAGCGCTGGGCGAGGAGTTCGGGCTCAGCCTGGGCCAACTGGTGGCCCTGGCTCGGGGCGAGCTGAGCAAAACCGCCAGCGGCAAGGTCCAGCGCTCGCTGATGCGGCAACGCTGGTTCAACGGCCAGTTGGAAACGCTGTGGTGCTGGTCCAGACCGGGATTCCAGCAAGGGGAGTTTTAAGCTTCGTCGAGCAAGGCCTGCCGATTCAGCTTTCCCGACGGCAGCCGCGGGAGTTCCGCCCGCACCTCCCAACTGCGAGGCCGTTGGGGGCCTGATAGGCGCTCGGCACAAAGCTGCTCCAGTTCGCCTCGCAGTCGCTCCCAGCACATCCCGGGGGCCAACTCCAGCCAGGCATGCACGCGCTGGCCCCACTCGGGATCGTCCCGAGGACCCACCAGCGCCTCGCGCACGCCGGGATGGCCTACCAGCACGGCCTCGACCTCAGCCGGGCTGACTTTCACGCCCCCGCTGATGATGACCTCATCGGAACGCCCCTGGAGAAACAGATAGTCGTCGGCGTCCAACCAGCCCCGGTCGCCCACGGCCACAAAGGAACGCCCCGAGCGCAGCCACACTTCGCCCACCTCGCCGGCAGCGCACAGCGTGCCGTCGGGTCGCTGAACCCGAATCCTTCCATAGGAGCACCCCACCGTGCCCGGACGCTCGAGCCACTCTTGGGGTGTGGCTCGAGTGCCCGCCCCTTCGGCGGCTCCGTAGACTTCGTAGAGAACCGGTCCCCACCACTGCAACATCTGGCGCTTTACCTCCAGTGGGCAGCGAGCTCCCGTATGCACCACATAGCGCAGGCTGTCCAACCGGTGGGCCTTGCGCGCCCACTCAGGCAAACCCAGCAGGCGATAAAAGTGGGTGGGAACCATCAAGGTGCTGACGATCTGATGCTCTTCGATCAGCTCGAGGATGCGCTGGGGGCCGGCTCCCTCGGCCAGCACCAGCGAATGACCCAACAACAGGTGGTCGCTGCACCACAACAGCGAGGCGCTGTAGCCCGGCGGCGACACCACCAGATGGCGCAGCTGCTGGTTACGACCGATGCCGCAAACGGCGTTCAGGTGTTGAGCGGCCAGCTGGCAGAGCAGTTCAGGGGGACGCTCGGAAAAGGGCCTCAGCACCGCCTGTGGAGAGCCACTGGAACCCGAGCCAAAGAAAACGCGCTGTCCGGCCCGACGCGCGGGCGGCGGCGAGTCGGGCAGAGCAGCCAGCTGCCGCTCGGCTTCCCCACCGGGCGGAGGGGTTACCAGCCGGGCCTGGGGATAGCAGGCCAGAAGCTCTTGCCAACTCCGATGGGGCGGGACGATCGAAACCGCATAGCCCCCTTCCAACGCTGCCAGAAGCACGGTTAACTGGTCGATACCGACGGGCCCCGACAGCCAGAGCCACTGGCCGGGCTGCAGACCTTGTTGGCGCAGCCACCAGCCCCAACGGCGGCTGCGCCCGAGCACCTCGCCCGCCAGCCACCAGCGCTGGCCATCGAACACCTGGGGCTGCTCTGGAACCGATTGGGCCAGGCTCCAGAAGTTTCGATTCAAGGCTGAGCCAGGCGAAGGGCCAGGCTGCGGGGCGTGGGATGGTCGAGAATCCAGTTGACAGGAACCTCCTCCAGGCCCAGATGCTCCGCCAGCACCTCGGTCAATTCGACGGCGTCGAGCGAGTCGAGACCCAGGGCTCCAAAATTCGACTCGGGCGAGCATCGGGTGTCGAGCTGCCTGTCGATCCAGTCGACGATCACGGCCTCAATCTCTGCAGGTGTCATCGCAGTGGCGATTTCTTGCGCAACCCTTCGGTTCCTCCGGTCCGGGGCGTGACCGCAGTGGCAGGCCTCCCTAAGGCCGAATCGAACCGCTGGCTATGCCGGTCATCGACGCCTGGGTTAACCCCGATATGCCCCGACGACCTGAGCCGTGGCAGCGGCAGGTCGCCGAGCAGCTGTTCAAAAAACCCGCCGACCAGGTCTTTCGTCGAGTTCCCGAAGAGGAGCTGCTGGCCACCCTGGATCAGGCGGGTATCGATCGGGCTGTACTCACCCTGCCCCAACTGTCGAGCCCCTCGCGCCACGTGCTGCAGCTGTGTGAGCGACACCCGCAGCGCTTCGCGCTGTCGGTCATCGTCGACCCTCGTCCGGGCTACCCGCAGCTGTGCGAGTTGAAGGCCCTGGCCCGAAACCACCCCCTGCGACTGGTGCGCCTGATTCCCGGTATGCTCGGCATTTCGCCCGACCATGCCGCCTGCTTCCCCCTCTACACGCTGTGCTCTGAGTTGGGGCTGGCGGTTTCGATCAATACCGGCTTTCCCGCGCCGGGACTACCGGCCGCACCTCAAGATCCTATGGCGCTGGACCCGGTGTGCCTCTACTTCCCGGCACTGCCGGTCATCATGGCTCACGGAGCCGCACCCTGGTGGCCCACGGCCTGCTCACTCCTCCAGCGTCATCGCCATCTGTATCTCATGACCTCGAGCTATCGTCCAAGCAAGCTGCCCGAGGTCTTGTTGCACCACATGCAGCAGCGGCAGCACCTGCACCGGGTGATCTTTGCCAGCGACTTTCCTTTTCTCGACCCGGCTCGCTGCCTGGAGGAAGTTCCCCCTCTGAAGCTTTCGCCCGAAGCCCGTGATGCCTATCTTTGGGGCAATGCCGAGCGACTGTTCTTTGGTCCGGCCCATGAGTGAAACCGCCGCCGCCCTCTGGGAGTTTTCCACCGCCCTGGCCGAGGGCCGATTTGACCATGCCTGCAGGCAGGCCCAACGCATCTTTCAGGAATTTCGTTTCAGCCAGGTGGTTTCTCAGGTTCTACCTTCGCTGAGCGACGGGCAACTGCACTGGACCGGCCACCTCCATCTCGGCTTTCTGCTTGCTGCCGAGGCCGAACCCGACTTCCTTCGCGCGGCCAGCCAGCACGGCTGGCGACCGGCCGCCCGCTTTCCCAGCCAGATAGCCGCCCGCGAACTGGCCCACCGGGCGGGCCAATCCGAAATTGCCACCAGTATTTGCAAGCTGGTCGGCCCTGAGGGGTGGGCCCTGGAGGCCTTTATTCCCCAGTTGCCCCGAAGCACGGTGGAAAGCTGGACCGCCCAGGGGGTGGTCACCCATCTGGGCATAGAACTGAGCCAGCGCCAGGGCCTGGATCTTTTGCTCCGTCACTGTATTCACGGCCCCTTTCGTCCTGCCGATTTTCTGCAGGGGGAACTGGGCCTCAACGAGGGGCAGGAAATTCTGGTGCTTTACCTGGACGGCCTCCAGTCGGGAGTGCCACTGCGCCTGGAATTCTGCGTCAGCAACAAAGGTCGGACCTGAGCCTCAGGTTTTCAGCAGCAGCAAGGTGTCACCGATCCGACAGACTTCCGGCAATCCCAGCAACCAGCGCAAGGTGGAAGGCTTCACCTGCTCAGGGTAGATGCCCGAACCTCGGAGTGCCAGCTGGGCCTGATGGTAGTAGCCCAGCGACACGGCCAGATACTGGCCGGGTGGCAGTGGCTCACCACCAAAGACTTTGTAGCGCGGACCCAGTACTGCAAACGGATCATTAGAACCATAGTAAAAGAGGTGCACCATGGCCAGGCCCTGTTCATCCATGTGAAGCTTCAGTCGATACAGGTCCATTCCCCAATCCAGGTTGCTGTCGAGGGCGATAGCCGGGCCTCCGTCCTTGCCTCCCACCAGCTCGTTGAAGTAGGACAGATAGCCCGGGAAAGCCAGGTACACCGCCAGGCTGCAGGCCAGCAACCAGAGCGCCAGCAACCCCTCTACCAGCGGTCGACCCAGCACCCGTGCCAGGGGATTCCACCAGGCCCAGGCGACTACGGCCAGGATGAACGGATAGGCCGGCAGGGTGTGGCGGATGCCGAGATTGAGGTTGCCCAGCAGTGCGATACCCAGGTAGAGGGCTGCGAAAGCCGCACTGACGCGCACGAATTGCGGTGCTTCACGTCGGTAGAGCAGCGCGCCCAGGCCGCCGCTGAGCACCAACAACAGCGTGGCCAGGCATTCCTTGCTCACCCACAGGGTGGGAAAGTAGTCCCAGCGCCCGCCGCGAAAATAGCGTCCCCGCACATAGCTCGAACGCCCCATATGGCCCTGCATCAGGTGGTGCCCCTGAGCGTAGAAGCCCGACAGATACCAGGAAAGATAACGAATCCCCGGGACTTCCTGGGTCTCGAGAATCAGCCGGTTGACGGGCTCCTCCCGATTGCGATGCATGATGTTGTTGTAGCTGCGCTGGTAACGTTGTGGCACCGGCAGCAAGGCGTATTGAGCCCAGATCACCAGCACGGCCAGAGCCACCAGGACCAGCCACTGGCCCAGGTGGGACCTGAAGTTCCGCCCCGGCAGCCGCCACAGGGCATAAAACATGGCCAGCACAGCACACGAGTATTTGCACAACATGGCGATTCCGAGCCAACAACCCGTGACCAACAACCACCGACGGGGATGCTTTGGCGAGGCTCCCGACAGATAGAGCAGCACGCCCACAAAGCAGGCAGCCATGGCTCCCACGTCGGTGTGAACCAGCGGTGCGTTGGCCAGAAAAGTGGGCGAAAGCGCCAGCGCCAATCCGGCCGTAAGCGACTCGGCACTTCCCAACTGTCGCTGCAAAACCTGGAAATACAGCAGCAAGAACAACCCGGCCAGGGCGATCATCGGCGCCCGCGCCGTCCGGGTCATGGCCTGCAAGTCATTGCCCATGCCGAAGCAGAAGCTCTGAATAGCGGCGATCTTCCCGCAGTAGGCCCATTCCCGCTCGGGACGATTCCAACTCTGCAGGCTCAAAGCATAACCGCTGAGCTGCTTGAGCAGGGGTGGATGAAAGGGGTTGATCCAGAATGACCCCTGTTGCACCTGGGTGTATCCGCAGGTCATGTGCTCGGGCTCATCATAGCTCGGCGACGAGTTCCAACTGCTGGCGGTAAGCAGCGCCATCAGCAGCAAGCTGAGGACCACATGGGATAACCCGATCAGCCGGGGCTTCACAATGCCAGCAGCTGCCAGATGTCCTGAACCGTGCCCGGAGCCTGCAGGAGATGCCCCTGACCCCAGTGACAACCCAGTTCGCGCAGATGCTGCAGTTGCTCCATGGTTTCCACTCCCTCGGCCACCACTTTGCAACCCAGGTCTCCGGCCACCAGCAGAGCTCCGCGTACCAGATTTCGCGCCAGAGGCTCATCCAGAGCGCGGGTGACTTGGGGGCTGATTTTCAAGTAACTGATGTCCAGACTCTGCAAACGTCTGAGGGAAACGCGGTCAAAGGAAAAATCATCGATAGCCAGTCGAATCCCACGGCCACGGAGCTGCTTCAGAGCCCCCTCCAGACGGTCGTAATCGCTCAGCCCTCGCTCGGAAATTTCCACCACCAGGTACTGACAATCGGCCAGTTCAGCCCCTTCCACAGCCTTGAGCAAACGGCGCACAAAGTGGGCCTGCACCAATTCTTGGGCCGAAACGTTCATGGACCACAAGTAGGGGTGGGTATTCTGGCTATAACGGCAGACCTCTTGAATGACCCATTCGCCCAGGCCGACGATCGAGCCCGACTCGAGGGCGGCAGGCATGAACTCGGCCGGAAGTAGCTGTCCCAAGGTGGGGTGGTTCCAGCGCAGCAAACTCTCTACACCCTGAATCTGCAGGTTCTCCAGTTCCACCAGGGGCTGCAGGAACAGCTCCATCTCGCCCCGCTCCAGAGCCTCCCGGAGCAGTGGCACATGAGCCATGCGAGCGCGGATTGGAGCCTCCATGGCCGGATCATAAAACACCAGGCGGCCGGCCGGGTCAGCCTGTTTGCTGGCCTCCAGAGCGAGTCCAGCTCTTTCCAAGATCTGTCCCGGCTCGGCAGCGCCGGCGGTCAGGACCACGGCTCCGCAGGCAAAACCCAAAAACAGGCTGTGATCCTGAACTTCGAAAGGCCGGCGCAAAGCAACCCCAAAGCGCTGCCAGATGTGGGTTAACTGCTCGACCACCATGCGTTGCCCCAGCGGCCCTCCACTGCTGCAACTGGCCAGTACCCAGAATTCGTCGTCGCGTCCACGGCAGATAGGGTTTTCGGCCCCTACCACACCGGCCAACCGGCTGCCGATCTGGCGCAGCACTTCATCGCAAATCTGGGCTCCCAACACCAGATTCAGCTCGCGCAAGCGCATCACGTCGATACGGGCCAGACCCACCAGGCCCTGAGATTCGCAAGCCTGCCCCAGCGCCTGCCCCAGACGCCGCAAACCGTAGTGAAAATTCGGCAGACCAGTCGTGGCATCTTGGAAGGCCAGCTTCTGCAGTTCAGACATCTCCAAAGAAAGCGAATGGCCGGGCAGCAGCTCGCCGCTGGGGGCGGGCAACCCCTGCCGCAGCCTGGTCAACTCCTGGCGCAGGGCTTCCTTCTGTTGCTCCTCACGCGCCAGAATCTCGTTGACCCGGGCCAGCCGTTCTTCCAACTCGCTGAGGCGTTGCACACTGGCCTGATAGCCAGGGAGGATCTGCTGGTGGTGCTCGACCCAGGCCGACAGCCGGGCCACTTCTGCCTCGGCCTCTTCAGCGCGAGCCATTTCTCCCGCAAGAGCCTGAGACTGAACTTCGAGTTTCTGCAGAGCCCTGTTGTACTGGGAACGCTCTTGCTCCAAGGTGGCCCGCAAGCGGTCCAATTCTTGCTCCATCCAATAGCCTTGATCGGAATCCTCGTCCACCCCGAAGGCTTCGCAAAAAAGCCCTGCCGGCCTCCAGAACAGGCTAAAACGAGGCGGCCAACTGATAGATCGGCTGAAAGGCCGAGAACAGGATAAAGGCAACTCCACCGCCGAGAATCAGCAACACCACAGGCTCGACCAATTTGCCGATGGTTTCCAGTCCCCGGACCATTTCGGCATCGAAGTAATCAGCCATACGATACAGCATCTTTTCGACGGTTCCGCTTTCCTCGCCCACGGCCACCATCTCCACCGTCATCTTGGGAAACATGGCCTCCTCTTGCAATGCAGCCACCAGCGGCTTGCCTTTGCGCACCAGTTCTACCTGGCGTTCGGCCGTGCGGCGCAGCAGCTCGCGATCGAGACTGCGGGTCAGCAACTGCAGCGACGAGTAGAGCGGCACCCCCGAGTCGAGCAGGGTGGCAAAGCTGCGGCAATAAGCGCTCATCATTCGATGGTGCACCTGCTGACCATACCAGGGCACTCGCAGCATCCACCGTTCGTAGGTGCTGCGCCCTCGGCGCGTCTGGCCGAAACGATAGGCAACATAGCCCAGCACGGCCAGCGGCCCGACCAGCGTAAAAAACAGCACCATGCCGTAGCTTTCGACGAAGCGCCCTGAATGCACCAACAATCGTGTCGACCAGGGCAACTGCATGTTCAGGTCGAGGAAGATACCGACAAACTTGGGAACCATGTAGGTGAAGATAAAGCTGACCAGCGCGCCGGCGCAAAGCAGCAACACGCTGGGATAAATCAGCGCCTGTTTGAGCTTCAGTGTGTAGGCATACTCTTTCTCGTAATGGGCCGCGCACCGATCGAGCGTTTCCGCCAGTCGGCCGCTGTGTTCACCCACTCGCGTCGACCCGATCATAAACTGAGAGAAGAACTCGGGCCGGCGCATCATCGCCTGAGACAGCGAAAAGCCATTTTCGATGTCCTGCAGCAGCCGCCCCATGGCCTTGCGGTAGTGCAGCGGCCCATCTTTGGGCTGGAGCGATTGAACGCAGCTGGCCAGCGGGATACCCGCCTGCAGCATGGTGGCTACCTGGCGGATCCACATGGCCAGAATCTGAGGGCGCACCGGCTGCAAGACGTACCAGATCCAGTGCTTGGGAGGCACCGGGTCGATCTGCAAGATGATCAGTCCGCGTTTATGCAGGATGCTTTTTACCTTGGAGGCATCGCTGGCCTCGATCTCGCCGCTCACCTTCATGCCTTCAGCATTCCGGGCCAGATAGAGAAAATCGGGCATCAGGGAACCACCACCCGAATCCAACTCAGGCTTCCCTCGTGAAACAACACCTCCACGCCCGGAGCGCAAAGCGCCTGGCCCCCGGGCCGCGAGCACAGGATAGAATCGGGCAACTTGCTACGGGCCTCCTGCGGGTCGAGCCGGCTGCCGGGCGACCACCCGGATTCCAGTGTGTAGAAACCATAGTCGGTCTCGATGGCCACGGTGACTTCCTGAACCAGCGTAAAGGTCAACCGTGGGCTGGAAAAGCGAATGCGTTGAAAGGCGCCTTGTTGCTCGAGGACCTCGGGCGCCCCCAGTTCCTGACGCAACTGGGTTAAGGTGATGCCCAATGGATAATTGCCCAGCGATTGCCCAGGGATCACCCTGCCATTGGAGCGATTCGGGGCCGAGCGACTGCCCAGTGGAGCAACTCTTCCCCCCAGGGCCTGACTCCAGAGTTCCAGCAGGGGCCGCGGAGGTTGGCCCGCCGGTCGGGGCCGGGTATCGAGAAACTGCCGCAATCGACTGGCCGGAATGGCCAGATTCCAGGCCAGGCTCCCCCAGCGCGCTCGAGGCAGGGACAGCGCCACCACTTCACCCCGTTGATTGATCAACGCCCCGCCGCCCAGTGGGCCGGCCGTGCTGCCGTAGAAAGCACAGACCCCACCTCCGGCCTGGCCACGGCTGCGCACCTCTTGATAGCTGGCAGCCGAACCCTGAGCGCACACCAACATCTGGCCTGATGAGGGGTCGTCGGGGCTCAAGGCTGCAGCCGGAGCGTCGAAACCAACGGGCAACTGTAGCAGGGCCAGATCGACGGAGGGATCGCAGGCCTCCAGCCTGGCCCCGCAGGCTTGCCCGCCCACCAACACGTGCCCGCCGCTCTGCTGATAAGCCGAAAGCGTGGTGAGCACCAACCCTGGACCGATCATGACACCCTCTCCGCCCGTGCGAAAGAGATCGCCCGAGCTGACCCAACTCAGAGCGAAGCGCTGCCAGGCCTCAGGCCAGGCGACTTCCTGGGCCCGGGTGATCGGCGCTTCGGCCGGGTCGGGCTGGACCGTGCGGGGGGGTTGGATCTGCAGGCGGGAAACCGGCCGAATCTCGGGCTCCTCGGGCAGGGGAAGAGCGGTAGCCGAGGCTCGGGGGCTGGCCGAGGCTCGGGGGACAGCCACTGGAGCCGCTGTTCGCTCGGGTTTCTCGATCTGCAAACGGCTGCGGCCCCGTGCCTCCGAGTCGTGGCTCTCGGAGGCCGCCGCGACGAAGCCGAAGTGCAGATAACTACCGGAACGATGCTCACGGTAGGCGGCAGGTTGGGGACGCTCGGCGGCGCTGCGATCGAGACTCTCCAGGGCCTTAGCGGGCTTCAGCGGGCCCACGAACAAGGCGTAGCTGGTCACGAAGCCGAGCAAACCGGTGGAAAGGGCCAGCAGTCCAGCCCGAACAAGGTCCTGGCGCGAGGGATAGTCCTCCGAGTCGACCGCCTCCGGCATCTGTTCAGTTTCTCGACGGGCCCCGGCCCACCTACTCGTGTCGCAGCGCTTGAATCGGGTCCAGACGCGAAGCCTGAAGAGCCGGATAGAAACCGAAGAACACTCCCACGGCAGCAGAAAACCCGAAAGCCAGTACGATCGAGGAAGTGCTGACCAGCACGGGCCAACCGGCCATACTGGCTACGGTTCGACTGACAAAAGTGCCCAACAAGACCCCCAGGGCCCCGCCGAGCAGGGAAAGGACCACCGACTCTACGAGAAACTGGCTGAGGATGTCCACTCCGCGTGCTCCCAGGGCCATGCGAATGCCGATCTCGCGAACCCGTTCCGTGACCGATACCAGCATAATGTTCATGATGCCGATACCGCCCACCAGCAAACTGACCGAGGCGATGCTCCCCAGCAATACCGTGAAGACCTGTGTGCTTTCATTAGCCTGCTTGGTAATCTCGGCCTGATTATAAGCGTAGAAGGCATCTTCTTCCTCGGGGCGCACGTTGTAGCGCTCTTTGAGCAGATTGACGACCTGCTCTTCCAGCGCCGCCACCTGATCGGCCCTCTTAGCTGAGGCGCTGATCGAATTGATGAAAAGGTTGCCCCTCAGCTTGCGCTGAGCCGTGGTATAGGGCAAGAAGATCGCGTCGTCGCGATTTTGCCCCCAGCCCGTCTCGCCCTTCTCTTCCATAATCCCCAGAACTCGCATGGGAAAATTGCCAACGCGAATCACCTTCTCCAGGGGGTCGCTGGCCCCGAAAAGCTTTTCCGCCACCTCCTGGCCCAGCACGACCACCAGGGCCCCTGAGCGCACCTCGGCCTCGGTAAAGAAGCGCCCGCGGGCCACGGGCCAGTTGCGCACCGTAAGGAAGGCCGGGGTGCTGCCGGTGTAGTTGGTGCCCCAGTTGGCCGAGCCGTAGACGAGCTGGGCTGGCCCGCTGACGATCGGGCAGGCCTGAGCCACCGTCGGCAGCCTCTCAACCGCCTTCCAGTCTTCAGCTTTCATTTGCAGTCCCGTGCCTCGGCCACCGCGCACCCCGGCCTTGCGGCGTGACCCGCCGAAAACGTGCACACAGTTGATGCCCATGGCCTCGATGCTCTTTTGAATATTGGCGTGCGCACCATTGGCGATGCTCAGCATGGAGATCACCGAGGCCACACCGATAATGATCCCCAGCATGGTGAGACAGGTTCGAAGTTTGTTGCGCAGCAATGCCCGCAAGGCAATCCGAAAAGTCAGATCCCAAGTCACGTGCTGGTGATGACCCCCGGAGCCATGCGTTGGAGCACTTCGGTCGGCCGACCGTCGCCCACAATCAGGCCATCTTTCACCAGCACCACACGGTCGGTCTGGTGGGCGATATCGGGTTCGTGGGTCACCAGGACCACCGTCAGACCCTCCTCTTGATTCAGGCCGCGAAACAAAGCCATCACCTCGTCGCTGGTTTTGCTGTCGAGGTTTCCCGTGGGTTCATCGGCAAGAATCAGGGGGGGGCGCGTCACCAGCGCCCGGGCAATGGCCACCCGCTGCTGCTCGCCGCCCGACATCTGGCTGGGCACGTGGTGCCAGCGCTTGCCCAGCCCAACTTTCTCCAACACCGCCAGGGCCAGTTGTCGCCGCTTACGGGCATCCTTCTCGCCACGGTAGAGCAGCGGCAACTCAACGTTTTCCAGAGCGCTGGTTCGGGCCAGCAGGTTGAACCCCTGGAAAACGAAGCCCAAACTTCGATTTCTCACCCAGGCGCGCTGGTCTCGGGTCAGGTGGGCGGTCTCTCGGCCATCCAGACGATAACTTCCCGAGGTGGGACGGTCGAGGCATCCCAGCGTATTCATCAGCGTGGATTTGCCCGACCCAGAAGGACCCATAATCGAGAGAAACTCGCCCCGCTCCACATTGAGACTGACTCCTCGCAGGGCGCGCACTTCGACGCCACCGGCCGAACGGTATGTGCGCACAATGTCGCTCAGCTGGATCAGCGCCATCAGAGGGTGATGCGCACCTTCTTGCGCTTGAGCTTGTCCTCGTCGAGGATCTTGGTGTAGACCCTGTCGCCCTCTTTGAGGTCGCCGCCGACCAGTTCGGAAAATTTTCCATCGCTGACGCCAATCTGGATGTCACGCCGTTCCGGGCCTTTGGGACCGGGAACCCAGACCACTCCGGCCCGGCCCTTCTTCTTTCGGTCCTTGGCCGGATCTTTACGACCTTCCCGCGCCTCCTGCCGGGCCTTTTCCTTGTCTCGCGACTTCTTCTCTTCTTCCGGGTCGGGAGGGTTAGGGGGCAGAAAGCGCAGCGCTTCATCGGGCACCAGCACGACATTTTTCAGCTCTTCGGCCGCCACGCTAACCGTGGCCGTCATCCCCGGCTTGAGCAAGAGCCTGGGATTGGGAGCAGAAATCAGCACGCCGTAGACCACCACATTGTTCTGACTGGCGTTGGCCTGAGTTACCGGCGCCGAACGCACCTGGGTCACCTTGCCCTCAAACTTCTCATCGGGGTAGGCATCCACGGTGAAGGTCACTTTCTGGCCCAGACTTACCCGGCCGATATCGGCTTCGGAAACATCTGCCCGCACCTGCATTTGACGAAGGTCCTGGGCGATTTTAAACAACTCGGGGGTCTGGAAGGAAGCAGCGACGGTCATTCCGGGCTCGATTTTGCGATCGATGACGGTGCCGGCCACGGGCGAACGAATGATGGTCCGTTGCAAATCTACTCGGGCCCGACTCACGGTGGCCTCCGACTGCCGCACCCTGGCTTCGGCCGAGCTGATCTCGGCCTGCGCGGCCTGAACATTGGCAGCATCGGCGTTGAGCTTGGCCAGAGCGGCGTCAACGTTGCCCCGGGCCTGCAACAATTGAGCCTGGACCTGGCGCAACTGAGCCTGACCCGCCTGTTCGTTGGCCAGCGCACTCTGGTAGCCGGCCGAAGTCACCCGGTACTGCATCTGACGCTGGTCGCGCTCGGAGGCAGCCACCAGCTGGCCCGCATACAACTGCTCGTAGCGCTTGTATTCGAGGAGAGCATTGTCGCCCTCGGCCTTGCTGCGCTGCACCGCTGCCTGCAGATTTCTCAAATTGGCTCGGGCATTGTCCACCTGAGAGACGATCTGGGTGTAGGCCGCTCGGGCCACCTCGACCTGGGTCTGAGATTGAGCAATGGCTGCTCGAGCATTGGCCAGTCGGGCGTGGGCCGATTCCAGTCCGGCTCGGGACACCTCCAGGCCTCCTTCGGCCTCGCGCAAGCGAGCCTCAAACTCGCTAGGGTCCAACACCAGCAGCGTCTGACCGATGCGGACCTGGTCGTTGAAGTCGACCAGCACCTGACGAACCGGGCCTGAAACCTGGCTGCCAACGGTAACGGTGGTAATCGCTTCCAGAGCTCCGGTTGCCGAAACGGTAGCCGTAATGTTGCCGCGTTCCACCTTGACATCCAGCAGTTCCACCTGGGGTGTTCGGCCAGGGGCCGAGCGCACCCACCAGAACACGGCCGCTGCCACCACCAACAACAAGAGTAGCCAACCCCAGGGCCGGGAGCGGACGGGCAGACCTTCAGACACATCACTCACGCTTTCGCCTTCTCGACGCTGGCTGCAATCCCTGGAGACATCCAGCCCTGAAGGCTCACGCCCAGCTGCGGAGAAAGGGCTTCTGTGAAGAAACTCCTGATGCGGCTGGTCCTGGTATGCCTGATGCTTTCACTATCGGTCATCGGCATCTTCCTGGCCAGCCGTGGATTGCCTCGCAAACAGCCCACGGTGCGGAACACACCCAGCCTGAGCAAACCCCCACGGGAATTCCGTTTTGCCGTGCTGGGAAGGCCCGCTGAACTGCCCCTCAAGGCACTGGCTCGAATGCCCGAGGTGCAGGATCTGCCGCTGCGCTTCATCCCCTGCCAGACTCCGGCTCAACGCTGGTTAATGCTGGCCAGTGGCCAGGCCGACGTGGCCCTGGCCAGCAGCGACGAATTGGCGCTGGCGCTGCCGCGCTTTCAGCAAGAACTTCATCTGGTGCCGGTCGCCCGCAATCAGGGCAATGAACAGGTGGTGATGAGCAAGTCCCCGGGCACGCCCCCACTGGTGGGATACCTGCCGGGCGGAGTGAGCCAGAGCCTGGTGCTCAACCTCAAGGATCCCAGCCTGCAACCCGTTCCCCTGGAAACCCCTGAACAGGCCCTCAAATTGCTCCAGGCCGGCCAGATTCGCGGCTGTAGCCTGTGGAACCCCTGGCTGCAGCGGGCCCAACAGGGGTCCATCGAGACCCGCGGAGGTCCCTCTAACAGCCTGGAAGTCTGGGTCTGGAGCGAACAAAGCGTCGAACTGGGCAGATTGAGCCACGAAGACGGACTCAAAGCCTTGAGGGCCTGGTTTGACCTGATGCGCCAGCTGGCCGAACAGCCCGAACTGACACGCAAGGCGATCAGTGACGAAAATGAAGTGGCCCTCGATCAGGTGGCCGCTACCCTGAGCGGCCTGCAGTTCTACTCGGCGGGAGCCCTCATGGGCTCTTCCAACCAGGTGGCCGACGAGCTGACCACCCAGATGAAAGACAAGGTAAACCTGCTGGCGCTGGCGGGGCAACCCGTGGGCGGCGATATTGGTCGTTTGAAAGTCGACCTCGAATGGCTTTCCGAGGTGGGCCTGAGCGATTCCCCCGTCGAGCCCGCCGAGAGCCCCACGCCCCAGCCCGGTCCGGAAGGGCCCTCGCCCACGGCCACCCCTCCGGGAGATCCTTTTGCCCACGCCTCCCCCGGAGAGGTTCCCCCACCCGCTGTTGCCATGGCGGGCGGCGATGAGGGCCGCAGCGGGCGCCTGCCCGGACCTGCCCTGAAATTCGAACCCAAGCAACTCTGGCGAACAGCGCTGGGCTCCGAGCCCACCACGCCAGCCATCGGGTCCGTCGAAGGTGACCAGATCTTCGTCGGCTGCGCCGACGGCAACCTGGCCTGCGTCGACGCCAGCGGGCGGTTGGTCTGGCGGCAATCGCTGGGCGACCGGGTGCGTTCGGCTCCGGTGTGCGGCCCCCAGTGGGTGGTAGCCGCAGCCGACAATGGTCAGATTCTCAGCTTCGACCGAGCCACCGGCACGCGACGCTGGGCCGTTCAGGCCAGTTCCGATGTGGTTGGCCCCCTGGCCTTTAGCCAGGGCAGCTTGCTGGCCACATCCCTGGACGGAGAGATTCTTTGCCTTGAAGCCGCCTCGGGGCTGGAGCGTTGGCGGGTGCCCACGGCCACCAATATCACCACCGGAGTGGCCATTTCCGGCGACTCGGTGGTGGTGGCCGGCCTCGACCAAAAAGTTCGCGCCTTGTCTCTCAGTGACGGCTCGACACAGTGGACCCGGGCCCTGGGAGGCCCGTGCCGGAGCACTCCCTGTATCGACTCCGGGCTGGTGGTCTTGGGCTGTGGCGACCGTCACGTCTACGGACTGCGTCTCAAGGACGGCAGCCAGGCCTGGAAACGGAAACTTGCCGATGAGGTCGCCTGTGCGCCACTATCGCTGGGTCGCAATGTCTACGTGGGCTGCAAAGACAACAAGGTCTATGGGTTGAACCGGGGCAGCGGAGACATTCTCTGGAACTACCCCACTCGAGAGCGCATTCAGAACGATCTGGTGGGAAGCGGAGATACCCTTTACGCCGTCAGTCAGGATATGCGCCTGTACGCTCTGGAAGCCAGTTCTGGAAAGCTGCTCTTCAAGCACAAACAGTCGTCCTGGCTGCAAACCCCCTGGTTGCAACAACAAGTTCTCTACCTGCCCTGCGCCGATGGACATCTGGTTGCTCTGAAATAGCAGCACAGGTTTTGCCCCTCGTGAGCCGGGGGAAGAAGTCGCCTATGGCTCTTCCCAACTACCCCGTGATCATTATCGGTGCGGGCCCGGCCGGGCTCTCTGTGGCTTACGAACTGATTCGTCGGGGGGTTGAGCCGCTGGTGCTGGAAAAGGGTGCTGCCGCCGGCGCCTCCTTTGCACAGTTCCCCAGAAACATCTTCTTTGGCCCCTGGCTCAACAACCTCTTGCCCGGCTCGGGAATCGACTGGGCCTGGCTGCTGCGGCGTTCGACCCAACCGGCTTATACCAAATACCTGCAGGACTATGCCCATCAGAACCGCCTGCAGGTGAAGTGCGGCGTGGAGGTGCTCGAGGTCCGACACGACGGCGATCTGTTCCAGCTCGAAACCAGCGAGGGTCCCATGACCTCTCCGTTGGTGGTCAACTGCAGTGGCTATTTCTCCCGTCCCTTCACTCCTCCATACCCCGGGCTCGAAGCCACTCGAATTCCCTGGATGCACGTCAGTGCCTATCGCGAACCTCAGAGCGTGGTCGAAAGGCTGCAGCGCAGCGCCGGCCGCATTCTCGTTGTAGGCAAGCGATTGTCGGCAGGCGAAACGATGGTCGAATTGCACAACATCGGCTACCAGGTCAGCCTGAGTCACCGTGGCAAACTTCGCTTCGGACCCTCGCAATTCCAGGAAGCCCTGCTCTCACCGCTCACCTGGATGCTTGAGCGTCTGGCGGTAGCCCTTCGCATTCGCCAGAATTCCTACCCGGACATGGCGGGCGGCGAGAGTCGGCGCCTTGTGAAGTCGGGCCAGGTGAAAACCCTGCCGGATATCGCCTCCTTCCAGGAAGACAGCATCACCTTTGTCGATGGCCAGCAGCAGCGCTACGACCTGGTCATTTTCGCTACCGGATATCGCCCCGCCATTCGGCATCTGGCCCCGTTGCTCAACCCCGAACAGCCCCTGCAACTGAAGAACATGGAGTCTGAGCAGGCGCCTGGTCTGTTCTTCCTGGGCGTCGACCAGCAACGAACCTACCGCAGTCGGTTTCTTCGGGGCATTGTGGAGGATTCACGCTACCTGGCCGAGTTGGTGGCTCGTCGTGCCTTGCGACTCGCCTCGCCACGGCGTGAAGGTTCGCCCGATCGGGCTCCCGCCAGCACCACGGGCCAGACCTCTAGGGCACCGGCGCGCAGCAGAGCCTGACGCGCAGCGGCCAGGGTGGCACCCGAAGTCACCACATCATCGATCAGCAGAATCGATCCCTGCACCGGGACAGTGCATTCGAACTGCAGTGGGCTGTGTCGCCGCTGGCTGAAGTTGAGGCGTTTTTGCGGACCCGGATCGCCCGGACAGATGAACCCCTGAAGCTGGGGGCAATTCAGTCGGATCGATACTCGCCGGGCCAGTTGCTCGGGGGCTCCATAGCCTCGCCATCGCCAGCCGCGCCGGGAAGTGGGAACGGCCGCCACCCGGTCGGGAGCCGGCAGGTGGACCTGGGCTAGAGTGGCGACATATTCGGCCAGCACCTCGGCCAAAGCAGCGTCACCGGCTTCCTTGAAGCGCAACACCAGCTTTCGCCACAGACCCTGGTAGGGTCCGGCCTGCAGCACGCTGATGCCGGCATACTCGATCAGACCGGCAGGATTTGAATGGCAACAGGAGCGGCAATAACAGGCGGGAGAATCCAGGCCGCAGTTCCAGCAGCGCGTGGGAAACAGCCAGGAGAGGAGCCGTTCGATCAGTCGCTGGATTCTCGTTCTTCGGTCCCAAGCCTGGCCCCACTGGCCAGAACCAACTTGGAGTAATTTTGGGAGCTCTGCAAGATGCAGTCGGAACCCACCAGGCAGTCGTCGACATTGGTGTGGCTACCCACAGTGCTTCCAGACCAGATCACCGATCGACGAACCCTGGCGTGAGATTTGACAACCACCCCGGGCCCCAGCACCACCGGCCCGCTCACTTCGGCGTCGGCCTCGATCCGGGCACCGCGCCCAACCAACACGGGCGGCTTGAGGAAGGCCTGAGGGCTGACCACCGCCCCCTCATCGATCCAAATCTGGGGGCGAACTTCCTCGCCCGGAACGACCAGTTGCGAACGACCGTCGAGCAATTCCCAGTGGGCCTGTCGATAGCTCAGGTGACTGCCAATGTCGCGCCAGAACGAACTCTCGGCGGGATAGCCGAAAAATCGCTTGCGCTGCCGCACGAGCTCGGGGAAGAGCTGACGGCCAAAGTCGTAAGAACCCTTGGCCGGGATCATCGAGAGGACTTCAGGCTCGAACACGTAGACGCCGGTATTTGACCAGTTGCCAGCCGCGCCCCGCTGCAATCCGGGCTTTTCAAGGAACCAGGTCACTCGTCGCTCCTCGTCCAGTTCCAACACGCCTTCTTCGGTCGGCGTTTGCACCGGCACCGCAGCCAGGGTGGCCAGAGCGCGATGCTGACGGTGAAACTCCACCATCTCGGTCAAGTTCATGTCGGTCAGGTCGTCGGCGCCGATGACGACAAAGGTTTCCTTGAAATGATCGGCCACCTGACGCACGCCACCAGCGGTGCCGCGAAGTTCGGGCTCAAACGAGTAAAAGATCTTCACTCCAAATCGGCTACCGTCGCCCAGAGCCTCCTCGATGCTGCGGTGGAGGTAGTGCAGATTGATGATCAAATCGCGAATTCCGTGACCGTGGAGAAGTTCGATAATGTGCTCGATCACGGGTCGATTGAGCACCGGAACCAGCGGCTTGGGCAGGGTGTAGGTCAGGGGATAGAGCTTGGTGGCACCACCGGCCGCCAGAATCATGGCCTTCATTGGCTCCCCCCTGATTTGGAGCTGAGAACTTTCAAAGCGAATCGGGGCAACACCAGCATGCGCTGCCAGCGGCTTGGCTGTCGAACCAGGCGATAGAACCACTCGAGGCCAAGCCGACACATCCACTGAGGGGCTCGTTGCACACGACCGGAAAGTACGTCGAAACTGCCCCCCACTCCAATGCCGACGCGCACCCCGCAGTCTTTACCGAAGCGCCGCAGCCACAGCTCCTGGCGGGGAAAACCCAGGGCTACCAAGAGTAGGTTGGCGCCCGAGGCTCGAACCTGCTCGACCACTTCGGTGTCGTCTTGAAAATAACCGTCGCGACATCCGGCCACGTGAATGCCAGGGCCGATTTTCAGCAACTGGTCGGCGGCCACTTCGGCCACGCCCGGACCCGCACCCAACAAAAACACCCGCAACGAGGGTCCCAGCTGCTGGGCCAGCACCTGGATGAGTTCGACGCCTGGTACCCGCTCCCGCAACTCCGCCCCGGCCCTGCGGGCCGCCCAAACGGTGCCAATGCTGTCGGGCACCACCAGAGATGCGTCCTGAACGGCCTGGAAAAACTCGCGATCCTCCTGGGCCCGCATCACCATTTCGGCGCCCAGGGTCACCACCAGGTGAAAATCATCGCCCGCCAGATACTGACGGATACGATCGACCGCACCGCCCATGCTCAGGCAGTCGAGGGGAACCCCCAGAATATCGACTCTGGACATACTCGGGCCTACTCTTCCTCACCCGATGCCAGCCAGGGGGTGTCACCGGCAGGCAACGAAATGCGAAAGCGGGTTCCCTGACCCAGCTTGCTCTCGACGGTCAGTTCTCCACCGTGGGCTTCCACAATGTGCATGGCGATGGACAATCCCAGTCCACGCCCTCCAAAGCGAGCAGCACTGCCCTTCTCAACCCGATAAAAACGTTCGAAAATCCGCGGCAGCTCCTCCTCGGGAATCCCGGTGCCACGATCGATGACGTCGATCAGAGCTTTGTCTTTGTGATACTCCAGTCGCACCGTAACCACGCCGTTGGGAGGGCTGTATTTGATGGCGTTGTCGATGAGATTCAGGACCACCTGACACAATCGGTCCTCATCGGCACGCCAGGGAGGGCAGTGTTCGGGCTTGTCGACCTCGATCGTCACTCCGGTAGCCTTGCCATGAGGTTGCAAAATGGCGGCGGTATGCTCCAGCAGCGCGGGAATGTCGACCTCTCCAAAATGCATCTCGACCTGATGGGCTTCGATCATCGACAGATCGAGCAGATCGCGAATGAGTCGCTCCAATCGACCGGCTTCCTCGTGGATGACCGACATCCAGCGTCTGGCCAGTTCGGTTTCCTCCAGCGCGCCTTCCAGCAGGGTCTCGGCATATCCCTTGATACAGGTCAGCGGGGTTCGAAGTTCGTGCGAGACGTTGGACACGAAGGTGAGCATGATTTCTTCCAGTTCGGTTTTCAGGGCCGCCTCTTTGCGAGCTTCGTACACCAACCGGTCGACAGGCACATTGGCGTCGTACTTCAGAACCGTATAGCCACCCCGCAGGTCGATCTTCTGATCGACCCCCAGCCGGGCAGCCGTCTCGTTGATGATGTAACTGAGCTTCTGTAGCACCCGGTTGGAGATCAGTTTGAGGTCGGACTTGGCAAAGCTATCTTTGCGCCGGGGCGGAGAGAAGAGGTAGATCACAAAAAAATCTACGGCCGGACCGCCGACGGCGATCAGGTCTTCGTCGCGGAACAACTTTCCTCGTTGATGATTGAGGGTCTCTCCAAGGCTTTGCAGCAAACGCTCGCCAACTTCGGGGCCGTAGCTCTCGATCAATCGATTGAATTCAACGACGTCGAAGTAGAGGAAGCCGACCTGATCGCGCTGCTTAAGCTCGCGCTCGACCCGTTCCAACACGCCCGACAAAAAGGGGATCGGGGCCTGCGATGATGCTGTATCCATGATCTGCTCCTGTTCCAAGGGAGTCCGCTGCAGGCGACTCACCTCAACCGGTCGTCAGGCAAATGGCCCCGCAAAAAACCGCACCACCAGGGTGGTGCGGCCTCTCCGTTCGCAGCAGATCTGCCCGGACCCTGCCGGGCCGTTCTTCAGGCTTGCTGACGCTGCTGGTTCAGCTTACGACCCTGAGCCAGCAGTTTCTCGGCTTCGTCAATCAATTCTTTGACTTTCTCGGCGCGAGGGTCTTGTTTGCGGTTCTGGCTCTCCCAGTAGTGATAACTGAGCCCGGCGACCACGGTGACCAACAGACCGGCGCCCACACCGATGGTGATCCAGGTCCAAACGCTCGGTCGACTCTCCTTGGATTCCACGGTCACCTCCGAATAGCATGAGTAGCGCAGGTCGGCTCAAGAGTCAGACCCAGAACAAAATTTCCCTTCCCAGGGGAACTACTCCTCCCCTTTGCCTCCGGTCAACTTGCGAATAATGGCCACAATCACCGAGACCAGTAATCCGATAACGGTTCCGAGCACGCCCAGGGCATATTTGTTGAAAGAGCCCATACCGCCATCCCCTCCGAACAGGGACGACATCGGCAGGTTGTCGCCATTGGGAAGCATGAACTCAGCCTCTTTGAATCCAAAATAGATCCCCAGGCCCAGGCCCAGCTGAATACCAATGCGGGCGACCAGCGGAAGTCGAGGCGGCACGATAGCGATCAGAATATAGATCAGTAAAACCAACAAGGTTACCGGATATGGAAATGTCATGGAGCCTCCCCAACTTCGTTTCTGCAACGCACAAACACTTATTCGAATGTCTGACAGTCCCTACTTGGCCAGATAAAAAGCTTGCTGACGCTGAGGGAAACGCGGGTCGGTGTCCACCGGGCTGGGCGCGACCTGCGGCGCGATTTCCACCAGGGTGTCCAGACTTCCCTGGGGAGCTCGAATCCGCAAGGGATACTTCCCCGGGGGAAGATCGGCTCCAAAACGCCCTCGCTCGTCGGTGCGACGGGTCCAGCCTCCGGCCTCACTCTGAAACTGCACCTCGGCCTCGGCCACCGGGGTCTTGCCATCGGGAGCATAGACGCAGCCTTCCAGGTAGGTGGGTCGATGGGGACCCGGCAGGATGTGCTGAACCTGCTTTTTGCCGCGGCAACGCGAACAGGTCTTGCCTTCCACCACGCCCTGTCCCGAGCATTGCGGGCAGGTCAGCAACTGCAACCGATCACCATCGGCCATGGCAGGACGACGAAGCGGCCCCAACCAGTAGAGAAAACTGGGGGTGAGCATCATCAACATCGACAGGATCAACAGAGCTTTGGGTCTCATCGTGGCTGAAATACCCCGCCCCCCCAAAAGCTACACTCTTTTTGAGCTTGCAATCTTCCTGTAACATTTCACAGCCCGTTCAGCCGCTATTCTGAGCCTGGAGAATCGCGGAGGTACAGGCAAGTGGTTGCACAGGTCCAACAGGTTCAAAATAACGCTGCCCCCCACAAGCGCCGCAACACCCGCGCCGCTGCCGAAGAGACGTCGGCCCAAGACCGCGTCGAACTGACCCCGGTCAAGGTCTCCTACGTACCCCAAGAGATCGGCATGCTGCCGATGCAGGTGGGCGAGGTCCTCAGTCGCCCCGACGCCCTCAGCAACGAACGCTTCCAGGTATCGGTGGGCAACGGATTTCCCAAGGCCCGCCCCGACGCCGAAGGTCACTTTCGCCTCGATGACCCCGGTGATCCCCGCCTGGACTCCGCCAATGCCTTCTATATCGCCAATCAGGCCCTGAGCATCGCCGAGACCTATGCCAACAGCCGGATTTCCTGGGCCTTTGAGGACACCCTGGGACACCCCATGCTGATCCGGCCCCACGCCGGAAAGGACGTTGCCAACGCCTACTACAATAGCGAGTCCGGGTCGCTGAACTTTTTCTCCTATCTCGACGAAAACACGGGCGAGCGCCAGCGCACCGGCATGAGCTTCGACATCGTGGCTCACGAGACCGGCCACGCCATTCTGGACGGGCTGCGGCCCCACCTCATCAAGTCGATGTCGGTAGGGGGAGGTGGCTTCCACGAGACCTTTGCCGACATGACCTCGATGCTGACGGCTCTTCACGACCCCCACATCGTGGAGGCTCTGCGGGTGCAGACCAAGGGCGACCTTTCCCAGCCCAACCTGGTGTCGGGAATGGCCGAGCAACTCGGCTACGAGCCTGGCCAACCGCTGCGCGAAGCCGTCAATGACCACAAGTATGCCGACCAGGCCTTTTTGCCCTACAGCGACCCAAAAAATCCGGGCAGCGGCCTGGGTACCGAGTGTCATTCCTATGCCAATCTTTTCAACGGTGCCTTCTATGAGCTGTTCAATCGTTTCTATGACGAAGAAATGGCCAAACCCAATGCCAGCTTCCAGCAGGCCGTGGGCGCCGCCCGTGATCGGGTGGGGCAACTGCTACTTCGCAGCGTAGAGATGGGCCCCGTCGGCGACACCTCGTTCCGAGAAGCCGCCATGGCCTTCGTGCGCGCCGATCTCGTCGACAACGACGGAGCCAACTGGGATGCGCTCGTCGACGTTTTCAGCCAGCGCAAGATTCTGCGCAGCGAGGACTTCGAAGCGGTTAGCAAGGCCCAGGAAAATCTGCCCGAAATCAGCTGGTCGGAAGACCTGGCCGAGAAAGACAAGGCTGAAGCCTGGCTCGACGCCAACCGCGAAGTTCTAGGGCTGCCTGCCGACGTTCCCTTCGAGTTCGACCGCATTCGCACCACCAACTCGGGCGAGCGTTTCGTTACCTTCACCACCAGCCGCAAGAAGGGTCTCGAAGGCGCTTCGTTCGGCGACTACGAGGGCGCCCAAATCCGCCTGATGGGCGGAGTGTTGCTCGGCTTCAATGGTGAGGGTGAACTGATCACCCACCAGTACGACGGCGTCAGCGACCGCGAACTCGAGGACACGCTGCTCTTCTTCGAGGGCAGCCTGGCGCTGGGTCAAATTCGCGACAGCGGCGAAGTCGACAGCTTCAAGGGCAAGAAGCCTCCCCGGATGCAAATCCAGTCGGTGGTGGAAAACGGCAATCGAGTTCTGCGTCGGGCCGGCAGCATCTAACCAGAACTCCTCTCCGCCAGGGAAAGCCCGACGGGGAGACAAAGCCACCCCGATGAGTCAAACCCGCCTGCCAGCCTGGGCCGAGGAGTCGCGCCGTATCTTTCGCGCCGGCACCGTCAGCCAGTATCTCCTCTACGGCAACCTCTTCGACCTGGTGCCCTACGTGCATCAAGGGAAGCAATACTTTGCGCCGCTGAAGACCTTCCTCACCGAAGTGCTCTTCGCGCCCTTTGAGGTGGTGCTCAGCTACAATCGCAGTGGCGGGCTGCGGGCCCTGCGAGGACAGGAGATCCTGCAACAGTATCAACAGGCGCGCCAGGAGTGGGGCTTGGCCAACACGCCCCAGCTGGCCCTGCCCAGAGACGCCTGGGCCAGCCTGGAATACCTCGATGGCTTCTTGCGCTATTCGCGCAACCGCGACCCCAAACCGCGGGTGGTGCTGTTGATCGACTTTCCCGAATTCCTGGTTCCTCGCGGTGATCCGGCCCAACTCAGCGAGCGAGCCTCGGAAATCTTGCTCAAGCTGCTCGACTGGGCCAGTGACCCCAGCTGGGTGGACGCCCAGCACGTTACCGTGCTGCTTAGCGAAACGCTGAACCTGCTGCACCGCAGCCTGGTGGAAAACGCCTACAGCGCCAAATTGCATATCCAACTTCCCGACCAGCAAGAGTGCCAGGAATACCTCGAATACCTGAAGACCGATTTTCCCGAACTTCCCAACTCCATCGAGGTGGCCTGGGAAACGCTGGGTTCCCGAGTGGTCGGTTTGAGCCGGGTGCATATCCGCCACATCGTGGCCCTGGCTCTGCGCAACCAGCAGCCCATCACCTACAAATACCTGAGCGGCTTGAAGAAAGAGCTGATCGAAAAAGAATGTGCGGGCCTGTTGGAGTTCGTCGACTCGCGGCGCACGCTGGCCGACGTGGCCGGCATGGACAACGTGAAGTCCTGGCTGAAACACGATGCCGAATTGATCCGCCAGGGCCAAAATCAGGCCGTCCCGATGGGCTATCTGTTCTGCGGCCGGATCGGCACCGGAAAGACCTGGCTGGCCAACTGCTTTGCAGGCGAACTGGGCATTCCGTTCGTGGTTCTCAAGAATTTTCGAGACAAGTGGATGGGTGCCACCGAGTCCAACCTGGAGAAGATCTTCACCGTGCTGAAGGCCCTCGGTCAGGTCATGGTGTTCGTCGACGAAGCCGACCAGATGACCGGCAAGCGAGGCGGCGGTGACGACAGCGGCATCTCAGGACGCATCTATGGGATGCTGGCCAAAGAAATGAGCGACACCCGTCAGCGCGGCAAGATCCTCTGGGTGTTCGCCACCTCTCGTCCCGATCTGGTCGAGGTCGACCTCAAGCGGCCCGGACGCCTGGACGTGCACATCCCGCTCTTTCCACCCCAGACCGACGAGGAGAAGGGCGCGCTCTTCCTGGCAATGGCCCAGAAGGTGGGTATTCAGCTGGAAGCCCGGGATATTCCAGAACTGCCCGGGCACGTCGAACTGGGGGGCAACGAGATCGAGGCCCTGATGGTGCGGGCTCAGCGACTGGTTTGCCTGCAACCGGAACGCACGCTGGCCGAGCATCTGCGAAGTCTGGTGAGCGAGTATCGACCGGTGTCGCATAAGAAAATCCTGGAGTACATGGACCTCGTTGCCGTCAAGGAATGCACCGATCAAACCTTCCTCCCCCCGGCCTATGCCAGCATCAGCAGCGAGGAGGTCGACCAGCGCCTGGAAGACCTGAAGCACGAGCTGAGATTGGGCTAAGGTGCGTAAGCCCGGCGAGATCGTCCAGGCTCGCTTCGAGGTCGTGCGCGAACTCGGCAAGGGGGCCATGGGGGCCGTCTATCTGGTGCGCGACCCGAAATTGGGCGGCAGCATGTGGGCACTGAAAGAACTGGAGACCAGCCTGATTCTGGAAGCCGAGCGTCAGGAAGCCGAATCGCTGTTCCTGCGCGAGATGCACCTGCTCAGCGGCTTTCACCATCCGGGGATCCCCAAAACCCTCAAGCTCTACGGTGACGACAGCAGTGAACTGGCCTTCCTTATGGAATGGGTAGAGGGCACGGCGCTCGACGAGGTTCAGGCCAATCTGGGTCGGACCTTCCACCCCCACGAGGTTCTGCCCATCGCACTGCAGGTGTGTGAGGTGCTGAGCTACCTGCACCGACAAAACCCGGCCGTCATCTTCCGCGACCTCAAGCCATCCAACCTGATGATCACCCCGGCGGGCCGCATCTACTTCATCGATTTCGGCATTGCCCGTCGCTATCGCAGCGGCGCCTCGCGCGACACCCAGGAATTGGGAACTCCCGGCTATTGCGCTCCCGAGCAATATGGTCACGGGCAAACCACTGCGGCCAGCGACCTTTACGCCCTGGGCACCACCTTGTTTCACCTGCTCACGGGTAAAGATCCGCAGAGCTTCAATTTCCAGTTTCCCCCATCGCGGCAACTGGGTGTAGAGCCCGAGGCCCTGAGCCTGGTCATCGACCGCTGTCTGAAAATCAAGCCAGAAGACCGCTGGAGCAGTGCCGAGGCACTGTTAGCGCAACTGGAGCAAATCTGGAGCGAAATCCCTCCCGGCGCTCCGGCCGCAACCCAGGGGTTGGGGCTGGCGCGGCTGCGCCTGCACCCGCGCCCGGCCAGAGCCCGCACGTGGGGGCCAAAAACCTGGTGGAAGGTTGTCACTCGCCTGTTCTCCGGCTAAAGAATGACTCGTCCACCGTAAGGCGAACACAGCCCTATGGAATTTCACCCCGAGCGTCGCCAGACCACCCGAATCGAATGTTGTTATCAGGTTCAGTGCAGCCATCTCGAAGGCAGTTGGGAGGCCAGCGTGGTCGACATGGGTTTGGGCGGCCTGCGCCTGCGCACGGCCAACGGCGTTCAAACCGGTCAGCGACTCACCTTAAAGCAAAACGACAATGCCTTCGGAGAAATCCAGGTCGAAGTCGTGTGGACGCGCCCGCTGCAAGGTTCCCAACGCGAATGCGGCGTGGTATATCGCTGCGATGTCGAGGCCATGGAGCGGTCCTGGGTCAAAGACGCTCTGCGCCGCCTGGGGTTCGAAAAATCTCACCTCTACGAGCGTCGTCGCCACGTGCGCCGACACACCACGGCCAGTGCCAACCTCGATTTTGGCAGCGAATCCGTGGTCGCCACGATTCTCGATCTGGGCCTGGGCGGAGCACTGGTCGAAATCGGACAGGAACTCCCCGCTGGCCAGGCTCTGCAACTGGCTTCCCCCCTGCTGGAAGGCAGGCTTCAGTGTCAGGTCATTTACTGTCGTCAGGCGGCGGAAAAACGGTTCCGCTGTGGGCTGAGCTTCGAAGCGACGGCCGCCAATCGGCTCCAGGCCCGGCTGCTAGAAGGCTATCTGGGGGCCCTTGACTGAATCCCCTGCTTCGGACCCCGCCGGGGCCGACCTCAGCGAACTCGACCTGAGCTCCGAGACGCGGCGCCGCATGCGACGCTGGCTGCGGGTGCTTCTTCTTCTGTCCCTGTTGATTCTGATGGTCGGGCTGTCGGCCGAACTGCCCAAGCACGAGAGCACCCCCGAAGTACGTCCTCGCAGCAGCATCTCTCCCGGGCCGGAGGACCTGATGATTGTTCCGGGAGAACGGGTGGGGTTTCTCCATCTGGGCCTCAGCATTGAGATGGTAGAATCACGCTTGGGAAAGGGTCGAGCCAAACCCACCCAGGGTGCCGTGCTCTATCGCTTTGATCAGGCAGGGCTCAGTTGTGCCGTGCAACGCGGCCAGGTAACCAGCATCCTCATCAATAATCCTGCCTTTCGCACCACCACTGACCTGGGCGTGGGCTCGGACGCCGACCTGGTGATTCGTTCGCTGGGAGACCAGTATGAATACGAGGCGATGAATCGCGGCGCTTCGGCGACAGCCGAATCCGAAGGCAGCTGGGAAGCCCCGGGAAGCTACGTCTTGCACTACTGGCCTCTGGGGATCCATCTCTCTCTGAAATCCGATCGAGTCGAGTCGATCTCCGTGACCAGCCCTTTGAGGCAATGACGTTCCAACCACTCTTCAGCAACCCTCATCTCCAAACCATCGCCGGCGCCTGGTTGCGCGAGGGCACGATTCCCTGCAGGGAACGCAGCGTGCGAATTCCCAGCCTCCAGGGAGACGAATTGCTGGGCACATGGGAAGTGGCTCAAGGTGACAGGCTGCTGGTGGTGGTCCACGGACTCGGGGGCAGTCGCCACGCTGGCCACGGCCGCAGCCTGGGGCGCGTCTGGCGAAAACGCGGGCTAGGGCCCGTGCTTCGACTTGGCCTTCGAGGTTCAGAACAGGTTCCCGAGGTGCCCAGGCTCTATCATGGTGGAAGCTGGGAAAATTTGGAAGCCTGTTGGAGCTGGCTGGGCGACTGGGCCGCGTCCTCTACTTGGGTAGGGCTTTCGCTGGGTGCCAACATCCTGGTGCACTGGCTCGGTCGCAACGGACGACTTCCCGCTGCCGCCGTCTCTGTGTGCAATCCCTGGAACTTACGAGCATGCGCCGAACATCTAGAGGCCAGCTGGTGGGGCCGCAACTACCGACGCCGCCTGGTGGAACGACTGAAACCCAGGGCTCTGCAGCTCTGTCGGCGTTTTAAGGGCTGCATGGACGAGCAGCGCATTCTGATGGCCACCACCTTTGCCGAGTATGACCGAGCGGTGACGGTGCCGCTGCATCCCTTCGCCGATCTCAATGACTATTACGACTCGGCCAGCTCAGACCAGTATCTAGAAAAGGTTCGGCCGCCCCTGCTCTGCCTTGACGCCCTGGATGACCCCCTGGTCAACGTGCGCCCCCGCACCCGAAAGACCCACATCGACCATGAACTCACCCCGCTCGGCGGCCATCTGGGTTTCTTGGGAAGCCGTTGCCTATTCTGGATGGAAGAACGAATTGCAGATTGGGTTCAGCGACGCTTGGGACGGTCGAGAATGGTGATGGTGACGTGACGATAACCCCACTGGTAACACTGCCCCAAACTGGGCAGCCATACGTCGATCTTGTTGCCGATGATGGCCCCACCCGTGTCGCGAGCGACTGCGTATCCGTAACCAGGCACGTAAACACGAGTGCCCAGCGGGATGACCCGAGGGTCGACCGCGATGGTTCCGGGGCCGACATAGGTGCCGCTGGCGGTATAGCCGCGTAAACAATAGGCCGTGGAGCCCACCCGCAGCTTTCGCCCTTGCGGAATCTGGCCGGCGTCAACCTTGGGAGCGAGTCGCTTGCTGCGCGACGAAAGCGCCTTGCGATGGCTTCCCTGAATAGCGTGGGAAGCGGGCTCCATCGTAGAGGGAGGGGAATGGGGCAAGGGTTCAGCCCCCAGGCTGGACATCAGCAGTGATGCCAGCAAAGCAATACGAACATTCTTGTGTTGCACGGCTCGCGGTACCTTTCTCAAATTCCTGCAGCCAGAGCCGCAGAGGCCGCGGGTCCGCAACTCGAAAGTTAGACTTCGGAGTTACCGGTGGCGGGTTCTGCCACCTCGACCGCTGTGGGCCCGTTTGAGGAAGTCTCGGAGATCTCCTCCCCGGCAGCCTCCCAGCGCTCTAACCGGGACACGTAGAACTGCAGCAAAACCCGCAAAATGGCCGCCAACGGCATGGAGAGGAACATGCCCATCACCCCCCCCAGTTCGGCTCCGGCACCCAGGGCGATCATCACCACCAATGGAGGCAATCCGACCGACTGCCCGATAATTGCCGGAACAATGATGTGGCCCTCGGTCCAGTGGACGACCTCCATCAGGACCACGACCAGGATAGCGAATAGCAGCCCCTTGTGACCCAGAGCCACCAGGAACGCGGGCACCATGCCCATCGCCACCCCAACATAAGGAATGATGTCCACGATGCCAGCAAAGGCGCCGATCAAAATGGCGTAAGGAACCCCCAGAATGCTCAACAGAATGGCGATAGAAACTCCGATGGTCAGACAGACCAGGAGTTGGCCGCGAATATACCGCCCCAGCACCTCATCGATCTGACCCAGCAGCTCCTGCACCGCCGGCTTCCAGCGCCGGGGAAAGAGGCGCACGACGGCGTCTCCGTATTTCTTGCCGTCCATGAGGATGTAGAAAGTAAAAAGAGGAATGAGCACGCCACCGGCAATCACGCCAAAGGCCGCCTTCACCCCGCTGAACACTCCTACAAAACCACTGGCCACGTAGCGCGGAGCCATTTCCTGGAGGTCTCGAGTCAATACCTCGAGTTTGACCGACTCGGGATCGATCTGAGACAAAGGCCCCTTAAGAAAATTGGGAGCATTGGTCTTGGCATAGGCCAGCGACGAATCCAGGGTGGTTTGCAGGGTGTGAAAATAACTGCCCATATTGGCCATCAACGAGGTAAACTGGCTCTGTAGCGCGGGAACCAGATAAGCCAGGCTGAGCAAGAACAGCAGCCCTCCCAGAGCATAAACCAGAGAGATGGCCGCCACCCGGGGCATTCTGCGACGCTCGCAGAGATACTGCACCGCAGGTGAAATGACATAGGCGAGTAGCGTGGACACAGCGGTGATGGTGGCCACCAGGTGAACGGCCTGCAGCAACCAGATGATCAGGGCCAGGAAAAAAATGCCCACCAGGGCCACCCAGACCAGCATGGCCCTGCGCCCCAGTGACAGTGCAAGCTGCAGTGCCTGCTTTTTGAGGTCTTCGGTTTCCAACCCGAACTAAGGACCAAGGGGTGTGATCTGTTGAGCCTCGATAAATCCCTGGGGACTGGAACTACCGCTGATCATCACCACCTGCCCCTGTCGCAGGGCAGGCATCATCACCTGAGGATTGACGACAATATTCTGTGGAATTTGGGTTCCCATCTGCTGAACGACCAGGCTGCGAGTCGCAGGGTCGGCCCGCAGCACGGTGGCCTGCATCTGCACCGGCATTCCCATCGACATCGAATTCATAGGCATCATCGGGCCACCCTGCTGCATGTCGCCGCCGCCCTCCTCGGAACCATTGAGCAGGCTCTCGAGGCCCATGCTGGACTGCCCGGGGAAATTGGTGTTCATGCCCGGATAGGTCGCCATCGTCGGGTTGTAAGGCATTCCATTATAGGCATCGGGCACCGCAGGCTGCATAGGCGCCGGGGAGTAGGGGTTGGTTGCGTAGGGATTGGCCCCCGGATAGGGGCCAGCCGCCTGGGGAGCGGGAGCGGGCGCGGAACCGGGACCGGGACCGGGCGCTGGAGCAGGGGCAGGGCCGACCTGGAGACCGGGCACGCCGGTGGGCAACTGAGCACGCCCAGGGTCTTGGGCCGCAGGAGCCGTAATGTTAGGAACCGTAGGTCCCATATAGGGAGCTGGATTGGCCCCGTTCAGGGCGTAGGCGCCCACATTGGGAGCCTTTCCGAGATTGGGAGCATTGGGCGCATTGCCAGCCACGCCACCGGGAACCACCTGGTCGCCCTGACGGGTGTGGTAGGGTACCGGGGCGGACTTGGCCACGAGCCGGTCGGAGTTCATCCAGTCGGAGACCAGGTCCACCTTAAGGGGCTTATCGGTCAGCGAGCCAATGACGCGCATCACCACTTTGCTTCCCTTGGGGATTGAGGACAGCGAGCGCGAACTGCCGTTCCACTCGCAACGCCCATTCGGTTGCAGTTCGCCACGCCAGATGGTGCCCAACTCGCTACGCAAGACGACCTGATTGCCAGAAACTCGCTCGAGCGTGCCTGAAACCGTCGGCTTGACGGCCTCGGCCAGCGCCAGCGGGGCCAGCGATAGCGCCGCCAGGATGCCAACCACCCAGTTATGCCGCTTGTTCATGCTGCAACCTCCACAAAGATAGGTTCTACAGTCGCCAGTGCGTTCCTATTCTTCCCACCCAAAGAAAAACCGCCCCGTGGGGCGGTTCTTCGATCAGGCCTGGGGGGGAGCCTCGGGAGGAGGCGCCATGCCGGGCGGGGGAATCTGGAAGCCGCAATTGCTGCAGAACCGGGCTCCCGCCGCATTGGGGGTCTGACACTTGGGACACACCACAGCTTCAGCCTGGGGTGGTGGGTATCCAGGAGGTGCCCCCTGAGGAGGATAGCCGGGAGGCGGGTAGCCCTGGGGTGGATACCCACCCTGGGGAGGATAGCCCCCCTGAGGGGGGTAACCGGGAGGTGGATAGCCCGGGGGCGGATAGCCGGGAGGGGGATAGCCAGGCGGCGGATAGCCTGGAGGTGGGTAGCCCATCTGGCCAGCCATCATTTGGGGAAACATCATGCCCATTCCCATGCCAGCGCCCATCTGCATCGCCTGGCCCCCACCGCCGGGATTTTTGGCCATCTCGACGACGGCGTTGGCGGTTTGGTATTGCATGTAGTTTTGCACCCCGAGGGCGCCCATCTTGGCCCGCATGCGGAAGGCTTCCTGGATCTCTTCCGGCACCGAAACGTCCTGAACGTAGAAGTCGACCAGTTCAATTCCGTACTTGGCGAAGTCGTGGCGCACCTTGACCTTCATGGCCGAAGCCAGGTCGTTGAGGCCGCCTCGAATCTTGGCATACGACTCGAAGGTGGTGCCGATGAGGTCGTTGAGGTGAGTTCGCAGGCTTCCCTTCAGGAACTGATTGAGCGCCTGAGTGGTGTACAGGCGCTGCTGACCTACCAGCTGATTGATGAAAATCTGGGGCTCGGTCACCCGAATCGAGAAGGTGCCGAAGGCTCGCAGCTGCACCCAGCCGAGGTCGGGGTCTTTCATGTCGATCGGATTGGGTGTGCCCCACTTCAAATCGGTAAAGACCTTCTGATTGATGAAGTAGACTTCGGCCGAGAAAACGTTGCTGCCACCGGCCACAGCCCGAACCAGGTTCTCTACAATCGGCAGATTGGCCGTGGTCAGCGTGTGACGACCCGGACCAAAGGTATCCAGAGCCTTGCCATCCCGGAAGAACACGGCAACCTGGCTCTCGCGCACGGTGAGCTGGGAACCGAATTTGATGTCGCCAGGCCCGTGCTCGGGGAAGCGATAGACAATGTGGTCGGGGTGAGGGTCGGCCCACTGAATATCGTTGATGATTTCTCGCTGCTTTCCGAACATTAGCGAACTCCTTTCAACAAGCGCTCGCGCTCGTCGAGTTTGGCGTCGATCTCCTGAACAGCCTTGCCCAGGTCGGCGATTTTAGCCTTGATCAACTCGCCTTCGAGGTTGGCCTGCAAAGCCGTCAGGGCTTCTTCAGCGTGGGCGATGTTGTTCACAAGGCTCAGATCGAACTCGTAAATCCGGTTCAACTCGTCCTCATTTACCTGGTGAGCATCGAAAAACCCCGAGTATCCGTAGTTGGCATGACGCAGGCGAGCGGCCACCCGGTCGATCTGATTATTGACGTCGTCGAGCTTGGTCATCCACTTCATCTGACCGGCCTCGAGCAGTTCCTCCTGAGCGTTCTGCACCTTGCTCTTTAGGGCCGTAACGTTCTTGGCCATGAATTCGCGCTGCAGCCGGTCGGCGTCTCGACGACGCTCACGATCGAGATAACCACTGAAGCCCGGGACCTTGCGCATCAGGTCTTCGAGCATACCAGCGGCTGTTCCTGAGGTATTTTCCATTGTTGCTCCCCTTTTCTCAGCGAAGTCGATGTAGCCGAGATTGCTTATTGTGCAAGCCAGATTACAATATGTCGCATTTTACTGAAACTCAAGTAGAGAAGGTTATCTTTCTTTTCACCCGGCTGGCGACCTGCGCGGCCTTCCAAAGCACTGCCGTGTAGAGCCAACCCAGAACCAGGCCCAGAATGCCGCCGAGGAAACAGCGAATCAAGCTCACCTGCAAGGGCGTGTGCACGTGGGCGAAGGTGTCCAACAGACCGCACTGCCCCAACGTGCCGGCCAGCAGACACAGAGCCGTGGCCTCGGGGCGACCCCAGCGAATCCACAGGGGCACCATCAACATGGCGGGGTGAGCCAATAAGAACTCCTTGAATCGCGGCCGCACCGACAGGGTCTGATCGAGCACCATTCGCAGGTGCTTTTCCGCCTCAAGCGTGCCGCCAAAATCGCTGGCCACGTTGCCCGTGCGCATGGTGTAAATCAGCGCGGCCACGGCCAACAGGCCCAAACCCACCAGCTGATACAGGCGCAGCGGAGCCGCCCCGATCTGCAACCAGTAGGCTCGCTGGTGTGGGGTAAGCATCCAGGCCAGAGTGATCAACACCGGCGTGCCTACCGTCAATATCTTCACCCCACGAAAAATATCCAGGCCCAGCTTGTAGGTCGTGTCCTGCAGGAAGGCGCTGGAAATCCAGGCGCCCACCATGCTGATGGCAAACATTCGCAGCCAGCAAAGGCTCGAGCCCGTGAGCAGTGCCAGCAAGCCCGCCGGAGACTGCCCCAGGCGGCTGAGCGCTGCAAATTGGCTGACCACGGCCAGCGTGCTGAAGATGCAGGCCGTGCCTAAGGCCATCAGCGCCCGCCAGATCGACAGCCCTCCCAAGCCCAGGTTGAGCCCGGCGAAGAGTAGCAAAAAAGCCACCGTGGGCACCAGCGGAAGCGACATCACCTGGCCGACGACCAACAACAGCGCGGCCCCTCCACCCAACGCCAGCAGCCCCAGGCCCCAGCCTGGGACCTGCACCGGCGTTGAAAACACCGCAGCCTTGCCGAGTCGGCCCTGGAGCGACTTCCCGATACTTTCGAAGAGGCGCTCATTGGCGTTCTCAAAGCCTTTGTCGGGAGTCGGATCCTCGGCGTAGGGGCGCAGGTAGAGCACGCTGAGGTTGCGCTCGCGAGCCGCCAGACTGTACATCTGAGCCACTCGAGGTGGCTTCAACGTGTTCTGCTGAGCGGGCGGCACAGCAAAGACTCGAGCCGTGCGCTCGGGCAACTGGCGCACCAGCGTCTCGATGCCTTTTTGCTGGGTAGCCCGAGGAAGTTCGATAAATCCTAGCTTCCATCCCAGCGATCGAACGGTCTCTGCGGTGACCTCCAAATAATCGGGGTAGCCGGCCACCTCATTGCTGGCGCCACCAAAGACGATGCCTTCGGGTTGGAAACGATCCTGGATACGCTGCAGGTAGCGACGCACATCCTCGGCCTGCGCGAACGGCTTGTTCTCGGGCCTGAGCCAGATAGCCATCCCCTGTTTTCGCGCCTCGGCGATGGCCCAGGCGGGAAACCCCAAGCCGCTGGATTGCACCGCCCGCAACGGAAGGTCGACCTCCAGAGCGCGAGCTCGCGAATCGGGCCACTGCCAGGGTCGCACCTTCTGAGGCCCAAAGTTCTCGCCGAGCATCTCCTGCAATTGTGCCAGACTCAATGGGCCCGATGGCGAACGCCCCCACTGCACGAGATAGGTAGACTGAGGGCGAGCCAGCGGCGGCTCTCCACATCCCAGGCCGCTCTCGGCGCCCACCTCGATGCCGCTGTAAGGAAGGCAAATGCCGTAACCTTCCAGGTCTTCAAGGCGCAGTTCGGCGAAGGCCAGAGCCTCGACTCCGTGGCGGCGAAACTCGGGCAAAAGTTCGGTCCATTCTTTGCCTTGAGCTCGAGCCAGGTCAAGCAGCGACTGATAATCCAGCACCAGTTCGGTAGAGCGATGGGACTGTTCCTGACGGTGGCGCTGGCCGTGCCAGAAGCAGGCAGCCAGGAACGCCAGCAAGATGCAGCCCCAAAGCAACCTCGTAGCCAGGCGACCGGCCGAAGTCTCAGGAATCGCTGGGGTCCTCGTCATCTTCGTCGCTTTCCAGGTCACCCTCACGCAGGCGCCGAGCCAGTTCCTCGTGGCTGCGGCGACGCAGTTCTCGCAACACTTCGTCCTGGCCAGGCTGTCCGAACTCGTAGTAGAGACGGCTCATCTCTCCCACCATCCAGGTGGCACTGTAAGCCAGACCGCCCTTGCTCAGCCAGCCCAGGCCCGGGACCAGCCCGACCATGCCACGGGCCAGCGAGCGCCACCCAAAGGACCCGCCGATCACGGGCCACAGTTCGCCCATGCGGTCGAAGAAGTCCAGGCTACGGTAATGAAGCGCGGCCATCAAGAGGCAGAGGTGAATCTGGCTGGCGGTCATGGCAATCGTCTCGCCCGCCGTGGCGAACAAGCGCCAGAGAGTTCCCACCAGGAAAACGGGCGGAGCCGGCAGTGAAGACGCCACCGCCATTCGAGCATTGCGGGCTGCAGTGACACGGATCACGCGGCGGGCGTATTGATAGCGCAGCCCCGCAAAGCTACGGGCCAGGCTCAGAGCCAGCCCGGGAAACGCGCGGGGCAGCAAACGCCCAAAATCGGGCCCCGGGTCCAGCGGATCCAGCGAATACAGCCGCGGAAGCGTGCCGGGAGTAACCTCCGGCGGCTTGAGGTCTTTGCCTTCTACAATCCACAGACAGGGCACAGAATCGGGGATCGAAGCGGCTTGCTCTCGCAACCACTCGGTCGAAGGCACCTCACTGCCGAGGTGAACCACACAGGCTTCGAACTCGAGCCAGTCCTCTTTTTCCAGCGGCCAGTTCCGTTGCTCGATGGGCATCTCTTCAGCCTTATTGTGCAACTCGCCCAACCAGTGCAGCATCCGAGTCGTGTCTTGAGGCTGGCCCACAAAAACGACGCGAAAGCTGCGATCGAGTCGACGCTGCAGGGCATCTAGAGAATACCGAGCTCGGTAGATGCGATAGAGCAGATCCAGTGTATTCATCAGGGGTCAGCTATTCTTGCTGCGAAACTCCTTCATGAATTGAACCAGAGCCTCCACGCCCTCCAGCGGAAAAGCGTTGTAAATACTGGCACGCAAACCGCCCACGTCGCGATGGCCCTTCAGTCCGTCGAGCTTGGCCGCGGTAGCCTCCTTGACGAATTTCTTCTCCAAATCCTCGTTGGCCATTCGCCAGGTAACGTTCATCAAACTGCGGCTGCCCACCTGAGCGTGAGGACGATAGTAGCCCTCGGAAGAATCGATGTAGTCGTACAGGAGGCGCGCCTTACTCTGGTTGAGTTGGTGCATCTTCTCCAGCCCCCCGATATCGTGAAGGAGCCATTTCATCACCAGGCTGAGGATGTAGATCGAGAAGCAGGGCGGCGTATTGTGCATCGAGCCTCCGGCCACCATCTTCTTGTAATCGAGCATGGTGGGGAGCGATGTGCCAACCTGACGCTCGAGCAGGTCTTTGCGGAGAATGACTACGGTGGCCCCGGCCGGACCCACGTTCTTCTGAGCCCCGGCGTAGATCAGGGCGTATTTGCTCACGTCGATGGGTCGATGCATGAAGTCCGAGGAGGCGTCGCAAATCAGGGGCACGCCGCCGAGATCGGGATCGTAGTCGAACTCGATACCCTCGATGGTCTCATTGGAAGTGATGTGACAATAGGCCGCCTTGGGGTTTACCTTCAACTCGTCGAGTCGAGGCACGCGGGTGAACTTTTCGGCGCTGCCGTCCCAGCAGATATTCACCGGTCCGCACTTCCTGGCTTCAGAAATCGCCTTCTTTGACCAGGCTCCCTGAAGAACATAGTCGGCAGAGGTCGAGGCATCCAGGAAGTTCATCGGAATCATCGAGAACTGGGTGGTGGCTCCGCCCTGCAAAAACAGCACCGCATAATCGTCGGGAATGCTGAGCAGGGTGCGCATATCGCGCTCGGCACCCAGAATGATCTCGTCGAAAGCGGCCGAGCGGTGGCTGATCTCCAGAATGGAGGCCCCTGCCCCCGGCAGACAGAGGAGATGTTTCTGAGCCTCCTCAAGCACCTTGAGGGGCAGAGTGCCGGGGCCGGCGGAAAAATTGAACACCCGTTCGCTAGCGGTTGCCGTGGACATGAGGGGAGTTTGCCTCCTGATTATTACGAGATGGGCTGGCCTTCTACGTTGCGCCGGGAGGCGCCTGCCAGCGCCATAGCGCCAGGATATCGTTGAGATTATTGCCGGTCGGTCCGGTCTGCCATGCCTCTCCCAGTTGCTCGAAAAACTCGCTACTGGCCTGACGACCGCGATACTGCCCGGGCTCAAGGCCCAGCTTGCGGGCTCGCCCCAGAGTTCCCGGGTCGGCCTCGGCCCCGGCGTAGGCAGTGGGACCATCGCAGCCGTCGCTGGAAGCGGCCAGCAGCCCGCAATGTTGCTGCTCGAGCCACTCCAGCATCTCCAGGACCAGCGCCTGGCAGCGCCCCCCACGTCCCCGACCCGTGACCGCCACGGTGATTTCGGCGCAGGCCAGCAGCACCTCGCCCCTGGCGGGACGCCACTTGCGCAGGCGTCGAACCGCCTGGGGCAGCCCCGTGAGAAAGGCCGCCCGGAAGCGCACCTTCCAACCCCGCCGTCGCAGTTGCCGAGCCATGGCTTTGCGCAGGTCTTGCCCTCGACCCAAAACCTCAAACCCATGCCCGGGGGGCATCGGCTCGCGCCAGGTTGGCCCCGACCCCACCCACCTGGCGCCCTGTAACACGTCACTCCAGACGAGCGTGTGGCTTGACCCCTGGAAACACTCGAGCAGCCCACCCCCTTTCAACAGGGAAAACTGACTGCGAAGCTGGTTCATCTCCACAATCGAAAGCCCACACCGATACCACTGCTCCCAGTTTCGAAAAGCCTCGGGCGAGGCCAGACCAGGAACCAGCACTTCCACCAGGGCCGACGACCCGCCGCTGAGCAACACCAGGCTGGACCCGGGGCGGCGTGCCCAATCCAACAAACGGGCTCCGGCTCGCAGCGAGGCTGTTGTCAACTGAGGATGACTGGAAACCATCACTTCCCAGTTGACCCCACAGGGAACCGATTGCGGCGGGTGAGGCAACACCAGCAAGGCAGGGAGGTGGTTCCACACCTGAGCCACGCCCCTGGCCATCGACTCGGCCGCTTTTCCCACGGCGATGATCTGAGTCCAGCGACACTTCGGTTGACGCCTGCACCAGGCGCGACAGCGCAACTCGGGAGACACCTCGTGCACAGCCTCCAAGAAGGCACACCGGGGGTCCGTCATGAAAACAGCCCCCGTGGAATGTTCCTCGGGGGCCGTTTTCCGTCGAACGGAACGAACGCTAGATGCCGTCCCGCTTGTTTGCATCGATATGGATATTGAAGTGACCCTGGTCCAGGGAGCCGCACTGGTGCGTTCCGGAGTAAACGGTCTCCTTGCCATTGAGCCAGCGCTGCCAGGCGCCGATCATATACTCGCCCTGGTAAGGATTGCCGACCTCATACACCTGACCCTCGGGATCGTAGTGGAAGGGAATGTGCAGTTGCTTGCAAGCGGCCTGCATGTCCACGAAGGTGGCTCCTCCGAAACGCGTGGTCGGAAGGTCCTTTCCGTACGATTCGACCATCAACTGAAAGGGGCTCCCCTTGGGAGTTCCTTCCTTACCCAGATACCAATTCTTCACGTTGTGGCGCCGGGGGTAGCCCAGAGCCTTGCCGAACGATTCCACATTGACGTAGGGACGCTCGCCGACATAGGCCCACTGACCTTCGTAGATGACGCCGTCGATGCGAATACTATTATCCTCGGGCTCCAGCCAGCCGGCCCAGCTCACACCCGTCAAGGACGTAAAAAGGGCGGCCCCCATCAGCACCGATTTTGCAAATCTCTTCACGAAGACAGAGACTCCTTTCTCAACGGCTTTGTGAGGCCGTGTTCGCAGCGGCGTTCGGCAATCGGCAATCCTTCCCTGCCAAACTGCACTCCCCACGGGAAAAGAGGATTCTTCAATCAATATCTGAATTTCATTCAACCTTTTAGGGAGACCGTGTGAATCCAGCGCTTTTAGCCGATCCTCGCCTGCTTCTCGTCATCCTGATCTCGGCACTGGTGGCCCTGCTGGGCACGCTCAACGTGGCTGCCCGCCCGGCCGCCGTGCTCACGGGCAAAGTCGCCCAGGCCTTGAGTATCTCCTCGATCTTCTTCATGCTGAGCCGCTTTGCCAACATGTTCTATCTGCCGTTGGTAGCAGGGTTTAAGGCCCACAGCGAGGGCCCTGAGACCCTGCTGGGGCAGATTCGCTGGATCATCGTAGGTTCGGCCGCCGGTGCCTGGCTGTCGTGGATCCTTTTGCCGAATTTCGTTTCCCTCTACTGCCGCCTGGTACAGGTCGTCGATGAACAGGGAGTCCGGGGGCTGTTCCGCCCCGCTAATCTGGTGCTGGCCTTGACCAGCTTTTTCAAGCGCGCTCCCCTGCCCGCCCGCCTGTTTCGACTGGAAGGAATCTCTCCGGGATTTCTCTGGTTCAACATTTTCGCCACCGCCGTCTGGACCATTGGAGCCCTCAGCGCCATTTACTGTAGCGCCGCGCTCCCGAACTATGCCAGCACCGGCCTGCTCCTTTCTGGTCTCGTCAATGCTTTTGCCGCCATTGCTTTCTCGGTGTGGGTCGACCCCCAGGCCGCACTGATCACCGACCAGGCCGTCAAAGGGGCCCGTCCGCTGAATCAGGTGCACGCCACCGCCCTGCATCTGGCCGTGGGCAACTTCCTGGGCTCGCTGCTGGGGCTGGCCATGCTACCACTGGGCATCGGCCTGATCACCCGAGCCACCCTGATGGTAGGCCAGCAAGGCACCTCGGTCGCAGGCAGCATCTGGAGCATTGTGTTGCTGAACGCGGCCCTGACGGCGCTGGCCTCAACCACCTATGCAGCCCGGGTTTCGGCGGTGCAAACCCGACAGGTAGCCACGGCGCTCTCCATTTACAACCTGTTCTTTCTGGTTACCCGTATGTCGGTTCAGGTCTATGCCCCCATGCTCGGTTCGCTGGCGGACCATCTGGCCCGTAGTCGCCAGCTGGCTCAACTCGAGGTTCTCTACCGCTGGGTCCTGGCCGGAGCCACCCTGGGAGCCCTGCTGGGATTACTGCTCCTGCCCAGCTTCGTGGAAATCATCAACCGCGCCATTCAGCAACTCGATCGTCGAGGCTCCATTCCGGCGGTGCTGCTGGCCTGCCTGAATCCGCGACGCTGGCCCACCATCCTCGCCAGCTTCCGACTTCCGGGCTTGCTGGGCGTGCGTCTGGCCGACCTGCGCCAGCCCAACTTTCCGCGCACCTTTCTCTACGGCAACGTGCTGGTGCTGTCGGTGCACTCGGTGGGCCTGATGGCCGCTATCTACGCCGGTGCCGAACTGGGGCCCGAACACCCCGCTTCGGGCGCAGCCACGTTGCTCTCGAGCGTGGTCAACGGTGTGGCCACTATTACCCTCAGCCTGGTGGTAGACCCCACCCTGGCTCGAGTCACCGATCAGTGCGTTTCGGGCCAGCGTAACCCGGCCCAAATCCGCACGGCCGCCGTATTTCTGCTGCTGGGCATGCTGGTGGGCACCGTGCTGGCCCAACTGGTGTTCCGCCCGGCCAGTTCGCTGATCTCGTTCGGCTCGCAACTCTTTGTGCTGGTGCTGAGCTGGCTCGGGCCCCGCGGCTAGAGCTTGCCCCAACGCTGGTAGTGGTTTAGCTTCTCCTGGGCCTCCGGACTGCCGTTCTGAGCCGCCGTCCGATACCAGTAGAGCGCCAGAGCCTCGTCTTTCTCGACCCCCTGCCCGTGCTCATAGAGCTCTGCAAGACGCATCTGGGCCGACTCCGCCCCCCCTTCGGCAGCCTTCCGATACCAATGAGCGCCCTGGCGGGCGTCTTGGGGCACGCCCGTGCCTTCCAGGTAGGACATCCCGAGATTGGCTTGAGCATATCGGTGGCCTTGCTCGGCAGCCAGCTGCCAGTAGCGCACGGCCTGAGTCGGATGACGCTCGACGCGCTGCCCGAACATCAGCATCATGCCCATTAAGAACTGGGCTTCGGCCACGCCCTGGTCGGCCGCTCGCTCCAGCCACAGCACTGCCTGTTCGGGGGCGTCGGGCTTGGCCAGGTTATCATAGTAGTGACGCCCCAATTCCAACTGGGCCAGCGGATGACCCAACTCGGCCCCCTGGCGAAAACATTCGCGCGCCTCGCCTCGGTGGATCGGCACCCCCCGACCCTGTTCGTGCAACCGACCCAGCTCGTACCAGGCCGAACCCGAACCTTCGGCAGCTGCGCCCTGAAGGCGAGCCAGAGCCCGCTCCGATTGACCTTCTTCCAGCAGTCGAAGCGCCTCCTCGACCGGCCCCTGTTCGGCCGCTGAAGCATCGAGAATCAGGCGAATGTTCCACAGCAACGTGCCGTGACTCTCGGTCCAGAGCCGGCGCACCTGGGTTACTGTGGAGATGGCTTCAATCAGCTCTTCGCCGTGGGGAGCGGGCCCCCAGGGAGCCTCGAGCAGCATGGGGGGGCGGTCGGCCAGCTCAATGCCCAGCGCCGTCTCCCCCACCTCCACCCAGCTCTGCTGATCGGGGCTGAAAAATGCCACCAGACCGGCCTCTTCACTGCCGGAGGCATACAGTTGGGCCATCATCTGTAAAAAGGGCTCAACATCCTGGCTGAGACTCAGGTTCGACTCTTCCCGAACATCATTGGCGAACAGGTCGAGGTGCGGTTCGATCAGTCGAATCCAGGCTTCCCAATGGGCCAGCGGATCGCGCTCGACGCGCTGACGCCAGGGGGCAACCTCCAGGCGCAACAGCGGAATACCCTCGTTGCCAACATCGATGGTTTCGATCTGGGACAGACCCGAATAGGCCAGCTTGCGAATCAGCACGGCCTCACCCTCGAGAAAGGTAGCCTCGACCCACCAGTGCAAGTGCTCAGGCTGGGCGCCCCGCAAGCGCACGGGCAGATCGGGGGGGAGCAAGGCGATCAGGGCGTCCTCAACAAAGCCCACCACCCGGCAATGCACCGTTTCCCCACTGGTCAGACGGGGGTGTTCGTCCACATCGCGCAGACGTCTGGCCTGAATGGCTCGCTGACCACAATGGGGACAGTTGAGACTCTCGAGATCGGGCACCAGCACAAGAAAGTTCGATTCGTTACAACGAGCACAACGGGCACGCTCCAGGCAACGCCAGGGCGCACGTCGACTGTTGACCAGTGCCCGGCAGGCTCGACAGTGGCCCAGGCCGTAGCCCCCTGCCCCCAAAACAATCGGAGACCAGCTTTTACCGCAGCGGGTGCAACCCAGTTCGAACTCTGCTCCCATACCGACCCTTTCTCGAGGGAGGATTGCCTGTTCGATTGCGAATCTCGCTCTATGAACAAGCTACTCCAACTGCTGATGCTGCTGCTCTGGGCCTGGCCCGCAGCCGCCGACTCCCCCCTGACCTCCACCGACTTCTGGCGCGCCTACCGCGACGTGCCCGAAGTGGTCATGGCTCACGACCTGGAGCGCCTCAACACACAATTGGGCTACTACCTTCTGTCGCAGGCGCCGATCGATCGGAAGGCAGCCGTGATCAATGCCCTGAGTTGGAACTTTCACGGCAAGCAGAACGCGGTCCTGTTCCGAGAGATTCTGGAGCAGAAATACTCGGGACCCAACTACGAAAGCCGCCTCAATGGGGACGAACTGTTCTGCCTGGGCTACCTCACAGCCCTGGATGACTATTTTCACGCCGAAAATGCCCTGCCATGGTTGGGCAAGGCGCGTAAAGCCCACCCCAAGAGTTTCACGGTGGCCCTGGTCGGTGCCCTGGTCGAGGCCCAGACCCGTTTTCAGCATTTTGAGGAGTTGTGGCCCATCACCGAGCGCGTGCTCAACGACCGCAACCTCAAACGCGACCTGCGCACCTCGGGAGTGAAGATCGTGACCGACTACATGAAGCTCTATCAAAAGTACGTCAAGCGCGGCTAGTGCTGGCACTGGCCGGGGTCGGGCTCTTCTACCTCAGCATTTTCGCTATCGGGCTGTGGGCCAGTCGCAATCGTCAGGCCAGCAGCGTCAGCGAGGTACTGGTGGCCGGGCGGCGCATTCCCCTGTGGATCGGCGTTCTCACCATGACCGCCACCTGGGTCGATGGGGGCTACCTCAATGGCACGGCTGAAGCCGTCTACGGCAAGGGCCTGATCTGGGCCCAGGCTCCCTGGGGCTTTGGGCTCAGCCTGCTACTGGGAGGTTTTTTCTTTGCCCCGCTGATGCATCGCCAGGGGTTCCTCACCCTGCTCGACCCCTTCCAGCAACGCTACGGAAACCGAATGGGAGCGCTGCTCTACCTGCCGGCCATGTGCGGAGAACTGCTTTGGACCGCCGGTATTCTGGCGGCTCTGGGCACCACCTTCGGAGTGCTGCTCCACCTGGACTTTCGCCTGGCCATCGTGCTCTCGGCCAGTATGACCGTGGCCTATACCGTGCGCGGCGGACTCTGGTCGATCGCCTACACGGATGTCGCCCAGTTGATCCTGGCGGCATCGGGCATGCTGATCTGCCTGCCCTTTGTCTTTGCCCACCTTCCGCCGATTGACCAGGTATTTCAGCTTTACGGCGCGCGCTTTGGCAACAGTAGCCGGGAACTGCTCAACCCCGGCTGGTGGGACGCCATGCTGCTGCTGATCTTTGGGGGCATTCCCTGGCACTGCTACTTTCAGCGCGTGCTCTCTTCGCCGAGCCCCAGGGTGGCCCAGCAACTTTCGTTGGCGGCGGCCCTGTTGTGCTGCCTGATGGCCATTCCTCCAGCCCTGCTGGGCATCGCCGGAGCCGTGTTCGACTGGCAGGCGGCCGGACTGGCACCTCCGGCCGGTGACTTTGTGATCCTACCCACCGTTCTGCGCGATCTGACCCCCAGGTGGGTGGGCCTGATCGGCCTGTGCGCCGTAGCGGGAGCCATCATGTCCAGCGTCGACGCCTCGATCTACTCGGTGTCCACCATGTTTAGCTGGAACATCGTCCAGCAGTGCTTTCGCCCCGAGGGGGAAGAGGCCGACCCCAATGCCGTTGCTCACCTGAACCAGCGCATGATCGTCGTCTTCGGCACGCTGGCCACGCTGCTGGCACTGCACGTGCAGAGCATTTACTCGCTATGGTTTCTCTCAGCCGACCTGGTGTATGTTCTGCTCTTCCCACAACTTCTGGTGGTGCTGTTCGACCCGCGCGCCAATCGTTGGGGCGTGGGGGCAGGCCTGTTGGTCGGGCTGATGCTGAGGGCAGCGGTCGGAGAGCCGGGCCTGGGTCTGCCGGCCTGGGTGGAGCTTCCGGCCGGACTGCCCCACCGCAGCCTGGCCATGCTGGCAGGCCTGGCCACGACGCTGCTGGTCAGCCGCCTCCCTCTACCGGGCGGCGCCAGCCGCCCGGTAGACTGGGTGACTTAACGCATCAACTGCTGAAGCTCTTTCTGAAAAGCGCCCTGATCACGGGCTCCCGACCAGCTTTGCACCGGCGTACCACCGGGGCCGAGCAACACCGTATAAGGAATGCCTCCACCCTGGAAGTAGCGCTGGTATTGCTGAAACGCAGGAGAGCGCACATCGACGTAGGTGATGTTGATGCCCAATTTTGACTCAACCTGAGCCAACACCGGCTTGAAACGCCGGCACGGGGGTCAGCCCTCGCCCCAGAAGTTGATCAGACGGTACCCGCCACCGCCTGCGGCTGCCCCAGGGGCCGGACGCGAGGCTGAGGGCATCAAGTTGAAATCGACCGTCTTCAGCGATGGGTTGTGACTCAACCGCCCTCCCATCAGTTCCGCCAGGGGCTTCAGGTAGACCATCCGGTGCTCACCCTCCACGGTTACCGCCAGCGGCTTGCCCTGATAATAGGTCACACCCTGACCCGTGACGTTCTGAGTATCGGGTATTGTGCCCGGCGGAACCAGGAAGGCGTTGCCATCTTTCTCGACAAGCTCCAGTTCCAGCAGCTTGCAAATTTCGACCAGGTCGACCTGGATGTTCTCGAGCCGCCGCGAGACCCCGGTGGCATAACCCTTGAACAAACGGTTGCGGACATACAGTTCCTCTCCCCAGGCCGTCAGGCTGCAACAGACCAGCGCCAGGGGCAGACTCCACTTCAAGTATTTCAAACCACGACACCTCCAGGGGGTTGATTGGCCAGGGCAGGCCGCTTCCCCTGGAAGGCTCAGTGGCCAAAACCGCTGCCGCCGATGAACTCGCGCAAGACCGAATTGGCCGGAATGGCCTCGGAGAAGACGGGGATGAACAGCTCCAGGAACTTGAGCAACTCATAGGCCCGAACCCGCGAGGGATGATTGCGCGGAACCTCGAGCAAAAATCGCCAGGCCAGCGTGCGCAGAATCGAGGTTTCATAGACGAGCGTCGAGTTGAACATCGCATCGGCACGCTCTTGAAAAGGAAAGATATAGCGTTCTTCGCCGCGACGCACCGAGGGCCAGCGCTCAATGGTCTCGGCCGCCGAGAACCCCCGAAAGAATCGGTCGCGCACGATGCGCCGTAAGAGCCGGATGTCGGAGGTGAAGATGCGGTTGTGCTCATCGATCACCAGCTGTGTCAGAGCACTGACGAAGACATGGAAACGCTGTTCGGCCGCCACGCCAGGGGCGATGCGCGGGTTCAGCCCGTGGATACCCTCCAGCAACACCACCTGACCCGGCCTCAACTGCACCACCTTCCAGGATTCTCGGGGGGTGGGGGCGCCAGAATGGAAATCGTAACGAGGCAGAGCCGTGGGCTCCCCCTTCAACAGTTGACAGAGACAGCGGTCGAGCAGGTCGAGATCGAGCGCCTCGAGGGCTTCGAAATCCGGGTCGCCATTCTCGTCTCGGGGGGTCCGCTGACGGCCTGCGTAAAAATCATCCAGGCTGACGGGCAGGGGCTGCAGGCCGTTGACCCTCAATTGTACGGCCAGCCGCTGACCAAAGGTGGTCTTTCCCGAACTGGAAGGGCCGGCGATGCAAATCAGCTTCAACTCGGCGCGTCGCGCGGCGATCGCATCGGCCACCTCGGCGATTTTCTTTTCGTGCAGGGCCTCGGCGATGCGAATCACTTCGTCAAAGCGGCCCTCCAGCGCGGCCGTGGTTAAATCGCCTACGGCCGAAACCCCGATCAGTTGGTTCCACTCGCGCGTCTCGCGGTAGACCTGGAACAACTTGCCTCCCTGAGACTCGGGCCCCGGCAGAGGGGAAGTGGCGGCTTCACCAGGAAAAAGCAAGATAATCCCCGGCGGGTAAGGCACGACCCGCACCCCCCGCAAGCAACCCGTAGACGGAGCGCATGGGCCGTGCATCATTTGACTGTAGCCCCCCAACGACATCACGTGTACCTGAGGTGACGACCAACCTTGAAGCAGCCGTTGCTTATAGCCGAAAGGGTCCTCGACCCAGCGATGAATGGCTTCTACCGACACGCTGCGGCGCTGGAAGGCCAGGTCTTGATCGATGGCGGCCGACATCTGGCGGTTGACCACAGCGCACCACTCGACCAGACTGTCCAGGCTGCCTTGCAGATCGTAGAAGTATCCACCCAGTAACGACTGACCGATGACCACCTGAACTTCCGGGAAATGAGCCCTCACCACCGAGTGAAAGAGGTAAGTGGCGGTGCGCCGCACGATGGCCTGTCCTTCGCGGCTGTGGCAGGGCACCGCCTCCAGGCTGGAATCACCGTCGATGGGGGTTTCCAGCGATACCAGATGGTGGTTCAGGGTGGCCCCCACAATGCCGCGTTCGGCGATATAGAGCTTGCCTAGAAACTCGCTGACGCTGGTGCCGGGGGCCAACCGGTGCTGCTTGCCCTCAAAAAGAACGTCGATCACGCCGTGGCCTTCGACGACGCCCTCAGGCCGGGCCTTCCTCCAGATACTCTCGCAGCCGCAAGGCCAGAGCCGCCGGCTGAAGGCGGGCCAGCTCCTCGAGCTCGTCCAAGGTTACTTCCAGCACCCTGTCCAAAGCGGCCTGCTGTTCCTCAGCCGTGATGCGGGGCAGCCGGGAAATCGCCAGGGTGATGCGATGCACCATCTCGGGATCGAATTCCTTAAAAAGCTGAGCGCTGGCTTCGGGCGGCAGACTCATCATCACGATGGCCAGATGGTCACATCGCTCCTCGGGCACACCGGGCCGGGGGGCGATGGTCGTGGCCGACCGCAGGCCGGGGCCCTTGCCAAGACGGACGGTGGAACCCTGAACCGGGGACAACTCTGTCAGCCGCCCCACGGCCACCACCCCAAAAAACAAACGGTCCACCAGCCACTCGGCCACGGCCTGAGGGGCGCGTCGGGCAAACTTCTCGAACAACTCGGGCTGAAAACTGGCCTGCTGGATCAGCAACAGTCGCGCTTGCGGGCTGAGGCGCCACCTCTGGTCCATTCGGGCCTGAATACGCCGAGCCAATTCGGGCTCAAAGGCCGCCAGCACCCCGCTCCAGCGACGCCCGGGCAGCAAGCACAGTAGATAACCGAGCTTTGCCAGAGGGGGCATCAGCGGTAGTTGGGCGGCTCCAACCTCGCCTCCTGGCAGCAAAAGGCGCCGGGAATCTCGACGCAGCCCGCGCTCTTTCCATTCAAAACTCTCGGGGTGCTCCAGGGGCCTGGGCTGCGGCAAACCCTGGCGCGCCCCCAGCGTGCGCGCGAAGCGTTCCGGGCTGAAGGTGTCTAGCAAGGCCCACACTCGAGCGGGTTCGACCGTAGCCAGATAGAGAGCTGTTTCTTCGTCGTCGTTGAGCTTCATGGCCCCAGTGTAAGGGCGCTGCCAGGAAGCATCCGTGACGATGGTCATTCTTTAGCTGCGGGTTCGAGCGCGCTGCAGACCCTGGGCGAACTCCTCGCGATTGTAACTCAGGGCCTGGAGATCGGCTTCGCGAGCCAGGGCCAACTGCAGTTCGGCCGGGTCGGGTCGCAGCAGACGCAGCAGGTCTCGGGTGGCCTCGGGACCGCTGCGCAAGATGTCGCGGGCCTGAGCCAGAGCCAGTTGCAACACCTCGCCCGGGGGGGAAATCTCGGTGACCAGTCCGCGCTGGGCCGCCTGCTCGGCGTTCAGCGTGGTACCGCGCAGCAGGAAATCGGCCGCCCAGGGACCCATCCGCTGGCGAAACCACAGGGTGGTGCCCATTCCCGGAAAGAGCCCCATCTGCACGAAGGGCACGCGGAAGCGAGCACCGGGATCGGCCAGTCGCAGATCGCAGGCCGCCGCCAGACAGCAGCCCGCCCCCACTGCCCAACCCTGCACGGCCGCGATCAGAGGAACTTCAAGCTTCAGCAACTGGAGAAAACTCCAGTAAAAAGACAGCATGTCGCCCATGTTGCGGGACCAGGCTCGAGACTGCTTGGCCTCCAACATGGCCAGATCACCGCCGGCAGAAAACGAGCCCCCCTGACCGCACAGCACCACCACCCGAGGCCGGGCCGCGCCCAGGGACGCAACCACCTCGCCGAAATCGACCGCCATGGCCTCACCCATGGCATTGAGGCGAGACGGATCCGCCAGTTCCACCCGGGCGATCCCTTCCTCCATCCAACTCCAACTCACAAGGCTCATCAGACTCTCCTTCCGCACACGGCAAAGCACGCAAAGGCTGCCAGCGTGCAGCCCAACACCATATAGAAACTGGCCTGCCAGCCATAGCTATCGACCAGAGACCCCAGCCCCCAACCCGAGGCAATTCCGCTAAGATAGCCAAAAAATCCAGTAAGGCCAATAGCGCTGGCGGCCGATTCCTTGCCCACCAGATCGGCCACCATCACCCCCACCAGAAACTGCGGACCGTAGATGAAAAAACCCACCGCCCCAACCAGCGCCGCCTCCTGCCAGAAACCGCCGGGAGGCAGCTTCCAATAAGCCAGAATGGCTGCGCCAGTGGCCGCCAGATACAGCAGACACACGGGATTGCGTTTTCCCTTGAACCAGCGGTCACTGAGGTAGCCAGCCGCCAGCGAGCCCAAGAGCCCGGCGATCTCGAAGCCGGCCGTGATGCTGCCCGCGGCATCCAGCTCGAAGTTTCGCTGTTGGTGCAGATAGCTGGGCCACCAATCGAAAAATACGTAACGCACGACATAGACGAAGAAGTTGGCGAAACAGATCGCCCAGATCAGGGGGTTGGCAAACACGACCTCGCGCACACTCCGACGTGCTCGAGGGGGAGGAACGGGTTCGCCGCGATAGGCTTCCACCTCGGGCAACCCCAGCGAGGCCGGGGTGTCGCGCAGCCGATTCCAGAGCCACAGGCTGGTCAACCCGGCCAGCAGGGCGGGCACCCAGAACACGGCTCGCCAGCCGAAGCGGGCACCCAGAGCTCCACCCAACACCATGATCAGAGCCCCACCCACCTGATGCGAGGTATTCCACCAGGCCCACTTCACTCCGCGCTCGCCAGGCGAGAACCAGTGGCTGAGCACCCGCGCACAGGGCGGAAAGCCCATACCCTGGACCCAGCCGTTCAGCACCCACAGGATGCCCATGGCCAGAACACCGCCCGAGAATCCGAAGGCCAGATTGAGCAAGGCCGAAGCCAGCAAGCCCACGGCCATGAAGCGCCGGGCATCGGAACGATCGGCCAGGATGCCGTTGAGAAACTTGGACAATCCATAGAGGATGCCGTGGCAGGTAAGAAAACTGCCGAGCTGGCGCTTGCCAATGCCGAGCTCTTTCTCCATCAAGGGCATGGCGCAGCTCAAGTTTTTGCGTACGAAATAGTACAGGGCGTAGCCGACGAAGGTGGCGTAGAGCTGGCGCCAGCGCCAGTATTCGTAGCGCTCAGCCACCTCGCTTTCGGCCACCGGGGCGGCCGGCGGAGGGGGCTGAAAAAAGCCGATCACAGCGCCTGCCCGGGCTGGCCGCGGGTTCCATTGAGCCCGCGTATGGCCTCTTCGAGCCCGTCTAAGGTCAGCGGATACATGGGAAAGATCCGCGCCAGCGCCTCTCGGGTGCTTCCTTGCCCCTGCCAGTAACGCGGATTGTCGGGGTTGAGCCAGCAGCGCCTGGGAAAGTGATTCGAGAGCTCCACCATCCAGTCCCAGCCGGTTTTGTCGGAGGCCGGACCGAAAAAATAGGCCCCCTTGGGATGAAACAACTCATAGGGAGCCATGGCCGCATCGCCGACCACCACCAGTCGATAGTGGGGTCCGCACTCGCGAAACAACTGTTTCAGACTGAACGGAGCGTCAAAGCGGGCGTCGCGGTAGAGATTGCCATAGATGCAGTTGTGAAAGAAGTAGCTGCGAAATTCCTTGAAGTGAGTGGCCGCTGCGGCCGCGCTGAACAACTGCTCAATCTGGTGAATATAAGGGTCCATCGAGCCACCGACATCGAGCAGCAAAATGACCCGAGTATTGGGGCGGCGAGGGGCCCTGGTCACCACCTCGAGCTCGCCGGCGTTGCGGGCGGTGGCGTCGATGGTGCCCTCGACATCCAGTTCTTCTTCCTGGCCCTGACGGTGAAAGTTGCGCAGTTTGCGCAGAGCTACCGCCCACTGCCGCACGTCCAACTGGCGGTCGTTGCGATAGGACTCGAAGCGTCGTTGCCCGGCCACGTGCAAAGCGCTGCGGTTGCCCCCCTTGCCCCCTACGCGGATGCCGGGGCGGGGGGCTCCGGAATGGCCAAAAGGGCTGCGTCCTCCCGTGCCGATCCATTTAGAGCCGCCATCGTGACGTTCATCCTGCTCGCGCAGGCGCTCCTCAAACTGGCGCTTGAGCTCTTCCGGGTCGACCTCTTCGAGCCACTTCCAGTCCTCGGGCAACTCGAGGGGCCGAGCCTCCTGCAGCCAGTCGAGCAGTTCCTGATGCAGGCGGATCGATTCGGCCCGGGCGCCACGGTAGTAGCTGAGGAAAGCCTGATCGAAAGCGTCGAGGTGAGACTCCCGATGCACCAGAACGGCCTGAGCCACCCGATAGTAACCGTCGAGAGTCTGCTGGTGCAGCCCCTTGCGCAGGGCCTCGGCCAGCGTCAGCATCTCCTGGGTTCCCACCGGAACGCCAAAGCGACGAAGCTCCAGCAAAAACCCCAGGAACATCAGTTGCGCCAGTGTCCTCGACGGGTGAGCCGCTCCTGCAACACCTGCAAATCCTGCTCTTTCTTCACCAGAGCGCCCAGCAGCGGAATTTGCTGCAGGCTGAGGTTACTGATGCCGGCGGCCCGCAGGGCGGCTACCCAGTCGATCAGTTCGCTGGTGCTCGGACGCTTTCGCAGCGGCGCCTCGCGCAAGCTGAGAAAGGCCTGTAGCGCCTGCTGAGCCAGCTCTTCCTCGAGGTCGGGATGGTGCACTTTGAGAATCCGCCCCAGCAGCTCCTCATCGGGGAACTCGATGAAATGGAAGATGCAGCGTCGCAGGAAGGGGTCGGGCAACTCCTTCTCGTTGTTGCTCGTGATGATCACCACCGGTCGATGGCGGGCCACGACCTCTTCTCGCAACTCAGGAATGGTGAACCGCATGCGGTCCAGCTCGTTGAGCAGGTCGTTGGGAAACTCGAGGTCAGCCTTGTCCACTTCGTCGATCAGCAGCACCACCCGCTGCTCGGCCGTAAAGGCCAGGCCCAGTGGACCCAGGTGGATATAGTGGCGAATGTCCTGCACCTGACCGTCGCCAAAGCGCGAATCGTAAAGGCGCTGTACCGTGTCGTAGGTATAGAGGCCCTCCTGGGCCCGGGTGGTGCTCTTGACGTGCCAACGAATCAGAGGCATCTCCAGCCCCTGCGCGATGGCCTCGGCCAGTTCGGTTTTGCCCGTTCCCGGCTCGCCCCTGACCAGCAGTGGCTTTTCCAAAGCGATGGCACAGTTGACGGCCGACTCCAGACTCTCATTGGTGAGGTAGCGAGCGCTGCCTTGAAAACGCAAAAAACTCATTCGTACTCCTGTTTGACTCCCAAGACCTCGAAAAGTTCAACCGGGCTGCGTCTCCCCCGGATCTCGGTGACCCCCAGCTCGCGCAGTTGAAATTCTTCGCTCAAGTGCCGGGCAGTAGCCCCCGAGACCAGCACTTGAACCTGAAAGTCTCGGGTCAACTTCTCGATGCGGGCGGCGATGTTGGTGGTGTCGCCCATCGCGGCGAACTCGCGATGAGCCGTCAAGCCAACGTCGCCCACCATAACCTCACCCGTGGCGATTCCGATGCCAATGGTCAGCGTGGGGCGCTGGGTGACCTCCCACTGACGATTCAGCTTCTCGAGCTGATCGACCATGGCCAGGGCGGCCCGCACGGCCCGGGCCGGATGCAGCAGATCGGCGGGACCATCAGAATCGAAGAAAGCCATCATGGCGTCGCCAAGATAGCTCATCAGCGTGCCTTGATGATCCATAATGACCTTGCCCAGACCGCGATACATCTCGTTGAGCTGGCTGATCACCTGCTCCAACGGTCGGTCTTCGGCCATCTGGGTGTAGTTCCAGATGTCGGAAAACAGGATGGTGGCCTCTTTTGGGGCCAGCTCTCGCGCTTTACGCCGCTCCATCTGGTACGTGCGGAAGCGCATCAGTTGCTGGCCGACCTGAATCAGGTCTTCGTTGTGCAGCACCTTCATCGACTCAACCGGCTCGGCATTCACCCAGGTGCTCCCCTGACCACCCTCCTCGACCTTGAGCACGAAAATGTCTCCCTGGCTCTCGATGGTGGCGTGCTCGCGCGACACCGTGGGGTCGTCGAGAACCACCTCATTGCTGCGTTTGCCAGCCCGACCCAGGCGGTTGGTGCCCACGCACAGCGTCCAATGGTGCTGACGGTGAGGCTCGCTATAGCCCTCCAGAAAGCCCACCGCTTCTTTCAGCTGGAGCAGGGTGATGCGAGCCCCGGCCACCTCCAGCACATCGCCGTCGCGCAGCTGGGCGAAAGCGCTTTCCTCGCCATTGACGTTACAGGTGTTGCGAACGTCGAGGTTGGTGAAAAACACCTGGCCCTTGACCAGTTTGAGCATCGCCTGGCGGGCTGAAACTCGGGGCGAGTGAAGCACGATGTCGCAACGGCGGTCGCTGTGATCGCTGCCGATGGTCAGGTAGGAATAGCACATGGGCATGCGCCGGGTGCCATGTTCTTCTTCGATCAGCAGGTCGTAGCCGCTGCGCAACCAGGCCCGATTTCCGGCGAAGAGCGCTGCGTCGGTGCGGATGGTGCTGTGCTCATCGTCACTGCCGTTGCCGCGCGACTTTATGTCACTTTCGGTCATATCGGCGCGTTCGCTCTGGTCGCGGGGAATTCCCCTGGTATAATGCACCCGTGACGCCCCAACGCCTGGAGGCACGCTCCATTCTAACCCGCTCTAGCGGCTACCTGGCTTCGGTGTGCAGCCATTCACTCAACCCCTATCGGGGTTGCAGCTACGGGAAAAGTCTCTGCGGCGTGGCTTGTTATGCGCGGTTCCAGTTCCAGGCCCAGGGCAAGGGCCCCTGGGGGGGCTTTCTGGGCGTCAAACAACGGGCGGCTGAACTCTATTTGAAGTCGGCCCCGCGCGAGCGTCGCTGGGCCCGAGCTCGGAAGGGCTTCTCGGTGTTTATGGCTTCCTCCACCGACCCGTTTGTGCCTCAGGAACGCAGCTACCGAATCACCCGAGAACTCCTGCGGGCCATGCTGCAGGAGCCACCCGATGAACTCATTGTGCAGACCCACTCTCCGCTGGTTCTCGACGAAATCGACAACCTGAAGGAACTGTCTGACCGCTGCCAGCTTCGGGTGCACCTTTCCATCGAAGGCGATCGGGAGCGACTGCCAGGCCTGCCGCCTCCGGCCTTTTCCCTGCGGCGTCGAATGGACGCCGCCCGCCAGCTCAAAAAGGCCGGGATTCGAGTAGTGGCCACGTTGGCGCCGCTGCATCCGCTGGCCAACCCCAGCGCCTTCTTCCAGGAACTGGGAGACTGCGTAGACGCGGTGGTCATCGACCATTTTATCGAGGGCGACGGTTCCAAAGGCGGGGCCCGCACCCAGCGTACCGCGCTGCCGGCGGCCCTGGAGCAGGCCCATCCGGGCTCGTCCAGCCTGGACTATCGGGACCAGGTGGTCGGGTGGGCCTTACAGCATTTTCCCGGGGCCATCGGGGTCGGTTGCGACGGCTTTGGCGGGCGCTATCTCGACTTCAGCAAGTGATCGGCCAGGAACTGCGGAAAACTCTGCTCCTGGAAGTTCCCTCGAGCATCTGGGTGGACAATTTTCAGCTCGGGGTTTTGCTTGTAGAGAGCCTGCATGCTGTCCCAGTTGATATCGCGGGGGGTTTCGGGCTGGTCCTTGCCACCTACAATGGCGATTCGGACAATCTTCTTGTCGCCCTTCAGAAAGGCGCTGGCCGCAGCCATGCGCTCGGCCTGACTGGCAAAGCTGGAAAGTTCCACCTTCACGCCCTTGTAGATGCGGCCCGACTGCGTTTCTACAGCGGCCCCCTCGGGATAGCCCGTGCGCACGGCAAAGCTGCGACTGCGAGCCAGCAGGGCCTCGTTCACCAGCGGATCAGCATGGGCCTCGGCAGGCGGCGGAGCCTCGACCTGGGGCCAGCTGCGCTTGTAGGCCTCGGGTAACATGTCGGCCAGCAAGAACCCCTTGACGTCGTCGCGACCGTTGAACATCACCGCCGTCATTTCAGGATTGATCTCGTAGAGGGCCTGGCGGCAGTTGCCGCAGGGGCACGAGTTGCCGTGAAAATGCTTCTCCTGAGGTGGGCCCTGAGGAGCGACAAAGGTCGCCACCGCGGTGATGGTCTTCTCGCCATTGGCCAGGGCCTGGTTCAGGGCCACCTGCTCGGCGTGGTCGGCATAACGCGTGAATTCAAAGTTGGCGCCCGTGTAAATCTCTCCACTGCCGCCCAGAACGGCGGCCCCTACCTGGCTACCGCTGTTGGGGGCATAAGCGTGCTCGCGAGCTTCCACAGCGGCTTCGAGCAGACGCTTGTACTGCGATTTCTGTGAGGCACCCAGGTTTAGAGGAGAAATGCTTACCGCCATGAGCACAGCTTAGGCGGCCCCACTAAAAACGAGCTGAAATCCTGAGAAAAACCAGACCGAAGAACAGGTCGATCAAGCCGTAAAAGCTGAAGAAAAACGCCGATGTGGGATCGCTACCCCAAAGCTGAGGTAGCGAGCTTCCGTAGCAGGCCACCCAGTAGGCCCAACTGGCCACATACACCGCCTTCTCCAGAGCAAAAAGCCGCATGAGCCAGGGCAGCTCTGCAGCCCGCGAGGCGGCCGCGATGTAGGCCAGTCCCCAGAGCACGACGCAGACGCATCCGAAGGCTCCGAAAACTTCGGGAAAAAGCTTGAAAAACGCCCCGTGAGTGAACCCCCGGGTGAACAGCAGGATGCCGAGTACATTGGTCAGCCCGGCGAACCACATCATCCTTTGCACGTTCGAGGGTTCGGCGGCGCTCAACCGAAGCCTGCAGCATGGAACAAGCAGCTCAAGCGATGGCCCGCCTGCTGGCCGAACGGATCGTCTACCTGGGTCAGGAACTTCAGCCACCCCTGGTCCAAATGCTGCGGGCCCAATTCCAGGCGCTGGCCACTCAGCCCGAGAAGCCCGCCTCGCTGATCCTCTCGGCCTCCGGGGGCGATTGGAAGGCCACGCTGGACCTGTTGGAAGTGCTGCAGTCCCTCCCCTACCCTCTGAGCTGTGTGGCTCTTGGACAGGTGGCAGGCCCGCCGGTGGTGCTGCTGGCTGCCGCTGCTCGGGGAAACCGTCTGGCCCGAAGCGACGCCCAGATCCGGGTGACCCCCCCTACCCCTGCCGCCCAGACCGCCGATATGCAGGCCTACCTTCATGAAGTGCGGGAGAGCTCCCAACGCTACTTCGAAACCCTGGCCCAACTGCTCGGCAAGCCGCTGGCAGAGGTGCAGGCCTGGGGGACGCAGGGAGCGGTTTCCGCCCAGCAGGCTTTACAGTGGGGCCTGATCGACCGGGTGCTGCCCGCTTGAGGCCCAGGTTGTACACGATGGCGCCGAGCCACTTTTCGGAAAAGGGGCGCTGGGCGCTACAACTGGCCGCCGTAGACTTTGAAGAAATTCGCCTGACGCCGGGGCTTCATCGGCCCGTGCTTCGCCGCATCGGAGCCGGCAGTAGCGTGCCCGCGCTGGTCAGCGAGCGCGGACTGTTCAAAGACTCGAGCAGCATACTGCTGGAAGCCGACCGGCTGCTGCCCGACTCACACAAGCTGTATCCCGAGGCCGGGCGAGCCGAAATCCTGGCCTACGAGGAAGAAGTGGCCCGCGAAGTCGGCCATTCCGTGCCGCGCTGGGCCTATGCCCACGTGCTCTCTTACCCCAACCTGATCGTTCCGGTCTTGCTCGACGGCGTGGTGGGTTGGCAAAAGGTTCTTTTCCCCTGGCTCTTTCCGCTGGTGCGCGCCTTCATGCGGCGGGGTCTCAGGCTTACTCCAGAGCGCACCGAATTGATGCGCAACCGCATCCAGCACCACTTCGACCGCGTGGCTCAGCGATTGGGCGATCGGGAGTATCTTTTCGGCGACCGCTTTACGGCCGCCGACCTGAGCCTGGCGGCCCTATCGGCTCCACTGCTCGATCAGGTCGGTTATGGAGGGGCCCTGTTGCCCAGGGCCCGATGCCCGGCCGTGGTTCGCGATCAGATAGAAGCCTGGCAGGCTCATCCGATCGCGGCCTACGTCGATCGCATCTACCGCCGCCACCGTCACCATTTGCAGGGAGCGTAGTCTTTCAAGAACTGCCCCCAGTACGGCTCCTCGGGGCGCTGTACACCCCAGGCAATGGGATGGTAAATGCGCGCCATGCCATCCACGATGTCCAGCGGCGCGAAAAACCCCTGCTCCTGGCGGCGAAGTCGTTTGGGAGTCGGATTCTCGTCGGTGACCCAGCCAGTATCGACGCTGTTCATATAAATGCCCTCACGAGCGTAGCCCGGGGCGCTGGTGTGGGTCATCATGTTCAAAGCAGCCTTGGCCATGTTGGTGTGGGGGTGGTAGATCGTCTTGTTGCGGGCGAACTGGCCTTCCATCGCCGAAACGTTGACGATGAAGCGACGCGGAAAAGGCGAACGCAGCATCAGCGGCTTGAGCCGACGATTGAGGATGAAGGGCGCGATCGAGTTCACCAGTTGAACCTCAACCAGTTCCAGCGTGCTGACTTCCTCCAGCGGCAGCAACCAGCTGTTGATGTCGCGATGATCGACTCGCTCTTCGCGGTCGTGAAAACGATCGAGCGGCAATACGTCGCGCGAGAGGTCGAGGGCCGAATCGGAACGGGGCGCCGGCGCCAGCCTGCCCACCAGTTCCTGCTGAGCCGCTGGCAAGGCCGCCAGGGGCTGATTCTCCTGGGCCAGCAACTCGCGATAGAAGCCCGGGGGACGTTGGATGGTCTGAGCCGCATTGTGCACCAGGATGTCCAGCTGGGGAAGCTGCTCCAAGAGTTGATCGCAAAAGTGTTCCACAGCGTGCAGATTGCGCAGGTCCAGTCCAAAAACTCTCAGGCGTTCTCGCCACTCGGGAAAGTCGGGTTCCTCGGCAAATCGACGTACGGCCGCCTGAGGAAAGCGGGTAGAAACCAGCACCTGGGCCCCATCGCGCAACAGCCTTAGCACCAGTTGATGACCGATTTTGACGCGTCCGCCCGTCACCAGAGCGGTGCGCCCCTTCAGGTCGGCGTGGAGATCGCGCATCTCATAGTTGAAAGCCGCACATTTTGGACACAGGAAGTGGTAAAAGAAATGAACCTGGCGATAGGGCTCTTTGCAGACATAGCAATGTTCGGGCTCATTCAGCAGGCGTTCGCCCTGGGGACCGGGCAAGGCCACCAGGGGCGCATCGCTCTGATGCTGCACGAGTTCGGTGGTCGCCAGCAAGGCACGGTCCTGACGGCGCATCTGTTCCCGGAAATCCAGGCGCTCGCGATGCAGCCTCTTCTTACCTTCCAGATGAAGTTTGCGAACCAGGCTGTGCAGGCGGGGATGTGGTTCTTGAGCCCGATAATTGTCCGCCAATCGCTGCAGCAGTTCCAAACACTGCTCCATCTCTTCGGCGCTCAGCGGCGGTCCCACGATCAGGCGCGACGCAGGTCGCGAGCCAACCACTGGTGGAAGGCGTATTCGCCCATCTCTAGAGCGGGAGCATAGCGACCGACCTCATACCCTCGCGAGCGCAGTCCGCGCTGGACCGACTCGCAAATGGCGATATCTTCGAGTTGCACCTGGTGGCTGGCGGCCAGGCTTCGGGCCACAAACTCGGGGTCGCTGGCATCCACAAAAAAATAATCGAATACCGTGCGGCAACGCTCGGGCCCCAGGGGAATGACCCAGTTGGTATCCATCATCGGCCCATAACGATTGACCATCCAGTTGGGATACAGCCAGCCATAGACGGCGCCGCCCTCGAGACGCTCCGAGGACCCACCCCCGCAGACCTGCATTACCCAGGGCGACTCCACCGTGGTTTGGTATTGTTCCAGGTCCAATTGGGCTGCCAGTGCCTTATGGGCAACTTCGACGTGATAGCCCCCGTCGAGATAGTTGTCGACGTAGACTTTCCAGTTGCACTCGAGGTCGTAGCTTCTCCGCTCGACAAACTGCAGTTGGGACAGGGCCTGGGGGTCCAGTCGATGGGCCAGCGGAGCCAGCTGTTCCTCGAGAGAATTCGGGTTGTCGCCGAAGTGCAACCAGACCCAGGGCCCCCAGAGGGCCGAATGGATGGGCTTCAGCCCGTAGGCCTCGCGGTTAAACTCTTTCACGGCGCCCAACCGGGGGGCTTTACGCAGGCGCCCGTCCAGGTCGTAGGTCCAACCGTGATAGGGACAGGTGAGTTGAGATTGGCAGCCCCTACCCTCGACGATCAGCGAGGCGTGGTGACGGCACACGTTGTAGAAGGCGCGAAGTTGGCCGTCGGCAGCCCGAGTTACCACGTAGGGCTGGCCACAAAACTCGCCCGAGACATAGTCGCCCGACTCGACCAGCTGACAGCGAAGCACCGCCGGCTGCCAGCTGTTGAGCAGCAGCTGGCGGACGTCGGCATCGTGAAATTCCTGACGAAGATACCAGCTCGAGGGCGGAGTTTCGGCACTTTCGATGGGTAAGGCCGCGTCAAAGCGGGCCAGCTCCTGGGCGAATATCAAGCATCCTCCTGGACAGACGAGTCACCAGCACCCTGCTTGCGCACGCGCAGCCTGTCGATACGCAAGCCGTCCATGGATTCCACCTCGAGATGCAGGCCGAAGCACTCGACCACGTCGCCCACCTGTGGCTTGCGCCCGAGGTGGGAGAAGACGGTGCCACCGACCGTGTCGTTGTGCTCGTCGTCGATCTCGACGTTGAACTGGCTTTCGATATCGGTGATCAGAACCAGTCCGGAAACGCTGAATTCGCCGGGCGCCAGCTCGACGATGTCTTCGTCATCGCTGGTCTCCGGGGTTTCTTCGACCTCGCCCACAATGCGTTCGAGCAGGTCGCCGTAAGTGACCATGCCCGCCGTGCCCCCAAACTCGTCGAGGACCACGGCCAGTCGGGTTCGGTGCTTCTTCATCTGCATCATCAGACCCGATACCGAGAGGCTGCCCGGCACGTTGAGCACCTCCCGCATGAGGCTTGTCACCGGGGTTTCCATGGCCTTCTGCTGATTGAGGGCCTGGATCAAATCCTTGAGAATCACAATGCCCCGGATGTCATCAAGGTTCTCACCGTACACGGGGTAGCGTTCGTGGCGTTCGTCGGCGGCCAGCGCCGCCAGGTCGGCCAGCGTGGCCGTGGAGGGCAGGCACACCATTTCGGTGCGGGGTACCATGACCTGGGTGGCGACCATGTCAAAAAAATTGAACACTCGAGAGACCATCTCGCCCTCGCCGCGCTCCGAGAGACCGGCGGCTTCACGCAAGCCCAGCAGGGCCTGAATTTCCTCCTCCGAGTAGATCTGGGCCCCGTGGCCGTGGCCATCACGACTTTTCACCCCCACCATGCGCAACATCAGGTGGGTAATCCTGGACAGAAACCAGATCCCTGGCCGACAGATGCGCAGGAAGAACTCGGTAAAGGGTGCGGTGGCCAGAGCCACTCGAGCGGGAAACTGGATCGCCAGCATCTTGGGAACCTGCTCGCCCACCACCACGTGCAGCATGGTCATGAAGGCCAGTGAGAGCAGAGTTAGAGCCACTGCGCTATTGACGCCCAGTTGACGCAGGGGCACGCGGAACAGGGCTTCACCAGCGGCACCGAGCACCAGGCTGGCGATGGTGATGCCCAGCTGGGCCGCGGCCACATAGTCGTCGACGTTCTTTTTCCCTCGCTGCACCGCGGCCGCCCCGCGAGTGCCCTCGCGCACCATTTCATCGATGCGCGTTTCTCGAAGAGCCACCAACGCAAATTCTAGAGCCACGAAAAGACCGTTGATGAGCAGGAACCCCAGCACCACGAAGGCCAGCAGCGAGGGACTGACGTTATCAAAGAAACTAGAGTTGGCGAACGTAAAGGGCAAAGCGAATGTATTCAAGGTTTCTGCCTGGGTTTTGCAAAGCCGAGAGAAATCCTGTCCCCGATTTTCTAGAAGGCCTTTGGGCCCGGCGAAGCAAAGCCTGGGGAATGCGATGCCTGCTGATCTTTCTGTTGATGCTGGTGCCGGCTCTGGCTCAGGGGGCGGGCCGGGCCAACGTGGCGGTGCTTGCCTCGGCCTCGACCGAAACCCAATTCCCCTTCAAAGTCAGCGTCGAGGTTCAATTGGAGAACCGCGGCAGCGCGGCCAGCCAACCAGGTCAACTCGAACTGATCTTAACCCCTCAGGTGGCGGCCGGGGCAAAACCCAAAAGCGATGTTCCCACGATGTGGGATGCGCTGGTTCAGAGCCAGCCCGTGCCCGCCCTTCAGCCCGGTGAGTCTAAGACCTTGACCTTCACCACCCACTATCAATCCCGCGCTGCCTTTAGAAATCAACGCAGCAGCTTCCGCTGCAACAACGTCGACCCGGCGCGTCAGGACATTTCGGTGAAGGTGCAGGCCAACCTGAAGTAAGTGCGGCGCATCCTCCACGTGGACATGGATGCGTTTTATGCCTCGGTGGAACAACGCGACCATCCCGAGTGGCGAGGCCAACCGCTATTGGTTGGTGGACAGGGGCGACGTGCGGTGGTCTGCGCAGCCAGCTATGAGGCTCGCCGTTTCGGGGCATTTTCGGCAATGCCCATGGCCCGAGCCCTGCAACTTTGCCCTCAGGCTCGGGTCGTACCCCCACGTTTCGACCGCTATCAGGAGGTGTCTCGCCAGATCACAGAGATCTTCTCCCGCTACAGCCAACAACTTGAGCCCATCGCACTGGACGAGAGTTTTCTCGACGTATCGGAATACTGCCAGGCCCAAAGTTGCAAGGCAGGCGAGGTGGCGCGTTGGATTCGCCAGAGTATCCGTCAGGAACTCTCACTGACGGCCTCGGCCGGAGTAGCGCCCAATAAGCTGGTGGCCAAGATCGCCTCGGGATTCCGTAAGCCCGACGGCCTGACGATTGTGCCACCGGAACAGGTCAGCGCCTTTCTGGCTCCGCTGGCCATTCGTGAACTCTGGGGCGTTGGGCCCGTTACCGAGCAGCGATTTCACCAGCTCGGTATTCGCACCATCGGTGATCTGGCTGGCTTCGACCCAAGCCTATTGGCCGTCGAACTGGGGCACTGGGCTCCTTACTGGCAGCGTCTTGCCCGCGGAGAGGACGACCGACCCGTCGAGAATTCTCGACCCTGCAAATCGATCTCGGTGGAGCGCACCTTTGAAGAAGATCTGCCCGCCGGGCCCGAGGTGTTGGAGGTGCTGCGGTATCAGGCCATCCAACTGCATCACAGGCTACTCGAAGCCGGTTTGCATGGCCGCACGCTGGTGTTGAAACTGCGCTTTGCTGACTTCACCACCATCAGCCGTCACGCCAGCGCGCCCCAGGGGGTCACCTATTTCGAGAGTCAGCCCATTCTGGAGCGGGCCTGGAGGCTTTTTCAAGAACAAGGAACGCTGCCCCAGCTGCGTTTGATCGGCCTCGGTGTAGCCAACCTGCTCCCCCTGCAGGGACCTCGCCAGCTGGTATTGCCCTTCGAGGAAGCAGGGTCCGCGGGCCCATCGGCAAAGTTCGACCCATGAACAGAACTCTCGCTTGCTCTTTGCTCAGCATCTCCCTTAGCGCCTTCGCCTGGGGTCAGGACATCCAGGTTTCCGTCGACGGCAAGACGCTGCAATTCGATCAGCCGCCCGTCATGCAAGGGGGTCGAGTCATGGTTCCGTTGCGAGGCATCTTTGAGGGCCTTGGAGCCGAGGTGCTCTACGATGCCCGACTGCGCAGCATCAAGGCCACCAAGGGAGCAACTCTGGTAGAACTCAGCCTGGGCAGCCGCGCCGCGGCCGTCAACGGAGCCCCGGTCACGCTGGACGTGCCCGCCGACACCCTGGGGGGTCGGACCATGGTCCCGCTTCGCTTTGTCTCCGAAGCCCTGGGGGCCGAAGTGAAGTGGAGCCCGGCCACTCGTGCCGTCAATATCGCCAGCGCCTCGGGCGGGGACGAACCCATCGATCCAGACCCCAATCCCCCGACTCCGGCCGGACGACCTCAGCTCGATCAAATCATCAGCAATTCGACAAGGCCGCTGAAGACGGGCGAGATCCTGGAAGTGGTTGCCACGGGCGATCCCGGCTGCCAGGGGCGCTTCGAAATTCTGGGAACCAACCTGGGAGCCAACATGATCGAGGCTCGTCCTGGTCGATATGAAGGGAAACTCCGGGTCGAATCGAGCATGTCCGTGGAACAGGGCGTGGTGGTCGTGCATCTGGTGCGCGGCGACCAGGAGACGATCAAGGAAGCAACGCGCACGGTAACCCTTCAAGGGCAGGGGGATTCGCCTCCACAAGACTCCGGCCAGGCCAGGCTGGAACCGGCCCCCAACAGCGTGGTAAACACGCCGCGCCCAACCATCACGGCCGAATTGGCCAACCTGCAGAGGCAGAGTTTGCGTTTCTTCGTCGATGGCATCGACTTTACAGGCCAGGTTCAACGACAGGGCCGGAGCTACACCTGGACTCCTGGCTACGACCTGAATCCCGGGAGCCACACCGTGGTCATCGAAGGGCTCAACCGACAAAACCAGGCCCTGCGAGAAAGCTGGAACTTTGTTGTCCAACCCGCTAACGGTGGCCAGGGCGCCTTCTGGACCCAGCCATTTCCTTCGCCCGGTCAGTCCGTGGGCACCCGTCCCACTGTCGGGGCCCGATTGTTGCGGCCCCTGCGACCCAATTCTTTGCGCTTCACCATCGACGGTCTGGATGTTTCGGGTCAGGCCATCGTCAACGCCAATCAGGTGGCCTGGACCCCCAACTACGACCTGAACCCTGGCAATCACCAGGTTCGACTCGAGGGAATCGACAACCAGGGCATGCAGGACGTGCAGCAGTGGAACTTCAACGTGGGCGGCGGCAACTCGGGGGTCACCGTCAACAACCTCGGTCAGGGCAGCAATGTCCCCGCCAATTTCGTCCTGCAGGGCAATGCCCCGGCCAATGCCGAGGTGGTCGTCCAGGTGAAATACCGCAAGCAAATCGGGATCTTTTTCCAGAACCGCACGTTGCAATCCAGCGCCATGGCCGGCCCCACCGGACAGTATTCGGTAATGGTTCAGGCCCAGGACGTCGAGGCCGGCAGCACGATGGACGTGGTCGTCAGCGCCCGGGTGAATGGCAACGTGGTAGGCCAGACCCAGCTTCAGCTGCGACGAATCTGAACCGCTTCAGTCTTTGCTCTCGCCCTGCATCTTTTTGCGATACTGGGCGCGAATCTGGTTGACCATCGACTGATTGTGGCCCATCAGCTTTTGCATCATGGGGCCACCGTTGGTTCGGGCGAAGTTGGAAAAGTTGACCACAAACTGCTTCAACGTAGCCAGGAAGGCATTGCCCTTGACCTGTTCCCGGTGAAGGATACAAATTTCTTCCCAGCGCATGTCCGCTTCTTTTTGCACTTTGGCGGCATAACGGCACCATTCCAGGACGGCCGGCACGTTGCACACAATGCGGCCATCGGAGGCCGCACCGATGACCCGCGCGCCCAATTCCAAAAACTGCTCGCGAAAGTTGCGTTTGTAGTTGGCCACCTGGTGCTTGATGTACAGCTTGGAGATGAAGCCTGCGGCCTTGGCCGTGGCCTTCTGGGCCAGCTTGCCCGACTGAGAACTGGCCTCGGTAAACACCTTGAAGTCTTCCTGGAGGTAGGCCTCATACTCTTTGGCCTCTTTATACACCTCATCGATTCGCCGACACAGGTCCAGGCAGGAATCATCGGTCAGCCGCCCCGCCTTGTAATGCTTGTACACCGCCTTGCCGATCTTTTCACGAGCCTCTTCCAGCTCGGCCACCAACGCAATCCAGTGATTGAGTTGAGTGCTTTCATCCATCGGAACGCCGTTCATCGAAGCATCAAATCCCTCTCTTTGGGGCCTTTACCACCCCACAGAGCTTCGGCACGACCCGGGTTCCCCCTACTCTGTGCGTAAATCCTCTGCCAAGGGGCGCCGACTGGGAGGGGCCAGGGCTACGGCCAAACTGGCCGCAAGCAGAGCCAGCAAGGGTGTGGTCAGCATGGCCCCCCAGTGGGGATGAAACTCCAGTGTCCAACCAAAGGCCCGACGATTGATGAAGTGGACCATCGCATAAGCCTGCAGCAACCCACAGGGCCAGGCGGCCAGTCCGGCCAGCAAAGCTGCCAGGGCCGATTCCGACCAGAAGAGGCCCCAACGCTGCCGCCGGGTCCAACCCAGGGCCCCCCACAGCGCCATCTCTCGCCGCCGCTCCAGCCTGTGGGCAGCCACCGAACTGACAATGCCGGTGGCCGCCACCAACATGGCCAGCAAACTCAGGGCCCGGGTAACCAGAAAGGTCTGCTCGAAAATCTCCACCGACAGTGCATGAAGCGCTCGTTGGGAACGCACCTCCAGCAATTCCGCTCCGGGACCGCTCAAGATTTCGCGTCGCAACGACTCTGTTCGGCCCGGCCGAGCCACAAGGCCAACACCGGTAACACTATCGTCGAGGAAATGACGACGATAGCGGGTCAAGTCCATCACCAGATAGCCGGTATCGCTGGCGTAGTCTTGAAACACCCCCGCCACGCTTAACTCCAAAGGTCCGGAGCGGGTCTGCAACTGGAGCTTCTGACCCACAGACAGGTCATTCTTTCGGGCGAATGGCTCCGAGGCCATGATTTCGAGTTGCCCCGGGCTCGGAGGGCGTCCGCTCAGCATTCGATATGCCTTCATACTGGCCGGTTCGAGAGGCTGGGCCGCCAACTGCCCCAGCTTCCAGGCCGCCACCTGTGAACCCGTCCCAGGCTGGCGCCAATACACTGGCCCCATTTTTAGCCGCACCATGTGGGCCACATCGGGATGACGACCCAGCGCCTCGACCACCTGCTGGGGAAGTCCCTGGCCGCCGCGGGCCGCCTGTCGGTCGACCTGCCCGATATAGAGATCGAACTGCAGCGTTCGATCGAGCCAGCTCAGCAGGCTGATGCGAAAGCTGTGGACCATCACCGTGATGGACAGCACTGCCGAAAGCGCCAGCGTCATGGCCATCAGGGCCACCCCCATACGGCTCAAAGAACGCCGCAAACCGCCCAATACCAGGTGCAGACCGGGATGATATCCCCGGGTCAGCTTGAGGAGCAAGCGCTGCACCCCCAGCACAAATGCCGGCGTCAGGGCGGCAGAAGAGAAGATCAGGCCAAACATGGCCACCAGGTTCAGCCCCAGGTTGGAGTCCGCCAGCTCCAACAGGGCCCAGGACAGCCCCAGAGCCAGAACGGCCCAGCCACTGCCTCGCAACCAGCCTCGCAAGGAGTCGGCCTCCATCGGACTGCTCTGCAGTACGACCAGAGGCGAAGTGGCACCGGCTTCACGTGCTGGCCACCAGGCCGCCACCAGAGCACAAAGCCAACCCGCCCACAACCCCTTGGCCAGGCTGAGGGCCGATAGATGCGACTGCTGAACCTGCAGATTGTAATACAGATCGTTGATCGTGCGCGTCAGCAGAGGAAGAAGCTGGCGTGAAAGAGCAATGCCCAACAGCGCTCCCAGCAGCGAGCCCAGAGCCCCGATCCAGGCGGCCTCGAGCAGAACCTGCGAGCGGATCTCACGAGAAGTAACTCCCAGGATTCGCAGCCTGCCCATCCAGGGTCGTCGTTGCATCACCATGAAGTGAATCGTGTTGTAAATCAGAAAAGAACCGACCAGCAGTGACAGCAAGCTGAGGGCTTGAAGATTGAGAAAGAAGGCTTCACTCATCTGATTCATCGCCTGGGTTCGCGTGGCCGCCGGAACCAGCGCCACCTCGGCCGGCAGCCAGCCTGCCAGGGCATCGACCTGATCGGATTCCAGAATCAGCTCGATGCGACTCAGGGTGCCCTGCATCCCCAGTGCTTCCTGAGCCACACTGATGTCGCACAGCAGCTGGCCCTGCAACGCCTGTTCTCTGGAAGGACTGAGCCCATCCAGGGTAGCTCGCAGACGCAATTCTGCGGGCGCCTTTAAGGGCATCAACTGGTTGAGCTGGACCCCCAGGCGCTGGGCCTCGCCGCGACTCATGGCCAGACTTCCGGGCCCGGCCAGCAGCTGAATCAACGGGGGTCCCTGGCCGCCAGAGCCCTGCAGCCAGGCGCCACGAAAAGGCCCTTCAGCAATCGGGTCCAGGCCCAGCAGGCGCAGGCTTTCGCGCCGCTTGCCATCGTCCCAGGTTAGAAATCCCTCGACCACAGGCGCACACTTGCGCAGGCCTTTCTCTATACGCAGCCTGCGATAGAGGTTCTCGGGCAGCCCCCGTTGTCCACCTACGATCCAATGAGTGGTGGGGCCGCTGAGCTGCTCTTGTGAGAGCTCGAAGGCCCGGCGACAGGAACCGATCGAAAGCTCCATCGCCACGATTCCGCCCACACCCATGGCCACCCCGAGCAGGCTGAGCAACAGCAGCCATGGATGCCGCCACCAATGACGCCACTGACTGCGAGAGAGTAAAGAAGCCATGGAGAGTGCTTGTCTGCCGAGGAGAAATCCCCTCGGCAGACAAGGCCCGGGGAGTGGACGGAAAGTATCTCGACCTGCATCGGCTTCTACTCTGGCGACAGCTTAGCCTGAGTTGGGATCCCCGCCGCGAATTTCCGCTCCAGCAGCCGCTGTATTTGGAGATCGGCTTTGGCAACGGTGAATACCTCGCTCGCCAGGCGCTCCAGCGACCTCAGCACAACTTTCTCGGCATCGAACTGCACTGGGGTTCGGTGCGGCGCTGTCTGCGTCGCCTGGCCCAGGAACGGCTCGAGAACGTGAGGGTATTGCAGGTTGACGCTCAGGTAGCAGTTCACTACTTGTTGCCCGATCTCTGCCTGGAAGGCGCAGTGGCCCTGTTCCCATGCCCCTGGCCAAAACGCCAGCACAGGCGCTTTCGGCTGTTTTCCCAGGCCTTCATGGGTCAGCTCGCTCGGGCCCTGGTCCCCGGCGCCACCGCCCTGGTGGTTACCGACCACGAGGGGCTGCGCGACTTCGCTGTCGCTGAAGCCCCGGGCTGCGGGCTGGAACTGGAGGTCGTGGAGGTTCCGGCCGGCTACGATACCAAATATGAGCGGCGCTGGAGCGGCCTGGGCCAGCAGGTTTTTTTCGAACTACACTATGTGAAGAAGAACTCGGGCAGCCGCTGGTGCCGAGTTGCGGAGGTGCCCGTGCGCAGTCTGAAACTGATGACGCTCGATCCGGACCGTTGGGAACTCACGGGCATCCATGAAGACATCGTCGTGGAATTCCGCAATCAGGTATTCGACCGTGAACGAAGGGTGTGGATGGTGCTCACCACGGTCATCGAGGACCATCTACAGCAGACGTTCTGGATCGAGGCGGTTCAGCAGGGCGATTATTGGAGTCTACGTCCCGCCCAGGGGGGCGGTTTTCTTCCCACCCGCGGTGTGCAACGGGCGCTCGACCATCTGGCCCAGCTCAGCGGTTCGACGAATTCAATAGAGCCGGAAGTCCCTCAAGAGTCAACAGTTCAGGACTACCCAGACGAAAGCCCCTGATCCCCAGGCCCCGGGCGAACTCCATATCGCAGTCGGAATCGCCCACCATGATCGCCCCTTTCAAGCCCAGGCCCAATTGTCGCTGGGCCCGCTGGGCCATCTCCGGTCCGGGTTTGCGACAGGAGCAGCCGGCTTCAGGAGCATGGGGGCAGTAGAGCAACAGATCTAAGCCCACGCCCCCCGCTTGGAGCAAGGCCTGCAGGCGACGATGCACCGCCTCAACGTCGTCCATTCCAAAGTAGCCACGGCCAACTCCGCTCTGATTACTGGCCAGCACCAGGCGGAAACCCATCTGACGCAAGCCCGTCAAACCTTCGATCGTGCCAGGAAGCAACTCGACCTGTTCTGGACGGCACAGGTAGGGGATATGCCGGATCAGCGTTCCGTCTCGATCGAGAAAGGCCAGGCGTGCTTCAAAACTCATCGACGAAAGGCGGAATGGCAAGGCTCCCCAGGTGGACCTCGGGAGAGTAGTAGCGCAACTTCAACTGACGCTGGTGCAAGCGCGACTTCAGTTCGTCCAGACCCAGGCAACGAGGGTCGAGCGTAGACGAGGCCGACAACAGACACCAGGTTCCTCCCGGATAGGTGGGAATCGCCACCATGTACGGGCGGACGTGGGAAAAGACTTGCTGCAACTGATCGCGAGCCGCGCACACCTGGCGAGCGAAGAAGAAAGGAGAGCCCGCCTGCATGGCCAGAATTCCACCAGGGCACAGCGCCCCACGCAGAGCCTCGAAAAACTTTTGCTGAAACAAAACCTCCGAGGGGCCCTCGGGGTCGGACGAATCTACCAGGATCGCATCCTGAGCCTCGACCTGGCCGATCACCTCGGCCGCATCGGCGTGAATGATGCGCAGGCGCGGGTCGGGTTGCAATCCCTGGGCAAGCGTCGGAAACCATTGGCGGCAAACGTCGACAACCTGAGCATCGATCTCTACCAGGGTCACCTGCTCAACAGAAGGATGTTTGAGCACCTCGCGCACGACGCCTCCGTCACCGCCACCCACCACCAACACTTTCTTGGGCCGAGGATGGGTGAGCAAGGGGAGATGGCTCAGCATCTCGTGGTAGGTAAACTCATCTTTCTCGGTACACTGAACCTTGCCATCGAGGACCAGCATCCGGCCAAAGCCTGGCGTGTCGAATACCTGAATGTGCTGAAACGAGCTCTGTTGCTCGTGCAGCAGCTGTGAAGTCGGCAAGCCCTGTCTCCACTTGCCCTTGAGTTCTTCCATGAACCAGTCTGACACGGTCATTCTCCTTGAGAGGTTGGGGCCGGCGCGTTCACCTTTGACAGGCGACTTCCTTCCGTCCCCCTCCCAGGAGGGGGACCCACGACTCCCAGGAGGGGGAAACCCGGGGGGATCCAGAAATTGCGGACGTGAACCTGCCCCTGGAAGAGCAAGACCCCTATCGCGCGGCCTCAAGACTGGCGGGCATGGGCATTTGGAAGATGGACTGCACCAGCCCGTTGCAGGCCCTCGACTGGGACCACCAGAGCCATCAGCTGCACGGCACCGACCCCGAGCGCTTCCAGCCGACCCTGGGGGCCAGTTTGCTGCTCTACGAAGATGCTTCCCGCGCTCAGCTCGAGGACGCGCTCATGTCCTGCAGTCTCAGCGGTGCCCCCTTTGAGGTCGCCGTCGACCGGCGCATCTCGGCAACGCAGATCCGCCGGATTCTTGTGGTGGGCGAGCCCTATCATCAGGGGCGCTTCATTCACGGTTTCTACCAGGATGTCAGTGCCCAACACGCCACCTTGCAGCAGTTGCAGAACGAGCAGACGCAAATGCAGGCCCTGCTGCGCACCTTGCCTGACCTGCTGTTCGGCGTCGATTCGTCGGGATTTTTTCGCCATTATTATTCAGGTCAATCCAGTCTGCTGACGGGCGACCCCAAGGCCTGCCTCGGTCGCCACGTGGGCGACGTCTTCCCTTACCTGCGTTCCGATTTCCCGAGAATGTTCCGTCAGGCCACGGAATCGGGCGAAGTGATGACGGTTGAGTTTCAACTATTGTCGGCACAGGGCGAGGGGTTTTTCGAGGCTCGACTGCTTCCCCTCAGCTCTCGCGAGAAACAAAAGGCTCTGTTGCTCATTCGAGACATCAGCGATCAGCATCGGCGCTCCGAAGAACTCAAGCGTTCGCAAGAAGCGGCCTTGCAGGCATCACGGGTCAAGTCTCAGTTCCTGGCCAACATGAGTCACGAAATCCGAACCCCGCTCAACGGCATGATCGGCACCACGGAGTTGCTGTTGGGCACCGACCTGACGGCCGAACAACGAGACTATGCCCAAACCGCACTGCGTTCGGCCCACAATTTGTTGGAGATCCTCAACGACATTCTCGATCTTTCCAAGATCGAGGCCAATCGACTCGAACTGGAAAGCATTCCATTTTCTGTTCGGGCCGTGATGCAAGACGTGCTCAATGGAATCTCGGTGCGGGCCCACGAAAAGGGCCTCGAACTGGTGGGATCGTGCACCCCCTCGGTTCCTTCGCGTGTGGTGGGCGACCCTACTCGCCTTCGGCAGTTGCTCAACAACCTGCTGGGCAACGCCATCAAATTCACCACTCAGGGCGAAGTCGAGTTGCAACTCACCCAGCGAGAACCCGGTGTGCTCAGGGTTTCTGTCTTTGACACGGGCGAGGGCATCGCCCAGGAACGCCAGCGAGAAATCTTTGACCCCTTTGTCCAGGCCGACGGTTCCACTACCCGCCGCCACGGAGGAACCGGGCTGGGACTGACGATTTGCAAGCAACTCGTTGAACGGATGGGCGGCCGCATCTGGCTCGAGAGTCAACCAGGGCAGGGTTCTCGTTTCTCCTTCACGGTGCGTCTGCCCAACTATCACACGGGACCGGCCGAACCCGAGGGCCCCTACCAGGCCTTCATTCGCGATCTCGACCAGGCCGACGTCAGCCTGGAAGACTTCGCCAACTTCATCCAAAACAAGCAAATCCTCATCATCGATGACAATGCCACCTGTCGACGCGCTCTCAAAGACACACTGGCAACCTGGGGTATTCAAGCTCAGGTGGCAGTGGGAGCAGGGCCCGCGCTTCAGTTGGTTCGGGAAAATACCCGCCGGGGGCGCCAGTTCGACCTGGCGCTCGTCGACTATCAGATGCCCGGCTGCGACGGACTGGACCTGGCCCGGGAACTGCCCCATATCCCCCATCCCGTGTTGATGGTTACGCTCGGGCGTCCAACCCCCGAACAATTGAAAGACTCGGGAATCCGACACGTCGCGGTCAAGCCGCTCACCGGCCAGGATCTGGCCCGGTTGCTGGTCAACGTGTTCCGGGGCCCATCGCCCAGCGAACAGCAGCCTGCCGCGACCACGCGCACCTGTGACCCGCTGAACATCCTGATGGCAGAGGACAACCTGGTAAATGCCAAGGTCGTCACCAAGATGCTGCAGCGCCTCGGCCACCAGGTGACCCACGTGGCCAACGGTCAACTGGCCGTGGAATATCTGCAAAACCACCCGGTGGACGTCGTGCTGATGGACTGTCAGATGCCGGTCATGGATGGTTTCGAAGCCACCCGCAGATGGCGAGCCCTGGAAACCCGTCTCCACAGGCGGGTTCCCATCGTAGCCCTGACCGGCAACGCTATGGCCAGCGATCGTGAACAGTGTTTGGAAGCGGGCATGGACCTGCACCTCACCAAGCCGATTCGGCTGGAATTGCTCGATCAAATGTTGAGTTCCTTGCCAGTAACTCGAAACCAGTGACCTGGCTGCCGGCCGCGCTGGCTCTAGGACTGACCCCTTTGATTTTCGATCTGGGCTGCGTCGAGCCTGTCCTGGCCCCGAAACTGGCCTGCTGGCTAACCGGGGCAGGCCTGGCAGCGCTGTGGCTGCGCCCGCGCCCCCTCAACCGAGCCGGAACCTTCTGCCTGCTGTGGCTGACCTGGAGCCTGGTGGCTACCTGGCGCGGTGGAGTTCCGTGGCAGCACCTGGGTTGGCTTCAATCGGCAATCGGATTCTTCTGGATACTGGGGGCCGTTCCGAACCAGCAGAGAGATGAGCGCATCCTGCTGGCGGGTTGGTCGCTGACGCTGGCCTATTCCTGGCTCCAACGCCTGAACCTCGACCCCTTCGCCTGGTCTCATCCTTCGCTTTCCCAGGCCAGAACGATCGCGGGACTGGGCAACCCCAACTACCTTTCCATGTATCTGGCCTGTCTGCTACCCCTCGTAGTCATTCGCAACAGACCACTGGCCCTATTTGGATGGATCAGCATCATCCTGACAGGCACCCGTGGTTCCCAACTCGCCCTTCTTGGGGTGGGAATGGCACTGATACTGTATCGGCCGCGCTGGGTCCGACGCCAGGGGTGGTTTCTACTCGCGGCTTTGCTGAGTTGGGGCACAGTTCATTTTTGGCAGCAATCCTCAACGCCCCCCACGGCACCCCTACGCCGGGCCCAGACAGAGAGCGTCTCTGTTCGACTTTTACTCTGGCAATCCGCGCTCCAGCAAGGCATCGAGCACCCCCTTTGGGGAGTGGGAACCGGCAATTTTGGCTTTGAGTATCTCAAACGACGTCCTCTGGAGCCTGAATCGCTGAGGCATCTGCAACGGTGCCCCGAAGATCCCCACAGCCAGCCGCTGCTTCTGCTGGCCGAGCAAGGAATTCCAGGCCTTGTGCTGTGGCTGATCTGGATGGGCGCAACTCTGATGGCACTCGGGCGCAAGGATCGCCCCGCCTGTGCCTGCCTGGCCGTGCTGCTGGTGAACGGTGTGAGCAATGCCTACCCGCTGAGCTTCTGGCCATTGCTCTTCCACTGGACCACCCGAGCCCTGCCCGAAGAAAGCGCCGCCCCCAGGAGAAAACTCTACGGGTTGCCCCTCAGCCTGGCGCTCACTCTGGCTGGCCTGAGCGGATGGCTTTTCCAACGGTCGCTCTGGTGGGAAGACGAGTATCGCATCTGGGCTCGCGGGCTCCAACCATCGAGGGAATTTACACAACTGGCCCTGCTTCGGCGGGCCAATCTCGACCGGGCGGACTGGCTTTGCCCCCCCTGGATGAGGACCCAGCAGGCGTCGTTCGAGTTTCAGTTCTATGCAGAACTTGCCTCCAGACTGTCCCCTCCTCCTCCGGAACTGATCCAGGCAGCAGAGCGCTGGGCAGGACGAAGGACCGCACTGCAACCCGGCAATGCCTACGCCTGGATGAGCCAGGCCCAGGTCCAGGAAATCGCCGGTCGCTGGTCAACTGCAGCCACAACCTGGGCCCACGTCCGGAAGCTCGATCCGCGGAATCCTGCCGTGTTGTTCTGGCTTGGTCAGGCCCAATATCGATCGGGACAGCCCGCCGAGGCGCTGGCGAGCCTTCAGGAAAGTCTTGAAATTAATTCAAAAACTTACCAGGTCTATCAACTTCAAGCACAAATCATGATTGATCTGGGGCGGACTTGGGAAGGCTACTGGAGTTGGACGCAGGGTAGTAAATACCGGTGACTCCGACGCACAGACCGATTCAAGGAAACTCAGTGATTTCGAGGCATTGGCCCCGGCGAGGGAGTGGGGGGACAAAAGAGAATCCAGTAAACGCTCTGGATTCTCTTGACTCTTACAGATCTCCTTCTTATAATTTGGGCAGCTTCGGGCACCTTTGCTGGGAGGGTGGAAATCTTGCTTAAGATCCAACAGAGCTCGTATATGGCCAATTTGGCCAACGAGCCGGACGAAGAGATCGTCAAACTTGCCAAGAACGGCGACGAGTTCGCCACGGAATACCTGATCAGCAAGTACAAGAACTTTGTTCGTGTAAAGGCCAAGAGTTACTTCTTGGTGGGTGCTGACCGAGAAGACATCATCCAGGAAGGGATGATCGGCCTCTACAAGTCCATTCGTGACTATCGTGCGGACAAGTTGTCGAGCTTTCGCGCTTTTGCCGAGTTGTGTATCACCCGTCAGATCATCACGGCGATCAAGACCGCCACGCGGCAAAAGCATATCCCTCTCAACAGCTATATCAGCCTTAACAAGCCGATTTACGACGAGGACTCGGACCGAACGATGCTCGACATTTTGTCGGGCACAAAGGTTACCGACCCTGAGGAAGTCTTCATCAGCCACGAACTCTCGGATGACTTGCGGGAGAAAATCCAGCAGAACCTCAGCGAGCTCGAATCGCAGGTGCTGCATTCCTACCTGGAAGGCAAGTCCTACCAGGAGATGGCCAAAGAACTCAACCGTCACGTGAAGTCTATCGACAACGCGTTGCAGCGTGTGAAGCGCAAGATCGAAAAGACGTTGGGCGAAAAGCACTACTAGGTCTTGCTCTAGACGAATGAATACAGGAGGCGCTACCAGGCGCCTCCTTCTTTGCCCCGGTAGCTCAATTGGCAGAGCACCCGCCTTGTAAGCGGAAGGTTGTCGGTTCAAGTCCGTCCCGGGGCTCTTGCCTTTCCGCCAGCAAAACCACCACAAAAGTTAACCTGCAGTTCACAATCCCCGCTTCAGATTTGTCACCTCTTGAACTCCCGGCTGGTAAGTTTACATCGGCAGCAAAACCGCAACAGTTGCCAGCAAAAAAGCAACAGATGAAACAACCTGGCAACAACCGGGCTCTGGAAAATTGACCAAATTTTCATCACTTTGTAACAGAGGGTCAGCGAGTCTGCGACGAGGAAAGGCACCCCCCCATGTGGCTCGACGTCTGTGGTTCTAACATCGCTCATAGTCCGTCATTAGCGCGCACCACCAACGTGGCGACTCCTCAAGTCATGCAGCGGCTGCAAGCTCAGCAACCCCAACTCTTCCAGGACGCTGGGGTGTCTCTAAGCCCCACCGCTTCGCGACTGGCTTCTCGCCAGAGACACCTGGAATCTCCAAGCTGGATGTCGCAACAGCTCTCGCCCAGCCGCCCGGCTCGCCACTGGACCAGTCAGTTTTTGGCCCAACAGACCTGGAACTGGCTCGCCGAAGCCTTCCCCGGCTGCAATGCCAGTGAGGCCAGCCAACGAGCTGCACTGCAACAGGCCCTGCGTGAGTTTTCACCCGGCACCCACGAACATTCCAAGCGAGTTGGCGATCTGACTCTCCAGTTTGCCAACGACCTGGGAATCGAAGAATTGGAAGAAGAGAAGCTCGAGCAGGCTGCCGAGTTCAAGGAGGTCGGTTTGCTGGGCCTGCAAGTGGCGGCCTGGAACCCGCAGGAGCGTGGAGAAGCCGCCAGGCTGCTTCGCCAGGGGGGCAAATTTCATGATATCGGCAAGCTGGCCGTGCCTGACGAAATTCTCCACAAACCCGGACCTCTCACTCCTGAGGAGCGCGGGGTGGTCGAAATGCACCCGCTCGTCGGTGAGGCCATCCTGAGCCAGTTACCGGGCTTCGAAGCCGTGCTGCCTATGGTACGCCACCACCACGAGCGTTGGGACGGCACCGGCTATGTCGATCGACTCAAAGGATCTCAAATTCCTATTGAGGCCCAGTTGCTCTCCCTGTCGGATACCTACGACGCCCTGACCGAGGAACGCCCCTATCGAGCCGCGATGACCCCGCAGGCCGCCTGCCAGGAAATTCTTCGTCAGCGGGGGCGGCAATTTGACCCCGAACTGGCCGAGAGCTTTGTCTATTCCATCTTGACCCGCCAGCGCTGAGCTGAATCATAGAGCCCAACTTCTCTTCCGGCTACTCTGAGGACTGGAGGGTTCCCATGTCCAACGCCAGAGTGGTTGTGGTGGGGGGTGGTTTTGCCGGCCTGGAGTGCCTGTTTTACTTGCGCCATACCTTGGGCCATCAGGTGGACCTCACCCTGATCAGCGACCGAGACTACTTCTCGTTCAAGCCGAACACGATTTACATCCCCTTTGGCGAAGACCCCGCCAAATTTCGGCTTGAGCTCAGCCGACCGACAGCCAGGAAGCACATCGACCTGCGGCTGGGCTGCGCCCAGGGCGTCGATGCCGAAAACCACAAACTCTTGCTGGCCGACGGCGAAGTAGCCTACGACTTTCTTGTGCTGGCGACCGGAGCCAGCATGCGCCCTGAAGAGGTGCCCGGACTGGCCAGTTTCGCCTGCACCATCTGGACCCCCGAGGAAATGCTCAAGCTGCGACACCAGCTGAACCAACTCGTCGAGCGGGCCCGAGAAGGTCGACCTCAGGACATCGTCTTCCTGGTTCCTCCCCAAAACAAATGTTCGGGCCCCCTCTATGAACTGGTCATGATGACCGACACCTGGCTGCGTCGCCAGGGGATCCGAGACCGGGTTCAGATCACCTGGACGACGTACGAGTCCAGCTTCATCCAGGCCTTCGGACCTCGCCTCCACACGGTGGTCAGTGACGAATTTCGGGAACGCGGCATCGAAGGGCACACCGACCTGCTGGTGTCCGAGGTGACCCCCGATCGCGTGCACTTTCACTGCGGAAGGAACCATCGCTTTGACCTGCTGATCAGCTTCCCGCCCTATGCCGCAGGCCGGGCCTTTGCCGGGCTGCCTTCCGACCCCCGCGGCTTCGTACAGGTTGAACCCGACAGTCGCCGGGTGCGGGGCCACGAGCGTATCTTTGCCGTAGGCGATGCGGCCGACTTCCCGATCAAGCAAGCCTTCCTGGCTCTGCTTCAAGGCGATGCCGCTGCCGAACACATTGCGGCCGACATTCAGGGGCGATCGGCCGACGAGAAGGTCCGCTTTGAACCGATGAGCATGTGCGTGATGGAAGAGATGAACAAGGCCACCTTTGCGCAGGTCCCGTTGCGCTATACGGGAGACCCTCAGCGGCCGGTGGAGGTTGATGTCGAGGATCTCGAGCATTACAAAGTGGGAGTATCCCCCCTCTGGCGCCCGGGCAAGCGATTGCTGGGCTACTATCTGCCCTGGCGCTTTGGCAACGGAGAGCCTTTCCACGCCGGCTTCGCCTGGGACATGATGGACCTCGGGCTCAAGGTGATGTCGCGGGTTCTGGCTCACTGACCGTCAGACCGTAGTCCGAGAGGCAGAGCCGGTGGGTATGGTCGTACCTTCCAGGGGCCCTCACAACTGGACATTGCACAGGCAGGCCCAGGCTCGCGGCCAACAACCTCGTTTCCCTCACGGCGAAGCCGCTCTTCCAGGAAATCCTCGATTGCGGCCGCGAGCCTGACACAACCTTTGAGCGTCAGGCGGCTTCGGCCTGATCCACTTCAGCCGGCACGGGCTCTGCGGCCTGAGGCTCAGCACCCTCTTCGTCGTCATCGTCATCGTCGTCGTCATCTTCGGCTTCGGCAGCCGGTTCGTCTTCGCCGACGCTGGCTTCCTCGGCCGGGGCTTCCTCAGCTTCGGCAGCCGGTTCGTCTTCGCCAGCGCTGGCTTCCTCGGCCGGGGCTTCCTCAGCTTCGGCTGCCGGCTCGTCTTCGCCAGCGCTGTCTTCCTCGGCCGCGGCTTCTTCAGCTTCGGCAGCCGGCTCGTCTTCACCAGCGCTGGCTTCCTCGGCCGGGGCTTCTTCAGCGTCGGCAGCCGATTCATCTTCGCCAGCGCTGGCTTCCTCGGCCGGGGCTTCCTCAGCTTCGGCTGCCGGCTCGTCTTCGCCAGCGCTGGCTTCCTCGGCCGGGGCTTCTTCACTTACCGTGTCGTCGGCGGGCAGTTCAGCAACCGCCTCTTCTTCATTGACATCTTTTGTCTCTTCGTGGGCTTCAGACATGCTGGTTCCTTTCTCAAGACAAGGCTATCGCCAGGGGGGCCACACTGGAACCCCTGAAGACAGACGGGTGGTAGGGGCAATCGAAGGCAGGTCGGAGTTGGAGAAGCGAGTAGACCAAATCTCGGAAGTACAAAGCGGCCCATTAAGACAGAACTTTGAGAATTGGTATAGCTCCCTCGAACCGCTCAAAGAATGAACCGTTAACGGGCATGAGGCTCCCTGGGGACGCTTCAAACCTTGATTTTATCGAGTTTGAGGGACTACACTTCCAGTATATACAGGGATTTTTGAAGTTGGCAACAACGAAATTCTGTTCGCTTCCGCCGGATCAGGAAGCCATTTCTTCCCACAGCTCCGTCAGTCCGGCGCACTCCTGCTGAAGGCTCTCATAGCGCTGCTGCAACTGCTGAGCACGAGCCACATCCTGGTAGAGATCGGGGGCGGCGAGTTGCTCCGAAAGCTGCCCCAGCTCGGCCTCCAGTTGGAAGATCTTCTTCTCCAAAGCCTCCAGAGTCCAGTGGTGACGAGGCTTCTGCTGCTGCTGGCGAGCCTGTCGAGCGTTGTTGCGAAAGGCCTCAGCCTGCTGACGCTGCTGCTGAGCCTTGAGCCGCTCGGCCTCCTGCAGGCGACGCGCCTCTTCCTGAGCTTCCTGCTGGCGAGCCCGACGGTAGTCGGCGTAACCGCCGGGGTAGACTTTCACCTGTCCGTCGCGACACTCCCAGACCTGCGTGGCCAGGCGCTCGAGAAAGTAGCGGTCGTGACTGATCAGGAGCAGCGTGCCCGGATAGTCCAACAAGGCTTCCAGCAGGTTCTCACGCGCGTCCAAATCCAGATGGTTGGTGGGCTCGTCCAGGGCCAGCACATTGCTGGGCGTGGCCAGGCAGCGAGCCAGTGCCACCCGGCTGCGCTCGCCGCCCGACAGCACCTGGACCTTCTTGTGCACAGAATCGCCTTCAAAGAGCAACCCGCCCAGCAGCGTGCGCAGTTGGCCGGGGGTGGCGCCGGGTGGGGCCGACTCCTGAACCTCCTCCAGAATGGTGCGGTGCAGCGCCAGCGCCTCGGCCTGATGCTGGGCAAAGTAGACCAGCGACAAGCGGTAGCCGTGGCGAATGGTGCCCGAATCGGGGGCCTCCTGGCCGCAGAGCATGCGCAGCAGGGTGGACTTGCCCGAGCCATTGGCCCCCACCAGAGCCACGCGTTCCCCGCGCTCGAGGCGCAGCTGAACACCTTGCAAGACCGTGCGCCCGGCATAAGCCTTGGAGAGCCCCTTGCAGGTAAGCACCTCGCGCCCGCTGTCGAGACTGCTGACGAACTGCAGCCGAATCGAACGCTGCTCGGCTTCCGGGGCATCCACCCGGTCGCGCTTTTGGATGAGCTTCAGGCGCGACTGTACGCGGGTGGCCAGGGAGGCCTTGTAGCGGAAGCGCTCGACGAAGCGCATCTCCTGCTCCAGCTTCTTTTGCTGAGTCCGATAGAGCGCAAGCTGGGCCTCGTAGCGCCGCGCCGACTCTTCCTCGTAAAAGGTATAGTTGCCCGCGAACTCTTCCAGTTCACCCGAACTGAGCTCGAGCGTGCGGTTGACCACCTTGTCCAAAAAGGCACGGTCGTGCGAGACCAGCAACACGCAACCCGAAAAACGACAGAGGAACTCCTCGAGCCACTCGACCGCTTCGACATCGAGGTGATTGGTGGGCTCGTCGAGCAGCAATACGTCGGGCAAATCGAGCAGCAGCCGGGCCAGCGCAGCCCGCATCTGCCAGCCACCGGAAAAGGTGCCACAGAGCTTCTCGCGGTCGCTGGCCTGAAAGCCCAACCCGAAGAGCACCGAGAGAATGCGGGCCTCTATCCGCTCGGGCTCGGCGTGCAGCAGCTGGTTCTGCAGGCGGTCATAGAGCTTGAGCAGCGAGTCATGCTCGGCCTCGGGAGCCAGAGCCATACGTTCTTCCAGTTCGCGCACCCGCAGTTCCAGACGGTCGACATCCTCAAAGCAACTGCGCATCTCCTCGTAGAGCGTGCAGTCGGCTCGCAACTGGCCCTCCTGCTCCAGATAGCCCAGGCGCAGGCCATCGACCAGCGAAACGCTGCCGGCGTCGGCCACTTCCTGGCCACTGAGCAGCCGTAGCAGCGTGGTTTTGCCGCTGCCGTTGCGGCCCACCAGCGCTACCCGCTGACCGGGCTTGAGCACAAAGCTCACCCCGTCCAGCACGGTGTGGGCGCCGAAGTGCTTGGTAAGTCCCGAGACCGTCAACATCGCCTAGAGAGGAGCCAGCTCCGGCCACTCCAGCTCGACCCCGCGGGCTCGCAGCAGGCGTTGGAAATCCTGCAAATGCGGACCCTTCTCCCAGACCTGATGGGGCGTCTTGCCCTGCTCGCGACAGTAAGCGGCCAACCAGCCGGCCGCCTCGCCTACGCCCCATTCCACCGGATGCAGTCGATAGCAACCGTTGGTGATGTGGGTGACCGAGAGATTCTTGCCCCCGGCCAACAGGTTGGTGACCCGCCGGGGAATCAGCGCCCCCAGAGGAATTTGGAAGGGCAGCGAACTGACGTCGATATAGTTGTCACCGCCGGTGGACGGATGCAGGTCGATGCGGTAGGCACCTACCCCCACCGAATCTGCGAACACTTCGGCCTGCACCTGGTGCTCGGGAAGGCCGGTGGCCTGGCAGCGGGCCTCCAGCCCGACATGCTGCTCAACCACCGTGAACAGGCCGCGGATGCGCCGAGATTCTCGAATATAAGGGGCCATGGCCAGACCATCGTGGGTGCCGGTGATGTCGCCGCGCAAGCGCAGGCCGGCCCAGCCCTGACCTCCGTCAGGCCGCGGCGCCTCGGTTTGCATCCAATAGAGCATCGAAAGCGAAAGCTGCCGTGACCCCTCGAGGTGACGTTTTTTGTCCTCGGGCGTGCACTCGAGGGGATTACCGTCCAGATAGTCGATCTGCGGCCAGTTGACCAGCACGATGTCGCTCTGATAAGCGCCCTCGATGAAGTTGCGGCGGTCGGCGATGCGCCGGAAGGTCCACAGATCCATCGGACCTCGCTCGGGCTTGGGGTGCACCGGGTCAAAGGTGCGCACCACCGGTTCCAGGGTGATAGGGTGAGTGGCCTGCCACGACAGCAGCGGGCCGCCCCAGGAGGGCTTCAAGTTGGGCACCAGGTCGCGCCAGTAGTCGTACCGGTCCGGGCGCTCGATGACATGGTTCTGCCCCTCCAGATAGTCGAGCACAAAACACCAGCTGATGGCCTGCATGTTGTGAGGCTGAGCCTCAGTGGGCGCGTGGGGCTCGTTGAACTCGGCCTGACTCTCGGCACCGGTGACATACTCGACGCCGGCCAGCGGCAACAGGTCGCCCAGTTCGGTGGCGTCAATAAAGTAGTCGGCCTGCACCGCCACCTTGCCGGCCGGGCCCTGGAGCACGACCGAGGTTACCCGGTCGCCCTGGCATTCGGCCGACACCGGAACCGTCTGGCGAAGCACCTTGAGCTGCCCGCCGGCCTCGTAGGGGCGCAGAATTTCCTCGATGACGGCCAGACTGACGCGGGGCTCGTGACAGATGGCCGAAACGAAACCGTTGCCGGGATTGAGACGGGCCGTCTGACGCGCCTGGCGAGTCAGCGGATAGGAGCGCCGATAGGTCTCGCGGATGCGCTCGCGCAGCTCCCGATAGCTGGCCGTACAGCCGAACTGCTCGATCCAGGGATGCTCGTCAGGCGGCACCGCCTGCGAGGTCATCTGGCCGCCCAACCAGGCATATTCCTCGCTGAGCAGCACGCGCTGCCCCTGGCGCAAGGCCGCCCAGGCCGCCGCAACCCCACCGAGACCACCGCCGATCACGGCCACATCTGTCTGAATTTCCTTCATTTTCACTCCGTTCGAGCCGCCGTTTCGCTGCCTGGCGCAGGAAGCCTGGCAACTTCAAGGCGAAACAGCCCCTATGTCGAGCCCCCGCCGCGTATTGATCGTCTGCACCGGGAACACCTGCCGTTCGCCCATGGCGCAGGTGCTGTTGCAACGCCTGAAGCCCGATTGGGAGGTGCGCTCGGCCGGCGTGGCCGCTCAGCCAGGACAGCCAGCCTCAACTCATGCACAACGGGTGGCCGCGGACCGTGGCCTGGACCTGAACGCTCATCGCTCGCGCGCCGTCGACTCTGAGGCGCTGGCTTGGGCCGACGAGGTGCTGTGCCTGACCTCGGCTCACCAACGGGCCTTGTTGGAACGGTTTCCCCAGGCCCGAGGCAAGTCTAGCCGCCTGGGTCCACGAGACATTTCCGACCCCTACGGCGGCAGCCTGGCCGATTATCAGCGTTGCGCCGAGGAAATCGAGCAGGTCTTAACATCGCTTACAAAATGATAACGTCGCTCGGCTATCCCTCGACCGATAGCCTTGATACCCTGGAGACATCATCAAGGAGGTAGATCCCATGGACCACCCGGCCTTGAGCGAGCGACGACGTATTGAAGCCCTGGGCAGCGCAGGACTGGCAGACCCCAGCCTCCTCCCCCACCCCGACATCGGCCTGGCAGCCGCCCGACTGAGCGGCTGCGCCGACGGTTGCATCGCCCCCCTGTCAGCGGGGGCCGATCGAACGGACATCGACTTTTCCCCTGATGGTGCCATTCCCAACTATGACTGGCTGGCCGCACCGGCAGCCCCGTCAACGCAACCTGGCGACCAGGGCCAGGCCCGCGGCAACGAAGGCAGCTGGGGGGCCGAAGACGAGGCCTACCTCGAGAAGGCCATCCAGGGCGCGGCCAATGGCAACTCCGACAGTGGCGATCAGGTGGAATACGACAAAATCTTCAGCCAGTTTGGCCAGAGCCAGGAAGGCAACTGCGCCTCCGTAGCCGTGATCAAGGCAGCCCTCGACAAGTTCAAGGGCAAGATCTTCGACGAGGTTCGCAAGGTCGGCTCGGGCTACGACGTGTCTCTCCAAGACGGCAAGTCGGTCTCCATCGACCGCCGCGAACTGCAGATGGCCGCTCGCGAAGCCGACTTCAAGGGCAAGCCCAGCGAGGCCAAATCGATGGCGGTGCTGAGTTTTGCCGTGATCGCCAAGCGCCACGCCGAGAAAGGCACGGGCAGCTTTGAGCGTGCCTTGAAAGACCTCAACGACGGCTTCCAGCCCCGCGAGGCCGCTGAACTACTGGGCCTGGGCCATCGCATCCGCGAGGTCGACCCCTCGAGCGCGGGCAACCAGGACAGCGTGGTGGCCTGGAACGACAAGCATGCCGTCTACGTCGACTCGGGAAAAACCGACAGCTACGGTCAGGCGCGCAACTTCGACGGAACCAACACCACCGGCGGCCGACTGACCCACGCCTTCACCTTTGCCTGAGGGCTAGTGATAGACCTTGCTGCGCTGCATCATGGTCTCGAAGTCTACATCGTAATACAGGCAATCGCCGTGACCTGAGAACATCATGTGCACTCGGTGGCGCAGGGCGCGCACCGAGTGCAGTGCGTTGTCGATTGCCTGCTTCTTGTGCTCGGGGCGAACAATGGCGTTGCAGTCACGCAGGTCGCCCAGATACCAGTCGCCGGTGATCATTCCGCCTCGGAACACCACCAACTGGTCGGTATAGCTATGCTTGGGAGCATAGACCAGGTGGAGAGGCTCGCCGCCTAGCGTGCCGCTCCACACCGGTTGCTCGTACACCTCATCAAACAGGCGAAAGTCACCGCGATTCCAGGCCGTCATGGGCATCTTGGGATGACGGGCCATGATGGACAGGAAGTGCCGATCTTCGACCATCGACCGATGGGTCACGAAGCGCGTGTGAGGGAACGTCAAGCGAAAGTCCGGCAAACTCTTGCAATGGTCGACATGCCCGTGAGTGACCAGGGCATACTTCAAGCGCAGCTTGCGACGCCTGAGATAACTGGCCAGGCGCTCGAAAGGCGGCTTCTCCTTGGCGCTATACATGGGCATTTCCACAACTGCGGCTTCGCCGCCGTTTTGTAGCACCCAACAGGCGTTCTTGAAGCGCCCATAGCGCTTGAGGATGGTGTAACCGGGGGCGACCTGTTTCAATTCAGTGTCCTCCACAGCCTCCGCTGTGCACATGTCCATGGGAAATCTCCTCTGACGTGGCGGCGCGAACGCCGACAATCTCAATATCAAAGAAGAGATCCACTCCGGCCAGGGGGTGGTTGGCATCGACCTCGACCTCATCCTTACCCACTCGGGCAATACGGGCGTGGATCACGTCGCCATCCTCAGCGTGAAGCTGCAACATCATTCCGGCCTGCAGTGCCTCCCCTTGGGGAAACTGCCGGCGCGGAATCAAGAAGCATTTCTCATCATCATAAGTTCCGTAGCCGAGCTCGGGCGTCACGTGAACCTGCAACTTATCACCAGGCTGTTTGGCATCGAGCTGAGACTCCAGGCCGGGGACAATATTCTGATGCCCATGCAAATAGCTGAGCGGCTCCTTGGGGTCCGAGGCATCGATCACCGTGCCCTCTTTATCACGCAGGGTGTAGTGAAAGCTCACCACCTGATCTTTAGAAATTGCGGCCACGATGCTCTCCTTTGTAGCTTGAGTATTTCTCACTACGCAGTCTGCCCAAAACCTCCTGGTGAAGCGATTGAACCGAGTCGACCCCGGCAGCGTATCCTGCCTGGAGGTTGCGATGCGCGAATGGAAAGCCTGGTTAGCTGGACTCGTCTTAGGTATCAGCGTGATGTTCTTTTTCGCTCCCGTCCTGGGAGCGATGTCCCGTGTGCAAAGCTGGCATCACTGGATTGGCTGGGATGTCCTACCCGTCGTAGCCGGTAACTTCCTGGTGGGCTACGGTTTAACCGCTGCTCTGGAGCACAAACCCTCAGCGCTGGCCTTGCCAACGATCTACGGCTTCGCCTCAGTGGCCCTTTGCGTGCTGGTGCTCACCCAGTTTCACATGCCCGTCTTAAGCTCGGGGGGATTCTGCGGAACCTGCCAGCGGGCCGGCTGGGAAGGGTTGGCGGCCATTCTGCTCTCCTGGGGAATCGTTACGAAGTCACTACTGGTGCTGCTTCGGACAGGCTTGCGCCGCGCCTAACCGGGCTCAACCCATCGAGGCAGGAGTTCGGACCGCATCGCTCATTCTGGCCGGCGTGTCGCTGCAGCTCGATGAACAATGGTGTTACCCACAACTGGGAACGCTACGGAATCACACTGTCGCTGGCCAACCTGAATAACCCGGGGCTCGGCCTCTCTGTCGGCTTCTGAGGTTCACAGCAGATCATCGTGATCGGGGGGCTCCCACCAGGGGAACAAAGCCTTGAGAATCCAACCCTGAACTGTGGCGAGAATGGTGGTGCACACGGCAGTGGCCACAAACCAGAGCAAAAAGAAGAAAATCAATCCCGTGCCATCACGTGCACCGGGTGCTCCTCCGGGCCCGGACACCAGCGGTCCCCAGAGCAGATAGCCGCTGAGAAGAATATCGGCCACCAACATCACCAGGTAGAGCCCCGTGACAAACAGATAGAGCAACAGCCTTGTGACGCCGTCGAAAATCTCTTTCATCATGGGATAAATTTCGTGGCCAGCGGCCGCCTACCTTGCCGAGAGAAACCGAACTACGAGCGACGCCTGCTGCTGATATCGTAGGTGATGACTCCGCCACCGGAATAGTCTCGGGGGGGCGCTTTTTCCTCTTCCTCTTGAACGGCCAGATAGCCGATTCCACCAATGCCGGCGGTGATCAGAACAATCCCGAAAAGAGTAGAGAGCTGCCAGAGGGTCAGCGAACCAAAAAAAATCAGGGCGAAACCGAGTTTCATACGATTATTCCTATCTCTCGGCGAGGCCGAGAACCGTTGCGCTCGCGAGGCGCAAGCCGCCTGCAACACACTGGCAAAATCGCCTATCTGCGAATCGACGAGGCTCACCCGAAAGGCTGAACAACGATAGGCTCGATAGCTTGGTAGCACCGGCACCAGAGTGCGATGAAGAAATCACGGCGCCATCGAGGAGCAAAAGTGGGGCCACCGAGCAGTCACAAGAACCCTGAAAGGTTTCTCCTACAGGCCATCTTCCACACGCAGCCAGAAGAACCTGTGCGGACCCAAAATTGCCGGGCAGGAAGGCTCTACAGGTGAGACGGCGAAGTATTCTGTCTTAGCCAACGTATCACCCACTAACCAGATTAGAGAGTGCCAGGCTTTGCCGGAAGGAAGTGCCTGTGCGTTCAACAGAGGGTCCATTTAACGTTGGGGTCCAACTCGTCGAACCTTTCCTGGGTCTTTGCACCGTGGTTGGGCTTTCCCAGGAGCGCATCCTGGGGCAGGAACAGTGGTATTACCAACTGCGCCCGGCGCAGGGGCGTTCCACTCTAAAAATTCCCGCCAGTCAGATGTCTTCTCGAGGCATCCGGCCGGTCATGCAGCGGCACGAGATCGACTCGGCTCTGTGCAACTTACCCGACGGACTGAGTTGCGATGCCGAAGAATCGCACGGCCAGCGCATGCTGCGCTGGGTGGCCAACCTGCGCTCCGGCGACCAGCGAGCGACCCCCGAAACCCTGCGTGAACTCAAGGTGCGTCAGGCCCTGGGCCACACCCTTTCGGGTAAAGAGAGCGAATTGATGACAACCCTCTGCCAAACTTTGCGCCAGGAGATTGCCCTGGCCTTCAATACCACTGCCTCGCGTGCAGGTGCTCGACTCAACCAGGCCATCACCTGGAAAGCGACACCAGAAAGGAAAACCGGTGCATCTAAAAAGCAATGAACCACTAAACTATGAGGAAGTCCTGGAACAACTCGGGCTTTCCCCCGAGGAGTCTCGTCGAGTGATTTGGGACTCCAAACCGATCCTGGACAAGCCCGTCTGGACCAGTGATCAACTTACCCGGCTGGAGGATGTACTGTCGAAAATCGTCACTCGAATGGCCGGACGTGACTGGCGACGCGCCGATGCCGCCGATCGCGGCCAGGACAATCCGGACAAACTCGGCCCCTACGACCTCTTTCATCGAAGGACGGAAGAACTACGACGTTTCTCCAACTTCGGCGATCTGTTCCGCTGGTCCGAGAGCGAATATGGTTGGAATCCCCCAGCAAATGCCTACGAAGGAGCTCACCGATGTTAGAAATATTGACGCCAGAAGGCAAGATTCAATGGAAATTGGGTAAGCACATCAAGGGAGATGAGGCTGCGGTCACGACTTTTAAGCTGCCCCGCGACGGTCGATTTGGCGAGGCGCCGGCGCTGAAAGCCGCCAGGGCCCACCGTCGTCGCGACGCCTTCCTGGACCTGGCCGGAACCATCTGGCCGACCTTCAAAATCACCCGCGATACCGAATAACCTTTAAGGCGGTTCGACGATAACCCGGACCCCGGGGCTCTGATGGGTCGGCGGCTGGCTGCGTTCGCGATGGCGGGGGATCTCGGCCAGCAGCTGCCGGGCCAGATCTTCCACCACCTCCAGTGAGCGCAGTTGAGCCGACCCCTGCTCGTCAAAGGTCATAAACGGCATGTCCCGTTGGGCCTGACAACTGAACAGGGTGGCGCCGTCAGCCGAGAACAGAACGGCCTGGCCCACGACCTCTTCTTTGCTGGCCTGAATCTCCAGCCGCATCACCAGATCGGGCTCCAGGTCCGAGAGCTCAAAGGTCGTACGCGGCTGCAACCTCTGCAGCAGCCGGTCGATCAGAGGCTGGCGGTCGAGTTCCACCGTGTAGTAGCTCCATTGACCCAGGCTGAAGCTGCTCGCCTCATACCCGACTGCCTGCAGGTCGTGCAGAGCCACTCGTAGCAGTGTGGCCAGCGGCGTGAACTGCACAGAGGTCAGTCGCCCTCCCTCGACCTGCAGCGTTCCTTCGATTTCGTGGTGGCCCGGCGCGCTGGCGCGATAGCTGTGATTGCCCGCGGAAACCTCCACCAGGTAGGGGGTCGACACGGCTGCCAGACCGTCCAACGAAACCTGCATAGGCAGATTGGGCGATTCGAAGCGCAGAAAGGCCATCTCGACAACCAGAGTTTCCTGCCAGCGAAACTGGTCACCCGCCTGCAGTTGGAGACGCCGCTCACGGGGCTCGTAATTCTCGAGCTCCAGCTGGATCCGGCACTCGCCCTCGGGTAGCTCCATCTGCAGGGGAGTTTGCCCTTGCACCACACCGTTGACCAGCACGGCAGCTCCCGCAGGCTCACTGACGACCTCTACCAGAGGGGCTACGGTGGCCCAGGGAAATCTCTTGGGGTCAAGGAGCCTCAGGCGTTGAAACACCTGCTCAGCCGCCTGACGTGGCCCCCCCAGCCCCTGACCCCGCTGCTTCCCCTCGCTGCCCCAGAGCACAACTCGGGGAGCCCCCCCTCGAGTGACTCGAGAACGGACTTGCAGAGCCGAGCCGTTGCGCTGCTGCAACACCGCCAGGTAACGTTTGACGTCGCGGGCCCAGCCCAGCTGGGCCGGCTGACGGGCATCGTAGCTCAGTTGCAGCCATGGCGCGGCCCGGGCTACGACCGGGCAAAGCCACAGCAGCAGCAGGAAATTAGCGAGCGGCGGCCAGAGATTGTTCAACCACATCCAGGGCCACATCAAAATTGGTCACACTGTGGGTTAGACTGCCCAGACTGATGAGGTCCACACCGGTGGCGGCTACCTCGGCCAGTCGATCGAGCGTGATTCCGCCCGAGGCCTCCAGCAGCACGCGGCCAGCCGCTTCTCCCACCGCCTGCTTCATGTCGGCACAGCTGAAATTGTCGAGCATCAGCGCGTCCAGGCGCAACTGATGCTGCTGAACCAGAGCCAATACCTCGCGAAATTGCTGCAGCGTGTCCACTTCCAGCTCCACTTTGAGCAGGTGATGAGCTCCCTCCTGCACCCGTCGCAGGGCCTCGACCACTCCGCCGGCCAGGGCTACGTGATTGTCCTTGATCAGCACGCCGTCGTCGAGGCCGAAACGGTGGCTCTCGCCGCCGCCCGTCACCACCGCATACTTTTCCAGCATGCGCAGCCCCGGCGTGGTCTTGCGAGTGGCCACCAACCGAGCCCTCTGGCCCCGCAGCCGGTCGACGCCCAGGGCTGTGGCCTGGGAGATACCCGAGAGCCGACCCAGAAAATTCAGGGCCGTGCGCTCGCCGGCCAGCAGGCTGCGGGCCGACCCCATGAGATGAAGCAGCGGAGTTCCGGCTGCCACTCGTTGGCCATCGCGCGCCAGAGGCTCGACCGCCAGAGCGGGGTCGAGGTGAAAAAACACCCGTCGGGCCACCTCGAGGCCGCAGATGCAGCCCGCCTGGCGGGCCACAATCACGGCTTCTCCGCGGGCTTCGGCGGGCACGGTCAGATTGGAAGTGATGTCTCCGGCCCGACCCAGGTCTTCGCGCAGGGCGTTGGTGATGATCTCGTCATACTGCAAGGGAAACAACATGGGGACAGCTCCTCAAGAGAGTTTGCGGGCAGCGGTTGCCGCCAGCTCGTTGGCCACCGCCTGGGGCAGCCCCAGCGGCTGAAAGACCGGACCCTGGCCGGCTCGCAAGCGGGTGTGACCGGCCCAGGTCGGGCCGGTTTGGGGAAAATCGAGCCGGCGGTGGGCGCCACGGCTCTCCTGACGGAAGGCGGCCGCACGGAGCATCAAGCCCGCCACCAGCAAGCTGTGGGCCCGCGGGTTACGACGCTGGCGCAGAAGCTCCAACTTGTGCTGAGCCCGCTCCAGGCCAGGACCGGTGCGGGCCAATCCCATGCCCGACCAGAGGATCTCTCGCAGGCGCTGCAGAGCCAGCGGGTCGAGGGCTTCCACCGGGGCGGCCAGCGATACCTGTCCAGCGCGGGGCATTTCGCTTTCGGCCAGGGCCTGACCCACTCGACAGCCGAACACCAGACCCTCCAACAAAGAGTTGGAGGCCAGGCGGTTGGCTCCATGCACTCCGCTGCTGGACACCTCGCCACAGGCCCACAGGCCGGAAACGCCGGTGCGGCCCCAGAGGTCGACCTCGATGCCCCCCATATGATAGTGGACGGCAGGAGTAACCGGCAGCAGGTCGCGCGCCGGATCGAGACCGGCCGCCTGACAAATTTGAGAAACCTGGGGAAAGCGTCGGGCCACCGGCAGGCGGGTCACGTCGAGAAAGGTTTGATGGCCCTGCTGACGATGCTTCCACAAAGCGAAGGCCACCACGTCGCGGGGGGCCAGTTCAGCATCGGGGTGATAGTCAACCATGAAGGCTCGACCGCTTTCGTCAACCAGGCGTCCGCCTTCACCCCGCAGGGCCTCGGTGAGCAGCGGAAGGCTGGCGTGCTGGCCGCCGAGGGCCAGGGCTGTGGGGTGAAACTGGACGAACTCCAGGTCGCGCAGCACCGCTCCGGCCTCGTAAGCCATGGCCAGACACTGGCCCTCGGCGCCCACCGGATTGGTGGTGGCCGCGAACAGCTGCCCGACCCCGCCGCTGGCCAGCACCACCTGAGAGGCCGTGAGCGGTTGCCCATCGAGCAAGATGCCCACCACCCGAGATTCACGGGTCAACAGCTGCTGCACCCGACCCACCCGGACCTGCACCGAGTCCGGAAGCCTGGAGGCCAGCGTGCGGGCCACCTCGCGACCGCTGAAGTCGCCGGCGTGGACCACGCGGCGACGCTGGTGAGCAGCCTCGCGCGTCAATTCGAGCTGGCCCTGACCATCGCGGTCGAAAGCCGCTCCCAGGTCGAGCAACTCCTGAATGCGGGCCGGACCCTCCTGGGTCAGCACCTCCACGGCCTCGGGGCGGCACAGGCCGGCCCCCGCCGCCAGCGTGTCTTCGGCGTGCAGAGCCGGGCTATCATCGCTGCCCCAGGCCACGGCCACGCCGCCCTGAGCCCAGGGAGTGGCCCCGGCCTTTCCGGGAGGTTCCAAAGACACGAGGCCAACCCGCAAGCTCGGAGCCACCCGACCCAGCTGGTGGGCCACGGCCATGCCGGCTACGCCAGCTCCTACGATGAGAACGTCAAAGTCGTTCATTTGCCCTCCTGGCGCCCCACGGCCAGCATACGCTCGACCGCCTGGCGCGCCCGCTGAGCCAGGGCCGGGTCGATTTCCACCGGCACCTGCAGCGTTTCCAGACTGCGGGCGATTTTCTCCAGGGTGATGCGCTTCATATGCGGACACAGGTTGCAGGGTCGGACGAACTCGGTGGCGGGAAACTGAGCCACCAGGTTGTCGCTCATCGAACATTCGGTGATCAGCGCCACTTTGCGGGGCTGCTCGCGACGGATGAAGTCGACCATGCCGGCCGTCGAGCCCGACATGTCAGCCTCGTCGACCACTTCGGGGGGACATTCGGGATGGGCCACCAGCGTGACCCCGGGGTGCAATACGCGCAGTTCGCGCAGGTCGGCCGGGGTGAACTGCTCGTGCACCATGCAGCTGCCCGGGTGGGTGATGATCTCAATCGAGCTGCCCTTGGCTTGCAACTCGCGCTGCACATTGGCTGCCAGATACTGATCGGGGATGAAGATCACCCGCTCGACCCCCAGCGACTCGACCACCTTGAGAGCGTTGCCGGAGGTGCAGCAGATGTCGCTCTCGGCCTTCACTTCGGCGCTGGTGTTGACGTAGGTCACCACCGGCACGCCCGGATACTGGGCACGCAGCCGGCGCACATCCTCGCCGGTGATCGACTCGGCCAGCGAACAACCCGCTCGCTCGTCGGGGATGAGCACAGTAGCCTGGGGGTTGAGAATCTTGGAGGTTTCGGCCATGAAGTGGACGCCCGCCATCACGATCACCTCGGCCTGGGCCGTGGCCGCCTGTTGGGCCAGAGCCAGCGAGTCACCGGTGAAATCGGCCACGCCATAGTAAATCTCAGGAGTCTGGTAATTGTGGGCCAGAATAACTGCCTTACGTTCGGCCTTGAGGCGCCAGATTTTCTCGATCAACGGCTTCAAGGCCGCCCACTCCACCGGGGGAATCTGGGCCTGAACCTTGGGATACATCGCGTCGAGATTGGGGAGAGTTAGCACGGTTGCGTACCTCAATTCATTATGCTCAAACTTAGCATATCTAAGACCCCCTTATACTAAACTTGAGCATAACCGATTGTCAAGGGTTCCCCCTGAGCCGTTGCTGAGAACGTTTGCCTGCCTGGCGGGCCAGTTCCCAATTCGGATGGCGCCGCAGGAGCCACTCAAAATCCCTCAAGGCCTCACGATCGCGGCCTAGTTGTTGAAGCACCAGCCCGCGGTTGAGTCGGTCTAGAGGATCGCGGCTACCCAGTTCCAACAACTGCTGTAGCGCCATCCAGGCCAGACGTGGGTGCTGCAGGTAGAGCTTGCCCGCCAATCGCCTCAGCAGGGCCATCCGGGCCGAGATGAGATAGCGGGGCCAGAAGCGCTCTTCCCCCTGGAGCCCATATTCAAGCCCGGCACAGTTTTGCAGCAGGCGCCCGAGATGCTGTCTGGCCGCTTCGCGTTGGTCGGCCGAATTCGGGGCTTGCCCGGTGGGATACCAGCGCCAGGCGAGTTGAACCGGAACAAACTCCCCTTCCATTGTGCTGGGCATGGTGAAAATCACGGCTGTTCCCAAGTCCCAGGCCCGGCGGGCAAGCACCCGGTGACGATCAACGTCGCTGCTCGGCAGTGGCGGCAACCACTGCCTGGCTCGGGGCGAAAGCGTGCCGCGATACCAGGCGGAATTGAGCAGCCCGGGGCAGATCATCTCGACGTCGGGTCGCACCCCCTCCACTTTCTGGACGTACTCGAGCGCCCCCACCGTCAGGTCGCCCTGGCCCACCAACAGAGCCCCTGGTGGACAACCTTCCAACACCGTTCGGGCATAGGAGGATGCCAGTTCACGCCCACGCAGACTGCACAGGTGCAGGTTGCTCGACCACTGCCAGGGTATCAACAGCAACAATCCAGGAGCCAGGCGCGGCCAGCGCCGCTGAAACTCGGCTGCCCCCAGCCCTGCCAGCACGGCCAGGCCCAGATAAGAGGCGGCGTAGAAACGCTCCAACAGGTCGAGATGGAAGGCGTCCGGCTTCTGGCGTCCGATCAACGCGAAGATCGGCCCCATGGCCAGCAGCCAGAGCACGGCCATGCCCCAGAGGGCGCGATCTTTCCGCCAGCCGCGCAAGGCGCCCCAGGTGGCCAACAGCATCCAGGGCCAGGGGGCCTGACGCACGTAGGTGAAGACCAGGTAGCCAAATCCGTGAGCCAAACCCTGTTCCAAGGGCTCCACCCGCGAGGTCAGTTGGAACGTGCCATAGGCTTTGCGTAAGAAGTGATCGCGCAAAAGCCCCCAGCTGGTGGGAGCTCCCCAGTTGAGGGGAGGCCCCTGTCGGGCCCGCAGCATCATGTCGACATACAGGGCCAGAGCCACGGCAATCATAAGCAGCCAGCCCGGATGCAGCAAAATGGCTCGCCAGCCCGGCCGGGCTCGAAAGACCGCCAACCACAGGAAGGCCGGCAAAGTCAGAACGAAGGTGTGATGATGAGCCAGGGCCAGTCCCAGCACGGTATAAAACACGTAGATCCAGGGGCGAAAGGCCTTTCCCTCCTCGGCCCTCTGCACCACCTCCCAGGCCAGCCAGGCCAGGGCTGCCAGCAAAGCCAGGTGAAGAGCAAACACCTCGGCCACCACACACTGCCGCCAGACCGTGGTCAGACCGGCAAAGCCCAGCCCGGCCAGGGCCCCGGCCAGCCGACTGCCGGTGCTTCGGGCCACTCCCTGCGCCAGCAGAGCGGCTGCCAGGGCTCCGCAGAAAGCGCTGAACACATTGATACGCCAGGCATAGTCACCCCAGCGCAACAGCTTTCCCCAGAGGTGCCCCAGGCGAACGTACAGGGGGTAGCCGGGCGGATGGGCCACCCCCAGGAAAAAGCAGGCGGTGGTCAGTTCGCCGCTGTCGTGACCGGGACCGACACCGGGCGCCACGGTTGCGGCATAGAGGCCAAAAACCGCCAGAAAGACGAGCGAGAACAGCAATCAGGCCGTGCCGTTGAGAGGCAGGCTGACGACGAAGTGTGTTCCCTCACCGATGCGCGACTCACAGTCAAGCTTGCCCTCGTGCTGTTGGACCAACTCCAGAGTGGTGGATAGTCCCAGTCCAGTGCCTTCGCCAATGGCTTTGGTAGTGAAAAACGGTTCAAAAATCCGTTGGCGAGTGGCCTCATCCATACCGCAACCATAGTCCCGCACGTGAATTCGCGCCAGAGTGGGCGTGGTGTCCAACCACAGCTCGATGCGCTTTTCGCGCGCTCCTTCTGTGCGACAGGCGTCTTTGGCATTGATCAGCAGGTTGCTGACGATTTGCTGCAGCTCGTTGGCATTGGCCATCACCACAGCCGGGGGCCCCTCGCGCAACTCCACCACCACGCCCTGCAGCTTCATGGTGTGGGCAACCAGATTCAGACTATCCTCCATCACCTTGTTCAGTTCGACTTCGCTGCGTACTCCTCGGCTGTCACGACTGTAGAACAAGAGCTTGGAAATGATTCCCTGCATCTGCTCCACCGACTCCATCGCCTTCTGAAGGCGCTTCCCGGCCTTCTCCGGACTGTTTTTCAGGGTTTCCAGGGCCAGTTCCACGGCGATCGAAATCGCCCCCAGAGGCGTGTTGAGCTCGTGGGCCACTCCGGCCGCCAACTGACCGATGGCAGCCATCTTCGAGGATTGCACCAGTTGGGCCTGACTCATCTTGAGCTGCTCCAGGGTCCGGCGGAGTTGCTCGTTGAGCACTGCCGTCTCCAGCAGACAGGCGAACTGACTGGAAATCAGCCGCATCAGTTCGGTGTCGAGCACCGACAGCGAGCGAGTAGAGGAAGTGTACAGGCGCAGGCGTCCCTCCTGGCTGCGCCCCCCGTAGAGGGGGAAGCTGTAGGCCGCCTGCTTGGCCAGGGCCTGTGCCTGAGCGGGCCGGGTGGGGTCGCTGTAGACCTTGCCCTGCCACTCAACCTCCACGGTGAAGTCGGCCACCAGGGAGGGCAGCTTGAACTGAGCTGTCTGGACCAGTTCTTCCAGGGTGCGACACGACACCAGTTGAGCCAGCAGGTCCAGGGCCGCCGTCAGACGAGCGGCCAGGCGGTCGAGCTCCTTGCGTCGAGACTGTTCGTCCTCCAACGCCCGTGATTGAAGTTCTCGATAGCGCACGGCGTCCAGACACAGCGGCAGATGGTGAGCCAGGCGCTGCAACAAGTGGGTGTGTTCCACTTGCCAGCGCGGCGGCTGGTCGCTAACCACCAGCAGCCCACGGTGGGGAATGCTGGCCGCCAGGTGGCTGACCTGCAATTCGCTGCGCTCGCTCGATTTCACCTGGTCGAGATGCAGCGACTGAAGCAGTTCGGCCCGGGGCTCAAGCTTCTCCGAACCCTGACTGCAGGTCAACCGCAGCTCCTGACCGTCGGCCTCATACAGGCCGACTCGACCACAAGGAACCACTCGGCGTACGAAAGTTAGCAACGCCGGACGGAGGTCTTGCGGACTCTGGACCAGCGCCGTTTCCATAAAGAGTTCGCCCACCAGGGTCAAGACTCGATGCTGCAGCTCGACCTCGACGCGCTGCAATTCTACCTGGCCGCGCATCTCCTGAAGCTGCTGAGAGGTGCGCTCCTGGGCCGACTCGCGCAGGGCCTGTTGGCGCGCATTCACTTCGGCCTGAAGCACCCTGAGCTGAGAAGCCACCGAATTGGACAGCAGGCAACAGGCGCCGGCGCCCACCAGACAGACCCAGGGCAGAGTGGGCCAAATCCAGCTGAAACAGCAACCCAAAACGCACAGAAAGGTGGCCATGGCAAGGCTGCGCTCGCGGGCCAGGCTCCAGTCGGCCATCAATTCCAGCGGCACGGCCTGACCATAAAGGCCAGGAGCGAACTGCCAGGCGATCAGATAGGTGGTAGCCGCCACCGGCCCGGCGGCCAGGGGGCTGACCAGATGGGCTGTCAGACTGGCGATGATGCCTGCCCAAAGCTCGGGAAGACCGTCGGCCGCCAGCGACAACAAGGGCTCGTCGTTATTGCGGGCCCGCAGAAAGCGCACCAGCGTACCTGCCGCCGCCAGAAAAAACCACCCCAGCGGCCCCAGTGCGTGCATGCTGGCAACCGCGATCAAGATACAGCCCGAGAGGGGAAATCGGCCAAAGTTTGCCAGCCGAGGGGCCAAACTCTCACAAACCAGATACAGACCCATCAGCCCCAGCAAGGTGGTGTCGCCCGGAGGGGCACCTTTGCGCGTAAGCGCCACCGCCGCCGCCATGGCCCAACTCGCCAGCAAGGCCGACCATGGCAATACCGGCGTGATCAGCTCATCCACTTCCTGTCTGCGCAAGCGATTCCCTAACGAGTGGTGCGCACCGGCAAAGTCACCACCGTAAACAGTTGCAGGCGTCGAGCCTGGTTCCGACGAGGGTCATTGCGGTCGAGCGAGCGCCGACTATCGGTGATTTGAAGCCCACCCTGATCACGGCCGTTACGCTTCACGGTAGCCACCCCGACCGTCATCTGGATCGTGTCGCCCACCGCATGAAACGTGACCCGATCCATGTTGATGCACAGTGCGCGAGGAGGAACCGAGGTGTCCACCGTGGGTACAGCAGGTGGACCCGCAGCTCCGCTCTGCAGCCGCTCCAGGAGCAATTTCTGGGAGGCGGTGTCGTAGCGAATCCGGTAGCGAAACCTGCCGCCCTCACGGCGATTCAGGTAACCCTGGGTCAGCTGTGGCTGGCTGGTGAAGTTGGGGTCGAGAAAATCACAGCAGCACGAGAAATCCAATGAGTAGATGTTGGGATAGACCGACTCCTGGTCCGAGCATCCGGGCGTCGGCGAGTAAATCAGGGTAGCATTCTGAGTGACCGGAGTGACGGCCGAGGCGGCAAAGCTCAGAGAGTCCTCGACGGCTTCACGGGTCCTCTGGCCCAGAAAAACCTGGGCGCTGCTGAGCTCAAACTCGCGAGTACCTCCCCGTGCCAACAAGAGCAAGCCCACCAGCACCAGCCCGCTAATGCTGAGAGTGAACAGTATCTCCACGAGGGAAACGCCTCGTCGCTTCATACTCACTCCTCCCGGTATAAGCCGGGATAGGAAATGGTGCGCAATCCCAGACGGTCGCGAAAGCGCAGCTGAACATCGACGGAATACAGTCCGGTCATCACGCTAGAGGTCACCGGGTCGAGGTAGCGACCGACCTGAACACGAACTTCAAAGCGGCGGGCCGATTCCTCGAAAGCCAGTCGATCCTGAGGATCATTGGCGATGACAAAATCGTCGATCTCGAAGGGGATCGCCACCCCATCGGGCCCGTACAGCGCGCGCCAGGTGGCCGGTTCATAGGCCGAATTGAACTGCCCGCCTACCAGGACGCACTTGTTTCCCTGGGTCAGCACCAGCTCTAAGATTTTCCGAGCGTAGGCCGTGCCTTCCGTCGATTGAGTCGTGCCCGAGGTGACCTTGGTAGCATAAGTGATCGCCGCCAGAGCGAAAACGACGCCCGTGGCCAGCAGCACCATCGAAACCAGAATCTCGATAAGGCTGACGCCTCGTGCGCGACGATTCACGGGGCCGTCACACGGAAGAAGGTCGTATCAAAACGACCGTCCGGTGGGAAGATCGGCGGGGGACGCAGGCTCTGAAATCCGTCGTAGCTATAGCGGCTCGACCACCCATTGCCGCCTTCAACGAGCTTTCCAATAGCCCGCTGGGCCACACCTCCAACAACCCGAAGCTCGCCAATGATGCCGCTGGTGGGCAACGGACCGGCCCGAAAACCGCCCTGTGCCGACAGCAGTGAGGCGTAGATGTAGAACGGATTGGCGGCCGGAAAACGCGCGAGCAGAGCCTGATCGGCCAGCAATACGATGCTTCCGCCGATAATCCCCAGCGGATTGTCGGGACCGGTGGGCATCGCACCCGGGGCCAGACCGTGCTGCCAGAGCGGATTGTTGATCGTCACGTTGGCCAGCGTGGTGGGATTGAGCCGCGCCCCGGGCAGGTCTTGAGCGGCGAAGACGGTTTTGTCGCCCTTATTGACACCGCTCAAATTGGTGACGTTGCCAAAAACCCCGACGACCCCTTTGGGCTGCCCGTCAAGCAGACGCACGGAGAAACTACGCCCGTCCATTCGGTCTTGATCGATGAAGGCGGTCTTGCCCTTGGGAATCACCACGTCAAAGGGCGTTGTTCCTCCCACCAATACGGGAAACTCCGCGGCGCCAGTATTGGTCTCGAGGAAGTAGTTCACCGGCAATCGCACCGGATTGTCCTTGGCACTGACGACCGCGGTTTGGGGAGCAAAACTTTCCAGGATCGGTTCCTGGGTGGTTCCAACCTCGACATCGGTGGTGGTTGTGTAGGTGCCCGTTCCGGTGACCTCGGTGGCCTGCACGTAGCGCGTAACATCTTCATACACCGGGCGGGTGACGGGAACCATGGTCGTGCCATATTGATAGGTGGTGACCGAACCTCCGCCGGCCGGGCCGGCCCCTCCGGGCGGGTCGTTATACACCGTGGACCCGGTAATGACGTAACTGGGAAACTCCTGGGTGGTGGTTCCCGTCTGCTGCTGCACAACGGTTTCGCTGTAGCCCGGCTGGGGAGTATCCGAAAAGTCGAGATTGGTCTGGGTGTAGGTGCCCACCGATTCGGTGTAGGACTGGCTGTAGACCGGCACATCGCGAGTACCGGCGACGTAGGTTATCTCGGCTTCCTGCTGGAAGCGCAGGGCCTGCTCGCCGGTCACCGCCGAGGTGGCCGTAAACTCGCCGGCCATGTTAAAGACCCGCGACTGTCCCGCTCCGTCTACGATATCCAGGCTCAGTCGCCGTAAGGAGCCCGTGGCCGCAATGCCAAGATCCTGTGGGTTGATAAACACCTGATTCTGGGGAGCAGAGTCGACCACCACCTCGCGGCCCGCTTCGACCCCCCAGGCAGCCTCGGCAGCGCGGCGCCAACTGGTGGGAAAATCGATGCGCTGAGTGCGTCGTATCGCTCCCTGACCCTTCTTGTAGAGCCGTTCATAGCGAGTGCGGTCGGCCACCTGGTTTGTGCCCGTCCCTCGGTAGGGGCGAAGATCCTCGCTGCTGCCCTGAAAATTGCCGCCGAAGTAGGCGATTCCGTCCAGCGAGTCCGGAGCTTTGGGATTGGTGGTGTCGCCCGCGAAGCTCACATCGTCACCGAAGGGCTGGGGAAAGGTGGTGGCCTGACTCCAGAAAGCGGCATCTGTCACCTGGACGACCGGAGTGTCGTTGGAGTGAACCGGACCCGAAAAGATGGCTTCATTGATGCCGGGTAGCACGGCAAACCGGGCCGTGTCGGCCGCTGCGTTGGCCCACTGATCGACGAAATAGGCATAACGGGCAAAAGTCCGCTCCACGATCGAGGTTTCCACCCGCAGCGAATAGTTTTCCCCAACGCCGACATCGCAACTGCCGTTGCCGTTGGCGTCGCGATAGGCCAGCGACAGCACCGTGTAGCAAGCGGGGAGAGTTCCTGTGCTACCCGACAAAAAGGGATGGGGAAAGGTGCGCTTGTCAGGAATGATGTAGACCTCGGCCGACCAACCTCCGGGCAGTTGCACCCGCCCCGGACGGCTTCGCAGCACGGGTAAGCCCGGCGGGAAATAGGTTTCAAGTCCGTCGGGGTTGGGGTCGACGGCAGGCAACAGGCGCAAGGGGAAAGATTCAGGATTGGCCAGGTTAATGCGCTCATAGGGTTCTGTGGCGGCCGTTCGATTGAAGGGTTCGTTGTTGCCGCCGGTATCGAGCCGCACCGAACGCAGCCAGGTGAGCGCGTGTTTCACGCCACCGGTGGCGGTGTAGTAGGCTACCGTTTCGCGTCGGTGGTCTCCGGACCAGCGCACTTCCTGGGGCACCAAACGGAACAAAGATGCGATCAGCAGCACGATGACCACCATGACGAAAAAGACCGAGGCCAGAACAAAGGCCCGCGAGCGTGGCTTTCCGATCATCAGCACCCCCTAGGTAGCGGCATTCAAGAGTTGATACAGCGGCAGAAACATGGCCACCACGACATAACCCACAATAAGTCCCATCACGCCGATCATCAAGGGTTCTAGGGCAGCCATGAAAGAATTTAACAACAATTCGATTTCTTCTTCGAGCATGTCGGCAAGGTGCCGATAAGCGACGGGCATCCGACCGGTTTCTTCGCCCAACTCGGTGAAACCCACCACCAGCGGAGGAAAGACCTCGTGCTGGCGGATGAGCGACGTCAACGACTCGCCTTCCTCGATTCCAACGATCAACTTGTCGATGGCTCTGGACATGGCATAATCAGAAAGCACCATATCGGTCAATTCCAGAGCGTGTGTCAACGGCAGACCACAGGCGATCAGGGCCCCCATGCTGCGACTGTAGCGAGCGGCCGTGGTGGTATTGAGCAATACCCGCAGCATCGGGGTTCGCCTGGCCACCCACTGCATGCGGTAGCGCCCCCCGGGAGTTCGCAGATACTGACCGGCAAGCAAGACCGCAATGACGACCCCGGGCAGAAACAATTGGTAGAACCAGGGGCTGTTTAGCGCCTGTCCCAGATACACCACGCTCTGGGTAATCCAGGGCAGGGTTACCCCGGTTTCGTTGAAGACCCCCTGGATCAGTGCCGGCAGCACGCGCTGGGTGAGTAAGAGCACGCAAAAACAGCAGATCAAAAACACGAAAGCCGGATAGACCAGCGCAGAGCGCAGCTTGTGTCGTAGCTTCAGGTCGCGCTCGAGATGGTCGGAAACGGTGGTCAGGTTGGCCACCAGACTGCCGCTCGATTCTCCAGCCTTCACGAGGCCGCGGTAGACCGGAGAAAAGACTCCGGGGTGACGGGCCATGGCCCGGCTCAGCGGCATTCCACGCTGCAGGCAGCGGCTCAAATCGGCCCAGGCCAGATTCAAACGAGCTCCGTAGTCACCGACCTGGAGCACGTCAAGGCTATGGACAACATCGATGCCCGAGTTCAGCATCACCGACATCTGACGTGTTGCCAGGGCAAGACCCGAGAGATCGGGAGGGAGCAGCAACGTGAGCTTGCGCCAGAAATTGTAGAAACCCTGATCGGGGCTCAGCGACACAGGCTCCAAACCCAGAGCCTGTACCGCCTTAAAGGCTTCGACCTCGTTGGCCCCCTTTACCGTTCCGGTAACCCAGGCTCCCTTTCCGTTGTTGGCGGTATAGAAATAGCTGTTCATGTCGCCCCCCAGAGCGAGGCCACCATTTCCTGAGGAAGCGAGCGAGACTTCTCGGGATCGTGGCGCGACCCCAGCAGCCAGACCAGTTCCTCAAGGCCCAGCTTGCCCCGCTGCACCGAGTCGACCACCTGATTGAAACCGGCTCTCGTCACCTGGCCCGGCTGACGCGGCGCGGCCGAGCCCACGTGTCCGGTTTTCTCATAATAGGCAAGTCGCTCGAAGACTTTTCGATAACCGGCTCCGACCAGTTGGACGGCAGCCTCGCCAGCACTGTCCCTCAAGCCCAATGACTGACCCTCGAGCCCCTCCAGGGTATCCCAGATTTCCAAAGCCGCAGAGCGACTGATGTGCTTGGAGCGCAGTGCCACGTAGTAGCCCTGGAGGACTCGCTGCTTTTCCTTCTCCAACAGCTCGATGAGCTGCTGAAGTCGGCGTTGTTGATTCTGCTCAAGCAGCTTCAAAGGAGCAGCCAGCAAGTTGCGGATTCCCAACAAGGGGGCCCAGAAGCCCGATTTTCGTGAAAGCGTACGCCGCACCGTTTCGAGCAGGGCCGGAATGCGGAACGGCTTGTACACGTAATCATCAACCTGCAGGCCGATGGCGCGAGCCGGAGCATCTTCACTGGCGTAGCCGGTGATCATGACGACTTTAATGTTGGGCTGAAACTTCTTCACCCCGGCCACCGCCCCCAGGCCATCGGTGGGACCGGCCATTCGGATGTCGGAAATCATCAACTGGAAGGGAATCTTACTGGCCAGCTCGATGGCAGCTTCGGGACGGCGCGCCCCCCGCGGCTCGTATCCTGCCTCTTCCAACGCTTCGCAAAGCAACTCCAACATGTTGGAGTCGTCCTCGAGCACGAGTATGCGGATCTCCTCGCTCACTGCGGCGTTGGTATTCACCGCCGAGCGCGACTTGCCTTTACAGCGACAACTTCGCTCGGTGATAGAGAGACATCAAATCGATGCTGGGCTCCATCTCCAACTCGGTTTTCAGCAGTCGGACCGCCTTCTCATACAGGCGCACCGCCTGCTCGGGACGGCCGCTGGCCAGATAGGCCTGCATTCCCTGACGATAGGCTTCTTGATTGCATCGGTCGAGTTGCAGGATGCGAGTGGAACACTCCAACACCTGCTCGTGGTTGCCCGCTTCCTCCGCCAGTTGGCAGAGGCGATGGAGCGACTCTGACACCGATTGCTCGATCTGTTCACGCGCCGCCCGGGCCCATTCCAGGTAGCAAGAGTCGAGGAAGGGCCCGGTATACAGCTCGACCACTTTGGCCAGCAGCAGGCGCTCCGTCGGGTCTCCCTTCGACTGACGGGCCTTCTGAGCTCCGTCGAGCAAATCGCGCGCGTCGAGATACACTTTGCAATCCGGATGCAAACGGGTACCCTTGCCCTCACGGACCACGTACTCGAATTGATTGTCGGCGTCGGCCCCCCGAAGGGCCGAGCGCAACGTGGCCCGCAAAGCGTTCAAGTTGGCCTTACCGGCGTGATCTTGACCGGGCCACAGGTCTTCGATCAGGACCTCATCGGTGAAACTGCGCTGCTGGTCCAGAGCCAGACGAAACAGCAACAGCTTGGCTTTCTGGTTTCGTTTCCAATTGGCCTCGGGCAAGGCTTTGCCGTCGACGAAGAACTCCATTTTGCCGAGCCCGAAAACCTTCAGATTGTGGCCCGAATTCGCAGCCGCATCGCCGCGGGGAGACTCCCCCTGGTCCTGCATACCCACCGCTTTGAGAAACTCGCTGTCGCGGGTCTTCTGGCACAACTCTCGCAGGTATCCCTGGAGGCGAGAGTCGCGCTGCAAACGCTGACCGGAAGAGGCGTCGCTGGCGATCAGGGCGGTCAGCATCGCGAAGATCTCTGGTAAATCGCGGGCCGAAGCCGACTGTAACAAGCTGGGCAAGAGCCAGTATCCGTGCTCGCGAAGTTCGCGCGGCGACAGACTGACGCTGGCCAATCGCAGGGCCGACCCCAGCTGATCGGTGTCAAAGAGCAAGGACTCTGCCAGCAACGATAGAGTGACTCGAGAATCCATACCCAGCCCCTCGCACACCTTGCGGCCCTCCAACAGCAGGCCGCGACCCTCTTCCGAGCTGCCTCCTTGGGAAAGGACCTGGAGGATGGCTGACTCGAGGGTGATCTCTCCCTGGGCCAGAGGACCCACCGAGCGAGCCAGGGCATAAGCCTGACGTGCTTGCTCGCGAGCGGCATCGAATCGACCCTGACGCCAGGCCACTCGGGCTGCCCCGAGGGCGGCCAGTGCCGCCTCGCGATTGACTCCGGTTTGCGAGACCTCGGCCAGAGCCACGGCGGCGTTTTCCCAGTCGCCTGCGGCCTCCAACGATAAAGCCACCTGGAGCAAGCCACGGCGAGCGGCAAAATCGTCGCCCTCGCTGCGCTCCTGCTCGGGCGCCAGGCCCGATTGGGCCAGACGCTGGGCGGCCTCCATCACCTGGCGGGCCTCGGGATTCACATTGGCTTCCACTCCGAGTTCGAGCAGTGCCTTGACCGAATCGGGTAGACAGCCGCCGACAAAGGGGGGCAAAGCATCGGGAGCGCAGCGCGAGAGGGCCATGACCACGGTGGCCAGACTGAGCGACTCGACTTCGTCCTCGGGCAGGCCGAGTTGGCGACCCAGGGTGATGGCCCATTTGCCCGACTCCTGCACCCAGCTGGCGCGGGTAATTCGCGACTCGGCCAGAAACATTCTTAGGCTCCACATCAATGTGGCCCGCAAGCTACGCTGGCGCTGGCGCTCGCGCTCATCCTCGCGACTTCGGTCCAGCTGGCGGCGCACGGCCTGAATCAGCTCTGACAGACGAAACGGCTTCTTGAGATACTCCCCTACGCCGATCTGCATGGCCTTGAGGGTTTCGGCCTCGGAGGCATAACCCGTGACCACGATGCTCTTGGTCTCAGGATTCAGGGCTTTGACCTCTTCCAGTGCCTGCAAACCGTCGGTGCCCGGCATGCGGATGTCGGTAACCACCAGATCGAAGTCCTGCTGGCGTGCCTTCTTCAGAGCCTCCTCGCCGTTGCGGGCCGTGACGACCTCGTAGTCATACTCGGTAAGCGCCTCTTGAAATACCTCCAGCGCTTTCTCATCGTCTTCAACCAGCAAGATCCGCAAGGCTCTGTCCTCCCAGGGGGTGTGGCCCTCGGGTTCGCCCCCCGGGCCCCGTCGACCTTGGGGAGAGGAAGGGGAGTTGCGGAACTTGAAAAAGTTGATCCTATCAAGCACGGAGATCTTCTCTAGCACGAAGGAAATAGCATGAGGAAACGTTGGTTGGTGGCTCTATTGAGCCTGAGTTTGGGCCTGGGGAGCAGCTGGGCGCTGGGAGGCTCGGGAACCGAGCAAGACAGTGGCGGCGACACCGTGCGCAAGTTGAAAATGCTGCCCCTCGACGAAAAGAACACCCGCACCTATGGTTGGGTGCGCATCAGTGCCGACACCCTCAGCCTGGGTGCCAATCATCTGCCTCCTGACTCGGTGTACACGGTCTATTTTGTCAATGACACCGAAAAGCAGGTGGCCAATGCCGAGGAAACCGTAACTCGCACCAGCGGGCGAGGCGAGGCCAAATTCACCATGCGCCTGACCGAACCCCTGGGGGCCAAATGGGGCAAGATCGTGCTCTTTCACCACGTCGATGGCCGAGAAACGCTCGACGGCGAGTTGCAGCCGGTCATGGAGGCCAAATTACGCTGAATCCCGACTGGTGGGAGCATCTCAACGAGGAAGAGAAGGCGGCCTATCAAGACTCCCAGAACTGGATCGAAGCCCCCGAGTCTCTGTTGGGCAAAGCCATGGGGCTCCTGGGGCGCCCTATCGACCTGGCCTATCGGGCAGTTCCGGCCGGCATCAAAGAAAGCGTCAGCCAGACCCTCTATCAGGTCCTACTCCAGGTTCGCGACCACTCCCGCGATACCGTTCGCCGTCAGGCGCTCTATGACCGAATCTCCCAGGAGGTCGGCCTGGACGCCTCTCAACCGGCCTATCTGGCGCGCCTTCCGCTGAAAGTCGTCGACCTGGCTGCTCAGCGAGTGCTTTCGGCCCATCGGCAACTGGCCGTGGTGCAGGGGGGGGTTACGGGAGCCGCCGGCCTGCCCGGACTGGTGGCAGATATTCCTTCACTCTACTTCCTGATCTTTCGTTGCGTTGAGGAAATCGCTTGCTGCTATGGTTTTCCGGCCGACTCAGAAGAAGAACGCAATCACGTGCTGAAAGTTGTCGATGTGGGGCACTTCCTGGAAAGCGAAAACAAGCGCAAAGGCATGCTCGAACTGGAGGACTTTGACAGTCTGCTGCGGCGTGGCGCTCCCGTCAAAGACCTGGAGCGCACGGTGGTGGCCAAAGGTCTGCAGAACCTGTCTCGCCAGCTCGGCAGTCGGCTCGTGCAGCGCAAACTGGCGCAAACCGTGGCCGTGCTGGGAGCCGTTGTGGGCGCATCGGTCAACGCCGCACTCGTTTCCGATGTGGGCACCACCGCCATTCACGCCTATCGACGACGCCGCCTGGCTCAGGTCGCCCAGCGCCGCCGCTCGGCCAGCCAGGCCCACGACGATTGAGAGTGGTTCTGCTGGCCGATAGCCACGGCCATATCGACCCCGCCTGGGACGAGCATCTGCTAGACTGCGACGAGATCTGGCACGCCGGCGACTTCGGTCTTCTGGCCGTTGCCGAACACCTGGAGAAGCGGGCGCCGCTGGTTGGAGTCTTCGGCAATATCGATGGGCCCGACATCCGTCAGCGATTCCCCGAGCACCAGCGCTTCCAGCGTGAGGGTATCCGCATCTGGATGACCCATATTGGAGGTCAGCCCCGAAAGCTGCCTCGACCCATTGCCGAGGCCCTGAAAGCCGACCCTCCCGACCTGTTCATCTGTGGCCACAGCCATCTACCCAAGGCCGAACGCGACCCACTGGGGGTCTTCCATCTCAATCCAGGAGCCGCCGGCCGCCAGGGCTTTCATCACACCAGAACCCTGATGCTCCTCACCCTGGAAGCTCGACGCGTGAGTCGACTGAAACTGGTGGAACTCGGGCCGCGTTAATTTCTCGGAAACTATTTGCACACACCGGCACTTTACACTGATGTTATGAAACGTTTCGCAGTGCTCCTCCTTCTGGTACAGGCCCTGGTGGCTCATGCCAGCGCAGACATGACCTACGACTTCCTACCCGACTCGACCCACAAACTGGTGCGTCTGGGCAGTCGCTGGGTTATCCAGGACGCTCGCGGCTTCTTTGTAGGCTACTACGTAGCTCCTCGCCCCAAGCCCCAACCCTTCACCCCCAGCACCCGCTCGAGTTCAACCCGCCGGCTGTCTGGCTCGAGTTCGTTCCAGGATTCTAGTTTCGGCAGCTCGTCAGGGTTCGGCTTTGGTGATGGTTACGGTTACGACTATGGCTTCAATAACAACTGCAACAATAGCTTCAATAGCGGTTTCAATTCCTGCAACCAGCCCCAGCCACAGTTTCAAGAGCAGCCGCGCACCCCGGCGATGGTGCCGATGCGCTGAGTTTCTGTATCGAGCCGTTGCTTTTGGCAACTGTTCTCCTGAAGATTGACGCCGGGAAGCGCGCTGCGTGAGTCAACTGAAACTGGTGGAACTGGGACCTCGTTCATCTCTCGGAAACTCTTTGCACACACCGGCGGTTTACACTGGTGTTATGAAACGCTTCGCCTTCGCAGTGCTCCTCTTTCTGGCCCAGGGCCTGGTGGCCCAGGCCAGCCCCGACATGACCTATGACCACCTGCCCGACTCCACCCACAAGCTGGTGCGCCTGGGCAGTCGCTGGGTCATACAGGACGCTAAAGGTTTCTTTGTCGGCTACTATGTGGCCCCTCGTCCCAAACCCCAACCCTATTCCCCCAGCTACCCGTCTCCTCAGGCTCGCAGACTGGCTGGCTCGAACTCGTTCCAGAATTCAAGTTTTGGCAGCTCGTCAGGGTTCAACAGCTTCAATAACGGCTACGGCTACAACGGCTTTGGCTTCAACACAGGCTTTGGTTTCAACAACGGCTTCGGCTTTAACAATGGCTTTGGCTTCAACAACGGCTATCGCTTCAACCGAGGGTTCAATAGCGGATTCAATTCTTGCAACCGGCCACAGCCACAATTTCGCGAACAACCGCGAACAAGAGCGATGGTTCCGGTTCGCTAACGAGCCGGACGTCTGGCAAACCCACCCGAGCGGCCTGCAGGCTTCTTGAGGGTGGGTTTTTTCTTGCTGGCCGCCGCTTTGATACTGGCGGCTGGCGGAGTCGCTGTGGGCGCGCTGAAAGCCGAGCCCCCTCCACCCAGACCCAACGATTTGAAGGCTCCCAGTTTGCGCAGGTGCTCCACGGCGTAGCGACTGGTGGAGAAGATCTCGCAACGGAAGGGCTCAGCCCTCAGCACGTCGGCCGCATCGTCGTGAAACACCCGGCAGACTACGTGGCAGCGCGGGTTTCGCTCACGCACTCGGTCCACCTCGGCCAGTGTCCAGTTGAGGTCGTCTTCGGTCAACAACACCAATTCGGTATCGATGACTCCGGCCTGCTCGAACACGGTACTGTCGTGATGATCCCAAACCAGCATCCGACTGTCGTCGGCCAGGTCGGCGAAATTCTCGGGCGCGTGAGTGATCAGACTCCAGTCGACTCCGGCGGCCTGCAGCACGGGTAAGGAACGCTGGGCAAGCGGCCCGCTGCCCACCACGATGCATTTTCGAATGCGGTGTTTGTTGACATAGTCCTGGACAAACCCGGTGGCCACCCGGCTGGTGGAGACCAGGGTGGCCTTGTAGTGGCGAGCCATGACCTCGCCGATGTCGTCATCCAGGCAGCGCACCACGAGGTCACACTGGGAATTGAAGCGCCGAACCAGGCTGCAGATTACGGCGGCACTTTCCAAATCGTCGCTGGCAACAAGCACAAAGCGAGCCTGAGCCACGTTGAGGGCCCGCATGTCGCCCTCGGTGCGACCCGAGGAGGCCATACAAGGATAGCCCCCCTGAATCAGAGGCTCCAGATTGGACATCTCGGGGTCTACCACGGCTACCGGAACATCGGCCTCCGAAAGGCTCTGCCAGACCCGCTTGCCGAGATTGCTCATGTGAAAGATCACGGCATGTCCCTCCAGCTGTCCGCACATCACGCGACAGCTGGCCTCGGGACGCACCTGGCGCTGCATGTCGACCAGGATCACCGAGACCACCAGGCCAAAGACGACAAAGTCGGTCATGCTCTCGTAGAAGAAGCCAAAAGGCGAGTTGTCCTGACGGAAGAAAAAGAGCGTCTGCAAAGCCTGCCCGGGGGTGTGACCCTGGGCCACCAAGACCGCTCCAGAGAAGGCCATCCAGATGGCTATCAGGCTCAACAACCAGGCATTTTGCCTCAGCGAAAGCTGAAACTGGATTTGCTTCTGTCGCTGCTTCCAACTCATCGCGCCCACCTCACGGGCCAGACGATTCGGCGCCGTCGCCAGCCGGCCTCTTTGGAGGGGCGTCGAAGAGGAGCGTCAGCCAGTCGTCGGCCTGCAGGCGGGGAGAAAATCCGTGACCTGGAGCCTCCAACACAAGCCACTGGATAAAGTCGGCCAGCAAATGACGCAGTTCCACACTCAACGATTCCAACTGCGCGCGACTCAGCTTGCTGCCATAGCCGTGCACCAGAGCCGAGCGGGCCGCATAGGCGCCGCGAAACAGGCGATAGCTCTCACGGCGCGGAGTGCGATGAATCCAATGGCACAGCGAAGAGCCATTGAGAGAAAAGCGGTGGCTCAACTCGTTCTGAAGCCCCTGCAAGAGGATCGACTCGAAGCCGATGACCAGGTCAACCAGTCGGTCCTCACAGCGAGCACGGCTGCCGGCCAGCACATAGCGGTGCAGGGCCGAGCGCAGATTTGGATAGCGCTGGGCCTGTTGGGCCACCTGAAAACAACGCTGCAATCCCGGTCCGTCGGTCCCCCGCAACACGATGGGCACGTGCATGGCGCTTCCGAAGGCCTGGGGCAGACGAGCTGCCGGACAGCGCCCCAGCGGCGGTTGGCTGACGGCCAGGAAAGGGGTTCCCAATTCAACCTGCGCCTCGGGGCGGAACAACAGCAGCCCCTCCAGCACCCGTTCGCTTTGACGAAGATAGGGCTTGAGCTGCGGCGGCCCCTGGCGATACTCGTCGACCCGCTCCAGTGTCTCGAGTCGTCGGACCCGCACCTCAGCACGATGAATCGGGGTCATATCCGGAGTGATCAGGCCGAGTTTCAACCATTCCAGAGGCGGCATCCTCTGAGTCAGATCCTCATCGCTAAGCCAGACCAGCTCGACGGAATCGGAGAGAGCCAGTTGCAGTACCTGCAAATCCACCCCGAGCAGGCGGCGATGCAGCGTGAACTCGGCCTCTCGGGTCTGCAACGCCTGGCACCAGTGTTCGAGCTGCAGAAAGAGCTCCTCGCCATACAGGCTCACCGAACGTTCGCCCTCAGCCACGGTGGCCGCACTGAGTAGCTGAATCAACAGCTCACGAGCCCGGAGCTGGGGCGCCTGGGTCATCATCTTCAGCTCTGAGGCCAGGAAGCGTCGGGCCATTTCCTCTTCCAGGCGATGAAAGGCCGGCAGCGACAGCAGGAAGGACTCTGACCAGCTTACCGACTGGGCCTGGTGATGCACCTGCAGAGCTCCACCAGCCGCCCGCAGCTGGGCTTCGGTACTCATCGAGAGCTTCTCCACACCGGGACACGACGTTTGGAGAATTTGCTGAACCAGGGCTTCAGCAAGGGGCCGCAGGCTGGCCATTGTTCTCAGGCCCAGCAGACGGCAGGCTTCTGCGGCGGTACACCCATGGGCCGTCTGTTAGGGAAAAATTCATAGAGCCCTGCTCCCCCGGCGGGCAATATCAACTGGCAAGAACTTCGCTGGGAGGACTTTACAATGGCCCACCTGCTCCTGAAACAGGCCCGACAGGCCCAACAACGCGGCGCCTGGGATCAAGCCCTGCAGCAACTCGAGCAGGCGCTGCAGGTCAACCCCGAGGACCTCTCGACCTGCCAGGAGCTGGCCAGCACCTATGCCATCCGCGGCCGACTGAACGACAGCCTGCGCAGCTATCTGAAACTGGCCCACATCCTGCGCACGCTGGGCGACTTCGACGGCGCCCTCCAGATCCTGGATCTGGTGGTCCAGTTGCGTCCCGACCATCTTGAGGCTCGCCATCAGCGTCTGGACATTTTTGAGCAACGCGGGCTGCGTGAGGGCGCCGTACAGACCTACCGAGAACTCTCGCACTTGCTGGTGGAAATCGGTCAGGGCGAAAAAGCCATCGAATGGCTCGAGCGAGGCCAGCAACGCTGGCCGCAAGCTCTCGAAATCGCCTCGGAACTGGCTGAAGTGTTGGTTTCTCAGGGCCACCTTCAAGCGGGGCTAAGGCAGTTTCGTCAAGTGGCCCAGGGACATCTCGAAGCCCAACAGTGGGAGCTCGCCTGTCATGCCTACCGTCGCATGAAGCTGATTGCGCCAGAGGACACCGGGCTTTTATTGGAACTGGGCCAGCTGCACCTGCGCCTGAACCGCTTCAGCGAAGCCGAGCAGGAGTTTCGGGCCGTTCTCCGCCAGGATCTGAGCCACCGAGAGGCCCTCTACTTGCTGGGCAAGGTGTGCCAGCAAAAGGGACAGTGGCGCGATGCCGCTCTGGCCTTCCAGCGACTGCTGAACCTCGAGCCTGACGATGTTCAAGCCAGGTTGAGCCTGGCCGAGGTGCTGGCGGCCCAGGAATCGGGGGCCTCTACCCCCGCACCCCTGCCAGCCCAGGGAGCCCCGGCCGCGGCTTGCGGTGGACTCAAGCCCCGCCCGGTCGTGCCCAAGCTGCCCACCCCCAGGCTGACCAAGCCCCCCATGGAAGCCATTGAATCCTCCCGCAGCGGCCTGGTTGCCCCCCAGGTCGAGGCGCCCGCCAAGCCCCTGCTGCGCCGCCAGCCAGGCGATTCAGCCGAGATTCCCGGCTGGCTGCTGGAGGGCCTGGAAGCCGAACCGGTCGAGGGTGAAGGCTGGCTCAGCCTGGGCGAGGACTCGCCCGGCTGGCTCCAGGGTGAGCTGGTGAACGCCTGGGAACAGTGCCTGCACTGGCCACCGCCGCTGACTTCTCTACAACCCTGCCCCTGGCCCGGCCGCACGTTCCTGGCCCAACCCCTGAACCTTCCCGATCTGTTTTCCGAGTGCACCCAAGAGCAACAGAGGTCTTTGAAGGCCCTGGAACAACAGCTCACCGATCTGAACCTCGGGTCCCGACTTACCGCGGCTCAACAAGCCCTGGTGGAGGATCCGGAGAATCCTCTGATCCGTGCCTGCTACTCGGAACTCTTGATCGAGCTGGGCCTGACCGAAGCCGCCGTGGAGGAGTTGCGCAAGGTGCCGGCCCTGCGCCACCGATTGTTCCAGGCACTTCTGTGGAACCAGCAGCCCAGAGAAGCTCTCGAGGTGGCCCTCGAACTGGCCGAACATCACGGCCAGCGGCAGCAGTGGTCGGCCTGCCGTCACTGGGCCCAGCAGGCGCTGGCACTGGAACCGGCCCAGGTACGTGCCGTGGAACTGCTGGCCGAGTCGGAAAGCAACGAAGGTTACCCTCATCTGCGCATGGCCCATCTGGAAAATCTGGCCTGGTTGATGCTCAAGCAGGGGCGTCCGGCACGTGCCCAGGAGCTGTGGCTTGGTCTTGTGGACAGTGTCGGCCTGCGCGGCTCGCTGATCAAGCTCGGACAGGCCCTGGCAGAGCAGGCCAGCTGCGGGGAAGTCGTCCTGGAGATCCTGAGCCAGGAATATCAGCGCTGCCAACCCGGACAGACGGACCGCCTGCTACTGGCTCGTGCCTGGTTGCAACGCGGGCATCACCAACGTTGCCGGCAGCTTCTGGCCCTGACCCAAGAAGAACCCCAGGCGGTGTTGCTGGGTTTCGAACTCGAGGTCGCCCTGCACAACGGCCAGGCCGCCCGAGAACTGGCCCATCGTCTGCCCTCCCTTCGCTTATCTGGCGAGGTCATCGCCGGGGCACTGCAGACCTATCTGCTGGCCTGGCCGAGCGACCTGGAAGTTCGAGTGCTGCGCCTGGAAATCTTGGAGCAAAGCGATATCGATCCAGAGATATTGGGAGCTGAGTGGGTTGTCATGGCGCGTCAGGCCCTGCAACAGTCGGAAGTCGAGGTTGCCCATCGTTCCCTCGAGCGAGCCACCACTCTGGGGCAGGGTTGGGCCGATAGGGCTCGCCTCGAGTTGCAGCTCCAGAGCCCCTCGTGCCTGAATTCACTGTGGCAGTGGTGGCGGCAGCAGCCGGGACTTGAATCCGGTCAGGCGCTGGTTCGCCAGCTGGTTGGTCAAGGCCAGTGGGAAGCCGCCGCCGAGGTAGCCCTGGCAGAGCCCCTGGCAGGTGAACTACCGGCTGACCTGGACCCCTCGAGTCAGGCCCTGGTGAAGGCCAGGATACTGAGAAAACAGGGCCACCTCGAGGGCTGCCTGGAACTGCTGCAGCAGGCTCGCAAAGACCCTCTTCACCAGGTTCGGGCCGAGCTTGAACTGGGCCACTGCTTGCTGGCTAGAGGTGGAGTCCACTTCGAAGAACTGGCGATGCGCCAATGGCAAAAGGCTCTGAGCTCAAACCAGGCGAACCGGGCCGAGCGGCAGGAACTGAGCTACCAACTGGGCTTGCTCCAGCTGCGGCGCGGCCAGCACGAGGCGGCGCTGCAAGCCTTTCACCACTGCGCCGCGCTGGGCGCTGGCTACCGCGATGTCCTGGAGCGCATCGACGAGCTGAGCCAGGCCCTGAATTTCGCCTAAGAAATTTTCTCGCTCGCAGAACTTTTTACCTGACCTTCGCCTCTAGAGTTTCGATGGCCGCTACCATGGAGTTGGCCCGAACTTAGAAGGAGAGGTAAACCCATTGTCGGCAACATTACAAGCCTCATGGGTTTGGAAGGCGACCAGTGTGGCCAGTCCTGATATCGGAGCCCCCGCGGCCGACCCGGTTCAGGCCTGTGTGCTGCGCCTTCAAAACGGCGACACCAGCGCCCTTGAACCCCTGATCGAAGCCACCCAGGCACGCGCCTGGCACCTGGCCTACAGCATTCTGCAAAACCGTCAGGAAGTCGAGGATGCTCTGCAAGATTGCTACCTGACGGTGTTTCAAAACATCGCCCAACTGCGACAACCCGAAGCTTTCTGGGGCTGGTTCAAGCGCATCGTGGTCCATCGCTGCTGGCGGCTCCATCGACGCCCCGCCCTGGAACTGATGGAAGAATGGGAAGCCGAGGACACTCCCGAGGTGCTTCCAGAAGAGCGCCTCGACCTGCAGCAGGCCTTTCAGAAGCTGAGCCTGACCGACCGCACGGTGCTCGGACTGAGAGAAATCCTCGATATGCCCTACGAGCAAATCGCGCAGTTGCTCGAGGTTCCCCTGAATACCGTAAGGACCCGTTTGCATCACGCGCGTCAACGATTCTCCCGCCTGTTCACCGGAGGTGCCAAATGACCGAGCAACTCGACCTCAAAGCCCTGACTCCCCCCGCCTGCCCCCTGGGGGCCGACTTTGCCCGCCAAACCGCCCGGCGCGTGCTCGAGCGAGCCAGCGATGACCGCCGTCGTGTCGAGCCCGTCCGGGGGGGCTACGCTCAGCGACTCTGGACCAACCCTTTGCAGCAGATTGTGCGGCGCCAGCGTACCCGTCGATTCTTCCAGCTGCCCAATGTGTTTTTGCTGCTGCTTTTCTATGCTCTGCCGGGCCTTTTCTTTGGCCAGATGGGCGATCCTGAGCAGCAACAGGCTTATTTTGGTGTCGTACAGGCCGGCCTGACCCTGATTGTGCCGTTGGCACTGATGGCGCTGGAGTGGACCACGATGAACACGCTGGTCCGCGGCCGCTGCCTGGAGGAAATGCTGACCACCGGGCTGGCTCCCTCGCTGGTCAGCGACACCCTGGCCCTGAACGGCCTGCGCACGCTGGCTCCGCTGCTGCTGACGACCTGTCTGCTACTGGTCCCCTTCCGAGGCCTGGAGGCTTTGGGATGGGTGCCGGTGGGCTGTGTCTTTTTGGTGGGCTGCAACTATCCCATCCAGGCGCTCATTCTGCGTCCGCGCGGGGCCGGATGGCCTTGCCTGATTTCGGCACTGTGCGGCCTGGCCGGTCTGGCGCTGGCCTTTCCCTGGAACCTGCTCGGGGGGCTGTCTCTGCTGGCCTTCACCTGTCGACGCTTCGTCATTCGAGAGCTGCTGCTGCTTCAGCAAGGCCATCCGCGCCAGGTTTCGGCCCAGCCCAACCGACGCTTGAGGCAATGGCTTGGGCTGCACCTGCCTGACCTGGCGTTGTTGCAACGAGAAGTGCGTCGAGGAGCCCTGCTCTCACCCGCCTGGATGAGCGGCTCGCTGCTGGCAGCCCTGGCCTACTGGTATCTGCGGGGTGACCTGGCGGATGCCGGTTGGTGGCCGCTGGCCGTGGCTCTGCTGGCGCTCTGGCAGGCGGCTGCGCTGGTGCAGCGCGAGCAGGCCTCGGCCACCCGAGAGGTGCTGCTGCACAGTGGTCTGGAGCCTCTGGACTGGTGGCAAAGCAGCGCCTGGATCAGCGCCATCCGACTGGTACCGGCGGCCGTTTTCCTGATGCTGGCGTCGGGTTGGAAGCAGCCCATTCTGGCCCTTGGTATCCTGACGCTCTGCCTGGTGGCCAACTGGGCCGGCGCCGTGCTGGGGGTGGTCTCGGCCTGGGAGGGCAGTTTGCGTTCGACCCTGGGCCGGGCCTTTGCCCACCTGGTAGCGGTTGGGGGCTACACCACCGCCGCCGGCCTGATGCTCAGCACCGTTGCGGGCGACTCGGCCAGCGCCAGGAGGCTTGTCGGCAACGACGATTTCTTGATGTCCATCTTCTATCCGCTGTCGCAGGTCGTGCCGCTGCTGCTGGTCGGCCTGGCTCTTTGGGCTCGAGCCCGCCAGGTGGCCACCCGGGGCTGGGTCGAGCGTCCCAGCCTGCCTGTATTGCAACTGGTTCCAGCCCTTCCCATCGCCTATTTCTCGCAACTGTTGATGCGCTCATCGCCTGAGGCCGCGGGTTGGTGGACCGGGGTCACGCTGATGTTCTCCACCCTGTGGTTCCTTTGGGCCCAGCCTCTGTTGGCCGCCCCTCGCCGCTACCCAGCTCGTTGGGCACTGCTGTGCGCCAGTTATCTGCTCAGCGTGCCGCTGGCCAGCTACGCACTGGCCTGGCTGCTGGTCTTCCACGTATCGCCACAGCTGATCGAGGTGGTGGCCTGGGGAAGCCAGATCGACCCGCTGCACCTGTTGCTTCACGTCAGCATCTGGTCGCTGGTCGTGGCTCGACTCAACTGGACTCTGGAAACGGAACTCCCCCCGGCTTCTCCCACCCGTTGGCAGATGCCGGCCCTGGTGGCGACGCTGCTGGGAGCGCTGGGGCTGAGTTGGGCCCAGTATCTGGGTCGACCGGTGCCCGAGGCCGAGGTCGCCGCATTTCGCAGTCGGCAACGAGCGGAACTTCCCCGGCGCGGGCCCTATCGGGAACTGCTGGCTAACTATGCACGCAATCATCTCAAGCTAGAGATCAGCCGGCAAAATCCCCGATGGGTTCAAGGTTTGCGGGACCACGATCTGCTGCAACCCGAACTACGCGAGCCGTTGCGCCAGCTCATCGAGAGCGGCGCCCCCTTGGACCATTCTGTGCCCTCTCTGCTCTCTGCCCTGAGTCGCTGCGAGGGCGACGTCGAAGCCACTCTGGAGAATCTGGAATGGATTGCCCGCTTGCTCGAATCGTGCCGGGACCTCGAATACCCCTATGTCGGGCATCTCTACCAGCGGCTGACCAAGATCGTAACCTCGGGACTCAATCCGGCCCAACTCAACCGCCTGGAGGCGACGTTCATTCGTCTGGAGTCTCTGCTCAGCGACCAGTTACCAGACTCCGCTGCCCACTACGAGCAGGAGCGCCTTCGGACGATGGGCAGTGAAGCTGGCCGCGGCCCGGACAGTCGGCTCTACTTCAAGAAACAGGCCGACCTGACGATCGCCTGTTACTTGCAAAAACGCCCTCCGTCGCCAGGCCATGAACCCTATCAACGAATCGCTTACCTTTACCTGGGCGGGCAACTGGGTCACAGTGGTGAGCGCACGATGATGCGGCAGGCCCTACAGCTCGAGCGCCTTCGGCTGCAGACCGGGGCCTACCCGAAGCGCTTCAGGCCCGATGCCGGACTGCGCTACCGGCAAACCTCTGACGGCCGATACGAACTCATCGGATTTGGACGTCGCCTGGACGCCGACGGGCTGCACTACGGCTATCGCTATCGTTAAGCCGGCAGGGGTTCCTCGGCAGCGCCGAGGAACCCCTGGCCTCTTGGGTGAATCTTGCACGATGCCCAGGTTGCCGAGAGATTCCGATATGCCGTGGCTGGCCCAGGAGATTCTCGAGCACATTCCCGACATGATTTTCGTCAAAGAGTCTGAAGAGCTGCGCTTTGTGCTGGTTAACGCCGCTGGCGAAGAACTGTTGGGCATCCCCCGCGACGAGATGATAGGAAAAACCGATCTCGACTTTTTTCCCCCTTCCGAAGCCGAATTCTTTCGTTCCAAAGACCGCGAGGTGCTCAGCGGCCGTGGCCTGATCGAGGTGCCCTGCGAAGAAATCCAGACCCGCTCTGGACCGCGATTGCTGCATACCAAGAAAATCCCCATCAGAGATGCCTCGGGACAGAGTCGCTATCTGGTAGGCATTTCCCGAGACATTACCGAGCTGGTTCAGGCTCAGCGAGCGATCAGGGCCTCGGAGCAAGAGTTGCGAACCCTCTCGAGCCGGCTGCAGCAGGCCCAGGAGGAGGAGCGTCAGCGTCTGGCTCGCGAGCTCCACGACGAGCTGGGCCAGATCCTGACCGGGCTGAAAATCGAGCTGGCCCGAGTCGACCGACGCATTCCCGAAGAACTCGAAGAGCTGGGTGAAGCCCTGGGCCAGGCCCAGCAGCTGGTCGATTCAGCCCTGACCACCGTGCGCCGCGTGGCCACCGCCTTGCGCCCCCAAATTCTCGACGATCTGGGACTGCGTTCCGCTCTCGACTGGCTGCTTCAAGAGGTGTGCGAGCGGGCCGGTTTGCGCAGCCACCTGAGCTTCAACCTGCCGACCGCGTTGCCCAAGGAACTCTCGATTACCGTGTTTCGCTCCTGTCAGGAAGCCCTGACCAACGTGGTTCGCCACGCCCGAGCCAGCAGCGTTTCGCTGAAGGTCTGGACCCAGAATGAAGAGGTTCTGGTGGAGATCGGCGACGACGGTCAGGGGATACAGCCGACCAAAACCGAGAGCCAGCGGCTGGGACTGATGGGCATTCGCGAGCGGGCCCACCGCCACGGGGGTCACCTGGAACTGTTGAGCGGCCCTGACGAACAGGGCACAACCCTGCGACTGCACTTGCCCTATGCGGAGTCGCTGTCGGACCAGCGCTGAATTTTCTCACCTGCCAGACGAATACAGTCGGGGATTCCCACTCCCCGATAGGCATTGCCGGTGAGTTCCAGCCCGGGCCAGGTGGCCAGACGATCTTCCAGGATGCCCACCCAGGACAGGTGACCCACGCGGTAGAGCGGCATGGCCCTGCGATAGCGCATGACCTGACTCTGCAACGGAGCCTGGCGAATGCGCAGCAGGCGGGCCAAAGCCGCGTGACTGCGCTCGACCATCTGCTGGTCGGTCCAATCCAGCGCTTCGGGACGAGCAGCCCCACCCACATAGGTGCGCAGCAGTGCCAGCGACTCGGGGGTGCGTCCCGGGTATTTGCGGTGACTGAAGGTGCAGGCAAGGATATCACTGTTCTCCACAGCCGGAACCACAAAACCGTAGGCCCGCGTGGCCCGGTCGACGGCTTCGGCCGGGTAGACCAGATTGACCGTCGCCGACGACAGGTACTGTTGCTGCTCAAGATGCTCGGCCAGCCCGGAGTCCAGGGATTTCAGGCAACGAGCGGCTTCATAGGTTGGCGTGGCCAGCAAGACCCGCTTGCTCTCAAAGCCATCGACCTCCCAGGGCGGTCCGGGCCGCAAGGATTGCGCCCGATAATCGAGCCGCAGCGACTCGGGCGGCAACTTCTGAACCAGGGCGTCGATCAGTTGCTGAAAGCCTTTCTTCAGGCTGGTGAAGAGTTGATAGCGCGGACCGCTGGAAGCCCGGGCCTCGGGACTCATCAACAGCCCCCGACACACGCTGCCATACTTCTGCTCGTACTCGAGAAACTGGGGCAAGGTGGCCCGCATGCTCAGCGTTTCCGGGTCGGCGGTATAGATGCCGGCCACCAGCGGCTGGGCGATGCGCTGCAGGGCCTCCTGTCCCAGGCGTCGGCGCACGAACGAGGCCAGCGATTCGTCGTCGCCGCCTCGGCGCGGGGGAAGAAAAAACTCAAGGGCCATGCGCAACTTGCCCGGCCAGCTCAGGGCAGGGGAACGTAAGAAGGGCAGCCACTGGCTGGGGGCCAGCAGGCGAAGTCCCTCGGGAATGGGCACGAGGCGCCCTTTGCGAGCGATGAGAGTGCGTCGATATTCGGGCATCGGGGTCACCAGCTGATCGCCCAGGCCCAGCTCCAGACACAGGTCTCGCCCCCAGGGTTTGGCCAGCACCATAGACTCGGCGCCCAATTCCTGCACAAGACCCCCCTGGTAATCGGTGTGCAGGCTGCCGCCAAAACGCTGGCCGCCTTCCAACAGCAAGAATTTCCAGCCCCGCTGGTGAGCCCGATAGGCGGCGGTGAGCCCGGACAGCCCGCCGCCCACAATGATCAGATCATAGTCAGCCGGCATCGCAGGCCTGGTGCACCACTTCCACCAGGTATTTCACATGGTCCACCGGGGTGTGCTGCAGGATGCCGTGCCCCAGATTAAAGATATGACCGCGTTTTCCGCCCTCCTGAACCACCCGAGTGACCTCACGGGAGATCACCTCGCGGTTGGTCATCAGCACACAGGGGTCCAGGTTGCCCTGCAGCGCGCGCCCGCCCACCTGCGAGCGAGCCCAGGCCAGCGGCGTGACAAAGTCGACACCGACCACTTCTGCGTGCTCGGCCATATCGGCCAGCAAGAGCGCGGTGCCCCGACCAAAATGAATGCGAGGGAACCCTTCGGGCAGAGCCCGCAGAACCTGGTCGCTATAGGGCTTGACGAAACGTCGATACTCTTCGGGCGACAGGCAGCCCACCCAGGAGTCAAAAAGTTGGACCGCGTCGGCTCCGGCTTCGATTTGAGCGCGAAGGTAGGCCGCGGTCCCCCGGGCCAGTCGACTCATCAGCGCATCCCAGGCCTGGGGATGACCGTGCATCAACTTCTTGGTGTGGGCGAATTCGCGACTGGCGCCGCCCTCGATACAATAGGAAGCCACCGTGAAGGGCGCCCCGGCGAAACCGATCAAGGAAATCTCTGGGGGAAGGTCGCGGCGAATCAGTCGTATCGCCTGATAGACATAGTCGAGCTCGCCGGCCTCGATTTCGGGCAGTCGGTCGACCTGGGCGGGCTCTCGAACTGCCTCGGTAATGCAAGGTCCGTCGCCTTTTTGGAAAGTCAGGTTCAGACCCAGGCATTCCACAATCAGCAAGATGTCGGCGAAGAGAATCGCCGCGTCGACCCCCAGCACCTCACGGGCGTGAAGGGTAACCTCGGCGGCCAGTTCGGGTTGGCGACACAGCTCGAGAAAGGAATGGCGCGCCCGCAATTCCCGGTATTCCTGCATGTACCGACCGGCCTGGCGCATGAGCCAGACCGGTGTGCGCTCGCAAGGCTCCCCCAGACAGGCTCGGTGAAAGAGCCGCTGACGGCGGTCCACTAGCGGGCGTCGCGCGTGATGACCTGGTCGATCAGGCCATACTCCACGGCCTCCTGGGCCGACATATAGTAGTCGCGCTCGGTATCGCGCTGAACCCGATCGAGCGGCTGACCGGTGTGGTCGGCCAGGATTTTGTTCAGCGTTTCGCGGGTTTTGAGGATCTGGCGAGCGTGAATGTCAATATCGGAGGCCTGGCCGCCGATCTGGCCGATCCAGGGCTGGTGAATCATGATGCGGCTGTAAGGCAGGGCATAGCGCTTGCCCTTGGCCCCGCCGGCCAGCAGCACGGCCGCAGCGCTGGCGGCCATGCCCATGCAAATGCAGGAAACATCGGGCTTCACGAGTTGCATACAGTCGTACATCGCCAGACCCGAAGTCACCGAGCCGCCGGGACTGTTGATATAGACGTCGATGTCTTTATCGGGGTCTTCCTGTTCCAGGAACAACAGCTGGGCGATAACAAGGTTGGCGATGTGGTCGTCGATGGCGTCGCCGATGAAGATGATGCGATTCTTGAGCAAGCGCGAATAAATATCGTAACTTCGCTCGCCGCGGGCCGTTTGCTCTACCACGTAGGGGATCAGAGTGTTCTGGAACATAGCTACTCCTGCCAACTGTTTTCTGTGGCCCGGCCTTCGCAGCCCCGCGAGGGCACCCCTGCCGAACGAGCGGAAACTCCCCATTTGGGGAGGGGTCAGGGCCAGAAGCGCCGGCGCAGACGATCCTCTTCCCAGCCGCCGTAGACGGTGACGGGCGTTCCGATCTGCACCCATTCGTACAGCTGCTCGACATCGTCGAGATGCATGCGCATACAACCGTGGGAACTGGCCGACCCGATCGACCAGTCGGCATTGGTGCCGTGAATTCCCACCCCGCCCCAGTCCAAACCGATCCAGCGGGTTCCCAGCGGATTGTCGGGCCCGGGCGGTATGGTCTTGGCCTCGCGGGCCCAGGGGCTATCCGGGGGGATCCAGGTCGGGTCTTTGGCCAGGTCGGCCACGCGAAACTTTCCGGTCGGGGTGGGAAACTCGGGGGCGCCACAAGCGATAGAAAAGCGCCGAGGCTTCTCGCCGGGGCGGTCAAAGACCAGTTCAAACCTGCCCAAGTTGACGAAGATGCGTGGGCCCAAGGCCACCAGCGTCGTCTGGCGCACCTGACCGGTGGCTGCCATCCCTTCCAATTCCTGAAACTTGCGCACGGCCGCTTCGGTAGTGGCGTCAAAATGACCGTGCACCGCGGATTTTTCCAACACCCCGGCCTCCGCCAGCCGCTGTTGCAGCTGCTCGACATCCTTGCCACGGGCGCCCAGCGTCAGCACCTTGTCTCCAAGCTGCTCGCTGCTGTCGACGAGGAACTCCACCCTTTCCTCCAGGCGCCTACCCGCCCGATCGACCACCTCCAACTCGAGCAGCCGGGTGCCTTCGAACAGGTCGCGCAGGGCGAACACACCCGTGAAGGAGTCTTTCTCCGCCTTCAGCGGGACGGTCTGCCATTTCTGGCCATCCAGTCGATAGCGAATCCGCTCGATGCCCCCATCGTCCTGCGCCAGTACCCGCACCCGAAAGCTGGAGCGATCGCAATCCATACTGCGTAGAGGTGTCGAGGATTTCAGGTCTGGGGAGAGGCGCTCGAGGCTATAACGAGGCGGTTCGCGATCGGAAAAAACCCTGCGTTGGAGCTTCTTGACATTGCCGGCTCGGTCGCGGGCCTGGATCTCCAACGGGTTCCAGCCCGCCCGTAGCGGCGCAGAAAGACGGAAACCACCGGTCGAGTCGACGGTTACCGGCGCCTGCCCCGCCAGATGGATGGTAGCGCCGGGCTCGCTGCGACCTACCAGCGTACAGCTCTCCGCAGCCAGGGCCAGTTGCTCCACAGGCTGTCGCAGCTTCAACTCGGGAGCCGTGCGGTCGACCACGGCCGTGAGCGAACCCCCCTGGGTTCTCAAACCACCGAGGCGCAGCAGCAACGGGTAGCTACCCTCCGGCACCTGCTCGGGAATGCTGACCAGCAGCTCATTCCAGGTTCGCTGTACCGGCAACTGCAACTCGCCTAACCTGGCCTCAACCCACCAGGGGACCCCGCTGACGGCAAAGCGCAGCTGGCAGCCGGGCTGACAGTACAAACGCTCCTCTGGCTCGGCCTGCAGGCGGGCCGGCCAGCAAAGCGCCGTCAGAGAGATGCCCAGGCCCGCAATGCCAAGCCACTTGAGGGGACGGGGAAGCTGATTCATGATATTGAACAATTTTCAATACCCTCCCGATGCCTCCTGGCAGTGTTGAGAAAAGTTCATGACGCGGCGCTCTTCTGCCAGGCCTCGCTCAACGCCACCAAAGCCACCCCCGCGGCGATCAACAACACACCCAGCCAGCGGGTGGGTGTCACCACCTCGTTGAGCATCCAGGGAGCCAGCAGCGCGTTGAGCACATAAGTCAGCGCCGTCAGCGGCAGCACGAAGGTCAGGTCGGCATAGGTCAAAATGGAGGTCCAGATGAAAAAGAAGGTAGCCATACACGAGACGGCCAGCCAGAACTTGGGAATCGAGAGCACCCGAGCCGCTACCGAAAGCACATCGGACAGGCTGGCTATGCGCACCTCGCCCAGGCCGCGCATGGTCTGCGACATCCAGATATCCCCCAGAGTGACGGCGATAACGGCCACCGCCATCAACAGTAACGTCTTTCCCATGTCCAACCTCCCAGCAGGTGTCACCCAGGTCAGCAAGAAGCCGCGAGCGTGACCGAGACCCACCTGTTTATCATTCTCTATGCGCTGACGGCCGCTCGCATTGTGGTGTTTCTCAAGCCCAGCCTGATCGAAAACCGATTGAAGCGACGCAATACCAACGAGTTTATCGATTCGATGGTACAGGCCGGAGTCAGCGCGCTGCTCCTGATCCACTTTATTGTTCGCAGCTACTACATTCCCTCGGAGTCGATGGTACCCACCCTGTTGATCAAGGATTATATCCTGGTGAACGAGTTGCAATACCGCTTTAGTAAACCTGCCCGCGGCGATGTGGCCGTCTTCCATCCGCCCTCGACCTACACCGGCGACAAGGAAGACCTGATCAAACGAGTGGTGGGCATCGAGGGCGATATCCTGGAGATTCGCAACGGCAAGCTGTTCCGCAACAACGAGCGGGTCGAAGAGACCTTTCTGGCCGAAGCCGACATCCGTATGGACTACGGTCCCGAGCGGGTCCCACCGGGTCATGTCATGATGATGGGCGACAATCGCAACAACTCCTGGGACTCTCGCTTTTGGGGCGCAGTACCCATCAAGAATTTCGTAGGCAAGGCCGAGTTCATCTTCTGGCCCCCGCCGCGCATCGGGCGCATCCGCTAGGAACTACCCCTCTACATGGAATACCCTCAATGGACCTTCGCCCAGGCCGAAGGCTGGGAACGCTGGTTGGCGCAGCATCACGCCACTAGCCCCGGGGTTTGGCTGAGGCTGGGCAAGAGAAGCTCGCCACTGAAGACCCTGAGTTATGTAGAAGCCGTCGAGATCGCCCTGTGCTTCGGGTGGATCGATGGCCAGGTGCGCAGCCTTGGGGCTGAGGCCTACGAGCAAAAGTTCACCCCTCGCCGGCCCCGCAGCTTGTGGTCTAAAGTCAACCGGGCCCGAGCCGAAGCCCTGATCCAATCGGGGCGAATGCGCCCGGCGGGGCTGCAAGAGGTCGGGCGCGCGCGTCGCGATGGCCGCTGGAATGCCGCCTACGACTCCCCTTCCACGGCCCAAGTCCCGGCAGACCTCCAGGCGGCCCTGGAAGCCTGCCCCAAGGCCAGCGTGCGCTTTGGCCAGCTTTCCGCCCAACAACGCTACTCGGCACTCCATCAGATCCAGATCGCCCGCACCTCCGACACCCGCGCCCGACGCATCGGGCGGTTGGTGCAATCCTGGAGCGACGACCCAACGCCCGATGTCGGGGAACCTTCCTCCAGCCCGACCGAACCCGGTTGACCCGCTCAGAGGGCTGCAGTATACTCGGCGGACCTGGGGATATAGCTCAGCTGGGAGAGCGCTTCGTTCGCATCGAAGAGGTCAGGGGTTCGAGTCCCCTTATCTCCACCACCACCAAAGCCCGCGACGGCGGGCTTTTTGCTTTGTGCAATACCTGAAGTCGCCCAATGCTCAAGCCAGATAGGCCAGGGCCGCGGCCAGGCGGTCAAAACGCCAGGCCCCCTCCAGGGCCGCACGCACGGTTTCCCTCCATTGAGGCTCCACATCGTCACAGCTCGGGGGCGGGCTCACCAGGCTCAGCGTGGCCACCTGTTTGCTGAGATCGCTGAGTCCGGCGTAGCGCAAACGCAAGGCGCACTGGCCATAGCTGCCGGCCTGATCGGCCAGCAATGCCGAGAGGAAGCCCGCATCTTCCGACCATTGCTGGGCCAGGTCCGTCCAGCCAAAATTGCCCACCACTCGCAGCAACTCCCACAGGCACCCATAGTCGCTCAAACTTGCCAGATGGCGGTGCAGAGCCTCGAGTTCTTCAGCCCTCAACCAGTCCTGTAACACCCGAGCGGGAACGGCCGCAGCCGCTGCCACCACCGCTTCGCCTCCGAGCGCCAGGGCGCTGCGAACGGCCATCGCGGCGCTGCGAGCCAGGGGCGGCGGGGGAAGCCACAATCCGGGCCCCTCTACGGGGGGGTCATCCTCTAATGGGATATCCAAATGCTCGGCCAGCATCCACAGCGTCTCGCGCGAATAGGCTTCGGTCCAGCCCTCGGCCTCGAGAGCGGCCAGAAGGGTTTCGCGGGGTTCGTTCTCGCCCGCCAGCAGCAACAGTTGAGCGGCCGATTCATCCTGCTGTTGCCAGGCTCGACGAGCCAGGTTCCGCCAGCCTGGCTCGTCGAGCTGGGGCCAAAACTGCTGCAACACAGGCCGCCACTCGGGCTCCAGCCACAACCAGCTGGGAGAGCGCTGGCCGTACAGGGGTTCCTCCGGGCCTTGCAGGACCTGCCCATAGGCAGCTTCGATCAAGCCTGTACTCAGGGCACCCCATTCGGCATCCAGCTCGGGAAAAAGAATGGGACCCGGGGGCAGGCTGCGCTTTTCTACCAGGCCGGCTCCCCAGGCGAGGCCATTGTCGTCAAGCCAACGCTGGACCACTTCCCGTGGGGTGTGCTGCCCCAGGGCGCGGGTCAGGGCTTCGCCTACGGCAAAGGAGAACTGGTGATGGTCGCTGCCCACCCACCAGGGATCGCAGCGTGCGTCCAGATAGAGCCCTTGCTGTCCGAGCGCCTGTTGAAACAGCTCCAGCGCCTCCTGCCGGGCACGATTGAGCAACTGGAACTGCTCGACCAGGTGCTCCACATCGCGGGGCTTTCCGGCCAGTTCGCGCAACCTGCGTCCACGAGGATTCAGGCGATAGCTATCGAGACGATCATCGAAATCGAGTTGAGCCACCCCGGGGCTCTCGACATCGATGCTGAAACGATGGCGTCCCAGCTGCTCGATCACCTGGGCAACCATCTGCTGAGCCGGGCTGTCGCGGTCGGGGAAGAGCCCCTGCAAAACCTCCTCGGAGCTGGCCGGCCGCCAATTCGTATCATCCAGAACCCGACAGTCCAGGCTCAGCACGCCGCTGCCCAGCAAGGGCTCGGGCTCGTCCTGCCAGGCGACCTCGCGGAACGGCTGCGGAGACTCCAACAGTCGGTTTACCTCCTCGGGCTCGGGAGGTACCAGACCCGAATGGCGCAGCAGGTCGACCAGTGCTTCAACATCCGAGCCCCGCTGCAGGCGCCCCGTAAGCTCGGAGCCGACCTTTAGCCCTCCCTGCAGCGCACCCGCCTGCCACAACCAGTGGCCCGACCCACAGCGCTTCAGAGCCACCCCCTCACGAGCAAGCAGGCTTTCCAGGGCGCCAAGAACCCGGCTGCGTCTTTGGTCCAGCTCGGCGAATTCGGCGGCAACGGGCTCGGGCTCTCCTTGACCCAGGGGGACGAAGAGAGCATGGCAACCATCAGCGAATTCCATCACCCAGAAGTCGCCCACCTGTCGGCCCGCCAGGCCATCGGCGCGAGCCAGGGTTAAAGAATGTTTCGAACGGGGGTATCCAGCCATGGGCGTTCCTTTCTCAGTTCTGACGGCGCATCACCCAGGCGCTCCAGGGATGGTCGCCCAGGCCGCCACTGAAGGTCTTTCGATGGCGAAGATCGGCTCGGCCGGATCGCTGCCACTGCTGCAACAGGGAGGAAAAACCCAGCTCGTCGGCCAGGTCGTCTCGCAATGAGAAGGCCAACCAGCCCTGGGGGAGGCACCAGCCCAGCAGTCGCTCCAGAACTTCGGGGGGCGCGTGCCCCTGGGTAAAGAGTCCAACCGCAACCACCAGCGGGTAGCCCTGCAATTCCAACGGCTGACCCAAGTCGTGCTCAATAAGTTTCCTATAGCAGCCACGGGCGCGAGCCTGTTCGAGCATCTGGGGAGAAAAATCCAGAGCGTCGACGGGTTCCCATCCCTGTCGGCGCAGCTCGGCCCCCACCAGTCCTGTTCCGGCCCCCACATCGAGGGCCATCCCACGCGGACAACCCAATTCTACAAGTGTCCCAACCAGCAGCGAAGGCTTATCCCAGCCCGATTCTTGCAACTCAACGTCGTAGTGGGGCGCCCAGCGCCCATAGACTTCGCGCAGCTGTTGCGGAGTGGCGGCGGCGTAGCTCTCGGCCAGCATATCCGGCCCGTGAAGCCGATCGAGACCGGCACGGGCGCGCTCGGCCAGCGGCGAGCGGCGGGCTCGCAGCAGCAATTGCCGGTCAGGCGACTTCGTATACCAGAGGTCGAACACGTCGGCCACCGTAACCCCGGGGCGCGGGCCCGGCCGATAGCTTCCCCGCTGGCCTGCCCGCAACGTTCCTGGCTGCAAGACCCGGGCATAGGCTCCCGGACGGCGAGCCTGAACAAACTCTTTGACGAACCCGGGCCGGCCCATGCGAGCGGCCAGCTTGGCGCAGGGAATGCGAGGGGCGGTGAGCTGCAACACCACCTCGCCAAAGGTCAGGGTATCACCCACCCACAGGTCCTCGGGCAGACCGGCCAGAGCCAGATTTTCTCCCAATTGGCCCCAGGCCAGCGGCCTTTCCAGCTGTTCGCCCCACCAGGAGTAATCTTCGCTGCGAACCAGATACACCGCCTGATCGGGGCCGCCGTGGGCCTCCAGATTGGCGATTTCGTCGCCTTCGAACCCCTGCTCTCCCAGGGCCACCGGACCGTCTACCGGGCGTTTGTCGATGCCCGACTGCAGCGACCTGGACCCCACCTCCAGCGGGGCGATCTTGCCTATGTTGAGTGAAACGATCTGCACGAAGGCTCCCAACTACAGAAAGGTTTGCTGAAGCCAGCGCCCCGCTTGCAGGTCCAAACAGAGCAGACGGCCACAGGAGTCGGCCAACACCAGAACATCCTGGCAGATTCGAGCACTGACCTCTTCGGCCCCTGGCAATTCCACCTCAAAGACCTCAGACTCTGCGGTCAGTCCAGCCACCTGCACCAGCATGCCCCGCGACAGGCGATAGCGCACAACGCTTCGGCTGCCCTGCACTTCCAGTCGTAGATCTTGCCCCGGTGGAAGGTTGCGCAGACGAGCCCCATGGCGATAGCCTCGACAGACGCCCTCGGACAATTCTAGCGGAAATCTCACCAGCCCAAGCTCGCCCAATCCGATCCGCTCCAGCCGGGGGTCCAGCTGCTGGCGCAGTTTATAGCGCAACTCCGGATAGTGATAGAGGCTCTCCCAAAGCTGCCCCTGCTCCATACGCGTCAAACGCAGCTGCGCCTGACGCGACTCGACGGCCAGGCAGTCTTGAAAGGGGAGTTTCTGAGGCGCCGCCCATCCCGAGGCACGAACGTCTACCAGGAACAACTGACGCTGCTGGATCACCGGCCACAAAAAACCATCGTGGCGAGGACTGAAGGCATCGAGCCCCACGGCGCACCAGGGCTGGCTGCGGCCGCTCTCGAGAAAATACCGGGTCAGCTGGAACACTTCATCGCATTGGCCCAGTCCGATGACGACCTGGCCTCGTTCGCAAGGCACCCAGCCATGGCACACCCAGGGCAAATTCTGAATCTCGCGGCCCTGGCGAGAAAGCAGTCGCATTCCGGCCGCCCCGGCGGCGACCAGAAGGCGCCCGTCGGCCAGCCGAATCGCATCCCAAAGGGGCAGTCGGCCACGCCCCATCACCCGATCGCGCCATACCTCGAGGCGTGGGGGCACCCTGCTGGTCGAGGGCACGTCCGCGGCCAGCCAGGGGTCTTCTGTCCAGCGGATCAGTTGCTGCAAGGCAACGCCATCGGCCAGGGGAAAAGGACCCTGAGCCTGGCGCAGCGCTTTTCGGCTAAGGGCGCGGGCCATATCCCGAAGGTCGGCGGCGGGGCGCAGTTGAGCTCGTGCCATCGCCTGCAGCAACTGACGCCGGCCCGGGTAGGTGGCCAGATCGTCGGACAGCAGCCAGCGCCGGGCTGCCTGCATGAGCGAAAACTTGCGGCGCAGCCCTTCATCTTTGAGCAGCCGGGCAAAAAGCTCCACACTTTCGGCTTCGGGGAAGGCGATCTCGGCCTGTTCCAGAGCGAAACAGCGGTTCAGCCAGCTCTCCCATTCCTCCAGATGTGGTCTCACCTCAAGGCCGATCTGCAACGCTTCGGTCAGACGTCCGGCCCCGGCCAAGTCTCGCGCCCAGGCGGCCTGAAAGGGGCCGACCAGATGGGGGTGGTGTTTTTTGAGCATCTCCAGAATCGGCGCCTGGCACCAGCCCCGCCGAGCCAGTTCCATCGCGAGATTCAGCTGTCCCGCCATAAACCATAGACGGGCCTGAATGGAGAGGTCGAGCCCCTTGAGACTGGCCAGTCGTGCGGCCTGCTGAAAGCGACCGGCCTTCTCCAGCAGATCCACAGCTTGACCAAATCGACCCAGCAGTTCTCCACATACGAAGGCGGCCTCGTCGATCCGCTCCTCGGCCAACAACCGTTCCAGGGCTCGCTCATAGAGCCCCCGCAGAAAGTCGATGGCGTTGGCCGAGGTGCCCAGGAAACCGGTTCCACCGAGGGCGGTAAAGTCGAGACGCCCGCGCGGTACCAGGGAACCCAAGAACTCCTGGACCCGCTGCGCGGAAACGGAACCCTCGAGAGGGATGGCATAACGAAGCGCATCGGCCAGGCGATTCTGCTCAAAGAGCGAGATCATCTTCTGGAAATACCGCTGATTGTCACCTTTTCCGAACTGGCTCTTCAACAGGTCGAAGAAGCCCAACAACGGATTGCGCGGGCCGCTGGAAGCAGGGGACGGCGCCGGTTGGGGTCTCTGCAAACGCTGCACAATCTGCAACTGCTCATCCGCCGGCAAGGGAGCCGCCGGCAAGATGTCCCGCAGGCTGCCCGAAGGGGCTTCGGGCAGCCGCAGCTGGGGGGCCTTGCGGACGGTCTGCAGCGGCCTGCCTGGAAGCATCGCCGGCAGCGGGTCATCCCAGAAAGGTCCCGGGTCGCCGGGCTCGAGATCCTCAAGCGTCAATCGCAGCACTTCGCCGCGCCAGAACAACACCACCTCGCCAGCTTTCGGGTGCCCCTGCGGATCACTGGTCCAGCCCCCATTTCTGGCCACCAGGGCCAGCGCGGCCAGGGCCTCGCACACCATCCATCGAGGCCGCGCCCAGAGAACCAGGGACCCCCAGGGGCCGGTAAAGTAGCGGGTGGAACCGTCGCACCAGAGCTGCAGCAGCCGCTCAGGCTGATCCCAGTGAGGCGGCAACCAGCCGCCGGCAACCTGAAGTCGGCCCCGCCAGACCTTCAACTGGCCCCCAGAGAGGCCGCGTAGCTGGGAGAAAAATAGCCCAGTCCGCTGTCGCCTCGCCAGGCCACAACTCCGGTGAGCGGACTGACGATAGCCTGGTGCAAGGGTCCGGTTTCCAACCACTCCTCGACCTGGGGTCCGTAGAATCGAATTCCCTGGGGTCGCTGCTCCACCAAAGCCAAACCCCGAGACGACCAGGGCACAACCCCTAGAATGCGCCCACCAGGCGTATCCAACTGGGCGGTCTCGCCCTTCCACATCAGGGTCCAGCGATCTTTCGGTGCTTCCAGCGCCAGCACCGCGTAGACCCCTGGTACCGAGAGCCCTGCGCCATAGCCGATCAGCACCTGACGGGCCTGGTCAGCGGCGGTGGCCGAACGGCGAAGGTCGAAGACGACCTTCAAAGCGTCATCGAAAACCTGTCCATCTCGCACAAAGAGACTCATGGAAGGCGACACCAGTCTGCCGCCCTGAAAACTGCCGCGGTCGTGGAGTTGCTCCGGTCGGGAGCCCAGAATATCCCAGATCCGTCCTTCCAGCCACAGCCTGTAACCCACCCCGCCTCGAATCGCTCGACAGGTGCCCAGTTGCCCTTCCCAGGTCAACCAGGGAGGCAGGGTCAGCCTGCCCGACTCGGCCTCTCGGGCTGGATTGAGGCGACGCAGACTCCAGGTCCCGGGTTCGGGATCGTCGCGCGTCAGGCAGGTCAGGGCCCCTTGAAGCCAACCCAGGGCTACGGCCCGTCCTGCTGGCAACTGGAATCGCCGAGGCTTTCCCAGCGGTTCGCGTGGCGACTGAGGAATGGGAAAAACCGTGATCTGCTGCTCATCAACGAGCAACACCTTGCGCCCGCAGTTGGAAAACACCATTTCACCGGGGACAGCGCAGGCCTGGGCCTGAGACGACCGGCTCCCCAGGGAAAACGGGTCGCGAAACAGGCGCAGGGCCCGCTCGGAGGGGGGCATTCGCAGCTCTACCCGGCGGCCTCGCCAACACAGTTCGACCGACTCGGGCCCCTGGCTGTCCAGTTCGATGAACTCGTGGGGTCCAGGCACGTTGCCGCGCCAGCTCCGCCCACCCACGAACCAGATGCGATCGTCACTGCCAGGGGCTTGCGGCGGGCCGGGCATTTCCAGGCTGCGTCCCTGGAGAAAGGCGCGCACGCTCCAGGCGGCCAGCTCGTCATAGGCACGGTCGGGAAACTGGGCCAACGACCAGGTGACTCGCCGTCCCAACTGCTGAGCGCGTCGATGAAAAAGCAGCAGCAGACCCAACTGCACCAGCCTGCAGGCCCCCAGCTGCTCGGGACCACTATCGAAGACCAGCCAACTATCCTGGCCCTGAAAAGCCCCCTGGTAGGCAGTCATCCAGAACTGCAGCTCACCCTGACCGGCCCGGCGCAAAAACTCGTCCGGGGCCGTCTCCAGCAGAGCCCACTGAGTGGGCACCAGTTGTGACCAGCGGCCTCGGCGAGACAGTCCGGCCCAACCGGCAGGCTCTTGCTCGGCGGCAGGCGCGGGAAGCCAGGGCAAAGCCTCGTCGAGCAAAGCCAACATGCGGCTCCAATCCTCGGCCACGTCGGGGGCAAAGAAGTCCAGCTGCCGGCTCCACTCCTGAACCACAGGATGCAGGTTCGAGCTCATCGTCCGGCAGCAAAGGCCTTCAGGGAATCGCTCTCTACCACGCCGAGGCCTGCCAGGCTCATCACCACAGGTTCGGGGGGCGGCAGCAGCAGCCAGGGGGGCGCCCCCAAACGAGCCAATCGCGAGCACAGCCAGTCCAGGGGCAGACTGGGCCTCCAGAGCGTGGGCAGGTAGAGCAACGAGCAGCACGGGTCGCAACCCAGGTAGGTGGCGTCTTCAACCCAGCCGAGAGACTCGGCCGGCCCCAACAACACCAGCTGATCCTGGGTGCAACAGCCGCGAAGCGAGTTCGGGAGTCGCTGCGACTCGAGCATTCGGCGAGCCAGTTTGCGGGCGGCTCCGCCCCGAGCCCAGACCCCCCCCAGTTGGAGCGGCTCGCACCGCGGCTGCCACTCGAGCTTCACGAAAGCATCCCGGACAGCCTCTGGCGCAGCTCTTCGAGGCCCGGACCGCGGTGCGAGGGCAATAGACTGGCGTCAATTTCACGAAGCAAGCCCTCGATTCGCAGTCGGCGCTCGCCACTGTCGGGAAGCTCTAACAGACGCAATGCCTCGGCCTCCAGACGACGAGCCCGAACCCGCGAGGCCGAGGCCGCTTGTTCGGCCAGGCTCCAGAGCGAAGGGCTGTCGGTCTGGCTGAGAGCCTCCTCCAGGCAGGCCCGAGCTCGCTCTTGGGCCGCGGCCGTGGGCACCGCCAGCACGGTGGTCCACAGGTCGGCGGCCGTGGCCTGCTGACGACCGGCCAGAGCCGCGGCCGCCGCGATCAGGTTCTGAACCTTTACGGCTCGACGGTCCGAAAGGCCAATACCCTCCTGACGCAATCGGCGTAAAACCATGCCCAGAGCGGGCCTTACCGCATCGAGTTGGACCTGGCTCGCAGCCTGGCTCAACTGGTCGAGTTGTTGCAGCGTCATGTGGGCCGGCTCAAAGGGTCGACGCCCGCCTTCCAGCATGGTTTCCAACAGTGGATCGGAAACGGGCTCGACGAAGCAACGAATCAGGAATCGGTCGGCAAAAGCGGCCAGACCGTCTTCCTCGGGCAGTGCGTTTGAGGCCCCGATACAGACCCGCAGGGGACATCGAACCAGTCTGCTGCCGCGGCGGAAAACGCGCTCATTGAGCAAGCCCAGCAGTGTGTTCAAAATCGCCGACGAACCGGCGAAAACCTCATCGAGAAAAGCGATCTCAGCCTCCGGCAACATGCCGTCGGTGACCGTTTCCAGCACTCCCTCTTTCAGCTGTCTGAGGTCGATTGGACCAAAGATCTCGGAGGGCTCGCTGAACTTGCCGAGCAGGTATTCGAAATAGCGACCGCCGAGCGAACGGGCCACCCGCCGCGCGGCCTCGCTTTTGGCCGTGCCTGGCGGCCCGACCACCAGTACGTGTTCGCCGGCTACGGCGGCCAAAGCGATTGCTTCGACCAGCGGACGTCGCTCGGTCAGACCCTGGGAGCAACGATCGATCAACTCCTGCATCGAGCTCACTTACAGCACACCACCTCTCCCGTTCATCCCTGCAGGCGGGATTTGCCGCCGTGCCCGGGCTCGCCTGCCGGCGGGAGGGGCTCTGGGGCGGGATGAGAAGCCCAAGGGATGATGAGATGGAGCCTGCTAATATTGTTGTTCTGCTGCCAACCGGTGTGGTGCCAGGAGGCGTCGCCCGGTCAGGTTGCCCGTCGGCTCTACGACTGGGCCCTGAAAGCCGACTACCAGACGCAAAAGAAGCTGCCGGAAGTCCGCGATTGCTTCACCCCCGAACTGTATACGCAGCTGTCGCGCGCCTATGCCAAGAACCCTGACGACGGAGAATTCCTCGATTTCGACCCCTTCTCCAATTCGCAAATGGGCGCCGACGGTTACGACCTGGGGACAGCCCTGGTGGAAGGGAGCCGGGCTCGTGTACCCGTGAAGGTGCGCATTAGCCGAGGCGGAGAGACGTCGTATTCTTGCCACCTGCAAAGACAGAACGGGCGATGGCGAGTGAGTAACTTCGTCTATTCCAAAGAATTCAACCTGATGAGTGCTCTCAAAGCCATCAACGGAGGGGGCAAATGAAACGACGTGAGTTCTTACTGGGCCTGGCAGCTGCCGGCCTGGCCACTTCCCTGACCTCGGTGGCCCAGGCCGCCACTCAACCGGGGTTCTCGCTGCCGCCGTTGTTCTACCCGATGGAAGCCCTGGAGCCGGTCATCGATCGACAAACGATGCAACTGCACTACGAGAAGCACCACGCAGCCTACGTCAAGGGCCTGAATGAGGCCCTGGCTCGATTTCCAGGGGAATGGTCGAAGTGGACGTTGGAAGACCTGCTGCGCAACTGGACCGAACTGCCTCTGGGACTGCAGTTGCCCGTGCGCAACATGGCCGGCGGCCACTGGAACCATAGCCTCTTCTGGCGCTGCCTGAGCCAACCCGACACGGTGGGCCTGTCTTCGAGAATGAAGGCGGCTCTCGAGGAAGATTTTGGCAGCTACCAAACCTTCGTTTCTCGCTTCCAGGAAGCTGCGATGAAGCAATTTGGCTCAGGATGGGCCTGGCTCATCGTTGAGCGCAGCGGGCGCCTGCAGGTTCGCAACAGCCCTAACCAGGATTGTCCCCTGATGGAAGGACAGACTCCGATTCTGGGACTGGACTGCTGGGAACACGCCTACTACCTGAAATATCAGAACCGGCGAGCCGAATATGTCCAGGCCTTCTGGCGATTGGTGCATTGGGAAGAAGTGGAGCGGCGGATGGACGAGGCCCGCTCAGGATAACTTCAGGCCTACCAGGAACCCTGCCGAAAATCCGACCAGCGTAGGGCTGAGTTGCTTCACCATGGCCATCAGCCAGCTGCTGGCGCCGCGGCTGCTGGTTTCCAACCCCTCGCCCACCGCCTGCCAGTGCACCGTGATAAAGCCCTGTTGGCCGAGCAGGAAGAGCCCGATGAGGATAAGTCCAGTAGCCAGCAAAGCCCAGCGTATAGCCCTTTTGGCCGCGTAGCCCACGGCCACGCCGGCCAGCGTACCGCCGCCGAGCAGGGCCAGGTGGGCGGGGTCGAGATATCCTGCCAGATCCACCCGGGCAGTTTCCACTCGACCCGATGACTTCCTGGAAGGGGAAGTATGGGCCGGGGAAAACGGAGACAGATGGCTCAAGCAAAAGAAATCCTGATCGTCGAAGACGAGTGGCCTATCCGCCAACTCCTGAAGGTGTCGCTTTCGGCCCACAACTATCAGATCAGCGAGGCCCAGTCTTGCCGTGAGGCCCAGGATTATCTCGATTCGCGAACTCCCGATTTGATTCTGCTTGACCTGGGCCTGCCCGATGGTAGTGGGGTGGACGTGCTGCAGCGGCTGCGTCGCGATCGGACGACTCCGGTGATCGTGCTCTCGGTGCAAAGCGCCGAAGCGATCAAAATTCAGGCGCTGGACCTGGGGGCCGACGACTATCTTACCAAACCGTTCTCGGTCGATGAACTACTGGCCCGAGTGCGGGCTGCGCTGCGGCGAACCCAGGCTCAGGCTCTGTTGACCCACCTCAACTACGGCGAAGTCGTGCTTGATTTGGAACGTCGTCAGGTCCTGGTTGGAGGCCACGAGGTCAGCCTGACGCCCAACGAATTTTCCTTGCTGGTAACCTTTATGCGCAACCAGGATCGAGTGCTTACCCATCGTCAACTGCTGCGCGAGGTTTGGGGCGAAGCTTATGTGGAAGACTCGCACGTGCTGCGCGTCAACGTATGCAACCTGCGACGCAAGCTGTCCTTGCACGGCAGCGACCGAAACTTTATTAAAACCGAACCGGGAGTAGGCTACCGACTATGCCTGCCCAAAGGCTGAGTCTCCGGCCCGGGGTTGGCCGGGATGGACGGGGTCACGTTTAGCATCGGGCCCCATCCAGTCAAAGGCCTCGAGAAGCGTTTCCGACTCTTTACTCAGCGGGCGAGCGCCTGACCAGCAGTTCCGGTCGAGCCGAGAGGTAAGGTGGCTGAGGTCCATAGTGACTCCTTCGACACTCGATGGTTAATCCTTGTTATTGAACCCGGTTCAAGCGCGAAGTTACGTCGACCCCCTCGGAACCCCTCTCGAAAAGTTAACGAACTAAAGAAAAATTCTCGAAAAGACGCACTCCGGGCGCTGGCTTGGAGCGTCGCCCAGCAGTGGATAGCCCAGGCTTTCTGCGCCCACTCGAACCCAGCGTCCGTGCGAGGTGAGCAGAGCGATCTTGCCAGCCTCGACCTCGACCATTTCAAAAACTTCCCAACCGAGGATCCGGTCGGCACCGCCGTAAATTTGCCAGCGATGGTCCTCATCGGCTGCGCTGATGTAGCGACTGTGGGCCGTCTTGAGAGCAACATGGCTCTCAGAGAGATAGATCAGCGACAAAATTTCCCAGCCCAACAAACGCTGAGCCAGACCGTTCACCCTCCAGCCGCCCTGATGATTCAAAGCGGTGACGAAACGGTTGTGGCAGGTCTTGAGAGCGATATCGCGCCGATACATCCGGTCGAACATCGAGACAGCTTCTCTCCGAGCTCTCGGGGGTTCCTGCCAGGCAATCTTTAACAAGATTAAACGCAAGTGGGATTGTGTCTCTTGTTTCCAAGTTGTTAAATCACATGGGGTGGAGTGTCCTCACGTTGTGAGGCTCGACCAGCAGACCGGAGGAAATTGAATGTCAGGACAAGGCCCGGGACAGATCCCAGCAACCACTCAAAAGGTGACGGCACCTCTGACTCCTCCCCCCACCATCCGGGTAACCCCGCTGGGTATCGAGATCGCTGTAGCCCCTCCCTCGGCCCCCACCCTGGCAGAGCAGACCTGGAAGGCCGCTGGAGCCGACCTGGCTGCGGTAAAGTCTTTGTCTGATGCCTGGAGCTGGTTCGTCGCCCCGCCCATCACTCCCGGCCCCCAGCTCACGGCCCCCGTGGGCCCCTATGTGCCCGCCGAGTCTCCCCCACTGCCCAGCGCAGCCGCGTATCAATCCACCGATCTTCCGAACCTGACCAACACGGGCCTGCGCTCCCGATACGGCTCGATTTTCGAGTCGATGCAAAGTTTTCAGAACACTCCCACGCTTTCCCCGGCCCCCCAACCCACTCTGGCTTCGCCCAAACTTTCACCACCGGTACAGGAACCGGAAGAGAAGAAATCCGAAGAGAAGCCCAAGGGCCTGAAGAAGATCACCGAGGGCGCCAAGAAACTGCTGGGGCTCAAGAGCAAGAAAAAAGAAAAGAAGGAAGACCCCAAGGTATCGACCGTCGTGATCGGCACCGATCCGCTGACCGGTAAAACCCAGACCGCCAAAGTGGTCGTGGCCAAAGACGCCAAGTCCGCTGGCGAGGCCGCCAAAGCCCTGAGCCAGGGGGCCTCGGCCGAATCGGCCGCCAAGGTTGCCGCTGGCGGCAGCTCCAAAGACCTGCCCAAGGCCGAGACCAGTAAAAGCGATACCCCCAAGACTGAGCCCCCCGCCGAGCCCGCCACCACGGTGGTCGTCGTCGCCAGTTCCGAATCCGCTCCTCGACCCAAGGGCGAAAAGGCGCCCACCGCCGCCGAGGCCCAGCAACAAGCGGTTCAAAAGGCCACCGAAGCCGTCACTCAGGTTCAAGCCACGGCCAACGTCGATAAGATGACCGAGGCCCTGCTGGGCATTCCCCCCAAGCCAGCCGCCGAAGCCTCACCGGTGGTGGTGGTGGTTCAAGACGGTAACGACAAGAAAGCGCCCCAACCGGCACCCGAAAACAAGCTGCTGCAAGCCCTGGCTCTCGACCCCAAGAAAAGCGAGGCCGCCGCTCCCAAGACGGCTGCAGAAACCAAGGCTCCCCCAACGGCTCAGGAGGCCGTAGGCCAGGCTCAACAGGCGATTTCCAACGCCACCGCAGTGGCTGCTCAGGGAGGCAGCCTGGAACAAATCGCCGCTGAATTAAACAAACCTGAGGCCAGCCAGGCACTCGACGCCAAGGTGGTCCAGGCCCTGACCACCGAACCCAAGAAGGGCGAAGCACCCATTGTTGTGGTGCAAGCCAAGCCCGCCGCTGCCGAAGCCAAGGCCGAGCCCAAGGCCGAACCCAAGGCCAATCCCACGGCCAAAGAGGCCGTGGGTCAGGCCCAGCAGGCGGTGGCAAACGCCACGGCCGTGGCCGCTCAGGGCGGTAGCCTGGAACAAATCGCCGCTGAATTGAACAAACCTGAGGCCAACCAGGCACTCGACGCCAAAGTGGTCCAGGCCCTGACCACCGAACCCAAGAAGGGCGAAGCACCCATTGTTGTGGTGCAAGCCAAGCCGGCCCCTGCCGAAGCCAAAGCGGAGCCCAAGGCCGAAGTCAAGGCCAACCCGACTGCCAAGGAAGCCGTGGGTCAGGCCCAGCAGGCGGTTGCGAACGCCACGGCGGTGGCCGTTCAGGGGGGTAGCCCTGAGCAAATCGCGGCGGAATTGAACAAACCAGAGGCCAATCAGGCCCTCGACGCCAAAGTGGTCCAGGCCCTGACCACCGAACCCAAAAAGGGCGAAGTTCGTAGCGAGCTTCCCAAATCGGCCCCGCCCAAGTCGGAAGAGAAGCCCGCCGAAAAGGGCAGCTTCAAAGAGGCTGCCAACAAAGCCAACCAGTCGGTGCAGGAAGCCACCGAGAAGGTTCAACAGGGGGGAAGCCTCGAGGAGGTCGCCCGCAGCCTGAATTCTCCCCAGGCTACCGAAGCACTCGACGCCAAAGCAGCGGAGGCCCTGAGCAAATCCGACAAAAAAGCAAAAGGCGACGCCCCGATTGCGCGTGCTCCCGAGCCCAAGGCCGGCGAGCCCAAGGCTGGCGAGCCCAAGGCCGGTGAGCCCAAGGCCGGCGAGCCCAAGGCTGGCGAGCCCAAGGCCGGCGAGCCCAAGGC
>CAZYPN010000001.1:0-83868 GCA_964649085.1 uncultured Burkholderiales bacterium | reverse complement strand
GAGCCCAAGGGCGGTGAGCCCAAGGCTGGCGAGCCCAAGGGCGGTGAGCCCAAGGCTGACGAGCCCAGAGCCAACTTGAGGGCCGAAGCGCGGGATGACCAGAAGGCCGAGCCCCGCCCTGACAACCGCAACGAATCCAGAAGCGAAGCAAGGCAAGAAGTGCGCAACGAGTCGCGCCTGGTGGGTGAAGCTCCGGAGGTCCGTCCTCAACCGGTGCCGGCCAGCGATGAACCCCGGGGCAATGCCAGGGTCGAAGCTGCTCCCAATGCGCGTCCAAGTAACCCACGGGCGAATGCCGTGGCGCCTTCCAGTCCTGCTCCCAGCGCTCCCCAAACCTCCGGGTCGGCGCTGCGCTCCGAGCCCGACCCCGGTGCTCCGCGGTCGACGCCAGTAGACTCAAGTCCTCGCCCACCCCAGTATCGCGTTGCCAGTCCCCAATCTCCAGGAGGAAATCCCGCGGTACCGGTTAGCTCTCTGCAGCCGGAGGAAGGGATGGCATTTCCCACTCGAGAGGCTCGCACTCAGGCCAGCATCTCGGCCGTCCAGGCCACAGGTTCTGCGCCTTCCTCTCGACCCACAGTGAATCAGCGAAGCCAGGAAGCACCCGCTGCCCGCTCCGACTTTGCAGCCGGGGGCACACCCAGGCCGATCGAGTCGGCCTCCAACTCGTCGGGACAGCAGCAAGGTTCGGGGGGCCAGCAATCTCCCCAGGCTCCCGTCGTTGTGCAGAGCTCACGCTCGAAGAGCAGCTCCGAAGTGGTGACAGAACAACGGCAGGAAACGGCACCGGCTCCCCAGCCAGCGGCACCGTCGGCAGCCCCGGTTCGCCCGCAGGTGCCCACGCCTCCGATGGTCACCTACCAGGCTCCCAAAGAAACCCCGGCCAACGAGCCGATCTGGGAAGACCGCTTCCGTGAGGCCAACCGGGAAGAACGTGAAAAGGAAATCCAGCAAGAGCGACGTGCGGCCACACTGCCTCCTACCCCGGGAAAACCCGGCGTGACTCCGGGGCCAACTCCGGTCATCACGGCTACTTCAAGCGAATCACCGCTGATCGCGACGGCCAAAACTACCGCCACCACCGGAGCCGTGACGGCGCAGCAGGTGGAAGAGGCCGTGGCTGCTGCCGAAGCCGCCACGGGCAGTCCGGAAGCCTCTGGACACGTGCCCGTTCAGGTGGGCGGAGTTGCCCAGAACTCGTTCGCAGCAACCCAGGCAGTTAGCGCCGCAGCCGCCTCGGCCAGCCCAGAAGCCCAGGTTAAGGAAATCAGCGATCGGGTGGCTCATGGCGAGGCTCCGGCGCTGGTGAACGGCAATGTGGAAACCATGGTCAAGCAAGTTGGCACCCAGAGCAGTCAGGCGTCTGGCAACCAGCAGCCCGGGCACGGGGGTGGCTCCGAGGGTGGCGAAATGGGGGGCGGCGGTGCCGGCGCCGATTCTTCGGGTGGTCACTCCTCGGGCGGACATCAGCAGGGAAGTTCCTCTTCAGGCAACGAGCGTGACAACACCATCACCAAGCTGAACGCTCTGTCGGTGGGTGAGTTGCAGCAACTGCTGCTGCAGACCCTGTTCGCCATGGAAGGCACCACCGCCCGGGTCAAGGGCACCGAGGGCGAGGACGGACCGGTCCTACTCAACCTCAACGACGTGGTCGAGATCCGCGGAGCTGATGGCCAGCTGATGGGCACGCGAGTGCTGACCAAGAAGGAGGTCTTTGAGACCAACTTCCGCACCAACCTGATCCGCGCCGCCGAACTGGCCGACCCCAGCTGGAACAGCAGCGAGCAGGGAGTCGACTTGCCCGGCGCCGGCCTGGAACAACCCGAGGCCCGAGGTGAAGGGGTGAACGTCACGGCCCGCAACGGCTTCTGGGAAGTGGTGGAGCAACAGGGTCAACGCAGCCTTCAGCTGCGTGCCCAGAACGACCAGGGCGAAGCGGTGGCCCCTTCGGCCGCGCTCAACGACCTGTTTGAAAACAAAGAGGCCTACGCCCTCGACAACTCGATCTCTCTGCGGCTGCTCAATCTCAAAGCTCAGCTTGAAACGGTTGGCGCCGAAGACTTCGACCGCAACTATCGTTCACTCACCCTGAGCGTTCAGGGCGAACAGAAAACCAATCCCGTGTACCTCGGATTTCAGGCGACCTCGGGCGGCAATCGACCCTTCCAACCGGGCGAGGATCGGCTGATTCCTGGCGAACTGCGTTACTTCGAATCGGCCCCCAACCAGGGAACCAGTCGATTGTATCTCGGGCGCGGCAAAGATGGCATGGAAAGATTCTGGGCGCTGGATGAGGGGATTTCTCAGTTCGACTTTCGCGAGTCGGCACCGGTGATCGTCAGCGGCGACTCGCGCGAGGTCCTGACCTCCTGGAGCGGCGCTCCGCCCGTGTCTCAACTGCTGGCTCTGGACGCCGATACCGACTTTCTGGTCTGAAGCTTTTCGAACCAGTCCCAATGAGTTCGGCAGCATTCGTCCCAGCTAAAGAGGGCGGCTTGAGCCTTACCGGCCTCACTCAGGGCTGCGGCCCTGGGTGGGTCATTGAGCAGGCTGCGCAGTTTTTCTCGCAATTCATCGGGGTTCGCAGGGTCGAAGTAGAGACCCGCCTCACCAACCACCTCGGGCAATGAGCTGGAGCGCGCCACAACCACGGGAGCTCCAAGCTGCATGGCTTCGAGCGCTGGTAAGCCGAACCCCTCATAGTAGGAAGGCACCACGGCCGCCAGACAACCCCGGTAGAGGCCGGCCAATGTCTCGTCAGAAAGCCCGTGCAGCCGCTCAACTGCGGGGGGAAGGCTGGCCAGAGGGGGACCCGGTGGGCACACCAGCACCAGGTCGCAGGCTTGCTCTAACCCGGAGAAGGCCTTGAGCAGCACGCTCAGATTTTTGTGAGGCTTGGGATTGGTCACACAGAGAAAATAGGGGCGCCGGCGAACCTCTGGCGCAATCTCAGCCCTGGGCAAGTCGAGTCCTCCCAGGTACATCACCTGGATTTTGCTCGGCGACACGCCCAGCAACCGACGGGCCTCCTGGGCCGTAAAACGAGAGATGGCCACCAGTTCCAAGGCTCTGAAGGCACGCCAGCGCGAAACCAGGGCCAGGTAGGGCTTGACCAGAGGGGAGCGGGGATAGTGCCAGGGAATCAGGTCGGGTACGGTCATGCAGTAGGGAACCGGCGACCACAGCGGCCCCGCCAACGAAGGAAAGAAAGCCAGGTCGGGGCGGCTGCGGCTCAGGGTCCGGGCCAACTCCCAGTGTTCGCTCCAGTGAAACGGAGGACAGGTTACGGGCAGCAGCGAGAGTTGGGGATGAGCCTCGACCAGATGGCTCCAGGCCTGGGGTTGGCAGGTCAGCAGTTGCACCCTGTGCTGAGGGCGATGATGTAGACCCCAGTGGAGAACCTTGCTCAGGTAGCGGGCCAGGCCATGCAGCGACCCGCCGTCGGCCATACGAGCGTCAATTACGAGATGCACCTGGACCGACCGGTCTAAAATCGCACTCGGACTTTGGCCTTAGGCGCCAGCTCGAGGGGTTTGTGCTCCTGGCCTCGCAACTCGGGTCCCACGATGGCACTCAACACCGCTGGCTTGCCAAATACCGTGATGGGAAAATCGCGACGCACCCCGGCTAAAAAGGAGTAGCGCCAGTTGGAAGGCTTCTCCTCAAGCTCACCCTGGACGTGGTAATGCAGGCTCTGGCGTCCCTCCAGATGCCAGCTCAAGGGGTGCCCGGCCCACTCGAAGCTCCCCCCCTTCAGTTCCTGCCGTGCCTGAACACCGAAGCTGTTGGCACGATGGACCCCATCATAAAAGTTGCCCATAGAGACCTCGAACATCGCCTGCATGTCCTTGCCCAGGCTGCCGTCCCAGCGGCGAAAGGCCTCCAGGCTCAAGTTCGCCCGCGGCTGGGCATAGGTATTGATCTCCCCCGACAGGGTACCGCGCAGGCCCTGGGTTTGCCGCCAACCGCCCTGCAGCTCAACCGACCGGGACAGCTCGCTCTTCAAGAACTCACCCTTCAGCCGCAGACCCAACTGGCCGTCTCGCAGCCGAGGATTCAGGTCCAGGTCGACGGGCTCTACCCGCAAACGATAGTCGCCGAGCTGAGTTTCGCTCTTGCTCAACAGCTGCGAAACCGGGGGGAGCTCGGTGATCCGGACCTGGCCCATGTCAGCTGCACGGACCAACCCGGGTGCGGCGCTGAGGATGCCCAGTCCCGTGATCGCCAGCGACTTGCTCAGGCTTGAAGACTCGCGGGGTTCAGCTCGCTCGGCGCAGGCTTCTGCCGGGCCGGGTGGGAGAGCTCGGGAGCTCGCAGGACGCAGGAGCGGAGGATGCAACTTGCGCAGCGTCGAGGCTTGGGAGGCGTTCATGCCACAATGCTAGCCGACTCCTCTGAAAAAAAACTACCGTGCACCCGACACAGAAGCCAGAACACCAGCAAAGCCAGGGCGTCGGCCACCAGAACATACAAGGGCCAGGGCCCGAGGTAGTCGAGAAGCGACCCTCCCGGAGGTCGTCGGACAAGATATCCATAGTTCCAGCCAAAGATCAGGTCCAACAGACCAACGCCCAGAATCCAGGCTTGCAGACCCCAGGCCGCCCGCTTCCAGCTTTGAGGCTGCAGTGCATAGCGATGCCAACCTTCGAGCTGGGCGAGCACCACGAAGATCAGCCCATGCCCCCAAAAGAACTCAAAGTATCGATAGTGGGGAAAGTTCTCGGGTAAATCGGGGGTGACCAGGGCCCAACTGCTACCCGACCAGGCCCAAAGACAGACGCATTCGTAGGCGGTTTGCTGGCGGTGCGGGTGAAGCAAAAGCCAGAGCGCTCCGATCAGAATGAAATCGCAAAGGTGGAGCGGTAAGCAGGTTGCCAGGTTGAGTTCGCTCCAGCGAGTGTAATAGGCAATCACGATGTAGATCACCAGGTTTGCCCCGAGCAGGGGCGTCACCCAGGGGCGCTGCAACCGCTTCACCCCCCAGCAACTGGCCACGATGGCGGCGACTCCCGCCACGTGGGCTGGCCCGAACCACTGCAACGACGGCCTACTTCATCTTGTCGCGAGCCAGAATCAACGAGCTCTTGATCTTGGTCAGGTCTTCTACCACGAACTTGCCTCCCAGTTCGCCCTGTCGATAGTTGGAAATCGACTCTCCGAAGAGCCCCTTGATATCGTCGGCAAAGCGACCCACGTCACGACCCGGTGCATCTTCCATAACTTCGACAAGATAGGGGCTCAGTTCTTCCTGCGACTGACGGTGGGCATGCTTATAAGAAACCGTGAGATGGGGCATGCTGCTTTCGATCAGGAACTGGGCGTCCCGCTGGGCCGTCTCCAGATGGCGACGGGCCGCCGCCTCGGCCGGGCTGAGCTCGGCCAGCGCCTTGTCGATCCGAGCCTTGATCTCGTCACCCCCCAGTTTGACTCCCTGTGACAACTGCAGTCCGCGTTCGGAGGTGGGCGCGGCCGAATCGGTCTTGCCCTTCAAGGCGACACCGTGGGCACTGACGTCACGGTCGGCCCGATCGAACTTGATCGATTTGCATTCGGGTTCGTAGCCCTGCAGGGCGCCGGATGAGGAAACGGCGTCAGCCCGCGATTGAGCGGTATCGGTAAGGCAAATTTCCAGGCGATCCAGGGCCTGCTCGACCTCCGATTTTGAACTGGAAGCCCGCGGTGTCGGTGGAGAATACGGAACGTGAGTTTGAGCCTGAATGCGCATACAATGCCCCCTGAGCGAATGTGTGCTCTGATACTATCCGGCCTGCGTCGAGGGTTGGTTGCGGAAATGTTGCCGATGGGTCGACCCAGGACCACCCCCAGGTCCGGCGAAGCGGTAGCGATGCTACCCGATCCGCCGCCCGGCCTCTCTCAGCCGCTGTTAGAGAATTTCCAACGATTGTTGGCCTTCCCCCTGGAAACTCAGGAACGCATGCAAGAGGCGGTGGAACGCCATCTCAAAAACCTTCGGCAACAACAGGCGAACTACCCCGAACTCAATCTGGAGGCCGCTCAGTCTTGTGGCAACCGCTTGTTGCAACTGCTCGACTACGATGCGGCCATGACTCTACCCCTTCACCAACGCTGGATTCAGGCGGCTGCCCGCTACTTCTTTCTGGGTGACGACGGGGACCACGACTGGGAGAACCACCAGGGTTTCGAGGACGATCTCCAGGTGATCGAGGTGGTCGAGAAGGCCCTGCAGGGCGGATGTTCGTCGAGCTAACCCGATGGGTACTACACCGCCGCTGGTCGGTGCGCCTGGCCACGGCCATTCACCGGCTGCTGTATCGACTTAGCGGCGGCGCAATAGGCGGCCTGGTGGCGGGAATGCCCAACCTGCTGCTCACCACCCGGGGAAGGCTCAGCGGACGGCTCTTTACCACGCCGCTCTTTTACCTGCCCGACGGAAGCGACCTGATCGTCGTGGCCTCTTATGGGGGCCACCCTCGACATCCCCAGTGGTGGCAAAACCTTCAAGTCCACCCCCAGGGTAGCGTTCAGGTAGGACCTCATCACTGGCAGGTCCAGGCCTTTGAGGCGGACGAGGAACTCAAAGCCCGTCTGTGGCCCGTGTTCTGCCGCCACTATCCGGCCTATCAGGAATACCAATACCGAACCAATCGGGTCATTCCGCTGGTGGTTTTGCGCCCGGTTGAAGTTCAAGCGCCTGTTGCTGAAACGAGTCAAAACCCATAAGCAGCAGGTTCCAGGCCGCCATTACGGCTTCGGGTCGACAGGCCTGCACTGCTTCCTGAACCGAATGCAAACCATCGAGCAGGTCGAGCAGGGCCAATTGAAGCCCTCGCCAGCGCTCCGTCAGAGGTTCGGGAGGGGGGCTTTGCCTCAGCTGCTCCAACGCCACTCCGTATTTGGCCTGTAGACCCAACACCCAGCTCAACACATCTTCCGGAGGCAGGTCATTGCCAAGCCAGGCCCGACAACGCCGGTGCAGCTCGAAGAGGTCGGGACTGACCTCCACTTCGGACTTGCCCGTCCTCTCGCGGGCTTCGCCCCACGACCAACCACAGCCGGGACAGTTTTGACCCGAAGGCGACAGCAGACTCTGACATCGACTGCAGCGTCCCACCTCGGCAGTCAACGGGGGCTCGACCGCATGCAGCCCTTCCCAGCGCTGGCACAACGACTGCAGGGTTGAGGCCGCCTGCTCGTCATGCTCGAGGCCTTCGAGGGCTGACTGCAACTGCTCGAGCAACTCCAGCTGGCGCAGCCCCTGGGCGCGCCGAGCCAGCTCTCCACCCGACCCCAGCTGTTCTTGAACCTGCTTACGAGCCTCGTGCAGGCTCTGTTTCGCCCAACGCAGGGTCGTGCGCAGGTCGACCTGGTCGAGAGCCCCCGCCCAGTAGCGCCGGGAACGCTCAACCGCCTCGCGAAGCGCCGGGCTCAGTTGGTGCATGATCCTGCCTTCTCGCTGCTGAAGGCAGATCCGTTTTAGCCCAGGCCTGAAGCGATGTTAAATGATTGTTACCATCTAGACGCCATGACTTTTGTGCTTGACATAAGATCAACACCGATCGCACAGGAGGAACTCATGACCTACGTTCAACCCCGTGTCCCCCTGGAACAAGAAACTCAGGTCAGCTGGCAACACAGCCTGGCGGCAGCTCTGTTGCTGGTGGGTGGCAGTGGTCGCCACGCCCTGCCCACCCTGGATCTGTTCAACCCGGCTCAGGCCTGATCAAGCAACCGCTCTGCCAGGTGGCTGCCTGACCGCAGCTACCTGGCACGGCCTCGCAGCCTGAGATAAAGGTCCAACATACGAGCGTCGGCGACCTCGGCCCGAAACTCACGTTGCACGTAATGCTGGCCGGCCCGGGCCAACTCCCGAGCCCAGGCCGGATTCTCCAAAAAACGCTCGATCTGTCGGGCAAGATCCAAAGGATTATGGGGTTCGGCGAAAAGCCCGTAGACTTCATGCACCAGGACGTCCTGAGTCCCCCCCACCCGAGTTGATACCGTGGGAATCCCCAACGCCAGTGCTTCCAACAGGACGATGCCCAGGCCCTCATAGTGGGAGGACAGCACGAACATATCCAGGGCCGCGATAGCACTGACCAGGTCCTCAACCCAGCCCAGGAAATGCACCCGTGAGGTCAGCTGCAACTCATTGACTCGCGCTCGCAGCTCGGCCTCGAGCAGACCCGTGCCCATCAGCACCAGGTGCAGGTCGGGATAGCGGCCGGCCAGAGATTGAAAGGCCACCAACAAATCGTGATGGCCTTTGGCCGGCTCAAGTCGGGCTGCCATTCCCAGCACCCTGGCCCGATCGGGCAAACCCCAGCCGCGTCGCATCTCGGCCCCTGGGGTGGCGGGCCGATAGCGCTCCAGCTCAAGGCCTTCGCGGATGAAGGTGAGTTTTTCGGGAGCACAGATCCGCTCGGCCAGGATCTGCCTCTGGTTGACTTCGGACACCGTGATCAAATGATGGCACCAGTGGGCAGCCAGCTGCTCCAGGCCTCGATAGATGCTCTGCACCCAGCGACTGCGAGCGGCATTCTGAGGCAATTCGTGGATCGTGTGCAGCACCAGCGGCACACCGCACAGTCGGGCGGCCAGCCTGCCCAGAAAGCCGGCCTTGGAGGTATGAGTATGGACGACCTCAGGCCGATAACGACGCATCAGTCGGACCAGACTGACAAACGCCCGCAGGTCCTGCCAGGGACGGATGCGGCGCGGAATGGCAACCGGGAATAGCTGGTCACAATCCTCAGCCAGGGGCTCTTGAAACCGCTGAAAATCACAGGCCAACGCCACCTCGTGACCGTGAGCCCGAAGGTGACGAAACCAGCTGCGCAAGAAGCAGAAGGCCGTCAGGTCAACGGTGGTGAGGTGCAACGTGCGCAAGGCGCCTCGACTAGCGACGCATGACTTCGTTATTGAGGCCGCTGCGATCGATCGAGGGGTTGCCCTTGCGGAAATACACCCGGTTGTTCATTCCACTGACTTCGATGATGCCGGTCTCTTCCACTTCGACCACATTATCGGCGCCGTTGACCACCACCGAAGCGGCCGTGCCCCGGATCGTGATCTGGTTGCCGGCGCCGCTGATTTCAAAATGCTGGTGATTGCCCTCATAGGTGCGCTGGTCGCCTGCCCCTGTAAGGTGAACTTTCTGAGCCGGCTGGGACACGCCCGAGGCACCGGTCGGCGGCAAAAGATGGTTGTGATGGCCACCCTCGGTCAGACGCGGCTGACCACGACGCCAGCTCACATGATTGTGGTGACCGGGAAGATCGAGCATCTCGGACTCTTCAAAGTCCACGTGATTGTGATGTCCGTCGACAACGATACTGCGGGCCTTGCCCTGCAGGCGCAAGGTGATGTGATCGCCACGAACCACGATGTCCTGGCCGCTAGCGTCGAGCTCCTTCATGTAGTGATCGCCCTCGAACACCAGTGGTGCCGCCCATGCCTGCCAGGCAAGCGCCGCCGTTACCAGCACCGATTTCCACATACGCATTCTCGATATCCCCTTTCACCCGATGAACTCACCGCTTCCCCAATCTGGCCAATTCCCCCTCTGGCCTGACCTTCGTCATAGCCCCCGACGCAGGTAAACGATAGGCTTCCGAGGATGGAACAACTGATTGAAGTCACCGAACTGGCCCTGCGCGACGCCCACCAGAGCCTGCTGGCGACACGCATGGCTACCGAGGACATGGTGGCGATCCTGCCCGAACTGGACCAGGCCGGCTACTGGTCGGTGGAATGTTGGGGCGGCGCTACCTACGATGCCTGCATCCGCTTTCTCAACGAAGACCCCTGGGAACGGCTTCGCACCTTGCGCAAAGGTTTGCCCAACACCCGTTTGCAAATGCTGCTGCGGGGCCAGAACCTGCTGGGCTACCGACACTATGAAGATCAGGTGGTGGAGCGTTTTGTGGAATCGGCGGCCGTCAACGGGATGGACGTTTTCCGCGTCTTTGACGCTCTCAACGATCTGCGCAATCTGGAACGCCCCATCGCCGCCGTCAAGCGTGTCGGCAAGCACGCCCAGGGGACGATTTGCTATACCACCAGCCCGCTCCACAATGTTCAGGTCTTCATCGAGCAGGCCCAGCGCCTCGTGGAGATGGGTTGTGACTCGATTTGCCTGAAGGACATGGCGGCATTGCTGCGACCCCAGCCCGCCTGGGAGATCGTATCGGGAATCAAGGCCCGCTGCGGGAAGGCCGTGCGGGTGCACGTGCACGCCCACTCCACCACGGGCGTGACGATGGTCAGCCTGATGAAGGCCATCGAGGCCGGCGCCGACGTGGTCGACACCGCCATCAGTTCCCTCAGCCTTGGCCCCGGGCACAACCCCACAGAGAGCCTGGTGGCCATGCTCGAAGGCACGGGCTACTACACCCGCCTGAAAGCGGAATGTCTGAGGCGAATTCGCGACCACTTTGCTGGCGTTCGGCCTCGCTACAAGGCCTTCGAGTCGAACATCGCCGGGGTCGACACCGATATCTTCGAAAGCCAGATTCCCGGCGGCATGATCTCGAATATGGAGAGTCAGTTGAAGCAGCAGGGCGCCAGCGCGCGCATGCGCGAGGTGCTGGAAGAAGTGCCGCGGGTGCGCCAAGATGCAGGCTATCCCCCACTGGTCACCCCCACCAGCCAGATCGTGGGAACCCAGGCCGTCCTCAACGTGCTCATGGGTCGCTATCAGGTGCTGACGGGCGAATTCGCCGACCTGATGTTGGGGTACTATGGCGAGACGGCCGGCCCCCGAGACCAGGCCATCGTGCAACAGGCCGAAACTCGAGCCGGCAAGCCGCCCATCCAATGCCGACCGGCCGACCTGCTGTCCCCCGAGTGGGGGCGCCTGCACGAGGAAACGCTGGCTTTGCCCGGCTCCAACCCCAGCCAGGAGGACGTGCTGACCTACGCCATGTTCCCCCAGGTAGCACCGGGCTTTTTTCAGCGTCGCCATGAAGGGCCGAAGAACGTGGGCCAGGACCCGACCCAGGCTCCGGCTCCGAGCACCCAGCCGCTGCGAGAACCCGTGAACTATGCCGTGACCTTCGCCGGCAAAACCCACCGGGTTAGCGTCAGCCCGGCCTGAGAGAGGACCACGCGATGAACATGGAAACGCGTCTGGAACAACTTCGTCAGCGCCGTGAACAAGTTGAGGCTGGCGGAGGCCTGGACAAACTCGACAAGCATCGGGCCCAGGGCAAGCTAACGGCCCGCGAGCGCGTGCAGGGCCTGCTCGACCCCGGCAGCTTTCAAGAAGTGGGAGCCTTTGCTCGCCATCGCTCCCACCAGTTTGAGATGGCTTCCAAAGAACTGGCCTGCGACGGGGTGGTTACGGGGGCCGGCACGGTCGATGGCCGACTGATTCACCTGGCCAGTCAGGATTTCACGGTGGCCGGAGGCTCGGCGGGTGAAATCCACTGCCAGAAAATCGCCAACATTATGCGAGAAAGTCTGACCACCGGCTCGCCTTTCGTCTTTATCAACGACTCTGGCGGAGCCCGGGTACAGGAGGGCATCGACTCGCTCTCCGGCTATGGCAAAGTGTTCTTCAGCAACGTGGAGCTCAGCGGCTCGGTGCCGCAGATCTCCTTGATCTGCGGACCTTGTGCTGGCGGCGCGGCCTATAGTCCAGCGCTGACCGATTTTGTCATTCAAACTCGCAAGGCCCAGATGTTCATCACCGGACCCGAGGTGATCCGCCAGGTGACCCACGAGACCATCGGTGCTGAAGAGCTGGGCGGAGCCGACGCCCACATGGGCTTTTCTGGAGTGAGCCACTTCATCGCCGACGACGACCAGCAGGCGCTATGGATCTGCCGAAAATTGCTGAGCTTCCTGCCCTCCAACAATCTCGAGGATCCTCCTCTGCTGGCCAACACGGAACCGGTAGAACCCAACCCCGAACTGCGCAACTGGCTGCCCCAAGATGCCAAACAGGGTTACGACGTGCGAGAGTTGATCGAAAAACTGGTCGACCACCGGGACTTTCTGGAGGTTCAGGCAGGTTATGCTCCCAATCTGGTGATCGGATTCGCGCGCATCGCGGGACGAAGTGTGGGGCTGGTTGCCAATCAACCGGGCTATCTGGCGGGCGTGCTCGACATCAACGCCAGCGTAAAGGCCAGTCGCTTTGTGCGCTTTTGCAATGCCTTCAACCTGCCCCTGGTCACGCTGGTCGATGTGCCCGGATTTCTGCCGGGGGTCGCTCAGGAACATCAGGGCATTATCCGCCACGGGGCCAAGCTGCTCTTTGCATACTCGGCGGCCACCGTGAGTAAAATCACCGTCATCTTGCGTAAAGCCTACGGTGGAGCCTACCTGGCCATGTGCGCCAAGGACCTGGGGGCCGACCGTGTGCTGGCCTGGCCCACCGCCGAGGTGGCCGTCATGGGCGCGGAAGGAGCCGCCGAGATTATCTTTCGACGCGAGATCCAGCAGGCGGAAAACCCGACTGAAAAACGCCGAGAACTCATTGAAACCTATCGCGAAGCCTTTTCCAATCCGTATGTTGCCGCGGGACGGGGACTGGTCGACGAGGTCATCGACCCGGCCGAGACCCGCCTGCATCTGGCCCGCTCGCTGGAGTACCTCAGCAACAAGCGTCTGCTGCGTCCGAGCAAGAAGCACGGGTTGATTCCACTGTGAGCGACGGAAACGACACTCTTCAGGAGCTTCAGGCCGAGGTGCGAGCCTTGAGCCAGCGCCTTCAAAGGCTGGAACGGGAGGTGCAAAGCCTGCGCCAGCCCATCCCCGAGGAAGACCTCTACATCCTGGCCGCAGCCGTGGCGGCCTATCTGGGCAAGCGAGCCCCGCTGCGCCAGGTGCGTCTGCTGGGCACTTCTCTCTGGTCGCAGAACGGCAAAATCTCTATTCAGGCATCTCATCGACTGCAGGGGGGACCATGAAGCTCAAAATCACCATCGAGAACCGGATCTATGAAGTTGAGGTGGAGGCCAGCGAAGCCGACCCGAGCCCGGCGCCCGCGCCGACTCGGCCCCTGACCTCCATCCGGCCTCCGCTGCCCGGCGAGTCATCACCCTCGGGCCAGGGAGGCTCCGACAAGCTGGGCCGCAGCCCGGTGGCCGGAGTGGTGGTCAAGATTCCCGTGCAACTCGGCCAGCAGGTTCGTGCCGGAGATACCGTGGTGGTTCTCGAAGCCATGAAGATGGAAACCAACATCACGGCTCCCTGTAGCGGCACCCTGAGAACCGTGTCGGTCAACATCGGAGACAGCGTGCGCACGGGCCAATCCTTATTCGAACTGGAGTGAATCTCTCTTTACTGGAGGTATTCAAGGTAGGCCTGGGTCCATCCAGTTCCCACACTGTGGGACCCATGAAAGCTGCCGCCCGATTCCGCCGATGTCTGCCGCCCCAGGCGGTAGCCCTGAAGGCGCACCTGTATGGCTCACTGGCTTTAACCGGACGGGGCCACGCCAGCGATCGCGCCATCCTGCTGGGCTGGCTCGGGCACGAGCCGGCTGAAATCGAGGTCGAACGCGTTTCCGAACTGCTGGCCCAGGTGCCCTGCAGCTGGGAGGTGGTCTTTCATGCTGGGGAAACGTTGCCTGAACATCCCAATGGGATGCGCTTTGAGGCCCTGGATAGCCAGGGAAACCTGTGCCTGCAACAGGTGTATTACTCGGTGGGTGGGGGTCAGATTCGCCAGGCTGGACAACCAGCGCCCTGCGCCGGGCAGCAACCAACCCTTCCCTTTCCCTACACCTCGGCCGCCGAACTCTTGCAATGCTGCCAGCAATCCGGACTCTCGATCTGGGAGATCGGGCTGGCCAATGAAAGAGCTCGCCGCCCTGGCCACGAGGTCGAAGCCTGGTTGGGGCGCATTTGGGAAGTGATGAAAGCCTGCGCCGAGCGCGGATTACACACCCCAGGATGCCTGCCGGGCGGGTTGCAGGTGCAACGTCGGGCCGCGGCTCTGGCCGCCCGCGTGCGCCTGGAAGAGGCCCTGGCCCCGCTCGATCAGGTGGAGGCCTGGGCGATGGCGGTGTCGGAGGAAAACGCCGCTGGCGGACGAGTGGTGACCGCTCCCACCAATGGGGCTGCCGGCATCGTGCCAGCCGTGGCCCTCTATTACGATCGATTCGTAGCCGGATCGAACTGGCAGGGCCTGAGGCGATACTTCCTCAGCGCCGCCGTGCTCGGAGCTCTGTATATTGAAAATGCTTCCATCAGCGGGGCCGAGGTCGGCTGTCAGGGTGAGGTCGGCGTGGCCTGTTCCATGGCCGCAGGGGGCCTTGTTGCCGCCCAGGGCGGTTCCGGTGAATGGGTAGAAAAGGCGGCCGAAATGGCGATGGAACACCATCTGGGCCTGACCTGCGATCCGGTGGCAGGACTGGTGCAGATCCCCTGTATCGAACGCAACGCCCTGGCAGCCACCCAGGCGGTGCTGGCCGCCCGACTGGCGATGCGAGAGGGGGCGGCTCATCGCGTGTCCCTCGATCAGGTCATGGCCGCCATGCTCCAGACCGGGCGAGACATGAGTGCCCGCTACAAGGAGACTTCGCAGGCCGGACTGGCGCTGAACGTGCCCCTGTGTTGACGGCAATTCACCGGAATCTGTGTTAGCCTGCCTCTATGGGACTCTCACCTGGCTCGATGCTCTGTTGTCGTTATCGAATCGATGCCCGACTCAAGGAAGGAGGGATGGGAGCGGTCTACCGGGCGACCGACATGCGGCTGGCCGAAACGCCCTGCGCGGTGAAGGAAATCCTCGACACGGTGCTGGAGGGTCAGGACGCCGAATACATCAAGTCGAAATTCCGTTCCGAGGTCCAGGCCCTGTCTCGTCTGCAGCACAGCGATATTCCCAGGGTTCGAGACTTTTTCGAAAACGAAGGCTCTCTCTACATCGTGATGGATCTGATCGAGGGGGAAAGTCTCGACGACGAGCTTCAGCGCTGCCTGAAAGATACCCAGCGACCGCTCGACCCCGAACTGGTGGTGGTCGACATCCTGCAAGTTCTGGAGGTGCTGGAATATCTGCACAACCACCAGCCTCCCATTCTGCACCGCGACATCAAACCGGCCAACCTGCTGCGGGAACGCCGCAGTGGCAGGGTCAAGCTGGTGGATTTTGGACTGGCCTGCACCCACCAACCGGGGCGAAGCAATACCATGGTAGGAACGCCCGGATATTGCCCGGTGGAGCAGATGCAGGGCAGGGCCGAGATTCGCTCCGACTTGTTTGCGGTGGGAGTCACCCTGCATCAACTGCTAACCGGAGCACGCCCTCGCAGCCTGCAGGTCTATCCTTTGCTTCAGCACCTGCCCGAGGCCGACCCCGAACTGGCTCGCATCGTCGACCGCGCCACAGCATTTCGGGCCGAAGACCGCTACTCGCACGCGGGTGCCTTTCGCGCCGACCTGCGGCGCTGGCTGCAACTGCACCAGGCCGGAGCCCACCCGGTGTCCCCCGCCGTGACTCAAGCCACCGCTCCTCCAGTAAGCCGGCCTTATCCCATAGCTGCCGCCACGACCCGAAGATCCACGAGCCACTTGCCGCTGGTGGCAGCCTCGGCGCTGATACTCGTGCTCAGCGGAGCCTGGCTGGGGCGCATGAGCCGCCCCGAACCCTTGCTGATTGCCGCCACCCCCTCTGCCTCCTCTTCCCCTCTCCCTCCCGCGACAACGGCTTCGCCCGTGGTCGAAACCTTCAGGGTAAGTCCAAAGCCGGCTCCGGCCGCGAGCCGTGCCCGGCCTGCTCAACCCGCTGTGGCAGTTCGTCGACCCGACCCCCCTCCGACCCGGCCCCGTCCCGCAGTGCGGCGGGCAGCCCCGGTAGTTCAGCAACCCCGACTCGACGAGGAGGTTGGCTACGTCCAGGCCCGCAGCCGCGGTGAAAGGCCAACCGCGACTCAGGCACCCCGCCAACTGAGCCCGGAGACGGAAGCGCCCGCTGCCTTGCCAGAACTCCAGCCGATGGCCAATGCCGACCAGTTTCTGCAGGTGAACCGGCGTGGATTCACCTGGCAGGAGTGCGAAGGCTCCTGGCATCTGCGCCCCGACAACCACGAGCCCGGCTGGTGCGAACTCATGGCCCGGGTGTTCTACATTGCGGCACCGCCGCCAAAGGCTCTGCGTGTGACCGAGCAATACGTACAATCGCAAAACAGCCGCTGGTTTCAGTCCGAGACAAGCCGGCAACTGCAAAGCGGATACCTGGGCCAAGGGACGTCCTTCCTACGCATCGACGGACTGCACCACTGGCAAGGGCAGGCCCATCCCCTGTGGGGAGGTTTCTTTTTGCGCGTCCGTCCCTACCAGGAAGGGAGCCTGGTGTGCGTGATGGACGCAAAAATGTCCTCGGGACACGGGGTCCTCGAGGACAAGTTCCGAGACATGCTCGGGCGAGTTACATTCAGGCCTTGATCAGGTTACGCAGAACGGTTTGCAGAATGCCGCCGTTCTTGTAGTAGTCTACGTCGATGGGGGTATCCAGGCGAGCGATGGCCTGAAACTCTTTCACCGAACCGTCGGGGGCGGTTGCCCGAACGGTGAGTTCCTGGCGCGGGCGAATATCGTCGTTGACGCCCAGGATGTCGATGACTTCGTGACCGGTCAGGCCCAGCGACTCGGCCGTCTGGCCGGGCTGGAACACCAGCGGCAGGATGCCCATTCCCACCAGATTGCTGCGGTGGATGCGCTCGAAAGTCTCGGCCAACACCGCCTTCACACCCAACAACAGGGTGCCCTTGGCGGCCCAGTCGCGCGACGAACCCGTGCCATACTCCTTGCCGGCGATAACGACCAGGGGCACTCCCTCTTCGCGGTACTTCATGGCTGCGTCGAAAATCGGCATCTCCTGGCCCTCGGGAAACTTCAGCGTGAAGCCGCCTTCTTTGCCGCCCAGCATCTGATTCTTGATGCGAATGTTGGCGAACGTTCCGCGGGTCATGATGCGGTCGTTGCCGCGGCGAGTGCCGTACTGGTTGAAGTCCTTGGGCTGCACGCCTCGCTCCACCAGATAGCGCCCGGCCGGGGAATCTTTGGCGATGCTGCCGGCCGGACTGATGTGGTCGGTGGTGATACTGTCGCCAAAGAGGCCCAGCACCCGCGCGCCTCGGATCTCCTGAAGCGGCTTCAGTTCGGGAGTCAGGTCCTCGAAGAAGGGCGGATTTTGGATGTAGGTCGACTGGTCGTTCCAACCGTAGCGGTCGCCGCCGCTGACCGGCACGGCCTGCCACTCTTCGCTGCCGCTAAAGACGTCGCCATAGGACTTCTCAAACATCTCGCGGTCGATGGCCGAAGCCACCACGTCGGAAACCTCCTGGCTGGTGGGCCAGATGTCCCTCAGGTAGACCGGTTGGCCATCACTGCCGGTGCCGAGCGGCTCCTGGGTCAGGTCGATGTCGGTGGTGCCGGCCAGGGCATAGGCCACCACCAGCGGCGGTGAGGCCAGGAAGTTCGCCTTCACGTGGGGATGTACCCGGCCTTCAAAGTTGCGGTTGCCCGACAATACGGCGCTGGCCACCAGGTTGCCCTGAGTGACCGCCTGGGTTACCGGTTCGGGCAACGGTCCTGAGTTGCCGATGCAGGTGGTGCAGCCGTAGGCGGCCACGTTGAAGCCCAGCTTTTCCAGGTACGGCAACGTGCCCGAGCGCTTGAGATACTCGGTAACCACCTTGGAACCCGGCGATAGACTGGTCTTCACATAGGGCTTGACCTGAAGTCCCTTCTCGACGGCCTTCTTGGCCACCAGACCGGCCCCGAGCATCACGCTGGGGTTGCTGGTATTGGTGCAGGAGGTGATGGCGGCGATCACCACCGCGCCGTGACCGATGGAGCTGGACTTGCCGTTGTCTTTGTATTCGGCGGTGCGAGACGTATCTTCGGCACTCAGTCCGTAGCCTCGTTCTTTCACCGGCGCCATCAGAGCCGAACGGAAGCTGGACTTGAGGTCCTTCATCAGCAACCGGTCCTGGGGACGCTTTGGTCCGGCCAGGCAGGGCTGAACCGTGCCGAGATCGAGTTCAACGGTGTCGGTGAAGATGGGGTCGGGAGTAGCGTCGGTGCGGAACAGGCCCTGCTCTTTGGCGTAGCGCTCTAGCAGGCTGGCCGATTCCGTCCGACCGGTATTGCGCAGGTAGCGCAGCGTTTCATCATCGACCGGGAAATAGCCGCAGGTGGCCCCGTATTCCGGAGCCATATTGCCGATCGTGGCCCGGTCGGCCAGCGACATGGAGGACAGGCCCGGACCGAAGAACTCGACGAACTTGTCGACCACGCCCTTCTGGCGCAGAATCTGGGTTACGGTCAGCACCAGATCGGTAGCGGTGACCCCTTCGGCCAGGCCACCGGTAAGGCGGAAACCGATCACTTCGGGGGTGACCATATACAGCGGTTGGCCCAGCATGACTGCCTCGGCCTCGATGCCGCCTACGCCCCAACCCAGTACCCCCAGACCGTTGATCATCGTGGTATGGGAGTCGGTGCCCACCAGCGTGTCGGGGAACAGCAGAGTGCCCTCGGCGGTCTTTTTTTGCAGCACGCCCTGGGCCAGATACTCCAGGTTGACCTGATGGACAATACCGGTGGAAGGCGGCACGACCCGGAAGTTGTCGAAGGCCTGGGCCCCCCAACGCAAAAATTCATAGCGCTCCCCGTTGCGCTCAAACTCCAACTGAGCGTTGCGCATGAGGGCCAGCTCGGTGCCGAAATAGTCCACCTGTACCGAGTGGTCGATGACCAGATCGACGGGCACCAGGGGGTTGATCTTCTTGGGGTCGCCACCCAGGCGCGCTACTGCGTCGCGCATCGCGGCCAGGTCGACCACGCAGGGGACACCCGTGAAATCCTGCATCACAACCCGCGCGGGCAGGAACGGCAATTCGGTTTTTCCGGCAGTGGCAGGGCTCCACTGAGCCAGTCGCCGGACGTCCTCTTCCTGAACCAGGTAGCCATCGCAGTTGCGCAGGACGGCTTCAAGCAGAACCCGGATGGAGAAAGGCAGTCGCTGAAAACCCGGAGCCAGACCCGCCTTCTCCAGGGCGTCAAGCCGATAAATCTGGTGATCTCCCAGGGGCGCACGAGCGCCAAAGCTGTTGCTGATACGTGTCGTCATGCGTCGACCTTTTGCCGCCGGTGCCCAAATCCTGCATGGGTGGTAGCCGAGGGAGGCCGACGCCGACGAGGAACCAGAGTGGATGTTCCTGCTGGTCAACCCCCCCTTCGCTTCGCTGTGGCGACCCAACCTGGGCTTAAGCCTGCTCAAGGCCAGCCTGAGTCGAGAGGGCATCGAGTCGAGCATCTACTACGCTGACCACGACCTGGCCCAACGGCTGGGCGTAGAAACCTACTCGCGAATCCATCGAGACAACGAACTGATGATTGGCGAGTGGCTCTTCTCGGGTTTGGTTCGCCCTCAGGGCTGGGATCTGGGCTTCCTGCCCTGGTTGGCCGAGCGTGATCACTCCCCCGCCGAGCTCGAGGCCTTGGAACGGGTGCGCAGCTGTTTGCCCGACTTCGTGGATCAACTTTGCCAGCGGCTGCTGACCCACCGGCCCCGAATGCTGGGCATCAGCTCGACATTCCAGCAAAACAATGCCGCTCTGGCCATCTTCCGACGCCTGCGCCAGCTGGCGCCGGAACTGGTCACCGTGATGGGTGGAGCCAATTTGGAAGGCGATCTGAGTCCACCGCTGTTGGAGTTTGAAGGGGTCGACTTCACCGTTTCCGGAGAGGCCGAATCCTGTATCGGCACGCTCCACCGGCTGGTCCATCGCTTTGGACGTGACATTCCCGAGGCTCAACTTCCCCCCGAAGTATGCAGCCACAGCCAGAGGCGCCCCCCGGGGCGTGGCAAGGTCAGCGACCTGGACGCGCTGCCCCATCCCGATTTCGACGACTATTTCGCCAGTCTGAAGTCGCATCGGGCCCTGAGCAGCATCCAGCCAACCCTGACCCTGGAGGGTTCGCGGGGCTGCTGGTGGGGTCAGGTCCAACACTGTACCTTCTGTGGACTCAACGGCAGCGGAATGAACTATCGAGCCAAGACCCCGGAGCGTCTGTTGCAGGAAATTTTCGGGCTGACCGCCCGACACGGCTGCAACAAGGTCGACATGGTCGACAACATCATCGCCCCACGCCACCTCAAGGAAGTCCTTCCCGCGCTGGCACAACGCCAGGCCGGGCTGGAGTTTTTCTGGGAGGTGAAGGCCAACCTCAAGCCTGCCCATTTTGAACTGTTGGCCGCAGCCGGAGTGCGCTGGCTGCAACCCGGGATCGAGAGCTTCTCCGACTCGGTGCTCCAGTTGATGCGCAAGGGCCAGCGGGCCATCCAGAATCTGCTGGTACTCAAGGCCGCTCGTGAGAACGGGATTCGTCTCAGCTGGAACATCCTGCTCGGGCACCCCGGCGAGCGCCCTGAAGATGTCGACGCGCAATGCGATCTGGTGGAATCGATCGCCCACTTTCAGCCCCCACTGGTGTGTTGCGAAGTGCGCCCCGACCGCTTCAGTCCGCTCTTTTCCGAACTCACCGACCTGCAACCCTTTCCCGTCTACGCCTACCTCTATGACGGTCCGCCTGAGCGGCTTCAGTCGCTGGCCTACTTCTTTTCACTACCGGTTGGGCCCGAGCCGGAACGCTCCAAGCACCAGCGTTCGCTGCACCGTCTGCAGCGGCGGGTTGAAGCCTGGCAATCCAGCTGGTCCATCCCGGCCCTGCGTTCGTTGCATCTGGAGGGCGATGCCGTGGTCGATCAGCGCTGGCCGGGCAAGCAGCAAATCCACCCTCTGAGCAACCAGGAGAAGTGGTTGCTACTGCACTGTACGGTGCCCACTCGCCTGGGCGAACTGAGTTCCCGCGCTCCCATGAGCCCGGGCGAACTGGGGTCGGCGCTGACCAGCCTGCAGGCCAGGCGCCTGTGTTATTGCGATGATCAGCAGGCTCTGAGCCTGGTTCTCTCACAACCGGCCTCGCAGTTACCGGCGCTTCCGTGAGAAGTGTCACGGCCAACCGCTCGGCTACCCCATAGACTGGAAGCATCAAGGAGGCGATATGAACAAGTACTGGACCTGCCTGGGGGCATCCCTGTTAACCCTGAATCTGGTAGGCTACGGACTGCCCGGCCCCAAGACCAAAACCCAGGCGACCAGGCCCGCCGCCAGTAGCCAGGTGACCCCGTCGCGGGCCACGCTGGTCAAAAGGGTCAAGGCCGGGTTGGCCAGCCTGCGCACCGCCCCGGCCAGCTACCAGGCCGGAATCAAAGAGGTTCCCGACTACGGGATCAATTCAGAAACCTGGCAGTATGATGGAGATTCGGCCGAAGGGATGGTGTATTTCCAGTTCCCGGGCAAGTATCGCATCCACTGGGGGCCTAACCAGGACATCTATTGTGCCGATGGCGAGAACATTCAGGTGTTCAACGGCGGTACGCGCATTCGTGAACTCAAACTCAGCGAACTACCCCTCTGGATGCTGCTGCACGGCGAAATCGACAGCACGGTGAAGATCGACTCGGTGGTGGAAGAGTCGAGCCGAGTCGATGGCCAACGCAAGCCCACGCTGGTGGTCGACCTCAGCCCGCTGGGAACCGGCCACGGAAGTGAGCAGATCCGCCTCTATTTCACCACGGGTGAGCAGCCGACGCTACTGGGATGGCGAGTGCCGGCCGAACGCCGCAGCGGCTGGAACAACCCCAACTACATCTTCTTCTGGCTGCGGGATATGCACGGCGAGAGCCTGCCCGCCGATACCTTCACCGCCCCTCAGGGAACGTGATCCTGGCTTAGGGCACGTAATACATGGGGTTGGGCAGCTTAAACACCGACTCGGCATAACCGCCGGCCAGGTCGCTGTCCTGATCGCCCAGGTTCACCACAATGGTGTAACCACTCTCGACCAGCTGGCGCCGGGCCTGAGCCTTGTAAGCGCCCGAGGGCGTGGGATCGCCCTTGGGCTTCATGATGAGCTGCTTGAAGGAGGCCATGCCCTCTTTTTCGAGGTTGCGCACGGTGGCGTCGCGCTGGGGCTCGGCCCGGCCGGTGATAAAGACCACGTCGACATTGTTCTGCACGGCATAGTGAAAGAATTCGCGAGGGCCGCGCAGGGCCGGGGCCTCGCTCTGCAACACCCAATCGACCCAGGGCTTGGGGATGTAGCCAAAGTCTTGAGCCTCGATATGAGGGTAATTGCTCAGCACCGTTTCATCGATATCGAGCACCACCGCCAGCCTTCGGTCGCGCAGCCGGGGCAGGCTGTTCTCCAGGTAGGTGCGGGCCTGCTGCGCCACCGAATCGACTTCGGCGTGATAGCGACCGCTCTTGAAGTATTCACGCATCGACTCCTTGACGTGGTACATGTTGGGAATGGCGACATCGCCCCGAGCCACCGGTTCTCCCCAGGCGACCCCCACCAACATCATCAAGCAAATCCACTTGCGCAACATCAAGACCTCCGAAATGAGAATTCTCCCCTCCCCTTCCACCCCCAAAATCTTTGCTCCTGGAGCTACTTCCAACGCCGCTGCTGGTGCAGGGCCCGCAACACGGGTTCGGCAAGATGTTCAAGGTGCTCGGGAAAGGTTTGAGCAGCCTCCAGCAGTCGTTCAAGGAAGTCGGTAAACTGGCCGTTCAACCACTCAATGCTGCGCTGCAGCAGCGTGTTGCGCACCACCTTGTGTTGGGTCAGGTCCAGGGCCCAGGCCTCACCGCTGATCCAGGCTCGCACGCCGGGGCAAGGAAGCAATTCGACCGGGGTCAGCACCAGGCCCTGACGGACGGGAATCAGCTGGCCTGGCTCTTCACTGTCGGGACACCACTGCATCAGCCCGCGCACGGCCAGGTAGCCCTCGCGGCGGCGAGCCTCGCGAGGCGCCGTTATGCAATCACGGCGCAGGATGTAATTCATCCACTGGCCGGGGTCGCTCATCATCATGTCGCTGTGAAGTTCCTGTCCCTCAGCATGCACCCACTCTCGGAGCTGTCCTTGAAATCGCTCGTGCCCCCAATGGGTAAGGCGCGGACCGATCAGGTCGTGGCGAAAGGGACGCAGCACCGGCCCAGGGTAGGTCATCAGTTGTCGCAGGGGCTGTCGCGACAACCAGACCCGCTCGAGTTCCTGGCGACCGGGGCGGTCGATCTGGGCCTGCAAAACAGGACGTCCGTCCACCACCAGTTGAGCCAGCGAGAAGTCGCCGCGTTGCTGCAACTGGCCGACGGCAGCGGCGATGCGCTCGGTCCAGGCCTTACGCTGACGCCTGCCCCACCATTGCGGGTCGGGGCTCTCGAACTCAATTTCTAACTGGTGCAGGCTGTCAAAGTCGCGGTGATTGCCCTGACTGCTCTCGGGAAGCAGACTGAACCGGCAGTCGTCATAGGCCAGATGCACGGCACGAAATCCAGCCGCCAATGCCACCTCGCAGGCCATCACCAGCGGACCCAGCCGCGAGTGGCGCCAGATTCCCAGGTGACCCACCTGAGAGAGCCAGGGAGAAAGATCGACGCGTTGCTGACAGCCCAGAATGGCCACCTTGACCGAGTTTCTTAGAAACCGAACCTCCACCCGCGCGGCTTCCCAGCTATGGCCGAGTTGGAGGACGGGGAGTAACCAGAGTTGCTGGTCCTCGAGCCGGAAATCGGCCAGGCGCTGACGAGCCTGAGCGAGATCGATTTGAAAACGGCCGGTGGCGTCCTTCGAGCCACACTGGGCAAGTTGCTCGATAATGACCTGAATCGGATCCACGCGACTAGCGAGCGATGAAGAAAGTTTCGGTGTAGCAGTAGTCGGCCGATTCCACGTCGACGACCGACTTGCGGACGTGCACTCCCTCGGCGGTTTCGGTGGCCGAAAGCTTTTCCATGCCGAAAGGATGCAGCCGAACCTGGGTGGAGGTGTGAAAATTGGGCAACTGCTGCTGGTCGTTATCGAGCATCAGGCTCTCATCTCGCTCCATCAGGCCACGCTGGGAGTTGCCCGACCATTGGGCGATCTGCCGTTGATTGGGGGCGCCCAGCGCAGCCGGTTGGCGAAGCTCCAGCCGACCAGGGGTGGGGTCGTGGTCAACTCCGGGTTGGTTGTCATTCTGGATGAACTGCTCGAGGATCTGCTGCTCCTGATGCAATTCGGTGAAGGCAGCCTTGACCGAATACTCGCGTTTGGCCTCGCGGGCCGCCGGGTGTTGAAAGTATGCGCTCAATCGGGACGAAATCATGCTGCCTCCTGGAACCACATCCTAGATGGTTGAACTGAAAATGTCTTGAAAGTCACACCAGGTCCACCACAACTTTGAGACTCTCTCCGGCGCGAGCCGTGAGTCGGCAGGCTTCGAGGGTCTGCTCGAGCGGGAATCGATGGGTGATGAGTTGCTCGGGCAAGATCAGCTTGCGACGCAGAATTTCCAAGGTTTCGCGCGTCTCTCGAGGCCCGCAGCTGTAGCTGGTAACGAGCGATATCTCTTGAAAAAAGAGATGATTGACGTCCAGGGCACAGGTCACTCCGGGCTCGGGGGCCATAAAAAGCAGCACGGTACCCCCCGGACCGGCACATTGGACGGCCTGCTGCAGCACTTCGGGCTTGGAGGGCCCCACCATGACAATGTCGGCGCCATCGCCGCCGGTGCGCTGGCGCACCACCTCGGCCAGGCTTTGGGAAGCGGGGTCGACCACCGCCCCGGCACCCAGGCTCAGGGCGTGGCGACGACGATACTCGACAAAGTCGGCCCCCACGATCTCCGAGCATCCATAGTGTGGTGCCAGGGCTACCATCACCTGACCGATGAAGCCCAGACCCACCACCGCCAGGCGGAGGTCGCGCTGGGGCCCGTCCAACTGCAGACCGCAGCGGTGAAAAGCCCTTACCACACAGGCGATGGGCTCGATCAAAGCTCCGTGGTCGTAGCTCAATTCGGCCGGCAGCTTCAGCGTGTCATGACTCAAGTTGACCCGCGGCACCAGGCAGTACTGGGCGATTCCTCCCGGTACCAGGTGACTGGCCCGCCAGGTGGGACACATGCTTGGAAAGCCCCTCAGGCAACGTCGGCACTGACCGCAGGGGGCGTGGTGGTGAATAAAAACGCGGTCGCCAACCTGCCAGTCGCCGGCCTCGGGGCCCAACTCGACGATGTCGCCAGCCGGCTCGTGACCCACCACGATGGGACACTTCTTGCGGATGTACCAGGGGGTAACGTCGCCAGCGCAGATGCCACAGGTTCTCACCTTGACCAGGGCCTCACCCGGGCCGGGACGAGGAACCTCCATGTCGACGATGCGCACGTCATCGTAATCGAAGGCCTGAGCCACTTTCATCATCATGCTTTCTCCTGAGGCAATAGCGCGTATTTGATGCCATTACCCTGATCGAGTTGCTGCAGAATTTGGGGCAACTCGGCCAGCGGGGCCTGGCCGGAAAGGATGCGCTCCACCGGCATCTCGGTCTGGCAAAGATAGTCGCGTGCCTGACGAACGTCCTCGGGCGTAAAGTGGAACACCCCCCGCAGGGTCAGCTGATCGTAGTGGATGCGGGTGGCATCGAAGCTGGCCTGAGCCCCCGAGGGACAGCCCCCGAAGAGCAACACGAACCCTCCTGCTGCCGCGTGAAGGTGGGCTTCGCGCCAGGCTTCGGGACGGCCCACACACTCTACCACCAGCTCGGCCCCCTCTCCCGAGGTGGCCCGTCGTACCGCTTCTAAGGGTTCCTCCTCATCGATATTCACCACCACGTCAGCCCCGAGCTCCAGGGCCAGGTCCAGGCGCTGGCGATGCCGACCCGTAACGATGATAGGACGAGCCCCCCGCTGCCTGGCCAGCAGCAGATGCAGCAATCCGATAGTCCCGCACCCCATAATCACCACGCTATGGTCAGGCCTCACCGGAATCTGAGACTGCCCCTGAATGACGCAGGCCAGGGGCTCGAGAAAGGCCGCCCTCTGGGCGGAGACGTGAGCGGGGCGAAGAAAGAGGTTCTGCTCGACGATTTCGGCGGGTACCCGATAATATTCGGAAAAAGCTCCCAGGGCCATCCGCGCCACCAGCGAGTCACAGAGGTTGGGTAAGCCCCGCAAGCACAGGCGACAACCATTGCAGGGGGCAGAGTGAACTCCCATGACGGCCGAACCCACCTCGAAACGGCTGACGCCCGGGCCGACGGCGGCCAGAATTCCCGAGTATTCGTGTCCGAGGGCAAAAGGAAAGGGAAACTTGGGGTGACCCCGTCGGTAAGTCTTCAAGTCGGTACCGCAGGTCAGCGCGGCCTCAACCTTCACCAGCACTTCCCCTGCGCCGGGCTGGGGCACTTCGACCTGGCGCATTTCCAACCGACCCGGACCAAGCAATTGGGCAGAGAGCATTTCAGGCCATTCCGAACCGGGCAGGGAAATCCCTTGGGGAGAGAATCCCCAGAGCGTGGAACGGATGACCTTCTGGATCGGGGCCGGACTCAGCCGTCTTAGCGGCATCGACTGGGACGTTCCCGAAGATATGCGAGAGCGCTATCTGCGCCAGCCCGAGCAGGTTCGCCAGCTCGTCAGCGAGTGGGAACGCCGGGCCTCAGAGTGCCAGCCCCATGCCGGCCATCGCCTGCTGGCCCGATTGCAAGTGGAGAACCCCGGGGTGCGCATCATCACGCTCAATCAGGATGGGTTGCTGCAGCGGGCAGGATGCGAACGCGTCCTGGAAATGCACGGGCGCTGGGGCCAGTGGGAGGGCCAGCGGCCGGCCCAGGTCTGGATGGGCGACCCCTATCCGATGGAGCGTATCGAAACCGCCCTGGAGTGGCTGCGCAATTGCGATGTGTGCGTGGTCGTCGCGACTTCCTCACGCCTGCAACCTTTGTGTGATTTTCCCCTGGAGGCTCGCAAGGCCGGCGCTCGACTGATCGAAGTCAACCCGGAGGAAACGCCGCTGTCCCAGCATTGCCACGAATGCCACCGGGGCCCGCTGGAGAGGCTGCTCAGTCGCTGGATAAAAGTTCCCAACGGTAACCATTAGGATCCACCAGCTGACACCCGTGACCCCCGCCCCAGGGGAGCCGTTGCCAGGCGGTCAACAGTCGAGCTCCGGCAGCCTGAAGCTGGTCGAGCCGTAATTGCCAGTCGGGGCTTTCCAGGCAGGTCCCCGACCAGGGCTCACCAGGCTGGGAAGGAAAGGCAAACTGGCCCAACTGCTCGGGAGTCAGCGAGTAGAACTGAAACTCTCCTCCTGGGGGCGAAAACACCAGTCGTCCGGGTTTGCGAACCCCCGGTCCGAGCAGCAGGGGATAAAACTCCCAGGCCCGGTCCAGGTCGTTTACCAGAAAGTACTGATTTCGGACCTTCACCCTCAGCGGCGCTTTTTGGGATTGGAACCGGCCGGAGGCCCGAAGAGATTGCGCAACTGGTCCTGCTCGGCCTCGCGGGCGGCCCGGTCTTCGTCCCAGATGCTGGAAAGCTGCTGCTGTTGACGGGCGACCCGATCGCGCTCGGCCGCGAACAAATCGGGGCCGCGCTCCTCTTTGTCAGTCTCGGCGGGCAACTTCCAAACGTTGGCCAGGCGCTCTTTTTCGTCGCGCAGGCTACGGTCGGCCTCGGAAAACACGCCCTGCAACTTCTGTTGGCGCTGCTGGTGTCGATCTACGGCCTGCTCGACCCATTCGGCCGTGCCAGAGGCCTCAACTTCCTTTCGACTGGGTGGTTGATGCGGTTCTTTCATAGTCTTGAGGATTCGACCTCGGGCCTCTGACAACCCCCCTGGGATTTTCAGGGTTCTTTCAGCAACGGTCTCTAGGATGTCAACAACCCACAGGGTCATTCCATTGACACACCCAATCCGAGAGGACCAGGACGATGAAACTCCAGTCGCTGAACAACCCGATGCCCCGTATCGGCACTTTGAAAAATGATGCTCCCAAGCCCCCCGAGCAGAACAACCCCGGCCCCAATGGCCCCCAGGACGGCTACAAACCGAGCATTGGCTCGTCGGCTATCCGCAACGGTATCGCCTGGGGCAACGCCACAGGTACGGTTGTAGGTGGAGCCACCGGATTGGCCACCGTCACCGGCGCCCTGTATGCAGGTGTGCTGGGTGGAGCCATCGTCGGCACGCTAACGGGCGCAGGCTTCGGACCGGTGCTCAGCTCGGTAACCTCTCACGGCGCCCTCGACTTCGTGGGCCGTACCTTCGCAACGGCCGGCTTTATGGCCAAGGCCGGCATGGTCATCGGTGGCGTTTCGGGTGCTGCTGGTGCCTGGCAGGTGGGTAATGGAATTGGAAACGCTGTAGGCAAGGCGGCCGGATTCGTCCCCGGCGCGGTTGTCGGCGGTGTTCAGGGCCTGTGGGCCAAAGCCGAGTCGGCCGCCGGTGGCGAAGGGCAAGCACCTGCGCCCAAGCCCGAGAAAGAAAGCGTGCTCAAGGCCAGCTTCACCGACCTGAACAATATGAAGGGCGGCATGAAGCTCTACGCTTCGGTGCTCGGCGGCGTGGGCATGCTGAGCGGTGCCGTCGGCGGCTTTACGCTGGGAGCATCGGTGGCCTCGGCGGGTAGCCTGGCCAGCGGCCTGCTGGCCCAGAATGTGAGCCTGTCCACTATCGGCGCAGCCGGTGTGGCAGGTGGTATCGTAGGCGGCGCTCTCTTCGCTGCGGTGGGCGGCCTGGGTGGATTCACCGCGGCCAAAGCCTCGAAGAAACTGTGGGACGTCACTGGTGGCAAATTGCTGGGAATGGCTCAGGGTGAGAAAGAGAGCCACTCGGCCAAAGGCAAGCGCCTGGACGAGAAAAAGCAGACTTTGGACACTCGCGAAGACAGCCTGAAAGTCGCTGCAGAAGAGAAGCGTGCCTACTATCGAGGCGAAACCGCCAAACTCGACGCCCGGGAAGAGCAGATTCAGGGCTCAGAGGCCGATGTGCAGGGACGACTGAAGGACATCAATGGCAAGATCGAGGCGGGTGGTCAGGCGCTCTACAGCGAGAAGGCCGCGCGCCCCGACCCACAGACCGGCGAGAGCCTGGTGAACTGGGACAGCCGCTTGAAAGAATTCGACGGCACACTGAAGACCTTCGCCGGACAGCTCAAGGCCAAAGAGGAAGGCCTGGACGCCACCATCACCAAGGAGTCGGACGCCAAGTTCGCCCAGGATCGCAAGCCGGTGGAACGTCGCTACGACGAACTGCAGGGCCAGCTGAACTTGAAAGAAACCCAGCTCAACGACAAAAAGCGCGACATCGATCAGCGCATCGACCAGGGCACTCAGAGTGGGATCCAGGCTCAGAAGCCCGGGCTCCAGCAGGACCTGCGCTACGCCCAGCAAGACCGCGACCGGGCTCAGAGCGAAAACTATGACGCCCAGCGCGACAAGACCAATGCTGCCACCCAGTTGTCCTCGGCCCAGGGCCAGTACAACTCGGCACGTCAAGAAGCCGACCAGAACCAGGGTCGGGTGAACAAGTTGAACACCGCCATTCGTGACCTGAGCAACCAGAAAGACAACCTTCAGGCCGAGCACCATCAGGCGGACAACACCCGTCGCGACTTGCAGAGCAAGCTCGACCAGTGCAGAAATAGCTGAAACCGACCACGAACTGGCTGACAACGACCCCCTGACCCAGGGGGTCGTTTTTCATGAGGTTGCGAACTCCCCTGCGTGTCGCTGCCCTTGAGAGTCCTGCTGCTGATGCTCAACCTGATCGGCTCGCTGGCCGTGGGGGTTCTGGCCACCTACGGCCTGGCCAACTCGTTTCACGACCTCTCGATGCGCCCCGATTGGGTGAACCTGAAGTTGTATCTGGCACGCCCTCCGGCCGGAGCCAGGGAACTCTCGACCACTCGCAACCTGCTGGTGGGTCGCTCCCTGCAACTGGGGGTCTGGCACGCCTACAACGAATTGCTGCTCAATCGGGTGTTCATGCCGGGCAGGCTGGAAGTCGACTTCTCATGTCCACCGGCCAGCTGGTTGATGGTGGAGGTGCACCGCGATGCAGGTTCCTTCCAGGCCCTGAGACTGAGCCGCCATCCGGATTTTCCTTGCGCCTGGCTGCGTGCATCTCCGCAAGGGAAATTCCTCGAGAAAAGGGCTTTCCCACTCTCCATCGGGGACGGGCTTCAACGACTTCACATCGAGGTCGGCCCGTCGGGCTGGCAGGCCAGGGTTAACGGACAATCATGTCCCTCCTGGAAGGTTGCGCCTGAAGGCAGCGGAACGGTGGGACTGCGATCGGGGCGGGGCCCGGTTTCCGTATACCGATTCGCCGCCTGGCGCCGGAACGGGTCACTGGAATTTTCGGACACCTTTGCCAGGCCGACCATAGCCCTGTCCGCCCCCCAACTGGCTGGCGCCTGGTGCCTGATCTTGCTGCTGGGGGGCTGGCTCCATTTCAGACGGCGTCGCTGCCTGGGCGCGGCCTTGAAGGCCAGTCTCTACACCACATACGTCATGGCTCTGACGCTGCTGGCAGCGGTTGCCCTGGATGCCAGCCTGTGGTCACGGCTATATCCTTTCTCACCCGAAGTGGCCCCCTGGGTGCAGCGCCGACAACCCCACCTTTGGCCCCTGGAATCCTGGAGGCGACGAGTAGTGGAGCCGCTGCGCCCGCCCTGCAACTTCGACCCTTACCACCCTCCCCAACCTCTGAAAGGCTTTCTTCAACTGCCCTCCTTTCCCCAGCCCCCCGGGAAGCAGGCCTTTCAAACCAGTCCCGATGGAACCCAGAGCACACTGGTGGCCGTGACGAGGCCTGATCAGTTTGGGAAATACGTGGTTGATTCCCAACCCAAAATTCAAAACTTGCGATCCCAACTACCCAAGGGTGTGCCAAGAGTCTTGCTGCTGGGAACCTCACAGGCCTGGGGGAGTGGTGCCCTGCACGAGCGGGACACTCTGGTATATCAGTTGAGCCGGGGGTGGCAAGATACGTCCAAGCGCCCGGTGTTCATCGCCGGGGCGGTTCCCGGCGCGACCTCTGCCTTTCTCGTCAAACGCTATTTTGAGCGGCTGCTCGAACTTGAACCGACCCGGGTGGTGATCCAGCAAAGCTATAACGATCCCGATGTACCCGGACTGCTGGCGGCCTGGAAGCAGGTCTTGGAATACAATCAGAACGCCAACATCGAGACCACCATCGTCAGCGAACCCCTCAGCAGTGAAATGCCCCCCCAGGCACTGGCAGCCCACGGACATCGGCAGCTAGCGCTGGCCCGACTGGCCAGGGAACACGGCTGCGATTTCGTCGACCTGCACGCCCATCTATCCCGCCGCGAGGTCGCCGACTCGGGATTGCTCTGGTGGGACCGTGTCCACCTGACTTCCTACGGCCAACAACTGGCAGGAGCCTATGTTGCCGACCACCTGTCCATAGCCGCGCGAAAGGCCAGGAGGTCGCCCGCGCCTAAAAAGCCCCGGTGAGACGAAGACGGGTGCTGGGTTTGATGTTGGCCCTGGTGACGCTGGCCCTGGCCCGGCCTGAAGCTTACACCCGCATAGAGAAAGCCCAATTCCAGACCGCCATCACGCGATTTCAGCAAGGCGCTACTACGGTGGACCTGGTCGGCGTGGTGCACATCGGCGAGGCCGACTACTACCGGCGCTTGAATCGCCACCTGAGCCACTATCCCCGAGTGCTCTACGAACTGATCGCCCAGCCCCCCGGCGACCTCAATCGCCAGGAACTCTACGATCTGGTGGGCATGGACGCCCCCCCTTCCAACCCCATTCCGCGGGCCGGAGACAACAGCACCGACACCACCCGATTTCAGCGTAAGCTTTGCGAAAAGTTGGGGCTGAGCTTTCAGCTGGACGAAATCGACTATGGTGGAGCCCAATTTCTTCACGCCGATCTCACACCCAGGCAACTGGACAGGCTGCTACGAGGACGTCCGGCCGCTCCCAAGGATTTTTTTGAGCAAATTCTGGGGGGCTTTGAGGGCTCCCCGGCCGAGCGCCTGGAGTGGACGGCGCGCTTTATGGCCCCCACCAACCCCCAAAACCAAAAACGCCTGCGCCAGTTAATGGCCCAATTGCTGTGCAACCCCGAAGAATTCGACCGTTCGCTGCGGGGACCCGATTCGGAAATCTACATTCAGAAACGCAATGCTCGGGCCGTGGCCGTATTGCGCCAGCAGTTGATCAAGGGCCAGCGCAAGGTGGCCATCTTTTACGGGGCGGCCCATATGCCCGACCTGGCCCGACGCCTGCGCCAGGAGCTGGGTTTTCGCCAGCTGGCGAAGTCCTGGACGCGGGCCTGGAGCTTATGATGCCGGCAGGGGTGGTATGCTGGCCGGAGGCGAGGCCTGAGCCATTCCGTTCTGGCTCTGAAACTCCTGAGCATAGCGCAGCAACTCGCGAGCACCGGCAACCCCCTCCTGCATCACCCTGAGAGCCTCTGCCCTGGTAGGCTGAAAGGCTCGCCCGGTCTCTACAATGGTGGAGAACGTTTTGCGATCGTGGTAGAAATAGTCGTCCGAGCTGCCCTCAATCACTTCACTGACCACCCGCTCGTAGTTGCGCCCCCGCAGCCCGGCAATGGCCTGAGCCATTCTCGAATGCATCTGCTCATACACGCCCCGATCGGCCTCTGACACCCCCCAGGGCTGGCGGATTTCCTCGGCATAAGAATGCCAGTCGCACACGAAGCGGACGTTAGGAAAGCGGTCCACAACTTCAATCAGGCTGCGAGTCTCGGCTTCCGAGGCGGGGCCGGGTCCGGGGTAGGTAAGGGAACCGGGGTCGCCGGGCTGCCAGTTGGTGGGGAAATTGCGATTGATGTCTACCCCAAACTGGCCCTCGGGTGCCGGCACCCGCGTCTTACGCCACATTTTCTCATCGAACATCGAAAAATTGGTGCCATCCGGGTTGGTCATCGGAGCCAGGTGAATATCGAGTTGCTGCATCATCGTCGTCAGCGCTTGAACTCCCGGGTCAGAGCTGCCGGGATCGTAATTGGCAGCGAGTTGCTCGGCCAGCTCGAGGATGATCATGGGATTGACCCACTCGCGGGCATGGGGTGCGGCAAACTGAAAAACGCCCAGCTTCTGATCGCGGTTTGCCTCGCGAGGGCCCAGACGCAGGTGATAGAGCGGAGCCTCGCCCCGCAGCTCGGGTTGTTCGCCATCGTAGCCGGCGGTGCGGTAGTCGCGCTCGACCAGCTCGACCCGATCGGGAAAGCGTTGGGCCAGAGACTGACAGCGTTTATAGATCTCTTGGGGAGTCAGATAGCCTTGAACGAAGCCTTGCTGGATGTTCTGGTAGAGGGCCGGCCCCAGGGCCGACGGGGTCAGGCTGGCGGCTGCCCCCATTGTGAGTCCAACAGCGCTGGCGACAGGTGGCGCAGTGCGAGAAGCCTCAGGAAGTGGCGAACTCAGGTTGACGGAATCGCCAGCAGCAGCGTCGGCAGCGGGCTGAGACCTGGTTTGAGCTGCAGCCCGAAGGAACGGTTTCGTTGGGGCGGAAACAGTCGAGAGTCTCACCGGTCCAGTATCTCAGCCCTGGCGACCTGAAAAGGTTACATCGCTGTTTCCATTCTTCATCAGCAGCAGGAACAATCACAAAAATTGCAAATTATTCAAGGTGAAAGAGCAACTTCTACGCCTGTCGCTTCTGCTGGCCCTGGGAGCCCCACTGGCCGCCACTCCGCCTGCCGACCTGGCCCACGAGGCTCCCCAGGCCCAACCAGCCCCAGTGTGGAGATTTGACGGCGAGGATTTCTTTCTTTGTGAACGAGTCGCTCGCCCCGGACTGAAAACCCTGGCGTTCCTGCGCGAGACCGACTCGCCCGACAGTTGCAATCGTAGACTCTGGATCCGCAAGGCGGCCTGTCGTGACCTGCGCAGCTTCGAAAAGCAGTTCACCGCCGGCTGGGACGCAAGCAAGCGAGACGTGACCTATCGTTCCTCCACGAAACTGGTGCACTCGGCCTGGGTTCAGCGGGGCAACCTGGTGGAATGGCGCCTGATGCACTGGGAACTGCATGGAGGAGCACTCTTTGGTTGCGAGTACGAACTTCTCAGCCGACCACCCACCCACGAACTCAACAAAATGTCCGAACTGGTCAAGCGTCAACGCGAGAACTGGGGGCGGCAGCTGGCCGAGATTTCCCGTCAGGCCGACAGCTGGCTTGCGCCTTGACAAGCAGGCGGGCACTGCCTAATATCTCTAGGTCCGGCGAGGTAGCTCAGTGGTAGAGCAGGGGACTCATAAGCCCTTGGTCGGGAGTTCAAATCTCCCCCCCGCCACCAAAAAAGGCCTGGAGACCAGGCCTTTTTTCTTTCTCGTCGAGCGGGTTGTCGCCACATCGGCCTCAGGGGTGATACCAGAACACCACCGCGAAGAATAGATAGACCCCCAGAAACATCGCACCTTCGAGCCAGTTGCTCTCGCCGTCCTGAAGAGAAGCCGTGGCGATAATGGTGGCTGCGATCAGGGACACCATTTCGAACGGATTGAAGGCCAGGCTCATGGGCTTGCCCAGAGCATAAGAGATCAACACCAGCAGGGGAGCCACCATCAGCGCGATCTGAAGACAGGAACCCATGGCGATCTGATAGGACAGCTCCATTTTGTTTTCGCGGGCCACCCAAATGGCCACAGATCCTTCGGCAGCGTTCCCCACCACGGCCACGACGATCACACCGATGAACATTTCGCTGATGGCCAGGTTCTGCACATGCAGCATGTAGTTGAGCGCATCCACAAAGATGTCGGAAAGGAAGGCCACCACCACCGTGGCCCCGAGCAAGACAGCTACGGCGGTCTTTAAAGACCAGTCGGCGTGCTCTTCCTCTTGCTCGGCCGGCATGATGTGAAAACGGTGGGTTTTCAGCGAAAAAATCAGGCTCAAGACATAGAGGATCAACAAAATGATCGAGGCTGCCAGAGAGACTTCTTGAGTCAGCGTGTCAGCGGCCTTGGCATTCAGCTTGGGATCGAGATCGTAGGCCAGGCTGACAAAGGTGGGCACAAGCAAACAGATGATGGTCACCCAGAGCATTCCGAGATTGACCGAGGCCCCGGTGCGGGTGAACTTCTGAATGGGGTGCTTGAGGCCACCATAGACCATCGCTGCGCCGAGCACCAACAGCAGGTTGCCCAAAATCGAACCCGTGATCGAAGAGCGCACCACCGAATGCAGTTCGATATTGCGCAGCGCCGTAACCGCGATGATCAACTCGGTCACGTTGCCAAAGGTTGCATTGAGCAGCCCTCCCCAGAGGGGACCGGAGTAGACAGCCACTTCTTCAGTAGCTTTCCCAATCAGGGTGACCGTGCCCAGAATCGCCAGGGCCGCAACCAGAAAGAGTGGCACACCCTCGCCGATTTTGCCAAAATGCATGCCCAGGGCCGGCAGGAAGAGCAGGGTTAAAGTACTGGTTTTGGGCAGGCTGCCCAGAAAGGTTGCCATCGAACGCTCCTATGCTGCATGAGTGCCCCGCCCGCTTCGGGGCCACTCGCCCAAGCCCTGGTAGAGCAGCGCATCCGTTCTCGGAGCGCTAAAGCAAGAAGGACGAGACCAATGGCCTCGCCCTTCAAGAAGAAAGGAGTTGGGTTCAGTTGTTCTTGTTCTGCATCTGGCGCAGATGGAGAACGATGCTGGCAATCTCTTCGGGACTGAGCTTGTAACCGAAACCCGGCATCTGGTTCTTGCCCGAGTAGATGTTGTAGTAGAAGTAGCCGTCAGGCTTGGTGTGATTGGAGTATTTGCCTTTCGTACCGATGGCCGGGGGCAGCGGCATACACACCTCGCCCACTTTGCCATCGCCGCCACCATTGACGCCGTGACACAGACCGCAGTTCACTTCGTAGAGAGCTTTACCGCGCTCGAGAGCCTCGGGGGTGGCCTTGACGGGATTCACCCAGGCAGCAGCCGCCGCTTCCACTTCCTGCTGGTGGTCCTTCAACTCATACATCTTGGGATAGCTGCCGCTGGCCTTCATTTTGGCCTGAGCAGCGTTGAAGGCGTCCATCGCTTTCTTGGCCTCGTCGGTGTTACCGTCGGTGCCTTCGCGCATTGCCTTGGCCAGATTGGCCCGGTATTCGGAAAACTGAGCGGTGTCGCCGGCCACGCTGTAGCCGACGAACTCAGGAGGAGCCACCGACTGCTCGCTAGCACTCGGCATCCTTACGCTGTGCGAGGGAGCGAATTGAGCCGGGGCCTCGGTGCTCTTGATCACGTCCTGTTCGCGCATGTTGAACTGGGCGCAGCCGGTAAGCAAGCCGAGCAAGGCCAGCATACAGGCGTAGGACACCACCGAACGGGCCCCTTTGCCTTCCAACATCTTCATGGCCTGGTCGGCACTGCGACCCCCCACAACCAGCGCCACGTAACCGATGGCTACCGGCATATCCTCTTCCAGTGGTGGAACCAGTTCGCGGTAGCGGAACGTCTCCAGGAAGAACATAAAGGTGGTCGTCAGGATGGCCGTGATCATGCCACACTCGTAGGTCACGATCATCGTGATGGGAGGGGCGATCAGCGGATGCCCATTGGTGACGGTGACGGGAGCCCAGACATACTGGGTGTAGGTCACGAACGTGAACCCGGCCAGCACGGCCAGAGCCCACATCGTTCGGGCGGCGGCACGCAAATTCATCGGCATGCTGCGGTGAGGAGGGATGGGGTGCTCGGGCAGCGGGTAGGGGCTGCGAATCTCGATCTCCTGAGGGTCGAGCCCCTGGTCCACCAGATGACGGTGGGCAGCCAGAGCGGTGTAGTGGTCTTCGAATTCGGCACAGACTCTCATGCTTTTCCTCACTCACCCGACTGGAAGTAGTTAACCTTGACGCCAGCTACTTCGCGCTCGATTTGTCGGGACTTGGTCTCCGCCAGCTCCCAGTAAGGGAGGATGGGGAAGATGCGACAGAAGGTGGTTAACCCGCCAATAACCCATCCGAACGTGCCCAACACGATACAGAGCTCGGTGGGGCTGATGCTGTAGGGCAGGGTGTTGTAGTTGAGTTTGTTGTAGATTTCGAGTCCGGGGATGATGATCACCACGCGCTCGAGATACATACAGATGTTGACGATGATCGACAGAATGAACATCGGAACCAGGCTGCGCCGGAACTCGATGAAGGCCAGGCAGAACAGCGGCACCACAAAGTTACCGATGACCAGCATCCACCAGTGGGGAGCGTAGGCACCGAAGGCATTGTAGTAGAGATAGTCCATCTTGTCCGCCTTGTGGGCGTAATAAGCAGGCAGGAAGTCGTTGAAGAACAGGTAGGCCCAGGCCAATCCAAGCACCAGCCAGACGCGCCCCAGCATGTCGTAGTGGACCTGGGTGATCAGCAATCGGAAACTGGGGTAGGTCCACAGTAGAATCGACAGCATCGTAAACACGGCCGCCGTGCCAGAGTAGAGGGCGCCGACGAAGAAGATGGGGCCGAAGACCTCGGAGTGCCATCCGGGCACCACCTGCATCGCGAAGTCCCAGGATACGATGGTGTGCACCGAGATCACGACCGGCAGGATGATGACCGAGTAGAGGGCTGCAGCTTCTTTGACGCGCTTCCACTCTTCGGCCGTGCCCCGCCAGCCCCAGCTGGCCAGCGTGTAGAGGGTCTTGATCCAACCCTTCATTCGCGGGCGAGCGATACCCAGGTCGGGCACCATCGTCACATAGAGGAAGATGACCGAACCCGTCAGGTAAGTCGAAATCGCGAAAACGTCCCAGACCAGCATACTTTTGAAGTTGGGCCAGAGCAGTCGGTGGTTGGGGAAGGGCAAACAGTAGTAGGCCACTTCGGTGCGACCGACGTGAATCAGAGGGAACGAGGCGGCAGCTGGCAGGGTGAACAGGGTGATCACCTCGGCCACTCGGGTCACCGCCGACTTCCATTCGGAGCCGCACAACCTCAGCAGGGCTGAAATGAGCGCGCCGGCGTGAGCCACGCCGATCCAGAAGACGAAGGTGATGATGAAGTAGCCCCAATAGACGGGGATGTGCAGCCCGGTGACCCAGAAACCGCACAAAACCTGACGCGCGAACATGAAGCCCGCGGCCAGCACCAGCATAACGCAGAAGGCGATGACAACATTGCTGCGCCAACCCGATCTGCCAATGGGTTCGAACGAGGCGTTGTAGATCTCGGGAATCGAGATCTCCGCGGCCCGGAAGTTGAGATTCTCGTGATGCTCGCTCACAGGGCTCCTAGGGCCTCCGCATTCTTCTGCGGACGCAGATAAATCACATTGGGTGAAGTGTGATACTCGATGGCGCCCACGCGATAGGTGCGTTGAGACTCCTTCTTGATCAACTTGTTGACGGTGCTCTCCTCGTTGTTCAAGTCACCGAAGACAAGCGCCCCGGCCGAGCAGGCCTGAGCGCAGGCGGGACGGAGATTGCCGTCCTCCAGGGGCTTCTTGTTGACCTTGGCGTCGAGGTCGGCGCGACGGATGCGTTGCACGCAGAAAGTGCATTTTTCCATGATGCCTTCGTTTCGCACCGAGACGTCTGGATTGAGCAGGTTCACCATCGGCGTAGGCCACTTGGGCTGAACAAAGTTATACATTCGCACGTGGTAAGGACAGTTGTTGGCACACAGTCGTGTGCCCACACAGCGGTTGTATATCTGCCCGTTCAGTCCGTCGTGAGTACCCACCGCAGCGAACACCGGACAGACCGATTCGCAAGGCGCACTGCCGCAGTGCTGACAGAGCATGGGAACGAACATCGTTTTTACATCGGGGTATTCGCCGTGGAACAGGCGCTCGATGCGAATCCAGTCCATCATTCGCCCCATGGCGCTCTGTTCAGCGCCAACGGTGGCGATGTTGTTCTCGGATCGGCAGGCCACCACGCAGGCTTTACAGCCCGTGCAGCGGTCGACATCCACCACCATCCCCCACTGAACCACTCCCCAAGGGGGTTTCTCGCTACCAGCCATACTCTCTCCTTTGCCTTACTGGAAGGGGATCACTTCGCGAGGCAGGTTAAACACGCGAAGATCCATTGCCGTAATCATTTCGGTCTTGCCGACCTTGCTAATCTCGATCACCTTGTGGCCCGCCCAACGGGGCTCGCCAGCGGCCGTCATTTGCGCCGGGACTCGGCGCAGCGGGTTGATACCACCTTTGCCGTAGTTGGCGTTGGTGTAGCCATAACGACCAAAGATCATGTTGCCTTTGCCGAAGTTGACGTAGTTGGGATCCGACCACTTGCTGTAGTCGGGCTTCTCGTCGCCAACCGGAATCGCCACCACTTCAGGATGCAGCGAGGGCAGCGGCAGGGCCGGGCCCACAATGGGTTCCTCGACCCCCTCCAACTTGACGCTGATCAAATCGTGGCGTTCCACGTGCAGTTCTTCGGCAACCGCCTTGCTGATCTCGATCCAGCCCCCCCAGACGACCGTGGTAATGGGGTCTGGAAGCTCTTGCATCCAGGGGCGATTGCCCAGCGACCCATCACGCAGCGCCAGAGTTGCATAGGGAACCAGCACCAGACCCGTGGTTTTGAGGTTACCCCAGGCGGAAACCTGGGCGGCCTCAATCGAGTCATAAGGATTGACACCCGCGGGGGGACTCCCCGGATCGGCCACCAGCGGTGGCGGACTGGAAATTCGGTGGGGATAAGGATCCCAATCGACCTTCACGGCCGCGTAGGCACCGCCGCGAGCCAGCATGGTTTCCCAACGAGCATCTTTGGCATCGCCCTGAATGAAATCGCGGAAGGTTTTGCCTTTGGAAGCACCCGCCGGCGCATTGGGAGCGACCACCCCCAGGGCAATCGGATCCTGAACTTTGGCGGCCATCAGGATATCGCCCAGCGAGCGGGCCTGATCCCAAAGACTGGTGATCACCGGCTGCTGCACATTGAAGGCCTCGCCCACCGCACCGGAGATTCGCTGGCTGCCCCAGTCCTCGAGCCAGCTTTGAACCGGCACCACCAGGTCACACAGGGCCGTGGTATCGCTGGCGAAGGTAGCGAAAGCGATCTTCTTGGAGGCCTTAGCGATGGCGTCGGCCAGTTTGACCCCCGCAGGCATCAGACGTGCAACGTCGACATCGAAGAACCAGAGGTTTCCGCAATCGCCGGCATCGAGCAACTTGAGGGCGGCGGCCGTATTGACCAGCAGACCGGCCGGAACTCCGCCCTGCACGCCCAGCACGTTCTCGGGTTCGAAAGTCTCGATCGTTCCGCGCAGCAACTTGTTCAGTGCGTGGACGATATAAACCGAATCGACGCCGTTGATGTAGTTTCCAGCGTCACTATCGGGCACGACCAGGGGTTTCTTCGCTTCCATCAACCGGGCAGCCAGTTTCTCCAACTTATCCTCAGAGAGACCGGTTTGAGAGGCCACCTCAGCCAGCGGCACCTGCCTGGCCCAGGCAGGCCAGGCGCCACCTTTTTTGGCGGCGATCAGATTGCCCACGCCGAGCGCAGCCCAGCCCTCGGTACCGGGACGAACCGGCAACCAGAGGTCGGCACTGGCCCCTGTCATGTTGATGCGACTGGCCACCGACACCAGCGTGCCGCGATCGCGACCCTGGCCTTGACGGAACTGACCATAGCCCCAACTCAACAGAACCCCGTTGTGCCCCAGATTGAGCAGGTCACCTCCAAAGGTCACCACATAGTCGGCCTCTTCCAGCCGGTAATGGGGCAACTCGGCCTTGCCCGTGAGCGCCTTGATAACCTGACGCTCAGCCCAGCGACTGGGGTAGTCTACGACCCAGATCTTTCCGCCGTGCTGCTTGGCCAACTCGACCATCAGGCCGCCCAGATGCCCCTGCAAATGGCGAGTCACGAAAAGCGGCTTGCTTCCAGCCAGCTTGTCGGCGGCCAGATTTTCCTTAAAGAAGTCCTCCCAGGACAGCTCTTTGCGGGCACCCTTGCCATCGGTGAACTGATTCAACCGATTGGGATGGTAGGCGACCTGCAGAGCCGATTGCCCCCGGGCACAGATGCCGCCCCGACTGAGGGGATGCTCGGGCAACCCGTCCAGCTTGATGACCCGACCGTCGGTGGTTTTGGCAGCCACGCCGCATCCGCCGGCGCACTCGCCACAGGCCGTAGCCCAGTGAAGCGCCTGCCCGGGCAACTGATACTCGGGCATCTGATACTGGGAGACCAGTTTATGCTCAACGTTGCGCTGACAGGCCGTCAGGGCCACCGAGGCCCCGGTCATCAGTCCGCACTTGAGAAAGTTTCGCCGTGAAAAAGACACCTTATCCTCCACCTAGTAGTGACACGCGCTGCAGTCAACCGGAGCATTTTTCTGACGGTGACACTCGATACACCAGCCCATGTGGGGCTTTTGCTGCATCTTCACCACTTCTTGCTCTTTCAGGTTGCCGTGACAGGCGGTACAATCGAGACCAGCATTGATGTGAGCCCGATGAGGAAACTTCACGTGCTCGGGCATGTCGTACACCTTGTACCAGTTGATCTCTTTCTTTTGCTCTACATAGTCTTTCAACAAGCGCTTGACATTGGGGCGCTTGATGACTTCCTCACCAGCCGAACCCTTGCCCAGCAGATTCTGGTGACAAGACCAGCAGTCCGAAACCGAAGGAACACCAGCACTGTTACCCTTTTCCACCCCACGGTGGCAGTACTTACAATCGATTTCGCGGACTCCAGCATGAAGCTTGTGATTGAACGGGAAGGGCTGCTCTTTCACCTTCCAACCCAACTCAAAGATAGCCACGAAACTGACCATCAGGATGATGGGTGCACTCAACACGCCCAGGCGAATCAAGCGCAGCAGTTTATATTCAGGTGCCATTCTGCTCCTCGACCTTTACGCACTTCGTCCTCCGCCCCCGGGAGAGACTTTGTGAAAAATTTCTCAAACCCGCCCTTTGCACAACCTATCCCGGACTCCTCCTGCAAAAACGGGCTGAAATCTTGAGTTTTTTACTCAACAATCAGACCCCGGGCTGACACATTTTGGAAGGCTGCACGGCCTTGTCAAAGTCGGCCTCGCTGAGCAAGCCCATGTCGAGGCAAACTTGCTTGAGATTCTTGCGTTCCTTGTGGGCCGTTTTGGCCACTTTGGCAGCCTGATCGTAGCCGATGATGGGCGAAAGCGCCGTCACCAGCATCAGCGAATCGCGAACATAGGCGCCGATTCGCTCCTCGTCGGCCTCGATTCCAACCGCACAGTAATCGGCAAACGAGCGACAGGTGTCGCTTAACAGGCGCACGGAGTGCAAGAAGTTGTGAATAATCACCGGCTTGAACACATTCAACTCAAAGTTGCCCTGCGAACCGGCAAAACCGATGGCGGCATCGTTGCCCATGACCTGCACGGCCACCATGGTCATGGCTTCCGACTGAGTCGGATTGACCTTGCCTGGCATGATCGATGAGCCCGGTTCATTCTCGGGAATGACCAGTTCGCCCAGTCCGCAACGGGGACCAGAGGCCAACCAGCGCACGTCGTTGGCGATCTTCATTAGCGAGCAGGCCAGAGTCTTCAAAGCTCCGCTGGCCATCACCAACGGATCGTGGCTGGCCAGGCCGGCAAACTTGTTGGGGGCACTGACGAACGGCAATCCGCTGAGCTCGGCGATGCGCCGCGCCACCCGCTCGGCAAACTCGGGATGGGCATTAAGACCCGTGCCCACAGCCGTACCGCCCAGGGCCAGCTCGCAGAGATGGGGCATGACCATCTCCAGACGTTCAAGGTCTTGATCGAGCATGGCCACGTAGCCCGAGAACTCCTGACCCAGAGTCAGCGGCACCGCGTCCTGTAGATGGGTGCGCCCGATTTTCACGATGGCATCGAAAGCCTCTTGCTTCTGGCTCAACACCTGGCGCAGGTGCGCGACCGCGGGAACCAGCCGCCGCCGCACCTCTTCCACTGCGGCGATATGCATGGCGGTGGGGAACGTATCATTGGACGACTGCGACATGTTGACGTGGTCGTTCGGATGCACCGGCTTCTTCGAGCCCAGCTGCCCCCCGGCCATCTCAATCGCCCGATTGGAAATAACCTCGTTGGTGTTCATGTTGGTTTGGGTGCCGCTGCCCGTTTGCCAGATGCGCAGGGGGAAGTGGTCGTCGAGGCGATTCTCGATCACTTCCTGGGCCGACTGGGCGATCAGCGTGGCCAGCTCGGGCGCCAGCAAACCCAGATCTCGATTCACCTCGGCCGCAGCTCTTTTAAGCATACCAAAGGCGCGGATCAGCACCGGCGGCATCGTGTCTTCGCCAATGGCGAAATACTTGAGGGAGCGCTGTGTTTGAGCGCCCCAATAGCGGTCGGAGGCGACCTCGATGGTGCCCATCGTGTCGGATTCAACTCGAACGGAAACGGTTTGCGTGCTCATGGGCGCCCCGCTTCTTTTCACCGTGTAGAACTCCCTCTAAGAAACTCGACGCTCGACAAGGAGGGGCGGTTAGTGTCGAGTATACTCTAAGTTATGATGACAACCATTCACCCTTCCGTTCTGGAACATTTCGGCCCCGAATACCGAGGCTACCCCCTGAGCTTGAACGCTCTCAGCGACAGCCAGTGGCTGATCATTCTGCAGGCCACCCCCGCCTGCCGCTTGCGCCTGAGCATGGAAAGCGACCTGACCAAAGAACTGGATCGCCTGGGACTCTCCGACGAAGTGAAACTGGGCGATCAGGTGGTTGATGAGGCCTATCTGGTGCGCGCTGACAGCGAAGAAGCTCGCGCCTTGCTGACCCAACCCGACCTGCGCGGCCACATCTTGCAGATGCACCCGTTCGTCGAGCTGGAACTGACCTACAATGAATACCGCCTGATCAAGGAGATGCCCGGGGCCGATGCCCGCTCATTGGAAGCCGTTCTGGCTTCGCTGGCCCAGCTGGTATCGGCAACCTGCAAGCCCCCCGAATCAGCGGAGGGGTAGACCACTTCTAGCTCGAACCGCAGCCCCATGAAGACACTTGCGCGTGCCCTCGTGGGGCTCGGTTTGACTCTGATCTGCTGGGGTCAACCATCGGAGAGCGGCCTGGACCTGTCGAATCTCGACCCCTCAACTCCGGCTTCCCAAGATTTTTTTCAATACGCCAACGGCGGCTGGCTGAAGGCCAACCCGATTCCTGCAGATAAGCCTCGCTGGGGCACCTTCAATCAACTCTTCGAGCAGAACCAGGAGAAGCTGCACGACATTCTCAAGGCGGCCGGCCACGACAGCGACCCCGAGTCTCGCCAATTGGACGCCTTTTTCCGCAGCGGCACCGACCCGGCTGCACTGGCCGCGGGGCTTCCCTACCTGCGCGCTCAACTTGCCGAAGTCTCAGCCATTTCCGACCTCGAAGCCCTGCGAGCCTGCGTTGCCCAACTTCACAGCCAGGGGGTGCGGCCCTACTTCACCTTCGGCTCGGCCCAGGACTATCGTGACAGCCAGCAGGTCATCGGCCAACTTCAACAGGGCGGTCTTGGGCTGCCCGACCGCGACTACTATCTGAGGGACGATGAGAAGTCTAAGGGCATCGTGCAGGGCTACCGTAGCCTGATCGCTGGCAGTTTCGAGAAGCTGGGCGACTCGCCTCAACAAGCCGAGGAGAAGAGCAGGCGGGTGGTGGAACTGGAAACCTCCATGGCCCGAGCCAGCATGACTCTGGTGCAGCAACGCGACCCCGAGGCCACCTACCACCCAGTGGCCCACAAGGACCTGCCCCAACGAGCCCCAGGCTGGAACTGGGATGCCTATTTCAGCAAGCTGGGGGCCCGCCTCTCCGGCCACGTCAATCTGGCGATGCCCGATTATTTCCTGGCACTGGCTCAATTGCTGGAGCAGCAACCCCTGCCCGACCACCAGGCCTACCTGCAGTGGACGCTGATTCGAACCAGCGCCGATTATCTGGACGAAGCCTGGTCAGCCCTGCACTTCGAGCTTTACGGGCAAAAGCTGACCGGTGCTCAGTCCATGCCGCCGCGCTGGCGGCGGGTGGTCAAAGTCATCGATCAGCAAATGGGCGACGCCCTCGGCAAGCGCTACGTGGCTCAGCACTTTCCTCCGGCGGCCAAGGCCAAGGTGGACGACATGGTTCAACGGCTGAGAGCGGCCTTGGGCACCACCCTCGAGCAATTGGACTGGATGAGCCCGGCCACCAAGAAGGCCGCGCGAGTCAAGCTTGACTCCTTCCGCGCCAAAATCGGCTATCCAGAGCGATGGCGTGACTACTCATCCCTGACCCTCGACCCTGGCTGCTACCTGAAGAACGTGCGCCAATGTCAGGCCTTCGAGGTGAAGCGCGACCTCGCCAAGATCGGCAAGCCGCAAGACAAGGGCGAGTGGTACATGTCGCCGCCCACGGTGAATGCCTATTACGATCCCCAGAACAACGAAATCGTCTTTCCCGCCGGCATCATGCAGCCCCCCTTCTTCGACCTCAACGCCGACGACGCCGTGAACTACGGCGGCATCGGAATGGTGATCGGACACGAGATCACCCACGGCTTCGACGACCAGGGAGCCCAGTTTGACGAGCGCGGCAATCTGCGCAACTGGTGGACTGCCGAGGACCTGAAGAAGTTCCAGGAGCTTTCCAAGGCGATCGAAGATCAGTTCAGCAGCTACAAAGTGGCTGACGATCTGAACATCAACGGGAAATTGGTGGTGGGCGAGAGCATCGCCGACCTGGGAGGGCTGAAGCTGGCCCTGATGGCCTATCGCGACTCGTTGGCAGGCCAATCACCGCGGACGCTCGACGGCTTCAGTCCCGAACAGCGCTTTTTTCTGGGCTATGCCCGCATCTGGGCGATGAATCTACGCCCCGAGTATGAACGACTGCAGGTCAACACCGACCCCCATCCTCATCCTCGATTTCGCGTCAATGGCCCGCTTTCAAATCTGGAGGAGTTTCAACGCGCCTTCCAGTGCCCGCCCGACAGCGCCATGGTAAGAAAGCAGCGCAACCGCGTATGGTAGGGGCCGCCGACTGGGTTTTGGAGCAGCTCCCCTACGCTCTGGTGGTGGTCGATGGCCAGCATTACGTGGTGCGCTCCAATCCCGAGGCCATGCGACTCTTCGGCCAGGCCGCCGAACCAGGAACCCGCTTTCCCCAACGCCACCCGGCTGGCCAACACCGCCTGCCCAGCCCGGAGGCCGGGGCCAGCGGACTGGTGGTGGAAAGCCGAGGTCCTGACCAGGACGGTCAGTGGCTCTATGTATTTCGCGAAGATGCCCAGGTGGCCTGGGTTTCGGAAGACACCGAGAGGCTGGCCTTCGAAGACCCCCTGACCGGGCTGCCCAACTGGAACATTCTGCAACAGTTTGTCGAGCACAGCTGCAGCCAATCGCAACGCTACGGGCGCTCGGCAGCCTTGTTGCGCGTCGACCTGGAGCACCTGCGACACGTTAATAGCGAACTGGGCCGAGCGGCCGGTGATGAGGTGCTTCTACAGGCCTCCCAGCGCCTGCAAAACAACGTACGAAGCTCGGATATCGTGGGGCGACTGGAAGGCGACCGCTTTCTCATTCTGCTTACCGAACTCAGCGCCGAACGAGGCCAGAAAGGTGACGCCATTTTGCCCGTGCGCTCGCGGGCTGCGGTGGTGGCCCAACGCCTCAATCAGGCCTTTCGGGCGCCCTTTGTCTTAATCGATTCAGAAGTCACCTGTCCAACTGCCATCGGCGTAGCCGTATGCCCCGAAGACGCAAAGATTCCCGCAGAGTGGCTGGAAGCCGCCGAACTGGCGCTGGCCCGGAGCAAGTCGCAGGGTGGCGACAGCTTTGAACTGTACGCCGAGGCTCTCAAACAAGAACATCAACGCCGCCAGGACCGCCACAAACAACTGGAGCAGGCCCTCAAGGAGCACCAGGTCGACTTCGACTGGCACCCGGTGGAAGGCCCCGAACCCCTGGAACACTACTGGTGGCGGTGGCAACAGGCCTCGATCCAGGGTCCGGAGTTGCGCGACTGGTTGGACTCGGCCGGGCTTCAGGCCGCCTGGGGAAAATGGGAAAAGGGCTATCTGCAAGACTTAAAGGGCGATCATCGTCGTCTGGCCCCGCTGGCCCCGGTATGGCTCAATCCGGGAACAGACGCCCAGTTTCTGCTCAACCCTCATTGGCTCTGGGAAGTGGAAGAAGGGGTGCTGCACCATCGCTACCGATTGGAAAGCCTGCTGAAGCTGCAGGAACGCGGCCTGACCTGGGCCCTGCGCTGTTCCTCGCGGGGTCTGCAAAATCTGGGGCTGCTCGGCAGACTGCAGCCCAACATGCTGAAGATACCGATACCCCGGCGTCCTAATGCCGAGCAGCAACGGCTGTTGCTGGCCTCGGCTCAACTGGCCACCAGCCTGGGCATCGAGGTGATGCTCGAGGTGGCCTCGGGCGCTGAAGTCGCCTATGCCCAGACCTTTTCCGCACGCTGGATTTTTCGTTCCCCTGAGTAATGCCTGACGAACGCCTAACACGGCGGCAATACCCTGGACGATAAAAGAGGCTATCCTGAGGGTATTCAGGAGGGTCACCGTGCAGATCGTATCGACGTCCATTCGCAGTCCTCAGCCGCCCCCTCGGCCCCCGGCCAACTCGCCGCCCGTCGAGCAGGATCCGCTGGCAGCCGACAACTTTCCTTTCCACTTCTGCTCCAACGGCTGCGATCATGTCTCCCAGGTTCCGATGGATCTGCCTCCCGAGGAGGCCCCCCGGCTCGACCGGCCCGTGCTGCTCGTGCACGGTTTCAATAGTGAGCCCGGGGCCTGGGCCAACATGCGCCAATGGCTGGTGCGCGGTGGTGATAATAAAGACGGCGGCGTAGTTCAAGCAGGTTCCAACGTCGATCCCCAGGGCCGCGTGTTCACAATGGAGTTTTCCCGCCCCTATAATCCCCTTTCCAACAATGCCAGCGAACTGCGTCAGGCCATTGACCGCATCACGGCTGCCACAGGCAGCCCCGAGGTCGACGTCATCGGCCACAGCATGGGCGGACTGGACACCCGTCTGTACCTGGATCAGGGCGACGAGAAGGTGAGCAAGTTGGTGATGATCGGCACGCCCAACCACGGCAGCGTGTTGGCCGACCTCGAGCTGACCTTTCGCAATATGGGCATTCCCATTCTGCCACCCACCGACGACCCGTTGGTTCGTCAGGCCCTGACCGATTGTTCCGAGGTGCGCGGCAACAACAATCCCGTGCTGGCCCAACTCAACAAGAACCTGCCTCGGCAGCGTGAGCGAGCCGACATGCTGGTCATCGCTGGCAATGGCAAGCCCACCCTGGCGAGTCGCTACCTGGTCACCATGCGCGGCGACGGCGTGGTGAGCCGGGCCAGCGCTGCGCTGCCCGACGTACCTCTGCGCAATCTCTGGGGCACCGGCCACGGCGAAGTGAAAGATCACCCTGATGCCTTGCGCATCGCGGCCGCCTTCCTGACCGGCAGACCCTTGCCCGAATCGCAGCAAGAACCCCCCGACGTGCCGCCCGACCGCGAACTGGTGCCGCACAAGATTGTGGCCGACAAAGACCACATCCACTACTTCACCGACAAAAGGGCCTGAGCCATCGGTGCGGCCCCTCCAGCTCTTGCCCCCCCTGCTGTTGGGGCTGCTGGGAGGCTGCGCTGCACCCGTGCGCCAGGAAGTCGTCTATGACTTTGTGGCGCGCTTCCCACTGGCCGAGCAGCGCAGATCGCGCTTGCAGCGGTTGGACTTTGGCAATCTTGAGCATCAGGGCTGGCTGGGCTGGGGCTGGAAGAATCCCTCGCAAGACCACTGTTGGGCCAGCGGCGATCGCAGTGAATTGCTGCTCGGCCTGGCCGAGCCCACCGATCTGGAACTGGAATTCCGCTGCGCCTCCCACCTGCCCCAGTCGGCGACATGCGCCGTCAATGGACAACCTCTGCAGGCTCTGCAGCTGTCGGACCAGGAGTCTACCTACCGGCTGAAGTTGGACCGGCGCCTGCTGAGAGCCGGCATCAATCGATTGAACTTCAGCTATTCAAAGCCGGCCAACGAAACCGTGTGCTGGAAGTGGCTGGTGGTGCACGAGCCCAGCGCGGTTGCCTGCCAACGCTCGGGCTCCCAGCTGAACCTGCCTCCGGCGGCCCGGCTGGACTACTATATAAGGATCCCCCCTGGCAGCCGGTTCGAGGTGGACAGGCTGGTGGCGCCGGCCGGAGAGGCGCAATTGGAACTGCTGGTTCAGCCTCGCAGCGGGAGCCCGGAACAACATCGGCTCCGGGGTCAGGGTCCGCATCGGCTACAGCTACAGTCTAGCGGACTGTGTCGAGTCGAGCTGCGCAGCCGCCTGGCCCAGCGCCTGCACCATCCCAGGCTGATGAGCCCCAGCCCACCCAAAGCCCGGACCGCCCAGACCTCCGAGTCTCGACCTCATGTGGTCGTGTATCTGGTGGACACGCTGCGGGCCCGCAACCTGGGTTGCTATGGCTATGGCCGACCCACCAGCCCGGAGATGGATCGACTGGCCGAGCAGAGCTGGCTGTTTGAAAACGCTCAGGCCCATTCTTCCTTCACCAAATGTTCGCTGGCCAGCCTTTTCACGGGTCGGCTGCCGCGCAGCCACGGTTGCCTGGACTTCAGCCAGCGACTGGACGAACCCGAACAGACCCTGGCCGAAACCTTGCAAGGGGCCGGATATCAGTGTTTCGCTGTAGTGGCCAATGGCCTGCTCAAGCCGGGAGCCGGATTTGACCAGGGTTTTTCAGGCTATAGCTGTCACGACTGGGAGCCTACCGCGCGCCTGCTGGAACGTTCGTTGGAGATGATCGACCGGCGCGACCCGCAGCGACCCTTTCTGCTCTATGTTCACTCGATGGATCCCCACGCTCCCTATCGACCCCCCGAGCCTTTGCGCCGCCGCTTTGCTCCCGGTGTCCATCCCAAAATCGGCTTTCTGCCCGTGCTGGGACACAAGGGCAAGCAGCAACTCGATCGGGGCAAGCTGCGCTCGAGCCTGATGGGGCTATACGACGCCCAAATCGCTCACAACGACCAGCACCTGGGTCGCTTGATCGCGGAACTGAAGGCCCGGGGAATTTGGGACCACTGTTTGTTGATCGTCACCGCCGATCACGGCGAGGAATTTGCCGAACATCGGGGCTGGGGCCATAGCGAATCGCTGTATTCCGAAGTGCTGGATGTGCCGATGTTGATACGCTTTCCCGATGGACGATTGGCGGGACAGCGCTTTCGGCCGCATGTCCAGCACATCGACTTGCTACCCACACTCTGCCATTACTTGGGCCTGGATCCACCGGCGGGATGCGAGGGGCGCAACTTGCTGACGCCTGCTCTGGAGCCCACCCCGATATTTGCCAGCATCGACCTGCAGGCGCCGGCAAACTCCGGAAAACATTGGGTTCGTCGCAGAGATTCGGTAGTGGTAGACGGTTTTAAACTGATCGAAACTCGCACCGAAACCGCAGGCTGGCGGGAGCCTCTGCTGCTCTACGATCTGCAGGCTGATCCTTGGGAAACCCGCGATCTGATGGGACAGGAACCCGTGATCGAGGGCTATGCCCTGACCCTGCTGCGCGAACGGCAGGCCCGCTGGGGAAACCGGAGCGCCCCCGAGGTTAGCGATCAAAGAGAGCTGCTGCGCCAGCTCGAGTCGCTTCAATATTTGCGCTGAAGAAATACATAATTTTCCGCTTCCAAAATAAAACCCAGGTGTGCTACAATTCTAGATTACTGGCCAATTTAAGGACAACCTTTGAGCGACCATTTTGAATCCCAAGCCGATCTGTCGCGCCTGCTGAATTCCATTCGTGGCCTTTCTCAGGCGCGTTGCTTGAATGATGTCATGCAGATCGTGCGCCAGGTGGCCCGGGAGTTGGCTACGTCAGATGGCGCGACCTTCATTCTTCGCGACGCCGATCAGTGCTTCTACGTCGACGAGGACGCTATCGCTCCCCTCTGGAAAGGCAAGCGTTTTCCTTTGCAAGCCTGCATCTCGGGTTGGGCGATGCTACACAAACGGGCGGTGGCCATCGAAGACATCTATGCCGATTCAAGAATTCCGGCCGACGCCTACCGTCCCACTTTTGTCAAAAGCCTGGCCATGGTGCCTGTGCGCCGCGAGGACCCACTGGCGGCCATTGGAGTATACTGGGCCTCGACTCATGCGGCTACGCAAAGGGAAATGTGGCTCTTGCAGACCCTGGCCGACTGCACAGCCCTGGCGCTGGCCAACGTGGACCTCTATCAAGACCTGAAGAGGAAGGCTGAAGAGTACGCCGCGCTCTATGAACGTTCCCAGCAAGAACTGGCCGATCGCAAACGACTGGAACACGAGCTGCGCCAGGCCCAGAAGATGGAGGCCATCGGCCGACTTGCAGGCGGCGTGGCCCACGACTTCAACAACGTGCTGAGCGCCGTGCGCGGGCACGCCGAGTTTCTGCTGGCCGAAGTCGCCGTTGGTTCCGCTGCGGAACAGGACGTCCGGCACATCCTTCAAGCCACCGAAACGGCCACGACCCTGACCCAGCAACTCCTGGCCTTCGCTCGCCACCAGGTCATGTGCCGCCAGGTATTGGAGCTTAACCCGGTTATTGAGCGTACCCTGAAGCTGCTGCAAAGAATGCTGGGAACCGACATCGTGGTCAGCCTTCAGCTTGCTCCGATCTCGCCCAGGGTCGAGGCCGATCCGGGCCAGCTCGAGCAAATCTTGCTGAACCTGGCAGTCAACGCTCGCGACGCGATGCCGCGAGGCGGCAAGTTGACCATTGAAAGCCACCTGGTGGAACTCTCCGAAGGTGACCTCGCCACTCAGCTTCATCTCCAACCGGGAAGCTACGCGCTGATGGCCGTTAGCGACACGGGCTCCGGAATGCGTCCAGAAATCCTGGCGAGAATTTTTGAGCCCTTCTTTACCACCAAAGAAGTAGGCAAAGGATCCGGCCTGGGCCTGGCGACGGTCTACGGCATCGTCCGCCAGCTGGGCGGAGATCTGCACGTCTACAGCGAGGAAGCTTATGGCTCTACCTTCAAAATGTATTTGCCCAGCACCCAGGACCCTGTTTCCAAAGCGCAGACAACCACGGTGGCGCCGGCTTCGTCGAGCGGCGGAGAGTGCATCCTGCTGGTGGAGGACGACCCCTTACTGTTGCCGCTGACGTCAAGAATTCTTCGCAACCGTGGCTATACGGTGCATGCCTACGCCAGTAGCGAACTCGCCCTGCAGGAATTCCACAGCCTGACTCCTGAGCCAGAGCTCATTCTCACCGACGTGGTCATGCCCGTGATGGGGGGACCCGAATTCGTGCGACATTTGCACGCACAGAAACCGTCGCTGCCCGTGCTCTACATGTCTGGATACACCAGCCACTACGCCATCGAAAGCGGCCTCCTGGAGGGCGAAATGCCCATCGTTCAAAAGCCGTTCAGTCAGGCTCAACTCTGCGAGAAAGTGCGCGAGGCACTGCGGCACGGCGTCGGCCAGTAACGTCCGCGTGAATAGACCAGATCGGCGCTGGATTATCTAGCCGCAGGCCCAACTGAAGGCCAGTCGCCGATGCTGAGAACAGGCGAAGAGATGCCCCGTGCCGTCGGCTGCAAACAGCTGGGGGAAAAAGCCCTCGGCATTGACCTGGAACACCATCGTCATCGGTTGGCCGCAATCGGGACAGGGTGGCACCTCGGAAGCCTGGGCCCAGGCCGGCCAACCCATCAGCTTGTCGCCCCGTTCGTTAGGCAGGGCCTCGTGCTCGGCCTCTTCGAGCTGCACATCGGCCCAGTCGGGCCAGTCCTCGATTTCTTCCCAGCCCTGGATGCGTGCCTGCTCGTAGCCATAGTTCTGCGGCGGCTCTTGCTGTCGCTCCGCCTGGTCCAACCAGCGCGCCAGTCGATTTTGGGCGGTGGTGGTCCAGGCCTCGGGCGACGGGCAGCCCGGGTCCACACAATAGAAAAACTGCAGCCAGCCGGAGGTTCCCAGCAGTTCCGTGGCGGGCTTGGGTAAATCGGCCAACCGCAGCTGGAGCACAGCTTGCAGAGGTGAGGCGCAGTCGCCACAGCAGGGCCACGGCTCGTCGGCGCCCAGCCAGGCCGCCCCCCCCAGCAGCGAGGCCCCCTCGGCCCCCACAACCGGGCGCCAGGCGGGGCGTCGCAGGTGACCCCAGCGCTGACGCAGGGCCTGCACCTCGTCGTCCCCGAGAACGACTCGAGAATCAGCGTCCACAGGTTGGGACGGAGCAGATGGCTCGGTCTGCGTCCCTTGGTGACGCAGCCATTTCCCTTCCAGGCGAGTCAGCACGGGCGATAATTCCCCCTGACGGTCTACCTGCCACACCCCATCGCTGCCCCAGAAGTAGTCTCTGGCCAGCATCTCACGCAACATCGGGGCAGGGAAATCGGAATTCTTCCCGGCCAGCGCTGCTATAAAGGCCTCGAAAGCCTGGGCTGGTGGCGCCTCCAGGTGTAGAATCAGCCGGTGGCCCGTCTGGCGCAATTGCAGGGCCATCTCGGCTGCCGCCAGAGCGCGAGCATCGAGCACCACACAGTCCGGGTCCTGGCGCGAGGCCGAGCGCAGGAAATCGGTGCCCTCCATGTCGTCCAGGGCAAAGCACCGCACATGATCGGGCAACCCGGCCACCTCTACCTGGGAGGTCAGGAGCGCCAGGGTGTACTCGCGCGGCTGTAGCGCCAGCAACTGGACCAACCTATCCACGAAGTCCTGGGGTCCACCGCCGCAGATGAAAACCGAATGCCAGCTTTGAAAAGCCGGGGCCAGCGCTTCCCTCAGGGACTCGTCCATAAATCGCTCAACTCCTGTGCATAACTCGTGTCCCGTAGGACCTCGACCAGCTGTTGCCAGTTCGACACCAACTCGGAAATGGGCCCTTCGCCGGTGCGGCGTAGCGGCGCCTGCACCGGAGCCGAGGGCAGCCCGAGAAACTCAAAGACTCGGTCGGCCGTGGCCTGATGGCGCTGCTGGGGCTGCAGATCCTGCTCGTAAAACAGCTTCAGCGCCGCTACCCGACTCATGGCCTCATTCTCAAAAGTGCGAGCCTGATCGGTCCAGCGCAGGTAATCCAGCAAGGAGCGGGGAGAGATGTAGGGCCGCTCGGCCACGGCCCCACGGCCTCGTTCCAGGTGCCAGCGCTGCAAGGCCTCGGCCCGCAGAAAAGACAGCGCCAGACGCACCCGATTACCCCGCTGCAGGTGGATCAGTTGCCAGCCACGCCGGGCCAGTTCCGAGGGGAAACTCTGAGAGTCGGGACAGCAGCGCCACAACTGCGACTGCCGCAAGAGACAGCCGTAAACCCGAAGGCCACAGCGACTGGCCAACCCCTCCAAATAAGCAGCCGGGAAAAGCATCCGCGGCCAGCGCGTCTGGACAAAGCGCAGCATCACTTCGCCCTCGCACCACAGCTGGGGATGCTGGTTCAACAGCCCTCGCAGCAGCTGACTGCCGCTGCGCGCCTGAGAAACCACCGCAAACGGTCGGGGCACACTGCGATGAGGCCAGAGGCTGCGAGCGCAAAAGTAAGCCTCGTAGAGACGGGACACCATGGCCGACGCCTTCTCTCTCGAAGGCAGGTTCCCTGACCGGGGCTGGGAATTGCTCGCCCATGGCTTCCAATGCGCGCGCCCTGGTGGGGCTGGGGAACCCTGGCTCCCAATATACCGAAACCCGCCACAACGTCGGCTTCATGGTGCTGGACCGACTGCGTCAGCGCTGGGGTTGGCCGCAGTGGAAGAACAAGGGCAACCACGAGGCGATCTCAGGTCGGCGCGGAGACCTGCAGGTGTTCTTGTGCAAGCCCATGACCTACATGAATCTGTCGGGACAGGCCGTCAACGCTATGCGTCGGCAGACACCGCTGGAAGTGCCCGAGATTCTGTGCATCGTCGATGACTTTGCCCTGCCGATGGAAACCCTGCGTCTTCGCGCCTCGGGCAGCGCCGGGGGACACAACGGCCTGAAAAGCCTGATTGCCGAACTGGGCGGACAGAACTTTCCCCGCCTCCGTATGGGCATAGGACCCGTGCCCAGCGGCTGGGACCCGGCCAATTTCGTACTGGGTCGCTTTCAAAGCAGCGAACGCGAGGCCCTCGAGCGCATGCTCGAGCGCACCTGCGACTGCCTGGAGTGCTGGCTGGAACACGGCATCCAGACCACCATGAACCGTTTTAACGGCTAGTTGTCCCAGGCGCACACCCGATTGCCACCCTGGGTTCGGGCTCGTTCCAGGGCGTCCAGTGCGCGTTTCTGCAGCCCCTCCTCATTGGTAGCGTCGTGAGGGATACCGGCGATGCCGATCGAGGCCGTCAGCCGCACCATCTGCTGCTGGGCTCCAAAAACCGACTTCTCCACGGCCGCGCGGATGCGCTCGGCCACTGCCCGGGCTCGCTCGCGATCGGTGTGGACGCAAAGAATACCGAAGTCATCATTCTCGATCCGCGAGGGCACGTCGGTTTCGCGAGTGGCCTGGCGGATGATATCGGCCACACCGTTCAAAATGCGGTGACCGGCAGCCTCGCCTACCCGCTCGAAAGCCTCGGCAAAGCCGTCGAGGTCGAGCAGAATCAGGCTGACGGGGTAAGTGTAGCGGCGACCCCGCATGACCTCTTCTTTGAGACGCTCCTCAAGGTAGAGGGCATTGTAGAGATGAGTTACCGGGTCGTGCAGCCCTTTCTGAATATGACGCTGATACTCCATCGAGTTGCCCAGGGCGGTGCCCGCCAGTTCGCAGATGCGCAGCAGCAACTCTTGCTCCTCAGGTGAGAACTCGTTGGCGTCGGTGCGCCCCAAATAAACGGCTCCAAGCACCTCCTCGCCACCCTTAAGCGGGCATATCAGCGCGCTCTTCTCATAAGGCGTCAAAGTGCTGATGGTTTTGCCCTCCACCTGCACGGCCCCGTTCTCGATGCGCAGCGGCCGAACCCGGGCCACACAATAGCCCGGAGCCTCCTCGCCCATCTGCAGCACGCGATTGCGGAAGGCGTCGGTGTAGGGGCTGGCGGCCACCTCGGGGTAAAGCTCTCGCTGACCGTCCACTTCGTCGACCAGAAAAATGACGCACGACTGCGAAGGCAGCACCGTCTGCAGTTGATTGGTCAGGGCCAGCAGCGTGTCGTTCAGGGCCAGGTTGCCCGTCAATTCCTTGAGCACGCTGAAGAGGCGCATTTCTCGCTCCAGACGCTTCTGGGCCACGAATTTGTCCTTTTCGGCCTGATTCTTCACTTTGCGCAGCTCTTCTTCAAGCGAGAGCTGGCGCTGACCACCAGCGTGTTCAAGATGCTGACTGGCGAGCTTCATCTTGTCGAGGTCTTCGACCGCCTGAATCAACTGATCTTCTACCTCGAGCCGGGCCATTTCTTCGGCGCGCGCCTTTTGTTCAGCCGCCTTGAGCTTTTTCTCGAGTTCGGGAACCACTTCGCCCACCTCGGCATAGATTTTGCCGATGTCCTGAGTCTTTTTGTGCATTTCCTGGTAGAGCAGCTCTTTTTGCTGGGCCACTTCTTCGATAAACTGCAAACGCTGACGATTCTCGCCCAGAGCCAGGTTGCACAGATAGAGCAAAATCAACGAGAATGTGCCCTCGACCCCTATCAGCTGAAGCGAATGTCGCGCCACCAGAGGGTCGGTGGCGTCGCGCAGCTTACTGAGCAGTGGAAAGGCCAGCAGCCCCCCGAAAAAGACCCCGCCGATGACGGCCATGAAAATCCCGGCCAGCACGCTGAAGAAACAGGCGGCTTCGAGCACCGGTAGAGTGAAGCCCAGCAGCAGGTAGGGGGCGCCAAAGATCCAACCCAGGGCAAAACCAATGCCCACGTCCATAACCAGAAGAATCGCTGCCAGCGCCCCGCGTGCCACCTGGGTCAGCACGCATCCCAGGATCTGATAGCAGAGCACGGCCGCCGTGAGTAAATTGATGTTGGGTTTGAGAACCGGAGGAAGGTTGGGGGCGTCGGAGTGCATTCCCGTCAACGCGAGGCCCAGCACTACGCCAGCCAGGCGCGTGGCGATCAAAAACAGCCGGAGGCGACTGCTGCCCCCCGATGACTCCTCGCTCTCCTCCATCAGGCTGCAGGTTCTTCAGCTTTGCTCTGTCCCCTTGCGGATTTCTGCTTACGGGATAAAGCCTGAGGCCGATGGGTAAGAGGGCGCCATGTTACAAACCACCCGAGGTCTCCTGCGAGACCAGTTGTGGCCTGAGTGGGGGCGGGCCCTGGAAACCTTCAGCGAGCGGCCCGAGAGCCTGCAGTTCGGCAGCTGCCTCGAAGAACGCAAGGCGGTAAGCTGCAGCGGCCTGGTCGGCTCATCGCGACTGATGTTGGGCCTGTACTGCCGAGACCGCTGGTCGCTGCCGGTGCTGTGGCTGACGCCCAGTTCCGAGAGCGCCGAACGACTCACCCAGGACTTGAGGAACTGCCTGCGAGCCGAGCACCTGCACGAGGTGGTGCACTTTCCCGAGCAGGACGACACCCAGGAAACGGTCATCGACCCGATCCGCCTGCGCCTGCTCGACCAGCTGGCCAGCTCGTCGACGACTCCTCGACTGATCGTCAGTTCCATCAAGGCCCTGCTCCAAACCACCCTGAGCCCCGATCAGCTGCAACGCGGACGCCTGGAAATTCGCCGTGGCGAGAGTATCGATCGCGACACGGTGGTGGAGCTGCTGGTTGCCGAGGGCTACAGCCGCACCGGTATGGTGGAACGACGCGCCGAATTCTCGATGCGGGGCGGTATTCTGGATATTTTCCCGGTAACCGGCGATCCGGTGCGCCTGGAGCTGTTCGGCGACGAGGTCGAGAGTATTCGCATTTTCGACAAGGACAGCCAGCGTTCGCTGCTCGACGTGGAACGAGTCGAATTGCTACCCGCCCGCCACAGCGAAGATGAAGGCAAGCGCCTGAGCGACTTTCTGCCTCGGGGCACCCTGGCGGTGTTGGAAGAACCTTCGCAGCTGCGTCTGCAGGCCATGGAGTGGGCCCACGAGGGCTGGGGCGGACAATGGGGCGATGTACTGGGTCTGCTGGCTGGATTTCAGCCGGTCTACCTGACCAGCTGGGCCAACCCGAGCTGGGATACCATCGCTCGCCCCGAGCACTCGGTAGAATACCCGGCCCAGGCTCAGGCTGCTCTTCCCAATCGCGTAGAGGGACTGTTGCAAGTGCTCCCCCGCCTGCTCGAGCAGGGACAGCGCCCTCTGCTGGTCAGCCTGCAGCACAGCCGCCTGAAAGAGCTGTGCCAGGAACGCCAGCTCGAGGTAGACGTGGTCAACGGCTCGCTGAGCGAGGGCTTTCGGTTGGGCCAGTTGGAGGTCTTTAGCGACCGGGAAATCACCGGCGCCGTGCGGCGTCGGCGACCGACCAACAAGGCCGAACGCGGCAGTCTGATCCGCCTGGAAGAACTCGAGCCCGGCCAACTGGTGGTGCATCTCCAGCACGGCATCGGCCGCTACCTGGGCGTGAAGTCGCTGGTGGTGCAGGGCAATGCCCGCGATTTTCTGCATCTGGAGTACGCCCGCGGTGACGGGGTGTTCGTTCCCGTCGAGCAGTTTGACCTGGTACAGCGTTATCAGGGTATCGATAGCGACCTGGCCAAACTCTCGCGGATGGGCACCCAGGAATGGAGCAAGGCCCGGGCCAAAGTGCGCGAGGACGCCGAGAAAATGGCCCAGGAACTGCTCAAGCTGTATGCCCAACGAGAAACCTCGCGCAGCCATCCTTTTCCTCCCGATACCCCCTGGCAACGCGAGATGGAAGAGGCTTTTCCCTGGCAAGAGACCGACGATCAACTACGGGTCATTGAAGAGGTCAAGCTGGATATGGAGCGAGCCCGCCCCATGGAGCGGCTGGTATGCGGCGATGTGGGCTATGGCAAAACCGAAGTGGCCCTGCGGGCAGCCTTCAAGGCCGCTATCGAGGGGCGCCAGGTGGCGGTGCTGGTGCCCACCACCGTGCTGGCTCATCAGCATTATCAAACCTTCTGCGAGCGCCTGGCGGCCTTTCCGGTGCGCATCGATATGCTGTCGCGTTTTCGCTCGGCCAAAGAGCAAAAAGCCACTCTGGCCAAATTAGCCGAGGGCGAAGTCGACATCGTTGTCGGCACCCATCGCATTCTCTCCAAGGACGTTCAGTTCAAGCAACTGGGGCTGCTGATCATCGACGAGGAACATCGCTTTGGCGTGCGCCAGAAAGAACGCATCAAGGAGTTCAAGGCCAATGTCGACGTGCTGGCGATGACGGCCACCCCCATTCCGCGGACGCTGAACCTGGCCCTGATGGGCATCCGCGACATGTCGGTGATCGAGACCCCGCCCGAAGACCGGGTCCCGATCAAAACCTACCTTTTTGAAAGTCATCCCGACATCCTCAAGGGTGCCATCACCCGCGAACTCAGCCGCGAGGGCCAGGTATTTGTCATTCACAACCGCATCGAAGGCATCGAACGGCTGGCCCAGGACCTGCGGCGCCTGCTGCCCAACGCGCGGGTGGCGGTGGGCCACGGCCAGATGGACGAGGAGGCCTTGGAAAAGCTGCTGATGGACTTCCTACAGGGTGAATACGACGTACTGGTGTCGACCACCATCATCGAGAGCGGCGTAGACATTCCCAATGTGAACACCATCATCATCAACAACGCCCACCACTTCGGTCTGGCCCAACTGTATCAACTACGCGGCCGGGTGGGACGCTCGTCGCGCCAGGCCTATTGCTATTTGCTGGTGCCCCCTCAGCGCGAACTCTCGGAGGAGGCCCTGAAAAGACTGGAAACCATTCGCGACTTCACTCATCTCGGGGCAGGCTACCAGATCGCCCTGCGCGACCTGGAAATTCGTGGAGCCGGTGATATTCTGGGGCGGGAACAGTCGGGCAGCATTGCGGCCGTGGGTTTCGAACTCTACTGTCGGATGCTGAACGAAGCGGTCCAGCAAATGCGCGGCGAACAGCCCGAGCAGGCCGAACCCGAAGAAACGCCGGTGGTCGTGGAAATCCCGGTGGCGGCCTGTCTGCCCGAAAGCTACGTCCAGGACTCGCGACAGAAGGTGGCCCTTTACAAAAAGATCGCCGCCTGCCGCAAGCTTCAAGAACTGCGCGAGGTGGAAAGCGAACTGCGCGACCGCTTCGGCCCCGCTCCCACAGAAGCTCAGAACCTGCTGCAAATGATGGAGATCCGACTGCGAGCACGCGGCCTGGAAATTCCGGCCGTGCGCGTCAAAGAAGGCAAGTTGCAGCTGGTCGTACCGTTTCTCAAACCGCTGACCCTCAAAGAAAAACAGAAAATTTGGGAAATCACGGGTTGGAAGACCTTCGAGGAGCCGATGACCTGGCTCTTTGGCAGTCTGTTTGGAGTGGCGGCCGGACCACCGGTCTATCCTCCGGCTCCCGAGATGCTGCACAAGATTCTGTCGCTGCTGCACTTCCTCGAAGGGCGACCGCGCTGAGGTCCAGAACATGGGTCCAGCCCGGGGTCCTCAGGGGCACAACTCCATCAGGAGGCTTCGAGATGGTCACACCCCACGTGGAAACCCCTCGCGAAGAAGTGGTCAACGCCATTACCCACGGGCTGGGCTTCGCCGCCAGTTTGCTGGGCCTGGCGTACTGCTGGCAGCGCTTCGGTCATCTGCCGATGTGCAGCTGGGGAACCGGTGTCTTCTGCTGGACTTTGGCCCTGTTGCTGCTGTGTTCCACCAGCTACCACGCCTGCACCCACCCCGGCCTGAAGGACCGGCTGCACCGCTGCGATCACGCCGCCATTTACCTGTTCATCGCCGGCAGTTATACGCCGTTTTGCCTGATGGGAATGTCGCCGCAGGTCAGCAGCCTGGCACTGACCCTGTGCTGGGGCCTGGGGCTGTCGGGGGCCGTCTTTGCCCTGAGCGGTGGCAATCGCTTTCCCAGCCTGTCGCTGGTTCTCTATCTTTTGATGGGATGGATGGCGGTCGTCTGGCTGCCCGAATGGTGGGTTCATCTCAGCCCCGCCCAACTGGGCTGGATGGTAGGCGGGGGCCTGTCCTACACGTTGGGCAGCCTGTTTTTCGCCACCCACTTTTTTCGCTTCAGCCACGCCGTCTGGCACCTCTTTGTGCTGGGAGGTAGCGGCTGTCACTTCGTCAGCATGGGCTTGTTAGCCGACAGTTTCCGACTCTAACGGGATCTGGCGCCGCAGCGTAGAAACTCGTCAGGGTGAAAATGAGGAGGGGTCTGTCCATCGGAGAACTGGTCGTGGCCACCGGCTTGCTGGCCTTGATGCTGGTCACCGTCATGGTTCTCTTTGGCCAGATGCTGGAGTCGACCACCAAGAACGCCATGATGTCTCAGGGCGCATTTTTTGCCGATCGTGTGGTGGAAGCTGAAATCACCAGGCTTAAAGCCTCGAGTACCACCGCCAACTTCAACTCCCAGGAGTGGATCAGCAGTACCGACGAGACCAACAAAACCACCTATCTTTACCATGTAGAATCGGAGGCGCTGCCCGGAGCCAGTCCACTGGGAACCAGCTACGCCATTCGAGCCGAAGTGCGCTGGTGGCAAGGTGACGTCTCTTCCCCCGAGGCCACCCGCAAAGGGTACGGCAAGTTGAGCCTCAAGAGGAGCCGGGTTGTCTACATTCCGAACTGACCGACACACTGGCTACACGCTGCTCGAACTGATGGTGGCCGTGTCCATCTTCCTGACGCTGCTGGCCATCGTCTTTTTCTTTTTTCAGTTCGGTGCCCGAGCCTTTCGCTCGGCCCTGCAAAAACAAGGGGTGCAGTCGGATGCACTGAGGGTGCTGGACAGTCTGCAGGCCGATTTCCGCCGCACCACCGCCCCCTCGGTGCTGATCCGCAGCCGTCAACGCACGGTGGCCGGCGTTGCTGTAGGCCGTGACGCGGTTTCCTTCAGTTCGCTCAAGGACTGGAGCAATCCCCACGACTCGGATAATTTTGACCTGCTCACGGCCCAGCCCAAATGGAACCGCTACTGGGTGTACTACGCAACCCAGAACCAGGACCGCGGGTCGCTACTTCGGGTTCGCCTCGACCCCTCACCCCCTCCCATTGCGCCGCTGCCGCTCACGCTGGCCGAATTCAGCGCGGTGTTGCAGGACGACCCCAATGCCAACCTGTATCAAGGGGTGCGTCCGACAACTTCGACCCTGTGCAGCAATGTCTACTCCTTCGATTTCGACCCTCCCGACCGCGGGGAATACCGGGTGGTGCTGAAGTTGCGCGAAAAGCGCGCGCCCCGTCCCGGACAGGGCCGCATGGTGGAGACTGAGGACACCTACGAAATCGTCACCAGCCTGAGAGCCGAGAACACCTACCCGCAGGACAGCTAGCAGGGTCGTCGAAAAACTGAAAAGTCGGGGAGGAGGTTACTGCATGAAACATCGAGGCATCGCACTGGTCACGACCCTCATGGTCATGGCCCTGCTAACCACCCTGACCGGCGCCTTCATGAGCATTCACAAGGCCTCTTCCACGCTCACCGGCAATGCGCTGCAGCGCCGCTCGGCCCAAGATGCCTGCCTGACCGGCCTGCACCTGGCCTGGAGCAAGCTGGAACAAAATCCCAACTGGGGCAAGGCCGGTAATTTCTCAGTGACCAGTCCCGTTGCCCAGCCCTCGGCTCATCCCGTCGTTCAGTGGCACCAGGACTACGCCAGCGGTCAACCGGTTCTGGTGGGCTCGCTCGAGGTGGACGGTCAATTTGGCTCCAGTTCTGCGGCAACCTTCGAAGTGAAAATCTATAACAACCTGGGCAACCGGGTAACGCTGCCCGGTGCCATACCCGTGCCGGCCCGCAGCGTAAGGCTGATCTGCACTGCCCGCAACGGCTCCACGGTGCGACACCTGGACACGATTTTGCGCCAAAAACCCCTGAGCTACGAGTCGCTGGCCGCTGGCCGCAATGCTCAGCTCTCGGCGGGCACCGCTACGCTGCTGCGCATTGAAAGCCGCGACCCTTACGTGAACCGCGTGCGGGCCGGCGACAATTTGGAAATGCCCGGGGCCAATGCGGTCAAGTTTCTCAAGCACGGCACGGCCTCGTCCGAGGATCAGTTGCGGGTGGGCAGCGAGGACCTGGCCACTGCCACCGCCGACCGGGTGGCCGAGGTGAACCAGCTGGCGGGTGGCGTGTTCCAACCCGGCGTAGCTCCACCCACGGCACCGCCTTTCGAGAAAGAGAATTTCAAATTGCCCGCCAATGAATCGCAGGTTCCCTCGGGCACCTATGTGTTCGGAGGCATCAATCGCGAGGAGTATCGCGGCCACCAGATCAACTACGACAACCCTACGGTCGACCCGATGACCGGCGAAGTCGAGCACAACTATGGCTCGGTGATGCGCTATCAGCGGGCCACCTCGGTCTATGACCAGCTGACCGATCCCAATGGCAAGATTTACGTAGCCAAAGATTCGCGCGTCGACAGCACCGTGCTCGACCCGCCCACGGTGCCCACAGGCATCGTAGGCACCTCGGACGTGGCCGAGAGCTGGGGCTATGACTCTACGCCCGATCAGTGGGAAAACGGAGCCAGTCCTGTCGACAGTGACACCGACGTGCACGAGATTGCCACCGGTGTTTATGCCAACGTGGCCACGGCCCAGATGGCCGTGCGTTCGGGTACGAAAGTCAAGGCATCAGGCAACTTTCAGGTGCAGGCACTCGGCGATCGCAAGCCTGAAATGCTCTTCGGCTACAACTTCACCTCGGGCGGCGTTGCCGAGCAGGAGAGCCTGGTGGATGGCATCCAGGCCGCGCTCGATCATCCCGAGCAACACATGGCGGCTCTCGAGGCCGATGGCTCGGTAAGCATCCCCGGTGGCGTCATCGGCTATGGTTCAATGGTGGCGGGTGGCGACATGGCCGTAAAGGCCTCGTCGGGCCTGCGGGCCGCCCCCGAACTCGGGGTGGTGGTCAAAGCCCGGAATCTCACCATCGACCCCGCTGACCAGCCCGAGCCGCACCTCCCCGGGGAACCGGTATCCATCGATTACCCGGTCTTTCAACAGGCCATCAGCAGCTTTGCCGGATCCGACTGGAGCCAGTTTGACAGCTGGTTGAGCCACAGCGCGGCCACGCGCGGCAACCTGGCCGACCAGATGAAAACGATTCCGCTTTCCAGCCCCCCTGCCACCTACTGGAATCAGCTCAATACCGAACTGGGAACGAGCTATCCCATGCCCGCCCTGGGCTCGGGCTGGGGCACGGGCAACGCAACGGTGGAACAATATCTACGGCTGAAGGAGTTCATCCAGACCCTGGCCAGCGGCTACAACGGGGGCCAGGGCGACCTGACCTGGCTGGACATGAACCAGCACGGCAACGACGCTCGGGCCCGCCTGGAAAACACGGTCAGCGGCATCGCCCAGTGGGCCAAAAGCTACAACAAAACGATGCAGGCCTACTTATCGGCCCCCGAACCCGAAGTTCCCGACATGTTCTATCAGGGCTTGCTCTATGCCGATCGAGACCTGACGGTGAACGCCAACGGCGGTTCCTTCCGCTTGGAAGGAGCGATGGTCTCGGGCCACAACACCAACATCAACGGCGCCAGCTCCATCGACCTGGTCTACGATCGAAGCCTGGTTGACGATCAGATGGTGTCCAATTCTTCGGCCGGAATGAAGCTCGAGCAAATCTTCTTCGTTCTCCGCTAGGAGTCCGGCCGGTTCCCCTTGCACTGTCAGCAAGCTGAAGTCGATTGCACGAAAGTCAGAGTGGCAAAGTTGGACAGTTCACACACTACCGGATGCCCGTCCGCCAGGCCGAAGCCCTGGTCAACCAGGTGGTGAGCGATGTGCGCCAGGAACTACAGTCGGGCGCCCCGGCAAAGTTTGAGCAAGACGGCTTCACACAGACCTCGGAACTGCGGGGGACGGAAGCCAGGGAAACCATTCAGCGGGGCTGGGAGCACCGTCCTCTGGCCTGCCGACACGATGTGCTCGTCAACGCCGACGGCGAAACACTGGCAGAAACCCACACAAACGTTTTCGAGAGCAACGGAGTCAAAGACTTCCAGCAGATTTCCCAGACGCCCCAGGGCACGACCTCGCGCAGCTTTGACTTCCACTTTGCCGCCGACAGCGGTGCGGTAACCGTGCAGGAGTGGTTCACGCCCGCTTAAGCGACGAGGTCGAGAGCCTCATAATCGTCGGGCAGTTTGACAGGCTCAAGCGAACGCTGGACGCGCTCGATACGCTCCATCTGAGCCTTGAATTCGCGCTTTTTCATTTTGCGTGGAGCCGCCGGAGCGTCTGACTCGCTCTTGGGATGAACCTGATCCTTGAGGCCGCGAAGAGCGGTGAGAATCTGGCGGGTGGCGGGTCGGTTGTAGACCTCGCCAGCCTTGTCGCCCGTGTGCTGATGATAGAGAATTTCGGTCATGTTGATCAGGCTGTCGAGCATCGCCTGCTGCTGTCCAAAGGGGCTCAGCTGACCGTCCTGGCGATACTGCTGCTCGAACTGAATGCTGGCCTGCTTGAGCAACGACTGCTCGTTGAGAACGCTCTGAGCCGTGGCCAGACCCTTATCGGGAGTCCAATCGGCGCTGCGGCGCGGGCCTACCTGGCGGGCCTTTTCGGCCTTCTCGGAGCGCTTGCTGGACTCGACCGACTTGGTCTGCTCCTGGCCCTTGACTTCTCGGGCCTCTTCGCGACGGCGAGTTTCGCTGCCCTGGGCGCGACGGCGCCGGGTTTCGCGACGGGTGAGCTTCTTGTCTCCAGCAGTGGAACTCTTGGTCGAACCGACGTCCTCACCAGAGAAAGCGGCAAGCGCCTCTTCGACGTCCTCGACATTGGTCTGTCGCAGCGAATCGGCTTCACGGGTTTTCTGCAATGACTTAGGAGCCGCGGTTTGAACCGCGCCTGCCCGAGTTGCAACTTCCGCCGCCTGAGAATAACTCACTGGACACCCCTCTGCTCACATTTCGCCGGCCCGTCGGGTCTCTGGCGCACTTAAATTATCCTTAAACAGGCATGGAAGGGGGCTGAAAACTTGTAACGATATTGTTAGTTTTGTTGCCAAGTTTCCATGAACTTGTTACCAGAACGCGAAAGTGAGTCCAGCCAACCGTGTGGATCGAGTATGCCCAGCTGGTGTTTCCCCAAGTCGAGGAGCTATCGCGCGAGCTTCCCGTGGTACTACCCCTGGGAAAACCTTTACAGGCGGACCCGGGCGGGCTGCCCGAGGGGATTCTGCTGCCTCCCCTACCCTATGGCTTCGCCGAGCCACTGTTGCTCGATCTGCGTGGCATTCTGGGCTCACTGGCGCAGATGCTGCGAGAAGACGGATTCCAACGACTGTACCTGTGGGGACCTTTGGAAGTCGACGGCTGGCAAACCCTGCCCGCCGAACCCGGCCCCCTGCAACTGCCGCAGGGACCCATTCAAGTGGTACCCATCGGGCACACCGAGCAACACGGATTCCACCTGCCCCTGGCCACGGACACCCTGATCGTCGAGGGCCTTTGTGAGGGCAGAACGGACGCTCTACCCGCCTGGCCCTATGGAGTGAGTACTCACCGCCGCCAATTTCCCGGCACCCTGAGCCTGGACCCGCGTGCCTTCGAGGACTTCTTCGTAGAACTCAGCGGCCGGCTGGGTCGCTCGGGCCGGACCAGAGTCGTGTTCTTTCTCAACGGGCACGGCGGCAATCACAGCTTCTTGGTGAATGTCTGCAAATTCGCTGGTGAACGTTATCGAGACTGGCTGACCGCTACCACCTTTCTGCACACCGCCTCAGGAGCCGCCCTGGAAAAGTTGCTGCGCGAACGCGACTCACAATTGATGGGCCACGCCTGCGAACTGGAAACCAGCTACCTGCTGGCACTTCACCCCGAATGGGTTCACATGGAATGGGCCATCGACGAAGTGGACTTTTGTGAAAGCCCCGAGGTTCGCATGGATTGGCTGGAAAGTGGAGCATTGATCCTGAACCCGCCCTGGAGCGACGATAGTAAAACCGGCAGCTACGGTGCCCCCCGTCAGGCAAGTGCCGAGAAGGGGGCCGTCTGGCTGAAAGCGGCTCGAGCAGAGCTGCAGCGCCTGCTGGAAGAATGCCAGCAGCAATGGCATCAGCGAGAGGCTCGCCGACGCCAGGGCTGGGTTGAGGGTGCCTGGAAAGCCTCCTGGCAGGAACTTTCTGTCCGTGGGTCAGTTCAACCCCCCACTGGAGGTGGTCGATGAAAACCCTGGTCTACCTGGTGACGTTCCTGTCCCTCGTTGGAACTGTCGGCGCCCGACCCGAGAAAGTGGTCAAGAGCGACCGGGAGTGGCGGCAACAACTGACACCCGAGCAGTATGAGGTGCTGCGCCGGGCGGCCACCGAACGCCCTGGCAGCGGCGAATACCTGCATCACAAGCAGGCAGGCACGTATTGCTGCGCGGGGTGTGGCAATGAACTGTTCGCTTCCGACACCAAGTTCGACTCGGGTTGTGGCTGGCCAGCTTTCTTCGCTGTGGCCGCCAAAGATCGCGTGCGACTGCTGCAGGATCACACCTTCGGCATGACCCGAGTCGAGGTACGCTGCGCGCGCTGCGACGGCCATCTGGGTCACGTGTTCGACGACGGGCCGGCCCCCACCGGGCAGCGCTATTGCATCAACTCGGTGTGCCTGAAATTCAAGCCGAAAAAGCCTAGCGCACCACGCTAAGCGGACTGCCCCGCCAGCCGGGAAACAGGTCCTGGGGCCCGGCCTTGAGCTTGAGATGCTGGGTGGCAACATTGCTGAACAAGGCCCGAAAATCGGTGGTAACCGGCAGATCTCGACCATCCTCGAGGGCGTCCTTGGAGAAGCCCTGGATTTGCTGGTAAACCTTGCCCCCCTGAACGGAAGGCCCGAGCACAAACATGCAGGAGCCCCGCCCGTGGTCGGTACCGTTGGAGCCATTCTGGTGCACGGTGCGGCCAAACTCGGTCATGGTCATAAGACACACCCGCTCCTGCAACTCGGGACCCAGGTCCTGCCAGAAGGCGGCAATGGACGAGGAAAGCTCGCGAAACAGGCGGGCAAAGTTGCCCTGGGCCGTGCCCTGCCCCACGTGGGTATCCCATCCGTTGTGTTCCAGGAAGGCCACTTCCAGGCCAACTTCGGTTTTGATCAGCTGGGCCACCTGACGTAGCCCTCGGGCCAGCACCCCCCCGGGGTAGGTGGCCCCGTGGGCGGGGCGATAACTGCGGACGTTCTGGGGAGAAAGGACACGAGTGGCTTCGAAGGCTTCGCTACCTCGAGACGAGAGCAACTCGCCTGTCTTGCCTCCGGTGGCCTGAGCATAGAGGCTCTCGAGACTGCCGGCACCGTTGCCGGCCCGCACCTGGAACTCCTCGAGATTGCCCACCGCCAGGGCCGGCACAGGACCGCTCAGGGCCCGGGGCATGCTGGAAGTCATGGCTACCGCCTGATAAGCGGTGTGTTCGTGGCCGGTGATGCCCACCACCCGGTTCAGCCAGCCACTGGGGGTGCTTTTCACACCCGGAGTGCCGGTTTCCATGTAATCTTGAGCGTCAAAGTGGGAGCGATTCTTCTCCGGGCTTCCCACTCCGTGCACCACCGCCAGCTTCCCCGACTTATAGAGAGCCGCCAGATCGCTGCCGGCAGGATGCAGGCCAAAGCGATCGTCGAGACGCAGCAGGCTACCGTCGCCACTGGCCGGCAGCATTAAACCGGGTCGTAGCAGCGACAGGGCCGGATCGGCCAGGGGCTGGACGGCCATGACCCCATCCATGGCGCCGCGTTGAAAAATACACACCAGAATGGGTCGTTTGGCGTGAATGCCTTTGGCGGCGGCGTGAGCCGAACGGGTCAGAAAGGCGGGCACGCCTCCAAGACTGAGACCGAATACCGACAGACCGCTGGCTCGCAAAAAAGCTCTACGATTCCACATGCCGCTACCTCCGTTGAAACTCTGGACAACTCAACAACACACCCAGTTGCTTTTGCATCTCCGTCAATTCGACAGGAGCCGCCTGCAAACTGCGGGCAGCACGAGGGCGTGGCCTGGCCTGGCTTGCCATGGTTTCGCCGTCCATCTCAGAAGCACTTTCCTCCTCGGGGAGGTCAGGGCGCAGGGTTTTGAAAAAACCCTCGTTGGACAGGGTGGAACGCACCGGCACCAGCAATTCATCCACGGGACGACCGGGAAGCATCTGAGCGGCCAGTTGTTCGAGCGTTCCTCGCTGGGGCGGCACGCTGATCCCCTGGATTCGCTGGGTGGTAAGGGCGAAGGCGAAATTGATGCGCGTAACCAGCGTGCCTGAACTGAGCCACTGCTCGCCCTTGTCGGGATAGCCCGTAGGCGGCACACAGCCATACATGGCCTGACCCATACGCTCGATCCAGAGGGGTAGCTGACTTTCCCGGCCAACCTCGGCCTGCACAGCTCGAAGGCTGCTGATGCAATACTCCAACGGCGACTTGACCTTGGATCGCAAGGCCTGGGCCGACCAGAAACCCGGAGAACGCACGAGCCATCGTAACATGGCGGCGGAATCGCCTCCCGAACTGCGATAGACGCCGGCCAGCTGTTCCACCAACTTGGGGTCGGGCTCGTCGGCCACGAAGCGCACGGCCAGCTTGCGGGCAATGCGCCGGGCCGTGGCCGGGTCGGCAGCCAGTGAATCCAGCAGACGCGCGGCCTCTTGCATGCCGTTGTTGGCATCGGAAGAGTAAGAGGTGCCTCGTACCACCTTGGAACGAATGTCGTGCAAAAAGGGAACGAAGAGAGCTCCGTGGGCCAGCGTTTCGACCCCCTGGGGGTGACGCTCGACAATGCGCCGATAGCGTTCGGCCTGAGGACCGCGGGGCATGACCGTCCATCCCGTAAAAATCCGAGCCACCTCGGTCACGTCTTTCTGAGTGTAGCCCCCATCAACCCCCAGCGTGTGGAGCTCGAGCAACTCTCGGGCGTAGTTCTCGTTGAGCCCCGTCATTTTGCGTCCAGGCAGGCGCGGGGCCATTCGAGAACGGGACTCGAGTTCGGCCATCGATTGGGCGTTGTTCAGATAGAGCAGCATGGCCGGGTGACATGAGGTGGCTCCCAGCAGTTGACGAAAACTGCCCAGCGACCCCGGACGAATGACATCGCGCTCATAGCTCAGCAGATAGGGACGAACCGGGGCCGTGGTGCGCGAAACGTTAAAGTGATTGAACCAGAAATCGGTCATCACTTCCTGCAACTGATGCTCGCTCAGGCTGGCGCGAACCACTTTCTGGGCCGCCAATTGACGCAGCAAGTCGCGCTCGGTCTGCAGTCCGCCCTGGCGCGACAGCGCCCGCAGAGCGGCCTGGCGGTCCTCTTTGGCAGCCGACTTTTTGTCCAACAGCCCGGTTTCCACAGCCAGTCGCCTCAGCTCAGGCCCCGAAAGGTAGGTGGTCTGAATTTCTCCCTGCTCCATGGCCAGGGCCGGATAGGCCTGCAGTTGTTCACGACAGATGCAGTCGTCCGACTGAAGACTGAGCTGACGCTCAAGCCAGCCTTCGATGCCTTCGGCGGCCACTTTCTCCACTTCGCCCGGGCGGGCCCCGTAGGTAAAGCGCGACAGCAGGTGGGCTGCGGCCTGATAGCTGTTGAGCCCGGCCTTCTGGTAGGCGGGAACTTCGGCCCCAACCAGGGAGCTGAGGGCGAGCAAAAGGATCAGCTTCTTCATAGCTCCTTCAACCCTTCAGTCGCCTTCGGGTTGCGGCCCTAGGCAGGGGATTTTTCGGGCAATTCGACCAGCGCCGCCACCTCGACGCGAAAACCAGAGACCAACTCGTCGGTGGAAAGCACCGTAAGGTCGGGGAAGGCTCCCAAGATCAAGCGCTGCACGTGGCGTCGCGTAGGTGGATCGGTGATCAGCACGGGCGGGTGGTCGTGCTCGTCACGGGCTTTCTTGATGGCGTCGAGGAAAGCCTCAACCTGCTCGGGATTCCACTTGAGCGGCCCGGAGGGCTCGCCGATGGCCTCGCGCAGGCGTGCCTCGACGACCGGCCCCAGAGCCAGCACCCGCAGATTGCCCTCGCGGTCGACGACGGAAGCGCAGATCTGACGGGCCAGAGCGCCCCGACACAATTCGGTGACGGCGTCAATGTCGTGAAGCAAATCGGCGTGGTCACCACAGATTTCCATAATGGTGACCAGGTCGCGAATGGCCACGCGTTGCTGCAGCAGCGACTGGAGCACTTTGCGCACGCGCCGCAGCATGCGTCGGTCGTTGAGAATCTCTTCCACTACGATGGGGTGCGAGCTGCGCAGGCGGTGGATCAGTTCGTAGCACTCCTGCAAACCGAGAATCTCGGGGCAGGCCCCCAACACCAACGCCTTGACATGGGCCACCATCACGGCCAGCGGACCCAGCACCGGGCACCCCAGCGACTCGGCCTTCTCCTTGGCCTCGGCCACCACCCACTTGGCCGGCCAGCGATGGACCGGATCCTGGGTGGTCCACCCCTCCAGTTGCCCCAGCAACTCCAGACTTCCCAGCACCATGAAGCGGTCCAGAAAGATTTCGCCAACCGCCACCGGAGCATCTTTGATGCGAAGCAGATACTGATGGTCGAGCTGCAGATTGTCGACCACCCGCAGCGGAGGAATGACGACCCCCACTTCGCGGGCGACCTCTTCGCGAATCTGCTCGACCTTGCTCAGCAGCGGTGAGCCGTTTTGAGGGTCGACCAGAGGCAGCAGCGATTTGCCCAATTCCAGCACCAGCGGCTCACGGTAGACGTAAGGATCGGTGCCCGGTTCGCTGCGACCGTCGAACTGGACCATCACCTCGCCTTCTACCGTCCAACCGTCATTGACGAGGCGCATCAGGGCCTGCTGCAACTCGGCCCTGAAGCTGAGCTGGGAGCCGACGTAGAGATAGGACATCTCGTCGCCGCGGCTGAGCTTGATGTAGACCTGCTTTCCCTGTTCGTTGCGGCGCCAGGGAGCAAAGGGTTCGTAGATATCTCCTACCCGGAGGACATGAAGTTCCTGGCGTTCTTCTTCTGCGCGATTACGGGCCACTGATCGGGGTCTCCTCGGGTTTTGGAGTGGCGCCTCCCCAGGGGTCATCGGACACCTCGAGATACACCGGCTTGTCCTGGATTTTCATAAGCTGGGCTCCGAGTTGCTTCTCGAAGGCCGACACCAGACCGGCATCTTCAAAATTCTTGAAGGAACCCGTCACCACCAGCGTGTGACCAGGCCGCTTGTCGGCCTCTTCGGGCGACAGACCGCTGAGGTGCAACAATACCACCCGATCGGGATGAGCGGCCTCCATGAGAGGCACCCATGACCCGGGCCGAGCGGCGGCACCGGGAACCTTGGCCAGACTGCGGCTCATGCCCACAAAGGGAGCGCCGCTGATCTTCTCGGTCGAGCCAGGCCGAAGCTTGGTAAAGTCGGCCTGGGGGGTAGCCGTTGCGGGCAGCGCCGAGCTCGGAGCAGGAACAGGGGGAGCCTGAGTGCACCCGCACAGCAGCATCAGACCCCAGAACGCTGATTTCCAGTTCATAACCGGCAGGCCTTCCGTCAGCCGGATGAGACTCCTGCTGCGCCGGCCCGCCCGCCCTTTCGGGTGGAGGCACTTTTGGGGCGGGCGCGAAGCCGCTCGGATGTCCGATCTTATAAGCCTGTCAGAGGCCGCCCACAATCTGGAAATCGGTCCCGACGTGCTGCAACAGTGGGTGGAACGCGGCCTGGCCCGGGGCACCCCGGCGTCCAACCCGGAAACGGGCGGCTGGGATTTCGAACGAGCCGAGGTTCAGCGGCTGATCCTGGAAAAGCACCTGATTCTCTCGCAGAGCTCCCCCAGCCCCGCAGAATCGCGCAAGCGACCCAAGGTTCGCCCCCCCCGCAGCCTCGATCCGGAAAGCGCCACCGGCGAGCGCGATCGCAGGCGGCGCATGGGTCGAAGAGCCAGCGATTTCACGTTGGAACTGCTGCATCAAGAGATTCGCACGGCCGTGGCAGCGGCTTTGTCTCCCTTGCAGGCCCAGCTGGAACAGCTCCATGTGGCGCCAACCACGGAGCCTCAGCCCGACCCACAGCCTGAGGTGGCCCGACTGCAGGGCGAACTGGCCGAGGCCCGACAAATGCTTGAGCGTTCCCAAAGCGAGCATCATCGCTGGCAGCTCAAGCTGCAAGAAGAGACCGCCGCCCACCTCGAGGAGCTGAAAGGCCAGTTGCTCCACCTGGAGGAAGCCCGCGAGCAATTCCGTGAAAAGCTGGCCCAGGCTCAGCAAGAGAAAGAGCAGACGGCACAGATCCAGCAGCAAGAGCTTCAGCGCCAACGCCTGCAGCATCAGCAAGAACTCGAACACATTCGTCTCGAGCACGAAAGGCGATTGGAACAGCTCCGGGAGGAGGCGGAAGGCCTGCGCCGAGAGCTGGCTCAGGCACGTTCTGGCGACCTCACCATGGACGCCGAGCGAGCGCGCTGGTCACTGGAGCTGCACTCGCTGCAAGGCGAAGTGGATCGCCTGACTGCGGTCCAGGCGGGATGGGACGAGCAAAAACGTGAACTGGAGCAACAGCTTCAGCAACTGCGGCAGAAGTCGGAGCAACAGGAGCGGGCTTCTCAGCGCGAACACGAGTTGGAAGCCGAAATTCATCGTCACCAAGAGCTGATCAAAAGTCTCAACTACAAGCTGCAGATGGCCGGCCCGGGCACCTCGGGCCCCACGCCCGAGGACTCTCGCCGACTGCTGGAACGGCTTAGCGAAGCCGAGGCGGAAATGGCTCAGAAGAATCAGTTGATTCAGCAAAACTACGCCGAGATCAGCGAACTGGGCTCGAAGCTCGACGCCCTGCAACGTTCCCATTACGAGCTGCAACAGCGCCACGAGCGCCTGAAGGAAGACTGGTCGCAGTTGGCCGCCAAGCAAATCAACGAATTGCAGCAACAGCAGCAACAACCGCCGCCCAGTTCCTTGCCCAGCGACCGCAAGGGAGGCTGGGGCGGCCTGTTCCGCATGCGGGGGGATAGCTGATGCGCGCCACTCTGGCTCTGGCCTGCCTGCTGGCGGCCAGCGCGGTGATGCTGGGGGCCTTCGGCGCCCACGGCCTGAAAGACAGCCTGACCCCGGCCCGCCTGGCCACCTGGGAAACCGCCAGCCGCTATCAGTTCTTCGGTGCGCTGGGGCTGCAAATCGCCGCCCTGCATCCCCGCCCCTCGATGTTGGGGCTCAGCTTGCTGGGCCTGGGCGTGGTGATCTTCTCCGGAAGCCTGTACTTGCTGTGCCTGACCGACCAGCGCGCCTGGGGTGCCCTCACTCCGCTGGGTGGGCTGCTGCAAATCGTGGCCTGGGTCTGGCTGGGCTGGAAGGCCTGGCGCAGTTGACCGACCCCCTCGAGCGGTTCTGGGTGCAGCTGCGCGACTGGACCTACGACCACTACTATCTGGCCTATCTTGTGGGCACCGGGGTGCTGTGCTTCAGCCTGGCTTTTCCCTCCAAAAAGTGGGCCCTGATCAGCTGGGCCGTGGTTGTCGTGCTGGGCATCGTGTTGGAGCCCTGTGTCAATCCTTACAATCCGGTCTACGGTGCCAGCCTGGGCCGGCTGGAGGAAGAGAACGCAGTGGCTCTTACCTTCGACGACGGTCCGGCCCAGGACACGCCGGCCCTGCTCGACCTGCTGGGCCAGCTCGAGGTACCGGCCACCTTTTTCTGCGTGGGGCGGCAACTGGAGCAATATCCCGAGGTGGCCCGACGCATCGCCGCCGAGGGCCATACCCTGGCCAACCACACCGAAGAGCACGTCAATCTGATGACTTTACTGCCGGGAGCCACCCGACGTCAGCTGCAACGGGTCCAAGAGCGGCTGCACAGCCTGACTGGCCAGACTCCCCGCTGGTGGCGTCCGCCCTATGGCTTTCGCGCCCCCTGGACCTTCGCCGTGGCCCGGCGGCTGGGGTTAAAGGCCGTGCTCTGGTCGTGCAACCCGCGCGACTTTCACAACCCCGGGCCGCAGGTCATCGTCGACCGGGTGCTGGAGAAGCTGCGCAGCGGCGACATCATCCTGCTGCACGACGGCTTTCACAGCCGGGGGCAAACGCTGCAGGCGGTGGCCCTGCTGGTGCCCGAGCTGCGCCGGCGGGGATTCAAACTGGTGAAGCTGCATGGCTAGAGTCGAACGGCTCGACCCCCTGGTGGCCGAACGTATCGCCGCCGGCGAAGTCATCGAACGCCCGGTTTCGGTGGTCAAAGAGCTGGTGGAAAACAGCCTCGACGCCGGCGCCCGCCAGTTGCAGGTCGAGCTGGTCAACGGCGGCACCCATCTGATCCGAGTGATCGACGACGGCTGCGGCATGGCCCCGGACGATGTGCCCATTGCCCTGGAACGCTTTGCCACCTCGAAAATCCGCCAGTGGGAAGACCTCGACAGCCTGCATACCCTGGGTTTTCGCGGCGAAGCCCTGCCCAGCGTGGCGGCCGTCTCGCGGCTGGAAATTCAAACCACCGAATCGGGGGCCAGCCAGGGTTGGAAGGTGCGGGTCGAGGGAGGGGTGCTGATCGATCAGTGCCCGGCTCCTGCCCTGGCCGGCACGCGAGTCACGGTGGAAGACCTGTTTTTCAACACCCCGGCTCGCCGCAAATTTCTCAAAAGCGCCGCCGCCGAAACCAGCCAGGTGGTCGACCTGCTCACCCGACTGGCCCTGATCCACGAGGGGGTGCATTTTCAGGTGCGCTCCAACCAGCGCGAGGTCTTTCTGGTCACGCCCCAGATGACGCTACCCCAGCGCATGGCCCAGTTGTGGAAGGTGCCCCTGGAAGACCTGGTAGAAGTCGAAGGCGAGGTGCAGGGGGTGCAGGTTCGGGGCTGGGTGGCTCGCCCCCAACACGCGCGCCCCACTCGATCCCATCAACTGTTCGCCCTGAACGGGCGGGTGATTCGCAACGCCAGCCTGTCGCAGGCCATTCTCGAGGGCTTCAACCCCCTGCTGGCCAAGGGCCGCTATCCGGTGGCCGTGCTTCACCTGCACATCGACCCGTCGCTGATCGACGTCAACGTGCACCCCACCAAGGCCGAAGTGCGCTTCGCCGAGGCCCGGGCCCCCTTTCGAGCGATTTACCGCAGCATCGCCGCAGCTCTGGAAAGCCAGGGAGCCGACACGGTGCAGCCCCAGCACTGGGACCTGATCGACGACTCGCCGCCCCCCCAATGGCGCGAGGAGGGGCCGAGCTACAGCCCCCCTCCTCCCCCGCCGATGTATACCCCTCCCCCGCGGCCGGCCGGCGCCGAAAAAGTCATGGACCTCTATCGTCCGCTGGCGGTAGAAACTCCGCTGTTGCTGGCCACCCGTGCCCGGGTGGAGGTGCTGGCCCAGCTCTACAACACCTTCATCGTGGCCCGCGTCGATGGCCAGCTCTGGATCGTCGATCAGCACACGGCCCACGAACGCATCTGGTACGAGAAGTTGGCACACCTGCAGCCGCTGCACGGTCCCAGCCAGGGGCTGCTGGTGCCCGAGGTGATGGACTTTACGGCTGCCCAGGCCGCGGCCCTGGAGGGCGCCTGTGCCCAGCTGCAAGAGTTGGGCTTCGAGGTGGAGCCCTTTGGCGGCAACAGCTTTCAGCTGCGCTCGGTGCCGCTGGGGGTCAAGGCGGGGCGAGCCCCCGAGGTGGTGCGCTCGCTGGCCGAACAGCTGGCCAGCGAAACCTTCTCGGTCAAGCAACACCCGGCCGAGGTGGTGCGCGAAAAGCTGCGGGCCATGGTCAGCTGCAAGGCCGCCATCAAGGCCGGTGACCCTCTATCGGTGGCCGAAATGACGGGCCTGATCGAGGAAATGCTCGAGGTGGAACACTCCAACTACTGTCCCCACGGCCGGCCCACCCGGGTCAAACTGGACGACCGCGCCCTGGAGCGACTGTTTCATCGATGAAGCCTCTTTGGGTGGTGGTCGGACCCACCGCCAGCGGCAAGAGCGAGCTGGCTTTGCGCCTGGCCGAGGCCAGCGGCGGCGAGATTCTTTGCTTTGACTCGACCACCGTCTACCGCGGGCTGGACCTGGGCACGGCCAAGCCGACGGCGGCCGAGCGGGCGCGGGCGCCCCATCACCTGCTCGATGTGGTGGAGCCAGGGCAGCCTTTCACGCTGGTCGATTTCCTGGAACACGCCGAAGCCACCCTGGCCGACCTGCGTCGTCGCGATGTGCAGCCCATTCTGGCCGGAGGCACTTTTCTCTATGTGCGGGCTTTTCTGGAAGGCTATCAGGTGGCGGCCGCCGCGCCCGACCCCGAGTTTCGGGCCTGGGCCGAAGGCCAGCCGCTGGAACGGCTGGTGAAGGAACTGCTGGAGCGCGACCCTGCCTGCCGAGAGCGGGTGGACCTGCAAAATCCTCGACGGGTGGTGCGTGCCCTGGAGGTGTGCCGCAGTGGCCGACGCTTCTCCGAGGCCGCCGGTCGCAGGGCACGGCCCGACCCGCTGAGGAAAATCGGGCTGACGGCCCCGCCCGAGTGGCTCAAGCCGCGCATCCATCGGCGCTGTCTGGCCATGCTGGAGGGCGGCTGGCAACAGGAGGTTGCAGATCTGGTTCAGAAAGGTCTGAGCGATTGGCTTCTCTCCATGCGCTTCATCGGCTATGCCGAGGTGCTTCAGAGCTTGAGCCAACCCCTTGAGCGGAGCGAACTGGCCCGGGCCATCGCCGATTCCACCTGGAGGTTGGTGAAAAAGCAGCGCACCTGGAGCCGGTCCGAATCGGCCGTCGAGTGGTTCTCGGCCGAATCGGACCGGCTGTGGGAAGAGCTTTGGGAGCGGCTGAGCCACCCCACAGAAATATAGTTGGGGAATACAGACCGGGATGGTAGAAACACATGCTAAACCTGCAAGACGCATTTCTCTCGCAACTCAAAAAAGAAGGCCAGGTGGTGGCCGTCTTCCTGGCCAAGGGCGTGCAGCTCAAGGGCATTATCCGGGGCTATGACAACTTCACCATCTTCCTGGAAGACCAGGATGGCCGAATGCAGATGGTCTACAAGCACTCCATCACCACGGTGAGCCCCACCCGCGACACCTCCGACGCCTTTTTGCGCGACGCATTCAAGGATTCTCAAGAGAAGAAGAGCCCGCTGGCGCGGTGAAATTCGTCAAGTGGGAAGGTCTGGGAAACGACTTCGTCTTCTTCCAGGGCCCTCCGCCCCCACAGGCCGCCGAGTGGGCTGAGCGCATCTGCGACCGGCGCCAGGGCGTGGGCGCCGACGGGCTGGTCTTTGTCGACGACGAGCCGCGCATGGTGCTGTTCAACGCCGACGGCAGCCGGGCTCAGATGTGCGGCAACGCTCTGCGCTGCATCGGGGCCTGGTGGGTGGAGCAGGGGCGTTTATCGCTGCTGGAGACCCTGACCGTGCAAACCGACAGCGGCCCGCGGCGGGTGCGCGTGCTGGAGCCCGACTGGGTGGAAGTCGACATGGGAGCCCCCCAGCCCATCGAGGGCTTTCCTCCGGTGGAGCCCATCCCTCAGGTGGGTCTGCCCGGGCAGTTCCTCTCGATGGGCAACCCCCACCTGGTGGTGCTCTGCCCCGAGGGCCTGCCGGCTCCGGGCGATTTCGAGCGCTGGGGCCGCTGGCTGCAAACCGCCTCCTTCGTGCCCGAGGGCGGTATCAACGTGGGCTTTGCGGCTCGCCGCGAGCGCGGGCTGGATCTGGTGGTGTGGGAACGCGGCGCCGGGCCCACCCAGGCCTGCGGCACGGGGGCCTGCGCCGCGGTGGTGGCGGCCGTGCGCGTAGGCTGGCTCGAACAAGATCGGGTGGTGCCTGTGCACCTGCCCGGAGGCGTGCTGAACATCCAGTGGACCTCTCAGGGATCGGTATGGATGGCCGGTCCCGCCCGCAAGTGTTTTGAAGGCACCTGGAGTGCCCAGGAGGAGCGACATGAATTCCCCACAACGGCTTGAACAGCTACGCCAGAGCATGGACCAGAAGGGCCTTGAGGCGCTGCTGATCACCACTCCCGAAAACCGACGCTACCTTTCGGGGTTCTCGGGCTCCAGCGGCTTGCTGTTCGTCACCGCTCAGAGCTGTGCGCTGGTCACCGACGGCCGCTATTGGGCCCAGGCCGAGCGTGAGTGCCCCCAGGTCGAGTTGCTGAAGTTTCGCGCCGAAGAGCACCCCGGCATGCTGCACTGCGGCGTTCCCTGGCTCAGCGGCGCGGGCACGCTGGGCATCGAGGGACGCCATCTGGTGGCGGCCGACTTCCTCACCCTGCAACAGTTGCTGCCCTCCGATTGGAAGGTCGAGCCGGTGCAGAACCTGGTGGAAGAGCTGCGCCAGATCAAGGACGCCGACGAGGTCGAGCGCATCAGGCACTGCTGCAGCCTGGCCGACCGGGCCCTGTTGAAGGCCCTGCCCAGCCTGAAGGAGGGTATTCAGGAGCGCGACTTTTGCCTGGAGCTTGAGTATCAAATGCAGAAGCTGGGGGCCCGCAAGCCGGCCTTCGACTCCATCGTGGCCTCGGGTCCCAACGGAGCCTTCCCCCACGCCGGCGTGACCGAGCGCCGCATTCAGGCCGGCGAGTTGATCACGCTCGACTTCGGTGCCTACTGCAACGGCTACAATTCGGATATCACCCGCACCCTGTGGCTGGGCCGGTTGGGCGAACGCAACACCTTTCTCTATCAGGCCGTGCGCGAGGCTCAGGCGCGAGCCGTGGAAGCGGTGGCCCCCGGCAAAACCTGCAAGGAGATCGATGCTGTGGCTCGAGGCCACCTGGCTTCGCTGGGTCTGGGCGAGTATTTTTCCCACGGACTGGGCCATGGCCTGGGCATGGCCGTGCACGAGCTGCCGGGCGTGCGCTCGACCTCCGACACCGTGCTGCAGCCCGGCATGGTGATCACCATTGAGCCCGGGGTCTACATTCCCGGCGAGACGGGCTGTCGGGTGGAAGACTCGGTGCTGGTCACGGCCCAGGGCTTTGAAAAACTGACCCGCTCGCCCTACCAGAACCTGCAGCAAACCCATCCACTGGAAGCCGTCGACGCCTGATTGAAAACGCTGCTCTGCCTGAGCTATCACTTTCCTCCCTTCGGAGGGGTGGCGGTGCAGAGGCTGTTGCGCTTCACCCGTCACCTGCCGCGCCACGGCTGGCAGCCCCGGGTCATTTGCGCCCAACCCCCGGCCTATAGCTCGACCCCGCTCGATCCCAGCCTGCTCGAGCAACTTCCCCCCGAACTCTCGGTCGAGCGTCTGCGGGTGCTGGAGCCCGAGCGCTTCTGCAACCACTGGAGCCGACCGCCCCAAAAGGTGGTGCGCAACCTGTTCAAAACTTTCGACTTCGCCCTGGTGCCCGACGACCAGGCCCTGTGGATCCTGCCGGCCGCCCTGCGGGCCGTGCAGCGGGCTCGCCAGTGGGGGGCCGAGGTGCTGTGGGCCACGGGGCCGCCCTTTTCCACGCTGGTGGCCGGCTACTGGGCCAGCCGCATCAGCGGGCTGCCGCTGGTGGCCGACTTTCGCGACGATTGGACCGGCCTGGGTGCCGACTATCGACGCAACCAGGGCTGGCGTCAGCGCCGCGAGCTGGCCCAGGAGCAAGCGGTGCTGCGCCAGGCACGACTGGTGCTGACGGTAACTCCGGGGTTGGTCGAGCGGCTGCGCGCTCGCAGCCCGCAGCCCGAGCGGGTGCGACTGCTGCCCAACGGCTTTGAGCCGTCCCACTTTTTGCACCCCGCCCCAGGCCCGCGGGCCTTCTTCTATGCCGGCAGCCTCTACGCCCAGCGCAATCCGGCTGCGCTGCTGCAGGCCTACGCCGCCTTCCGCGCCGATTGGAAGGGGCCGGGCCCCGCCCCCGAGTTGCACTTTGCCGGCCGCTACAGCAGCGATCTGCGCCCTCTCTTCGAGCCTTGCCCCGAGGGGGTAAGCCATTTGGGGTTTCTCAGCCACCGCGACACCTGCCAGCGCATGTCCTCGGCGCTGGCCAACGTGCTGCTGGTGGACGACACTTTGCCCGACATCGTCTACTCGGGCAAACTGCTGGAATACTTCGGGGCGGGGCGGCCGGTGCTGGCCCTCACTCCGCCGGACTCCCCGGTGGCCCAACTGATGGCCGAGGGTCGACTGGGCCAGGTGGCCCCCGGCGACGACCCCGGACGGCTGCTAGCGGCGCTGCAACGGCTGGCCCAGGGCCCCGCCGAGGCTCCCGTGGAGGCGGTGGTGCAGCGCTTCAACGTGGAGAACCAGGTGGTGCAGCTGGCCCAATGGCTCAACGGGATCCGAGCGTAAGCGGCCTCACAGTCGCCGCACCGAGCCTTGTGATATCACCGAACGACAACCTTGGAACGGGAGCGAACTGAACGTGAGTATGTGGGGATGGATGGGTGACTTCACCGGCATGGATTTGAACGCCATGAACAACCAGTGGATGGCGGCCCAAAACGCTCAGATGCAGCCGATGCTGAACAACATCGTGCAGCAAAACATGAACAACCCTCAGGTGCAGCATGCCTATCATCAGCACCGCATGCAGGGTGGGCAGATGAGCCTGGAACAGTTCGCCTATGGCTGGGCCGCCACCGCCGGTTATTCGCAGGCCGGCATGGCCGCCTATCAGCACAACGAGCAACGCAACCAGGCCGCCGAGCAGGCCTCCTGGCAAGGGCTGCAGCAGGCCGAGCAACAGCGCGCCGCGGCCCAGTCGGACATGGCCTCGCACTACAGTCACAATCAGCAGGTGGCCGGGCAGAACCTGATGGGTCAGGCCACCTACGCCACCCCGGTCGGCCCCCAGCAGCTGCCTTATAACTTACAACCGGGCTACTATCAGACGCCCCAGGGGAATTACTTCGTGGACGCTCACCGCAACTACTATTTCGTCGACGCCTGGGGCAACCACTACCCCATTTCGAGCGCCGCAAGGTAAGCGCCGGTCTCAAGACCCACGTCCATTGCCACATTCTCATCACCGAGGTACCTGGTTCCCCGACGGCAGCTACTATGCGCTGGGGCATTGGGACCAGACCTCCCTGCTCGGGCAGTTGCGCCACTCCATCCTGAAATCGCTGGTAGCCCGAGGCCGCCTGCAGCCTGAGAGCGCCAACCTTCTCGAGTCCTGGCCTCTGGAGCGCTCGGGATTTTCGGCTTCTCTCGGCGACCCCATCCGCCAGCCCGGCGACCGGCCTCGGCTGCAAGCTTCCAAATCCTTAGCGTACGATTTTTTCCGTTTCGTGAGGCGACCCCCGTATGGCAGAAGGCTCGGCGTCAGCCGAGCCTTCTGCCGAGTGCCATCGCTTATCTAAAGTTGGTTTCGCTTTGCTCCTGCTTGACTCTCCAACTCGATATCCGCGCGCAGTTTGAATACAGGCTCAGAGTAGTCGTCGTCCGATTCGCCCCAGTCCTCACCGAGGGTTCCTAACTCACCCACAAGGTCGCTTTGCAGTTGGTGCCAGGACACCTGGTACCCGTCATCGTTCAAGGACACTGGAAAGACATAGATTTCGCTATGCCGTGTGCTCCCGGAGTCGAGCCATTGAATCAACGCTTCCAAAGTGATAAGCTCTGGTTCTCGAGATTTTTTGAAGAACCGTTCTGCGAACGCTGGATGAGGCCACATCAGGACGCCGCGGTCCGTTACGCTTACGTAGCACTCCCGCCAATCCGCAACTTTTGCCAGAAAATGCCTATACCGGTCCTCAACCGACAAGTTTGAGATGGCGTCTATAGCTTTGGGGTGTAGCTTGTAAGTCATCGTGGTCGGTACCCTTCGTAAGCGTGTTGTAGCAGGTGCAATAACGTTCTTGTATGTCCGCAAACTCATATCCGAAACCTTTGCACGCTTCCTTGCCTCTACCGTGTGTGAGGAAGTTGGAACGGCCATAGCCAGTTCACCACCTGCGGAGGGAATCCGAATAAACCCGAGGGGTGCCTTCCTGCGGTCTGGCCCCCCTCTACAGGCAGCGCGAGTTCCACCAGAGTCCCCTCTGGCGGATTCTGGTCGATCACGCCGAGCCGTTTCTTCAGACCTACGACTCTCGCTTCGCTGACAGCCACGGGCCGCTGCCCCGGGAAGCCGAGAGGGTCATGGACCGCCTGGTGCGCTGCGGAGACCCTCGCTACGGGCTGTCGCTGTTGCACTGTCCCGACTGCCGGCTGCACATGGCGGTTCCCTACTCTTGCAAAACGAGGGTTTGCCCTTCCTGTGTCAACCGCCGCGCCGAGGTGCTGGCCCAGTCGCTGGCCGAGAAGTTGCCCGAAGTCGACTACCGCCACCTGGTAATCACGCTTCCCAAGAAGATGGGCCTGCGAAAACGCTTTCAGCTCAACCCCCGACTGCAGCGCCAGAGTATGTGTTTAGCGTTATCGGGACGACGACTGCGAATTACGCGCTGCTGCTCTCAACTGGGCGATGAAAGCCTTGAAGTTGTTGCCCAGCGAAGTGTTGGCCGCGCCGACTGCGAGCGACGGGAGTTCCGGGTGTTCTGAGCTGCACCATTTGCCACAGTCGAAGCAGTGACCCGAGTGACTGATGTATTTGGTCCATTTCGGCGTGACCGGTGGGATGTCTATGACGAAGTGCTCGTGGGACTTTACGTCGACAATCTCGCCACCACAGCAAGGGCAAAAGTCTAATGGGCCGCTCACTGTCTGGTCCACATTCTCAGGATCAGGCGGCTTTCGATAGGAGCCTACGTGGCCAGGTGGACGCCCCGGTTTCTTGTGCTGTTCCTTGGGCTTCTTCTGATCCTTGGCAAAAGGATTTGCCTGCCGCTTTTCTTTGCGAAGACTCTCCTCCAGCTTGGCGGTCGTCTCGGCCAGACGACGCTCCAGTTCCTCGAGTCTGTTTGTCAATTCGTGACAGTCGTCGCAAGCCATTTCTCAGGCAGAATTGGCTCTTGTAGAAGAAAGTACCTGTATGACGCTAAACACGTACTCCTCATCAGCAGGGTCCTCGGAAACACCAGCAAGGTCGGCGTCTACATAGACAAATGCTCCCCGGACGCGAATCTTCAGAGATTTCACCTTGTCCGGCCACTTCTCTCGAACGTGTTTCGTAAGGCGCTGTTTCAGGCGAAGGACCGCTCCTTCAGGAGGTTTGCTCATCCCCCCGAATTCGTACTCGATCCATTCTTGCCTTCCAGCAATCATGGCCTTTGAGGTAGGTACGAACTTGTCGGACGGTGCACTAGCAGGGTGTTTCCAAATCCCGTACGAATGTTCGAAAATCCTTCAACCGATG